>JALUUL010000014.1 GCA_027021385.1 Planctomycetota bacterium | reverse complement strand
ATCTATTTCCACAAAGGAGGGTTGGACATGCTCCCCGTATCAGCCCGTCCCCACCGGAAACCCTGAAGAGCCTTTTTTTTTTTTGAGGGGCCCATACGTTTTTCCGGTCAAGCGGCCGGATCCAGGGCTCGGGGGACGAGGTGGATCCTCGGCGTTCGGTGTGGATGCAGGGTGGATTCCTGCCGCCTATTCGACGGGCTAACGGACCTGCCGGATCACGCCGACGACGACCCCACGGATTTCGACCTCGGAGAAGAAGATCGGTGGGAAGTTCGGATTCGCGGGTTGGAGGCGGATGCGGTCCTCTTCCTTGTAGAAACGTTTCAGGGTCGCCTCGTTGTCCGGGAGAACGGCGACGACCATCTCTCCTTGACGGGCGACCCGGCGGCTTTCGATGACCACGTAGTCTCCGTCCTGGATGTGATCCTGGATCATCGAGTCCCCCTTGACCCGGAGCAGATAGTGGTCTGGCCCGTGGGGGATCAGGTCGGAAAGGCGCACGGTATCCCGATCCTCGACCGCCTCGATCGGGTGGCCCGCCATGATCGTCCCGAGGACCGGGAGGTCGACCTCCTCCAGGGGGAAACCCCGGGCCTCGGGGAGGTCCGGATCGTATTCGAGGCGGATCGACCGTGATCGCCCCTTGTCCCGGCGGATGGCCCCCTTCCGTTCGAGGTGGGTCAGGTGTTCGTGGATCGTGATCTTCGAAACTCCGAAGACCTCCGCAATCTCCTCGAGGGTCGGGGCGAGGGCGTGTTCCTGCCAGTAACGCTTGAGGAAACGAAGGATGTCGAGCTGTTTCCGGGTCAGGTTCATGTCCTGCATCCTGGGGAACGGGGTGTGACGAGGCGGGTCAGGAAGCCAGCATTCCGAGAAGGAGGAAGGAGAGGAGGATCAGGCCGAGGGAAAGAGCCTGGAGAATCGCGGCCGGCCCCGAGGAGGACGGAGCGATCGCCTCGGAGACGCGGAGCCGGGGCGGATGGGCGGGCTCCTGCAGGTTTCGGGGAGACGGAGCCCGGGAAGGAGGTTCGGTTTCCCCGGGGGCGGTGGGGAACAGGAAGGTCTGGCCTGGATGGTCTCTGCGCTTCGAGAGGATTCGAGGGCCGCGGGAAGCCAAGCGGCGACGATTCGTGCGATGGAAGTTCTGCGTGATCATGTCTGGCCCTCCATGTCGGTCGGGCCGATGTTAGGGAAAGGGAAGGGTCGGGACAAGGGGGATGTTAGGGAGAGGTTGGGGGAAAAGGGGGAAAAATTCCGTTTTTCGGCCCGGCCTCGAGGAACCGGTCGGCGAGCCGGAGAACCTCGTCGTTGTGGAGGGTCGCGCACTCGAGGAGGGAGGGGTTCAGGATCTGGAACGGAGGTTTCCAGGACAAGGAGGTCTCGGGGGAGCCGGGACGGCTTCCTGCGAGGGGGAGGGGTTGGACCCTCCGGGCCCGGTCCACGGCCCAGGCCACGACCGCCTTCCTTTCCAGGGAAGGAAAGAGGCGGCGGATCCCTTTTTCGAACATGAGCGAGAAGACCTCCCCGTCCTCGAGGTCGAAGAAAGGATCCTCTTCCGGGAGATAGCGGGGTAGATGGACGAGGTGGAGGCCCGCGGTCTCCTCCTCGGGGTCCAGGAGATTCGTGAGTTCGATGACCCCGGTCAATCCCGAATCCTGCGCGCCGAGGTTCAGGATGTAAAACGGAGTTAGGCGCCGGCGAAGCACCAGGCTCAAGTTCACGACCCCGAGCATCGTCGTCCCGGAGGGATGGTTCCTTTCGAAGCTCCGGACCGATTCTTCGAGCTTCCCCCGCGCGATGCGGCGGGCCAGGGGGGTCGGACCGGTGAAGATCGCGTGCTCGAAGACTTCCTCCCCGGTCTCGATTCCCCCTGTTCCGCGGAATCGGACCCTGCAGGAGGGGCGGCTCGTCTCCCGCCGGGACGAGGAGACTCTCCTCTCCTCGTGAAGCTCGAGGACCTCGGCGCCCTTGAGGATCCGGACCGAGACCCTTTCGAGGTCCCGCTCCGCCCTCCTGAGGACTCCCGCATAGCCCCCGGAGACGTAACCGAGTCTTTCCCGGTGGTCCGTGCGGGACCTGGCCCCGAAGAGCCGGCGCATCGTCGCCCACAGGAAGACGGCGGCGACCTCGTCGGCGAAGGGGCCGAACTTGGCCTGGAGGAGGGGCTTCCAGAAGACCTCGTAGACGGCCTTCCCGCAGGTGGAAACCAACCAGTCCCTGGCGCTCAGGTCGTGGAGCCCCTCCGGGGATCGGAGCAGGCGGGCGCGGAACACGGACCAGGCGAGGCGGAACTTTCCTCCGAGTCCGAGCAGGGGGAAACGGAGGTAGTCCCCGATTCCGTTCATCGGGTGGCAGGTCCCGCCCGCCCAGTACCCCTGCCCCGTCCGGCGCCACCTGATCCTTCCCTCGAGGCCCAGATCCTCGATCCAGCGGAGCAGGGTCCGGTCCTGGGGGAGGATGCAGTGATAGAACCGGTCCCATTGGAAGGGGCCGTAGTCGCGGGATCCGCAGAGACCTCCGAGTTCCTCCCCGGCCTCGAATAGGGTGACGGCATGGCCCTTCCCCGCGAGCCCCTTCGAAAGAGCGATGCCGAGGATTCCTCCCCCTATGACCGCGACCTTCATCTTCCCGGCGGAGTCCCCAGGAGATCGGGTCCCTCCTCTCCGTTGCGCCAGCGCCTGCCGCAGCGAGGGCAGGATTCCTCGGCCCCCTCCCGTTCCGAGCCCTTGAACAGGCGTCCCCCGCAGATGCATACGATTCCGAGTTCACGGGCGGGATTCCCGGCGACGAGGCGGTGCGGGGGGACGTCATGGGTGACGACGGAACCCATGCCGATCATCGACCAGGCGCCGAGTTCGAGGCCCGGGCCGATCGTCGCGTTGGCTCCGACCGTCACCCCCCTGCGGACGATGGTCTCCAGAGTGTGTTCGTCGGGTTCGGAAGGAAGGAGATCCCCGAGGTCGGGATCGCCCGCTCTCGGGAGGAGATCGTTCGTGAACACGCAGTGGGCCGAGAGCATGACGAAGTCCTCGATGACGACGCCCGCGCAGACGTAGACCGAGGCGTTGAGCTTGCAGTAGGAACCGATCCGGACGTCGTAGGCGACGTAGGTCTTCTCTCCGAGGATGCAGCGGGTCCCGATCGTCGCCCCCCTGCGGATGTGCACATGATCCCAGATCCTCGTTCCAGGACCTATGCGGACTCCCTCCTCGATCAGCGCGCTCGGATGGACCCAGGCCTCGGGGAGAGTCTCTTCGTTCCGCGCCATGCGTTCCTCCCGGTCCGCCGCCCCCTAGGAGACCCCGGTCCAGAGGTCGTTCCCGGCCGAGCGATAGGCCGCTTCGATGACCCGCACCGAGGCCAAGGCGTCCTCCGCTCGGATCAGGGGCGCTTCCCGGCCCTCGACCGCGGCCAGGAAATTCCCGAGTTTCCGCCGGAACGCCGCCGTCTTGTCGTATCCCCGGCCGAACGGGGTCCAGTGGGCCGAACCGTCCTGCCGGAATCTCGAGCCCTGCCAGCCGACCTGCAGGGTCCCCTGGGTTCCGTAGATTCCGAGATACCAGGGGATGTCCTTCGTCATCGACCAGCTCAGATCGATGCAACCGAGAACGCCTCCCTTGGTCCGCACGTTCAACCGGACCGTGTCCTCGACCTCGAGGTCCTGCCCGTTCGGGGCGATCTGAGTCTGCACGGCCTCGATCGGGCCGAAGAGGTAGCGGGCGATGTCCACGGAATGGCTTCCGTTGTCGATGAGGACCCCGCCTCCGGACACTTCCGGATTCGAGTTCCAGCGGTCCTTCATCTCGACCTTTCCGGTGAAGCTGTTTTCGAAGAGAAGGGCCTTCCCGAGAATTCCGGATTCGAGGATGGCCTTGGCCTTGATGACGTCGTCCACGTAACGGAACTTGGAGGCCATCATCAAGATCAAATCCTTTTCGGAGGCGAGAGCCACGAGGCTCTCCGCGTCCCGGCTTCGGATCGTCAGGGGCTTTTCGCAGAGGACGTGCTTGCCTGCGAGGAGAAGTCGTTCGGAGAGTCCCTTGTGCGTGGAGGGGGGGGTGCAGATCAGGGCGGCGTCGATGTCCTCGATCGCCCCCGGATCCTCGAGCCCGGGAAGCCATGCCGCGCCGAACTCCTCGGCGGCGGCCCTTCCGACCTCCTCCCTGGGTTCGATGACGAGGTCGAGTCGGGCGTGCTCGCAGGAGGGGAGGACGGCGAGATAGCTCTGGGCGATACGGCCGGCGCCGATCAGGGCGAGACGTAGTGGCGATCCCTTCATTGGACTTCTCTTGATTCAACCGGCGGCGGGACGGACCCCGGAGCGAAGCCGTTCGACACAATCGCGGATCGCGTCCGCGATCATGCGGACATGGTCGAGGGTGAGGTTCTCGTTCCAGGGAAGGACGATGACGCGGGAGAGCCCGAGCACCGCGCCGGGGGTGTCCTCGAGCCGGTAGACGATTTCCGGGTCGTTCCGCCGGTGCTCGCCGGTCCAGGGAAAACCGCTGCCGCCGAAGGCTCTGCGCTCCTTCAGGACCTTGCATTCGAAGGCGGGTTTCTGGACGTATCGAGGAGCGGCCCAGATGCCCCGTTCCTTCAACATCCGGGCGAGATCGTCCGGGCCTCCGGGAATGAACCTCTCGTCCGCCATCAGGGCGTAGCGCCAGTAGACGTGCCGCGCCCCGGGGAGGGCCCTGGGGAGACTCAGTCCTTCGATGTCCTCCAGGGCCTCGGTCAGGGCTTCCGCGGTCTCGATCCTCCGCGCGACGTTGGCCTCGAGTTTCTCGAGCTGACCCAGCGCCACGGCGCCTTGGAGTTCGGTCATCCGGTAGTTGAGGGCCAGGAACTCATGGTCCGGGTCGGGTTCGCCGTAGGGCCAGGCCTTGTCGACGAAGAGCTTCATCGTCCGAAAGAGTGCGGGATCGTCGGTGACGACCATCCCTCCTTCCCCGGTCGTCATGTGTTTACCCTGCTGCAGGCTGAAACATCCGATCGCCCCGAGGGTGCCGACGGGTTTCCCCTTCCAGGTCGCGAGGAAGGCTTGAGCCGCGTCCTCGAGGACCGGAAGGCCGTGTTTGCGGCCGAGTTCGAGGATTCCGTCCATGTCGCAGGGATTCCCGAAAAGGTGTGTCGCGAGGATCGCCTTGGTCCGCGGACCGATCCTGGCCTCCAGGGTCTCGGGGGTGACGTTCAGGGTCAGGGGGTCCACGTCCGCGAAGACAGGGATCGCCCCCTGGTAGAGGATCGGGGTGATCGCCCCCATGTCCGTGATCGGTGTCGTCAGGATCTCGTCTCCGGGCCGGAGGTCGAGGGCCGACAGCGCCGTGTGGATCGCAGCGGTTCCGGAGGTCGTGCAACGGCAGAAGCGGCTGCCGAGCAGAGAGGCGAACTTCTCCTCGAACTCCCGGACCGTCCTGCCCCTGGTGCAGTTCAGGGTGCCGGAGTCGAGGACTCTCTCGAGTTCGCGCTTCTCTCTTTCGTCGAAGGATCGTCCGCTGGCGTCCGCATCGCTCGGGAGGTTCATTTTCTTTGATGTGTTCATGGTTCGATCTGGTTCGGATGCCTCTTCCGGTCCGTCCCTTTCGAGCCGGATCGGGTGGGTATCCGGAGAAGGAACGGGATGGTCCGGTTCGGGACGTTCGGATCAAAGGACGGTATCAGGCCGGAAGGCGTCCGCTCCGGAGGGGCCGGCGGGTGGTCTCCGAGGCTTCCGCGGTTTCCCGGGCGTGGATCTCCATGGGAACGATGCGATATCGCCGCGACAGGAACGAGAGGACCTCGTCGAGGAAGACGAGTTTCTCCTTCGTGTCCAGATTCATTCCGGGGAAGAATTCTAGCCCCTCGACCTTGTCCCGTCCGAGCAAATCCAAGGGATGGAGGAGGAAGCTCGGAGGGGTTCGGGTCATGCGGCAGAGCAGGAAGGCCTTCCTCAGGTAGAGGCGGGCGAGAAGGCGGGACCTTCCCACCAGCCAGAGAAGGTAGCTCTGGTGGATCGGGACGCGAAAGACCGGCATCGTCGTGACCGGAATCTCGATCAATTGTTTTCCGTCGACTTCCCATGAGAAGGGCGCGAGGGGGGCGAACCCGTCCTTCCAGGTTCCGAACAGGTTCCTGCGTTTCTTTCGCTCTTCCTCGCTCAATCCCCGGGCCTTCCAGAAGTAGTAGATGCGGGCCAGGGGGCCGAGGAAGGTCGGGAAGGAGCTGGCGTCGTAGAGATAGTTCCTCTCCGCCAGGATCTCGAGGAGCTTCGGGCTCGATGCGAACCCGGGCCCACGGAACCCCCGCGGTCTCTTGCCGGTGGCTTCCTCGATCGCCGCCTCGGCCCTTTGGACCTCCGCGCGGAGGGCCTCTGCGTCGAGCGAGGCCATCCAGGGTTCGTGATGGAAGCTGTGGTTCCCGATCTCGTGGCCGGCGTCGGCCAGAGCCCGGAGGGCGGGGCGGTTCCGTTCGAGGGCGGCGTCCTGTCCGACGAGGAAGAAGGTCAGTCGGATCCCCTTGCGGTCGAAGAACCGGAGGCCGATCTCGGCGAGGTCCTCGAGATAGCCCGGGAAGGTCTCCCAGCCCGGATCGCCGTGGGTCTTCATGTAGGCCCACTTGTTGTCGGCATCCAGGGAAAGGCTGAGGAGGGGAAGAGGCTCCGGACTCATGCCTTTCCTTCGACATGTCTCCCGTCCTTCCTGGATCTCCTTTTGCGCCTCGAGGAGGCGAGGAGCTTCAAGTGTCCCAGGATCGTCCGGAGCGTCTTCATCTTCGAGGTTCCGAGAAGCCTGGATTCCAGAGTGGCGGGAAACTCGATCACCTTCCCCCCCCGGTGCAGAACCTCGATCAGGAGTTCGGCGATTCCCAGGAAACCGGGGTGCTCGAGTTCGAGACCGAGCACGGCGGAACGCCGGTAGACCCGGAAACAGCTCGTATAGGTATGGATTCTCCGGCCGAGAACGAGGTTGTAGAGGCGGGAGAGGTTCTTGGAGAGGAAGAGCCTCCAGTTCGGAACCGAATAGACCCTTCCTTCCGGGTGGTAGGGGGAGGCGGTCACGAGGTCCGCCCGCTCCTCCTCGAACAGGGGGATCATCTCCTCGAGGTAGGCGGGATCGTAGGAGCAGTCGCAGTCGATCGAACAGACGATTTCGCTCTCCGCCGCCCGGATTCCCTCGAGGATCGCTCCGGCGACGCCTCGGTTCTCGGAAAGGGGGAGGATGCGGAACCCCTCGCGGCCCTCGAAGGTCTCCCGGAGTCTTTCGAGGGTCGCGTCCGTACTGTGGTCGTCCACGAGAAGGAAGTCGACCTCGTAGCGCCCGCCGAGGTGGGTTCGGAGATCGGCCAGGGTCCGGGAGAGGTAGGTGATCGTCGGCGCTTCGTTGAAGAGGGGGACGACGATCGTGACTTTCGTCCGAGGTCCCGTGCTCCGCGGAAACTCGACGGGGGAAGCCCCGGCGACGGCGGGTTCATCGGGAGGGAGGGTTTCGCGTCCCCCCTCGGGGTTCCCGGAGCGAGAGGGGGAATCGAGATCGAGGCCGAGGATCGAGGCCGCGCTCTCGAGCCGGCAGCCTTCGAACTCCTTCTCCAGAATCGAGCGGATCCTCTCGAGATTCCGATATTGGCGGATCCTGTTGATCTTGGAGATGCCGCGGAACATCGGCTGGTCCGGGTCCAGTTCCCAGGGGGTGAAGTAGAGGACGAGAGGGGCTCCTCCCCGGCGGATCCGGGCGCGGAGGGCCCGCCTGATGAAGGATTGCGGAAGCTGTCGCCAGTAGTTCCCTCCGGAGATCGGGATCCGAAGGCCGAGGAGGGTCGTCGTCGAGACCGGTAGTTCCACGAGCGAGAGATTCCCGGCCTTGTGGCGGATTCTGTGGATTCCGTCGAAACGGTCGTCCCCGGCGAAGCGCCGGAACAGGGGGTTGATGCTGGCGTCGTAGCGGTACCCCTCCTCCATCAGGATGTCGAGGGCCCAGGTCTCTTCCGGCCGGAGCCATCGGGCCGCCCGGAACCCGTGGACGTCCGGAACTCCGGCCCGCAGCAGGGCTTCCTTCGTCCGGGCGAGTTCCTCCCGGAATTCCTCGGGCACCATCTCCCCGACCGCATGCGGCCAATACCCGCGGCTCGCGACCTCGTGACCGGCCTCGACGATCCGGCGGATCGTGTCCGGGTCCCGCTCCGCGTTCCATCCGAAGACGAAGAAGGTGGCGCGGGCGTCCAGGCGATCGAGGAGTTCGAGGGTCTTCCTCGCGTTTTCTCCGAACCTCGGTTCGAGTCGTTCCCAATGCTTGGGCCGCACGGTCCGGGCGAGGGCCCCGCCCTGGAAGTACTCCTCGGCGTTGACCGTCAGGACGTGGGCGGTTCCTCCTCCCTCGGACCCGAAGTCCTGGGATTCTTCCTCGAGGTTTCCGGCCTTCTTCCGGGTATCGGGTCCTACCGTCGCCGAGCGGTTCAATGCTGGTATACCTTCCTGCCGGGACATCCGGCGGGGGGGCGTTTTCCCTCCTTTCTCCGGAGAGGGAACCCCTCCAAACTTTACAACCCGGAGGTCCCGAAAGTCGGACTTCCTGGGAGGGGTCCGCCGACCTCCCGGCGGAAGGGCGCTTGTTTCTGCCCATCGGGGGCGCAAAATCAGGGTTTCGGCGGCGGAGACCGGAGGAGGCCGGCCGCCCCCTCGATGTGGCGAGACCCGGCCGGACGGCCGGATTCCCTTCATGACCTGGACCCTTCCTTCCGCCGACGTGGAGATCGAAGCGCCCCAGCCGCGCTATGCCCTACCCTTCCGCCCACGGGTCCTTCCCATCCTCCGCTGGCCCTACGTAGTCGTCGGAGCGGGCGCCGCCGGGGCCGCGGCCGCCCTGACCGCGGCGGCCGAGGGGGTCGAGGTTCTCGTTCTCGACAAGTCTCCTTGCGGGGATTCGAACACCCGATGGGCCCAGGGAGGCATCGCCGCCGCCGTGTCCCCCGAGGACAGTGTCGAACTCCACGGCCGGGATACGAGGGAAGTCGGCTGCGGGCTCTGCGAGCCGGAGGTCGTCGAGAGGGTCGTCGCGGAGGGACCGGAAACGATCCGATGGCTCGAGGGGATGGGGGTCTCCTTCGATCAGGGGAGCCGCCGGCCCGAACCGCTGACGAGGGAGGGGGGACACAGCCTTTCGAGGGTATTGAGCGCCGGAGGCGACGCGACCGGGCTCGCGATCCACCGGGCCCTGACCGGGCGGCTCCGGGGCGATCCGAGAATCACGGTGCGCAGCGATCTCCGGGTCCTCGACCTGTTGACGGTGGAGGGGGCCTGCCTGGGCTGCCTATGTCTCGAGGAGAGGGGGGGGCTCCTCCTCGTTCTCGCCGGGACGACGGTCCTCGCGACAGGGGCGACCGGGCAGCTCTTCCGGGAGACGACGAATCCGGTCGGGGCGACCGGAGACGGGCTGGGGATCGCGTTCCGCGCCGGAGCGGTCCTGGCGGATCTCGAGTTCGTCCAGTTCCATCCGACGACCCTCTATATCGCGGGGGCGGCCCGCGTCCTGATCTCCGAGGCCCTCAGGGGAGCAGGAGCCCGCCTGGTCGACCGTCACGGAAGGCCGGTCATGGAGGGTGTCCACGAGGACCTGGATCTCGCTCCCCGGGACATCGTGTCCCGGGCGATTCTCGACCGGATGGTCGAGATCGACGACACGAACGTCTACCTCGACGCCTCGAGGGTCTCCGGAGTCCAGGAACGCTTCCCTCGGATCGCCAGGATGTGCGCCTCCTTCGGCATCGACATCTCCAAGGATCCGATCCCGGTGCGCCCGGGAGCCCACTACATGATCGGGGGGATCCGGACGGATCTGGACGGGCGGACGGATCTTCCCGGACTCCTGGCCTGTGGCGAGGCGGCGGCGACGGGGCTCCACGGCGCCAACAGGCTCGCCTCGAACTCCCTCCTCGAGGCCCTCGTCCTCGGGAGGGCCGCGGGGAGGTTGGCGGGAGAACGGCCCGAACCCCCCGAACCCGGGCTCTTGAAGGGGGTGGACGACGATCCGGAGCACTGGAGGGAGGCGGCGGCGCCCGAGGACCTTCCGTTGAACTTCGACGACATGCTCTATTCGCTGAAAAGCCTGATGTGGAGGCAGGCGGGATTGGTCCGCGAAGGCTGGCAGCTGAAGGACGCACTTTCGAAGGTCGAGTTCTGGCAGAGAGTCCTGCGTTCACGGCCTTCGCCGACCGCGGCCTACCTGGATCTGGCCTCTCTCCTCCAGGCGGGCCTCCTCGTCTGCGCTTCGGCCCTCTGGCGCAGGGAGAGCCGCGGCACGCATTTCCGCCGGGATTTCCCCGGAAGCGAGCCCGCCTGGCTCCGCCACAGCAGGATCCGGAGACCCGAATGAATCTTCGAGGTTCCGGGGGGAAAGCGGAGCGGAAGGAGAGCGATTCCGGTCTCACGGAGACCCGCCCGGCCCCGCCCCGGGCCGTCCTGTTCGGCCTCGTCCCGAAGGGGCCGGTCTCCCCGGATCTCCTCGAGGAGTTGTCGGGCCTCTGCGGATCCCTCGGAGTCGAGATCGCCGGGACTCTCGTCCAGGTGCGGCCGCGGCCGACGCCGGCTCGTTATCTAGGAAAGGGGAAGGTCCGGGAACTGGCCGAACTCTGCGAGGAGCGGAACGCCGGGATGGCCGTCTGCGACGAGGAGCTGACCCCGGTCCAGGCCCGCAATCTCGAAAAGGAATGCGGGGTCCGGATCCTGGATCGGAGCCAGATCATCCTGTCGATCTTCGCGGAGCGCGCCCGCTCGACGCAGGCGCGCCTGCAGGTGGAACTCGCGCAGAGGGAATACGAACTCCCGCGCCTCAGGCGGATGTGGACCCACCTCCACCGGGAACGGGGAGGCCTCGCGGCGATCGGGGGGATGGGGGAGAAACAGATCGAGATCGACCGCCGGCTCCAGAAGAAGCGAATCGGGGTTCTCAAGAAGCGCTTGGCGGAGATCGGGCAGAGGAGGACCCGCGAGATCCGTTCGAGACGGGATCGCTTCCTCGTATCCCTGGTCGGCTACACGAACGCGGGGAAGTCTTCGATCCTGGAATCCCTGACCGGAGCGGAAGGGCTCTCGGAGGATCGGTTGTTCTCGACCCTCGATACCCGGACGAAGACCTGGGACCTCGGAGAGGGGAGACGGGTCCTGCTCTCGGATACGGTCGGCTTCATCCGGAAACTGCCGCACAAGCTCGTCGCGAGCTTCCACGCGACCCTGGCCGAAGCGATCGAGGCCGATCTCCTCCTGGTCGTCGCGGACGTCTCGGATCCGGAAGTCGTCGAGAAGACCGAGGCGGTCTTCGATGTCCTCGAGGATATCGGCGCCGGAGACCGCGAAGCGGTCCTCGTCTGCAACAAGGTCGATCTTCCGGGGAGCCGGGAGCATCTGCCCCTCCTCGAGGGGGGGCGCGCGGAGATCCTCGTGGTCTCCGCGAGGACCGGGGAGGGGCTCACCGAACTCCAGGAGTCCGTGAGGCGGCGCCTCGACGCCTGGGCGATCGAAACCTGGATCCGGATCCCCCACAGGTTGGGAGCCCTGCAGTCGAGGATCTCGACCCTGGCCACGGTCCTCGAACAGGAATACGACGACCAGGGTGCCCGTTTCCGAATCCGGATCTCACCCGCCGATCTCGCTCGGCTCGAGGCACGGGGGGCCGAGACCATGGAGGGTCCCGGGGAAGGGTCTTCCTGACCTCCGGGTCCGCGGGGGCCCCGCTCCCCTCAAAGGCGGACACGCCGGAAGCCGCCCCGATCGATACGGATCCTGGGGTGCAGTTTCGGATCTCCCGAAGGAACGAAGCGCAGGAGGACGCAATCGCGGAGATCCCTGTCGAGATGGAATTTCAGGTCGAAGGCGGCCATCCCGTCCGCTTCCAGGATCTCGACGGAAAGACCGGCGCGGGGCCTCTCCCGGCGGGTTCCCGGCTCGAGGGGGAGCCAGGGGAAGCCGTCGGTTTCCCGGAGGACGGCCGGGAATTCCGAGCGAAGGCGGAGGGTCTTCCGCCCCTCCCGCGAGACGAGGAGACCGCGCCCGAGATTCCGGATCCGCGGCAGGGGGGTGAGAATCCGGAGGTCGAGGTCCGGACGTTTCCATTGGACCCTCAGGATCTCCGCGAGGAACTGGGCCGCGAGCCAGTCGCCGGGGAAATCGAGGAGGAGGAGGGTGCGTCCCTCGGGAACGCGGTCCTTCCAGGGGAGCAGGGTTTCGCGCGCGCGGACCCCCCAGCGCGCGGCCCCCTCGGGAGGATTCCCGATCCAACGTTGCTTGGCTTCCAGGGCGACGGCCTGGTGTCCCGTCCAGAGGAAGAGGAGAAGGAAGGACAGGATCGTCCAGGGGGCCGCCGGGCGGGACCTTAGCTTTGCGAATCCGGCGGCCAGGAGGAGGGCGAAGGCCGCGGTAGGGAGGTAGAGGTAGCGTTCGCTGACGTAGGCCGGGAGGGTCGGGAGGAGGGTCGCCCCGGCGAGCCACCAGGCCGGGAGACCGAGGCGGGTCCTCCTCCCGGCGGCGTAGAGGATCCAGAGGAGGCCGAGGCCCAGGAACAGCCCGACCAGGCTCCAAGGACGGGCGAAGACCCGTGAAGGTTCGAGGAAGGGGTCGGTCGGGACGGCCAGACTCAGATTTGCGAGGTAGGAGGCCAGGGCCGTCCCGACGTGCGGGAGAAAACCTTTCCCAAGAGGATCGAAGAAGTAAGGCCGGATCCAGCCCGCGTCGGGGATTCCCGAGAGGACCCAGGTTCGGAGGCCGAGCCAGAGCAGGAACGCGCCGAGATAGGAGATCCAGAGTCGGGGGCGGGCGAGCGGAGGACGTCCTTCGACCCTGGATTCGAGGAGCCAGAGGACGAGGGGGAGGAAGACCGCCGTTTCCTTCGTCAGGACCGCGAGAAAGAAGGCGATCGGCGCGGCGATCGTGGTCGCCTTCGAGGTTCCGGAGTGAAGGCGGATCGTCAGGAGGAAAAAGAAGGCGGCGAGAGTGTCCGTGCGCCCGGCGACGTACCAGAGGACCTCCCCGTGGCAGAAGGCCGCCGCAAAGGGAAGGCCGGCGGCGAGTCCGATGCTCAGGGAGGGGCCGAACCATCGACGGACGAGGAGCAGCAGGAGGCCGAGGCAGGCGAGATGGTAGGAGAGGTTCGCGAGCAGGTGGCCGAAGGCCCCCTCTCCGAACAGGGCGCGGTCCAGCAGGTAGCTCCAGGAGATCAGTGGGCGGAAGAACCGGATCGCCCCGTCGACATCGACCCACCAGAGATGATCCCAGCGGTTCTCGATGACGAGGCTTCGTTCGAAGGCCTCGGGTTTCCCGGCCTCGAGGTCCTGGCAGATCGAGAGGTAGCGGTAGTCGTCGGGTTCGAGTTGGGGGGCGGCGAAGTTCGGAAGGCAGGCCCATACGAGGACCAGCGCGCTCAGGAGGAAGGCCGAAGCGGTCTTCATCGCGGGAGGAAGATCCGGGCGCCGGGACGCAGGGTCCGCGCTCTCTCCTCGGTCAAGCCGTTGGCCTCGAGCACTTCGGCCAGGCGGGAAGCGTCCCCGTAGATCCGCAGGCAGAGGCCGTGGATCGTCTCCCCCCTCCGGAGGCGGACCCAGGTTCCGGCGGGGGGAGCGGAATCCGGGCCTGGAAAAGGAGGAGGCGGAGAGGAGTCGTCCGAGGGAGGGGGGGGGACGGCCGCTGGGATCTCGAGGAGGGGAAGGTCACCGCCGACTCTGAGTTCGAGGCGGGACCGGGTGCTTCCGGCCTCGGACCCTGAGGCCGCCGGAAGAGGGTCCGCCGTCCTGCTCTGCCACCACCAGGCTCCCCCGAAGGCGGCGAAAAGAAGGATCAGGCTGAGAAGGGCGCCCCGCGACATACGGGGATCATACTGTCCTCGGCTCCGTGAAACCTCGAAAGGTCCTTTCCGGGGCTCAGCCCGCCGCGGCGACCTTCTCGATCTTTCCTCCGGCGCTCCCCCCGCGCCGTTCTTCCCGGTACGTCAGCCAGACGACGAAGGGGTTTGCGACCCAGATCGAGGAATAGGTCCCGATGATGATGCCGATCATCATCGAGAAGCTGAACCCCTCGAGCACGCTGCCGGCTCCATGGTTGAAGATGAACTGGCAGCCGACGACGACGAAGGTCGTCAGGGAGGTCAGGACGGTCCGGGACAAGGTCTGGTTGACCGAGCGGTCGACGAGGGTCTCGAAACTTTCCTTCCCTCCCATGCGCTTCTGAAGGTGGAGATTCTCGCGAATACGGTCGAACACGACGATCGTGTCGTTCAGGGAATAGCCGATGATCGTCAGGAACGCGGCGATCATCGAGAGGTCGAGTTCGGCATAGATCAGGCCGAGCTGATGGAAGAGGACGACCGCGCCGAGGGTGATCGAAACGTCGTGAACGAGGGCCACGCAGGCCGCGAGGCCGTACTTGAACTCGTGGAACCGGACTCTGATGTACATCACGACCAGGAAGAGCGAGAAGATGATCGCCGAGATCGCGCTCGAGATGAGCTCGCCGACGGCCCGCGGGCCGATCAGGGAGTCCTCCGGGAAGGGGGAGGAGAGGACGACCGCTTCGCCGTTCACGTCCTTCATCCCCTTCAGGGCGTCCCGGAGGCGCAGGGGGACCTGCGCCTTGCTGGTGTTCGGTGGCATGTCCAGTTCGATCAGGATGTTCTTCCCCTGCTTCGCGTCCGCGAGAGGCTTCATGTCCTTCCCGAGGACCTTGACGCCGGCCACGTTGTAGCGGCCGAGCCGTTTCTCGACTTCTTCGATGTCGAGGGGTGCGCGCGAGTGGATGACCGCCTCGACGAGGGTCACGCCGCCCTCGGGGTCGGGGGTGACCTTGATCTCTCCGAAGGGGTCGAAGGCGAGCTTGTCCCCCAGGATGCGGCGCATCTCCTCGAGATAGGGGAGGACGTAGGTCTTCCCTTCCTTTCGCGCCTTCCTTTGAGCCTCGGCGAAGGCGTCCCGCTGCTCCGATGTCAGTTTCAGTTTGACGGAGAACTCCCGGGCTTTCCCGTCCTTCCCCGCTTCTCCGATCGTCGTGACCATCGGGGAGGGGAATCGGCTCGAGAATCTCTCGTCCTTCCGGAGGGCCTTCAGGAAGTCCGCCTGGGTCATCGGCGTCTTCAAGGCCACCCTGACCGCAGCCCCCCCGGTGAAGTCCAGCCCGTATTTATCCGCCCGCGGGGTCGAGAAGAAGACGTACAACCCTCCGGCGACCATGAGGACGCTCAAGGGGGTCGTGAGCTTGCGCAGGGAAAGGAGGCTGAACCTCGGCTGCGTGAACAGCCGGGCCATCGTGAGCTTTTTGAGCTTTTCTCCGGCCAGAAGGAAGTGGAACACGAGCTTCCCTGCGTAGAGGGCCGTGAAGACGGAGGTCGCGATGCCGAGCATCAAGGTGACCGCAAATCCCCGGATCGGGCCGATCCCGACGTTGTAGAGGATCATCCCCGTGAGGAAGGTCGTGATGTTCGCGTCGAGGATCGTCGAGAGGGCCTTCTCGAAACCCGCCTCGACCGCGCGTTTCAGATCCTTCCCCGCGGTGAGTTCCTCCCGGATCCTTTCGAAGATCAGGATGTTCGCGTCGACCGCCATGCCGATCGTGAGCACGATGCCGGCCAGGCCCGGCAGGGTCAGGGTCGCCCGCATGAACGACATTCCGCCGAGGACGAGGAAGACGTTCACGACCAGGGAGAGGACCGCGACCACGCCCGCGATGCGGTAGTAGATGAGCATGAAGAGGACGATCAGGAGGCCGGAGAGGGCGATCGACGTGCTCCCTCTCTCGATCGCGTCCATGCCCAGCGTCGCTCCGATGCTCGACTTGCTCTGGAGTTCGGGAAGAACGTCGAGGGAGCCGGTTTTCAGCGTGATGATCAGCTTGTCGACTTCCTGGGCGGTGAACCTGCCCGAGATCATCCCTCTTCCGGAGATCCTGCTCTGGAACTCGGGGGCCAGGCGGACGTAACCGTTCAGGATGATCGCCGAGCATTTCTTGATGTTCCGCTCGGACCAATCGGCGTATTTCCCGGCCTTCGCGGGGACGATCTCGTAGCCGACCGCGGGGCCGCCGGTCCGGTCCTGCGTCGGGACGATCCCCTTCGGGTCGAGGTCCTCTCCGGTGAAGTAGGGTTCCTCGGGGTGGACGTTGATCGGAAGGTAGTGGCGGTGGGCCAGGGAGTGCTCCTCCCAGATCCATTTCGGGACGTTGGAGCCCTCGGACCAGTTCGGATTCCGCTGGCGGTACATCGGATACCAGCGCAGCCACTTGCTCTTCGGCCCTCCTTCCTTCCCGGCCTTCTGGTTGAAGCGGAGGATGGCCTGTGGGTCCTGCTCGACGAGGTCCTTGTTCGCGTCGAGCCATTTGTCGAGACGTTTTTTCTCCTCGTTCAGGTCGAAGCTCGCATGGGGGTTGTCCTCGTAGGCGACGAGCCGCATCTCGAGGGTGCCCAGATCCTGGATCAGGTCCTCGATCTGGGCCGCTTCCTCGGGGGACATGCCCGGAAGTTCGATCAGGATCCGATCTTCCCCGGCCTGGGTGATGCTCGCCTCGCGGACGCCCGAGGGGTCGATGCGGTTGCCGATGACGGTGATCGCATCTTCCATGACCTTCTTCGGGTCCGCGTCCTTCGCGACGAGGCCCTTGTTCTTCGCCTCCTCGATGTCGACGCGGTAGACGAGACGGGTTCCGCCCTGGAGGTCGAGTCCGAGCCGGAAGCCGTTCGTCGTCAGGAACCAGGCGCCGGCGGCGACGAGGAAGACGATCAGGGCGAATCTACGCCAGGGATTCTCGACCATGTTGGATACCGTCCGGTGATGGCTTCATCGGGTTGGGGCCGGGATCGCCGGGAAGGGGAAGCCGGTCCCGGCAGTTCATTCCCCGCCGGAATCTTCGCCCTCGGAGTCCGCGGAGGGCTCGGCGAAACCCGGATGGAGATCCGCGGAACCGCGCAGTTTCTCGTCGACGAAGGTCTTCACGAATTCCCTGCGGACGCGGGTGGCCTTGCCGACCCGGTCCCGCAGGTAATAGAGCTTCGCCCTGCGGACCCGGCCGTGCTGGGTGACCTCGATGTCGGCGAGCTTCGGGGAGTGGAGCGGGAAGGTCCTCTCGACCCCCTGCCCGGCGACGATGCGGCGGACCTTCACGGTCTGACGGATGCCCCCGCCCTTGATCGCGATGACGGTCCCCTGGAAGACCTGGATCCGCTCCTTGTCCCCCTCGCGGATCCGGTAGCTCACCTTGACGGTGTCTCCGACCGCGAAGGCGGGCAGCTTGCGCTTCATTTGTTCCAGTTCGATCCTGCGGATGGAATCCATCGTTCTCGTCCTCTTGCACGTCCCGGGTTCCGGGAGCGATCCTCTCGACCCCGCTCGGAGAGCGAGGGCTGCATGCCTATATGTCGCGCTGGAATCCGTTCCGCCGCCTTCGAAGCTCCGACAACCGGATCCTTCGTTCCTTCCTCCAGGCCTCGACCGCCCGATGGTTCCCCGAGACGAGCACCTCGGGGACCTCCATGCCCCGGAAGACCCTGGGGCGGGTGTAGTGGGGATGGTCGACCGTGTCGCCGTCCATGAAGGAGTCGAGGTTCGCGGACTCCTCGTCCCCGAGCGCTCCGGGAAGGAGCCTCACGACGGCTTCGATCACGGCCAGCGCCGGGATCTCGCCCCCGGAAAGGACGAAATCCCCGAGCGAGACCTCGTCCCATTCGAGGCCCTCGCGGATCCTCTCGTCGAAGCCCTCGTACCTCCCGCAACAAAGGAGGATCCGGGATTCGCGACCGAGTTCGACCGCCTTGGCCTGATCGAAGACCCTGCCCCTCGGAGACAGCAAGATCCGGTGGTGGGGTCCGAAGGACCGCTCCACGGATTCCACCGCGTCAAAGATCGGACCCGGTTTCATCACCATGCCCGGTCCTCCACCGAAAGGCCTGTCATCAACGGTGTTGTGGCGATCGTCGGTGAACTCGCGGAAATCCACGAGCCGGAACCGTACGATGCCCGCCCGTTGGGCGTTGCCGAGGATGCTGCCGTCCAGATACGGCCGGATTTCCGCCGGAAATAACGTGAGGACGGAGAAGAGCATGGCGCTGCGCCGAGTCGAAAGGGGAGATACGTTAGGAACGGTCCCCCCCGCCGTCAATAGAACCCCGGACCGCCCGGGGCCGGGTGTCTGGATGGAGGACCTCGAATGTTCACCGGATTGGTCGCTTGCAAGGGTCGGGTTGCCTTCGTCCGGCGATCCGGGGGGGGGATGGATTTGGGGGTCGAGATTTCGGGCCTTGAGGGGGTCCTGGAGATCGGAGAATCCGTGGCCCTCTCGGGCTGCTGTGCGACCGTGACCCGCCTGTCCGGTCGCCGTGCGGAATTCCACCTGACTCGGGAGACCCTTGCCCGGACCTGGTTCGGGGATCTCGCGGCTGGGCGGGAACTGAACCTCGAGCGGGCCCTCCGGCCGACCGACCGTTTCGGGGGGCACATCGTCCAGGGCCATGTTGACGCGACTGGGGAGGTGTTGGGCCTCGAGGCCCGGCCCGACGGGACCGACCTTTTCCTCTCCCTGCCCCCCGAAGTCCGCCCCTACTGCGTCGTCAAGGGCTCGATCGCCGTCGACGGGGTTTCCCTGACCCTGGCCGGGGTCGAGGAGGACCGGGGTCGGATCGCCCTGATTCCCCACACGATGGCCGTCACGACCCTCGGTTCGCTGAAGCCCGGCGATCCGGTCCACCTCGAGGCGGACGTCCTCGCCAAGTACGTCGAGGGGCTTCTCAAAGGGCCCGCCTGGCCTGCCTGAGCCCTCCTTTCAACGGACGTTTCGGGCGATGCGGACGAGAGCCTCGGAGATCCGCTCCAGCGAGGATCGACTGCTGCAATAGGGGGGCATGGCGTATACGACGTTCCCCAGGGGGCGCAGGAAGACCCCTTCCTTCCGGGCTTCCTCGATCACCTCCCTCCTCAAATCGGCGAGGTAGCCGGAGTCCCGTCCCTCCGGGCGGAGGTCGTACGCGAAGATCGTTCCGAGGGTCCGCGGGTTTCGGACCGAGGAGGGCCAGGTCCGTCTCCGCAGGCCCTCCCATTCCTCCCGGATCCGCCGGATGCCTTCCCGGGTTTCGGGCTCCCGGAGCAGGCGGAGTCCTTCCCGGCCGGTCGCGCAGGCCAGGGGATTGGCGGTGTAACTGTGTCCATGGAAGAGCATCCGGGACCTGTCCTCGGACATCCAAGCTCGGCAGAGGTCCTCGCCGACGACCGTGGCGGCGAGGGGGAGCACCCCTCCGGATAGCCCCTTGGCGAGGCAGAGGACGTCGGGGACGAAGTCCGTCTGCTGGAAGGCGAACAGGCTTCCCGTCCGTCCGAAACCCGTCATGACCTCGTCGAAGATCACTGGAAGGCCCGCCTCGCGTGCCCGCAGGCAGAGACTCCGAAGCTCGCCGGGATCCTGCATCCGCATCCCCCCCGCTCCCTGGACCAGGGGTTCGAGGATGAGTCCGGCCAGGGCCTCCCCGTGGCGGTCGAGGGCCTCCCCCAGGGCCCCGGGGTCGAGGGGGATGCGGATCACGTCAAAGAGCATCTCCTCCCATTCGCCGAAGAAGACCGGATCCCTGCTCACGGCCATCGCCCCGAAGGTGTCTCCGTGGTAGGAGCCTTCCAGGCAGAGGAGCAGGTCTCTCCGCCCCCGGGGGAGGGGGCGGTCCTTCCTCCTCCAGGAACCGAGGACCACCTTCAGCGCGACCTCCACGGCAGTGGAGCCGTTGTCGGAGAAGAAGACCCTCTCGAAGGAATCTGGAAGGACCTGCAGGAGTTCCTCGGCCAGCCGGATCGCGGGCTCGTGGGTGAGGCCGGCGAAGATCACCTGGTCCAGGCGGCGGGCCGCCTCCTCGAGGGCAGCGCGGAGGCGCGGGTGCGCGTGCCCGTGGATGCAGGTCCACCAGGAGGAGATCCCGTCCACGAGGACCTCCCCCGTATCCAGGTGGAGGAACTCGCCGCGGGCGGCGATACAGACCGGGCGGTCCTCCTCCCCCGCGAGGGGGGAATAGGGGTGCCAGAGCGTGTCGTGATCGATCCCGCGCAGGACCGGATCCGGCCCCGGGGAATCCCGGAGGTTTCCGGCCTCGAGGTGCGCGAGGAGGGGGAGGAGGTCCTCGGAGCGGGTGCGGTAGCCCGAGGCGGAGTCCGGTTCCGGCCATTCGGTCCGGAACACGGGGCAGGCCCCGTGTCGCCGAAGCATGTCCGCGTTGCCCGGACAGTCGGGGCCGAGGAGGAGCAGGGCCTCGACCCGGAGGTTCCGGGAGCGGCAGACCTCGAGGGAGGAGAGGAGGCCGGTGATCGCCCCGACGCGGTTCTTCGAGACGAGGACGAGGGGGAGCCCGAGGGCGGCGAGGAGATCGATCTGCAGCCAGTCCTCCCCGATCGGCGAAAGCGGGCCGCCGAGGCTCTCGACGAGGAGGGGGGCGCCCGCGTCGCGGGGGGGAAGACGCTCCAGGACTTCGGGGAGGGAAGGGGCCCGCTTCCCCTCGGCCCGGGCCGCGACGTTCGGGGCTGCGGGGAGGGCGTAGCCGAACGCGGCTTCGTGGATCTCGATCGGGAGGTCCCCGCAGATCCGGCGCACGCGCTCGGTGTCGGGCTCTCCGCTCTGGATCGGCTTGGAATACGACCAGGGCTTCCCTCCCCTCCGCTCGGCCGCGCGATGCGCGGCATGCAGGAGCAGGCAGGCGCAGGTCGTCTTGCCCATGTCCGTGTCCGGGGCGACGAGGACGAGGGAGGGGAGGCGGAGGGGGGAGGATCCTTCCGGGGGGATCGACGCGGGACTCATTACCGCCCCTCCCGTATCTCGACGAGAGCCCGGACCAGGTCCGCGAGGGCTTCCCTCGGGTGGTCGGCCCGGACCGAGATCCGAAGACGCGCGCCATTCTCGGGAGTCGTCGGGTAACGGATCGCGGGCACGTGGAAGCCCTTCTGCTCCAGACCTTCCATCCAGGCCTGGGCGGTCCTCGAGGATCCGAGGCGGAGGATGAAGATATGTCCGGCCGGACCGGCCTCGAAGCCCGCCGCTTCGAGTTCCGCCCTCAGGAACCCGCTCGCCTCCGCCAGGCGGCTCCGGAGTTCGGGCTCCTTCTCGAAGACCTCGAGGGCCCTTTCCGTGCAGAGGGCCAGAGCGGGGGGAAGGGCCGTCGTGAAGAGGAACTGGCGGCAGCGTTGGATCAGGGTCTCCCTGAGAATGTCGGGAACCAGCACGTAGGCTCCGTGGGAGGCGAAGGCCTTTCCGCAGGTGTGGATGCTGGCGAAGATCTTCTCCGAGACTCCGGCCTCGGCCGCCAGCCCCTTCCCTCCTGGTCCATAGCAGCCCGTGGCGTGCGCCTCGTCCAGGATCAGGAGGGCGTCGTGGTGCTCGCAGATGGAGACGAGGGCGGGAAGATCGGTCAGATCCCCGTCCATTCCGAACAGGCTCTCCGTGACGACGAAACGCCGTTTCCCCCGGGGAGCCTTCGAAAGACCGTCCTCGAGGGCCTCGAGATCCTGGTGCGGGTAGATGAAGCGCTCGGCCTTGCCGAGACGCATGCCGTCGATCAGGGATCCGTGGTTCGAGGCGTCGGACGCGACCCAGGAATCCTCCTGCAGCAGGGTTGCGAGGAGCCCTTCCCCAGCGAGGTAGCCGGAGGAGAAATAGAGGGCCCGGCGGCCGCATCCGTGCCAATCGCTCAACCTCTCCTCGCAACGCCGCCAGGCCTCGCTCTGTCCCGAGAGGAGGCGGGATCCCGTGCTCCCGTGGAGGGGGACCTCGAGGGGGGTCCGGCTCCAGCGTTCCGCCAGGCCCAGGTAGTCGTTGGAGGAGAAATCGAGGCCCGATCGGAGGCGGAGTTCCCGCCTGCGTCCTCGGGCGGCCTCCTCCTCGAGGGCCGCTCTCATCTCTTCCAGGATCCTTCTTCGCATTCGAGCCCCAACCTTTCGAGGAGGGCCCGATCCTCCTCTGGGCTCCTCCCTCCCGTCGTGAGGAGTTTCTCTCCGTAGAAGATGGAGTTGGCGCCGGCCAGGAAGCAGAGGGCCTGGGCTTCCTCGCTCAGCCCCTCCCTGCCCGCGGAGAGCCGGACCCTGGCCTCGGGAAGCGCGCATCGGGTCACCGCGACCATCCGGACGAGTTCGAAGACGTCCACCCCGGGCCGGCCTTCCATCGGCGTCCCGGGGATCGGGACGAGCTTGTTCAGGGGGACGGATTCCGGGGGGTGTTCGAGTTCGCTCAAGACCTCGATCAGGCGAAGGCGGTCCTCAGGGGTCTCGCCCAGGCCGAAGATCCCCCCGGAGCAGATCCGGATCCCGAGGTCTCCGAGGATCTCGAGGGTCGCGATGCGGTCTTCGAAGCGGTGGGTCCGGACGACCTTTTCATAGAACTCGGGCGAGGTATCGAGGTTGTGGTTGTAGGAAGTGAGGCCCGCTTCCTTGAGACGCAGGGCCTGATCCCTGTTCAACATCCCAAGGGTCACGCAGGCCTCGATCCCAAGCGAACGCACCCGGCGCACCATCTCCAGGACCTGTGAGAACTCCTCCTCGTTCCTGGGGCTTCTCCACGCCGCGCCCATGCAGAAGCGCGTGGCTCCTGCGGCCTTGGCCTTCCTCGCATTCCGGAGAACCTCCTCTGGGTCCAGGAGCGGTTCCTCGGGGGACGGTGTCCGGTAGCGGACGGATTGGGAGCAGTATCCGCAATCCTCCGGACAGCCGCCGGTCTTGATCGACAGCAGCGTGCATAGCTGCACCTTCCGTCCGGGCCAGTGGTTCCGGTGGACCTCCGCGGCGTGGAGGATCAGGTCGATCAGGGGGCGTTCGTAGAGGGCTCGAAGTTCTCGGTATCGCATTCCGCCAGGGCGTCTCTCGAAAAGGGGTGGGAAGCCTATGCGCCGGGCTTGGGGGGGGGAACCCTCATGCAGCGGAAACGGGGGGACCTTCCTTCCTCGTTACTGGAAGGTCCCTCCGAAGATCGTGAAGAAGGTCGAGATCGGAGCCGCCTCCCGAGCGTCCTCGACGGCGCCGCTGATCTGCCGGAGCACCCTTTCGAGGTCCGAGAGAGCGGTGGATCCGGCGAGTGATTCGGAGAACTTCCGGAAGTTGGCGAGCATCGCGGTAGCGTCGTCCCGGATCCCCCTTCCGTGAAGGAGGGCCGGGAGGAGGCCCTCCCCCTCGTTCAAGGCCCGGCTCGCCTCATCCACGTTCGCGACGATCGAGTCGAAGCGCTCGGCCGTTCCTGGGTCCCGCAGGGCCTTGCCGACCATGCCCCTTCCCTCGACGAGATCGCCGGTGATCGTCTTGACGTCGTGGATCGTCCCGGCGAGTTCCTCGCGGGCCCGGCGGTCGTGCAGCAGGAAGGGACCGATTCCCTCGCCGCTCTCCAGGCTGTCGGCGACCTTGCGGGCGGAGGCGAAGAACCCCCTGGCCTCGTCGTAAAGCCCCGGGTCGGTCAGGAAGCGGCCGAGACTGCCCTTCCCCTCGCGGGCGTCGGTGATCGTCCGCCGCAGGTCGGTGATCGTCCCCAAGGCCTGTTCGTAGAGGGCCGGGTCCTTGACCAGACGGCCGAAGGTCCCCCTCCCCTCCTTGACCTCGCGGACGATCGAGGCGAGTCCCTCGAGGATCGTCGAGAGGCTTTCCTGGGTCTCCCCCTTCGAGAACCATTCCCCGATGCCCTCGAGCGCCGAAACCGGGGCCTCGCCGACGAGGGGTCGGTCGGCGGGGCCGAGGATCGGATTCTTCACCGGGCCCGGATCGATCGTGACCTTGGAGCCGCCGAGGAGGGAGTTGGCGGCGATCCGGATGCGATAGCCCTTCCGGAGGGTCAAGGGATGCCCGAGCTGGAGCGTGATCTTGATCTGATTCTCCGCGTTCGCCGGCTCGTACTGGACGTCCGAGACGATGCCGTACGGGGTCCCGAGGACGTAGACCCGGTCTCCGATCGACAGGCCGCGGGAATTGGGGAAATAGACCTGTAGGCGCTGCTTGGGCGCCAGGGAGAAGTTGGACAAGCGTGCGGTGGCCCAGAGGAGGACGAGGAGTCCCCCGAAGAAGACCAGACCGAGGATCGTGTCGCGTTTGAAGCTGGGCATGTCCGCCTCCGGGACGGGGTTCAGTCCATGATTCCACCAAGGAATCTCCGGACGAGGGGGTGGTCCGAACTGCGCATCTCGTCCGGACTCCCTTCCGCGACGATGCGTCCGGAGTCGAAGATCGCGATGATGTCGCCGACGGTATAGGCGCAGGCGCGCTTGTGGGTGACGACGACGGAAGTCACCTTGAACCGTTCCTGCACATCCAGGATCAGCCGGTTGATCGTCTCGCTCATGATCGGGTCCAGGCCGGCGTTCGGTTCATCGTAGAGAACGATCTCGGGTTCGCCGACGAGGGTCCTCGCGAGCCCGGCCCTTTTCTTCATGCCGCCCGAGATCTGGTCGGGGAATTGATCGGCCGCGCGCTCCAGCTCCACGAGCCGGATGCATTCCATGACCCTCTCCCGGATTTCGGTCTCCGTCAGGCGGGTGTTTTCGCGGAGGGGGAGCGCGACGTTGTCGTAGACCGACATCCAGTTGATCAGGGCGCCGCTCTGGAAGAGGAATCCCATCTTTCGCCGAAGGGCCAGAAGCCCCTCCCTGTTCAGGGAGGGGACCTCCTGGCCCTTGACGAGGACGCGGCCCTCGTCGGGCTTCAGGAGTCCGATGATGTGCTTGAGCGTCACGCTCTTCCCCGACCCGGAGCCTCCCATGATGACGTAGGTCTTGCCCTGCTCCACGGCGAAAGAGAGGCCCTGGAGAATCCTGCGCCGCCCGAAGGCCTTGTGCACGTCCTCGAGACGGATCACCGGTTCCATCTCAGAAGGCTCCATTGAGGAAGGAGTAGAAGAACCAGGTGATGACGTAGCCGAAGATGATGATCAGGAGGAAACTGGATTTGACGGCCTGGCGCACGGCGGACCCGACTCCCATCGCCCCGCCCTCGGCGCGGAGGCCGCAGGAGCACCCGACGGCGGCGATCGTGATCCCGAAGACCCAGGCCTTGAACAGGCCGACGTAGACGTCCTTGGGAAGGCCCGAGCCGATCGTCGTCAGGGATTCCCGCGCGCTGTTCAAGTAGAACGAGAAGCTGACTCCCAGATGCACGGAGGCTACGATGCTTCCCCCGAGGATGCCGATGATGTCGGCGAAGATCGTCAGGAGGGGACACATCAGGGAGAGGGCGACGATTCGGGGGAGGACGAGGAAGCGGAGGGGGTCGATCGACATGACCTCCAGCGCCATGACCTCCTCGGAGACGTTCATCGTGCCGAGTTCGGCCGCCATGGCCGAGCCCACGGTGGCCGCGAGGATCAGGGCCGTGATGAACGGGCCCATCTCCCGGCACATCGAGATCGCGACGATGTTCCCGATCAGGGTGTGCTGCCCGTAGCGCTTGAGTTCGATTCCGGTCTGAAGGCTCAGGATCATCCCCGCGAAGACCGCGACGACCATGACGACCGGGATCGTCCGGACCCCGGAGGCGAACATCTGGTCGAGCGTAAAGCGGATCTTCCGGACGAGGTGGGGCAGCCTCCAAAGCGTGCAGAACAGCAACTCCAGAGTGAATCCGGCTCCGGTCACCGAGCGGCGGATGCCCGAACCGAGATCGTCCAGGACTCCCATTTCAGCCTCCGTTTCCCCGTTTCCCCGTCTCTCCGCCTCCGCCGTCCTCGTTCGACGGGCCCGATGTCCAGGAGATCGGGATCAACTGCAGGAAGCGGAGGGTGGACCTTCCGTCGGCCCTCCTCTGGTAGTTGAAGAGGAAGGGGATCGAACACTGGTATGCGCCCGAGGCCCAGGTCCGGGCCGACCAGAGATGCGCGAAGCCCCGCTCCCTCCTGCCTCCCCGACCGTCCTCCGACACCTCGGCGAGGGTCCAGGCCCAGTCCCAGGCCTCGCGGATACCGATCGCGTACTTCCCGTCGTAGGGAAAGGGGGCCAGGGTCCGGAACTTCCGGGACCCGTCCGGTTTCCGGGTCGAGGCGAAGAGGGGCCAGAGTCTCCGGTTCTGGTAGACCCGTCCCTCGTGCTTCTTGTCCCGGATCTCGACGTCCCGCCAGAACGGAACGAACCAGAAGTCCTTCCGTAGACTGCGGGCGTTCTCGAACTTCCGCCGCCAGAGGAAGGGGTAGAGAAGGACGAGGCTCTCCTGCCCGAGGGCGCGGGTCGAGGCGACGAAGGGCATCAGCCACCACTGGCGGAGATCCTTGCCGTCCCAGTCGTTCGCGAGGTAGCGGAAGATCGGCCAGGGGGCGTCCCAGTAGGTGTAGCGGGCCTTGCGGGGCGGACGGCCTTCCCGAACCGGGAGGGGAGCCTCCGGGCGGAGGTGCCCGTGCCGGAATACGGGCCAGAGGAAGAACCAGGACAGGAAGCGCAGGCTCGACCGCCAGCCCAGGAGGGGGAAGAGCGCGAAGTAGGAGGCCGGGTCCTTCGTGTCGAGGGCTTCCCGGCCCCAGTGGAACAGGGGCCAGAGAAGGCTGTGGTTCTCCCGTCTGCCCGGATCCTCGCTGTAGGCGTAGAACGGGAGGATCCGGAACCAGGAGGGACGCCCGCGGTTCGGGCCGCTTCCCCACCCGATCAGAGGCCAGAGGAAATGGGTTCCGCGCAGGTCGTTCTTGACGGTCCAGAGGAAGAGGGGGAACAGGAGGAAGCCGATCTTGTCGTAGGTCAGGAAGTCACGGAAGGTCCCGGCGATCGGGAAGAACGCGAAGTAATCCTCGCCCTCCTTCGAGCTTCCTCCCCAGAACAGGAGGGCGAACCACCAGTCAATGTCGTAGGAGCCGGGCTCGCCGCGGGATTCGTGTTCCCGGAACCTGAACAGGGGGTAGAGGCGCGCGGAGAACTCCCGGGGGGAGGAGACCGCCCGACCCAGGGGGACGAGGAACTCGTGGATCGTCGTGCGGGTCGCGGGCTCGTCCACCGTCCGCCAGAGAGGGCGGATCCGGAAATCGCCCCCTCCGTCTCTCCTCCGCTCCCAGTGGATCAACGGCCAGAGGATGTCGAGTTCGGCCAACTTCCCGTCCGGGGCGCGACGTTGCCGGAAGAGGGGGGAGAGGTTGAACTCGTCGGGCAGGACCGCGCAGGACGAAGCCAGGAGAAGGAGGATCAGAGCTGGAGCCCCGCTCCTTCTGCGAAGCCGCCCGAACGCCTGTCGCGGCGCGGATCGTCGTTCTGTCCGCTCGTTCAGTTCCGCCCCTCCTGGGGCGCGAGGATACCCGGGGGTTCCATTCCCGTGAACCGCGAGTCCGTGACATGGATCGGGGGCCGGGCCAAGATGTCCGGCGGGTCCGATCCAGGCGTCCCCCGCCGCGGACCGGACCCGAAGGGCAAGGACAGGGAGCAGGGAATTTGGACCGCATTCTTTCGGGCATCCAGCCGACAACGGACGGCTTCCATCTGGGCAACTGGCTCGGCGCGATCCGAAACTGGGTCGGGTTCCAAGAAAAGGCCGAATGCTACTACTGCATCGTCGACCTCCACGCCCTGACGGTCCGCCCTCCGGCCAAGGTCCTGAGGAGGAACGTTTTCGGCATGGCCGTCTCCCTGCTGGCCGTCGGCATCGACCCCGAGCGTTCGGCGCTCTTCGTGCAAAGCCGGATCCCCGAGCACGCGGAACTCTGCTGGATCCTCGACTGCTTCACGCAGCTCGGGGATCTCAATCGGATGACGCAGTTCAAGGACAAGGCCCAGCAGAACGAGAAGAACGTCAACGCCGGGCTCTTCACGTATCCCGTCCTTCAGACAGCCGACATCGTCCTCTACAAGGCGACCCACGTTCCGGTCGGGGAGGACCAGGAACAGCACCTGGAACTGGCGCGGGAGATCGTCCGGCGTTTCCATCACCATTACGGCGATCTCTTCCCAGAACCCAAGGTCATTCGCTCCGAGGCTCCCCGGGTCCTCGGACTCGACGGAAAGACCAAGATGTCGAAGTCCAGGGACAACTTCATCGGCGTCACGGAGGATCCGGACACGATCCTCCGGAAACTGCGATCCGCAGTCACGGATCCGCGGAGGCTCCGCCGGAAGGATCCGGGCCGGCCCGAGGTCTGCAACATCTACTCCTTGCACGGGTTCTTCAGCGGAAGCGAGGAACGGGCGGAAATCGCCGAGGGTTGCAGAACCGCCGGCATCGGATGCGTCGACTGCAAGAAGAGGCTCCACGCGAACCTGACCACCGTAACCGAGCCGATCCGCGAACGGGCCGAGGCCCTGAAGGCTTGCCCCTCGAGGGTCTGGGATGTGCTCGAGGAGGGGCGTCGCCGGGCCTCGACGACTGCCCGGGCGACGATGGCCGAGGTCCGGGAGCGGCTCGGGATCGGGGAGGGCGGCTCATGATCCGGGGCGGCGCGGGCATCCTGATCCTCGGAGCCTTCCTTCTCCTCGTCTCCTGCGGAACTCCGGGGAGGACGCCCCCGAGGATTGCGGACCCGATCCGGCGCGGGGCGCTGGAGGTCGCGGTCCGACCCCTGGCGGAACGGGTCTCGGTGCTGGCCGACACCCTCGAGGTCGATCTGAGCGCGGAACTCTGGGACCGCGTTTCCCATCCCGCCGGGAGCCCGTTCCATTCGATGTCGAGAAGGGTCGTGCCCCCGGGGACGGTCGTCGAATACGTGTTCCGGAACGTCAAGGGGGGGATGAACCTGCCGCTCCGCTTCGGGATCGGGAACGCGGCCTTCACGATCCTCCATTCCGCCCTCTTCCGCCTCCACCGCCGGGGGCCGGTCCGGCTCCATCTCGTCGCGAAGGGGAACGCGGCCCTGGTCCGGAAGGGTTCGGTCGAGGAGGGGGAAGTCGTCGAACTCCGCGAGGGTCTGTGGCGAAAAAGCGATCGATGATTCCGGGAAGGGGCGCGGCGGTTCTCGGCCTCCTCCTCGCCGCCTCGGGTTGCGGAACGGCCCGGCCGGTAGAGACCGGGCTGGCCGCGTCCCTGGAGACGGTCCCCCTCCCGGAAGATGCGGCGGCCCTCCTCGAGGTAGAGGGCGCCCTGGCTTCGGGGAGGGCGGAGGAGGCTCTGGCCCTCGCCGCTCCCCTCGCCGGCAGGAATCCGGAGTGCGCCCGCATCCCCCTTCTCGTCCATCGTTCGCTGGGGTTGCTGGCCGCGAGGGAGGCTCTCGAAGAGGAGGGGGGGGAGGAGACTCGGAACGCCCTTTCGACCGCCTGGATCGCCCGTTACCCCGAGGGCGGGAAGGGGCTGTCCGGGGCGACCGCCCTCTATGCCCGGGCCCTGTTCTCCGGCGCGCCGGCGGAACGGATCGCTCTGTGCCGGAAGGCCCTGGCCCTCGAACCCTCCCATTACCCCGCCCTCGTCCTGCTCGGGGAAAGCCTCTGGAGGCTCGGCGAAGTGCGCGAGGCGGGACGGGTCCTGAAGAGGGCGGTCGGGCTGAAGAGGGATCTCGCGGAGGGTTGGCTCCTCCTGGCGCGCCTCGCGCACGAGCAGGGTTTCTTCAAGACCGCCGGCCGTCATTTCCGGACCTACCTCGGGCTCCGCCCCTTCGACCGACTGGCGGCCCGTGACCTTCTCCGCCTCCTCGTCCACGAGCTCCACCGGGGGGCGGAAGCGGAGAGTCTCGCCCGCGACCTTCTCTCCAGGAACGAGGGCGATGTCGATCTGCGCCTCGACTTGGGCGCCGCCCTGTGGTTGCAGGGAAAGCACCGCGAGGCCGCGGACCTCTATTTCGGAATCCTGAAGGCGCACCCGGGGGAGGCGCGGGCGGCCCTCAATCTCGGCAACCTCTACTACGAGGTCCTGCACGACGAGGTCCGGGCCCTGCAGACCTATCGGTGGCTCGAGCGAATGCCTCTCGGGAAGGACCCCCACGCCCTGCTCGGACAGCTCCTCTTCGTGCCGACGCGGATCAAGAAGCTCCGCAAGGCTCTCACCGCGAGAGAGGGGACCGTTCCACCTCCTCCGGGGAGCCTCGGCGACCTCCGGCCTCCGAAGGGGCCGGAGGATCGGGCTCGGAGCGGAGGGGAGCGATGATCCCCGTGATGGGAGGGACCAGGGCATGATCGCCCTCCTGCAACGCGTCCTGGCGGCCTCGGTCGTGGTCGGAGGGGAGACGGTCGGGGCCATCGGGCCGGGTCTCCTGATCCTCCTCGGGATCGAGAAGGGGGATCACGAGGGAAGGGCCCGAAGGCTCGCCTCCAGGGTCGCCCGCTACCGCTGCTTTCCCGGAGAGAAGGGCCGGCCGATGGACCGGAGCCTCCTGGATACCGGAGGGGGGGCGCTCGTCGTCAGCCAGTTCACCCTCTGCGCGGACACCTCGAAGGGGCTCCGGCCCGGCTTCGACCGGGCGGCGCCGCCCGACGAGGCCGAGCCTCTCGTCGAGGTCTTCCGGCGCGGACTCGCCGAGGCCGGGGTCGGTGAGGTCCGGACCGGGCGTTTCCGCAGCCACATGCTCGTGAATCTGACGAACGAAGGACCGGTGACGCTTCGCCTCACCGACCGGAGGGATTGATCCCCGTGGTCCCGATTCCGCCGGGATGGCCGAGTGCCTGCCCGAGAGCCTCGAGGTGGTCCACCGGGAAGCCGAGCCTACGAAGTTCGGCGAGGAGGATGAGTTCGTTTCGGAGCGCCGATCTCCGAGCCCGGGCCGGGGGGAGGAGGACCGAGGCGCTCGCGTCGATCTTCGCGAAGCGATGGTCCTCCGCCCGGTAGAGGAGGTTGCGCGCCCAGAGGTCGGGATCGACGAGACCGCTGCCGCGCAGCCCGAGCAGGAAGGTCCGCAGGCCCTCCCAGAACCCGGTTTCGCGGGGGGGGGAGGCCCCGAGGGACTCGAGGTCCTTCCCTCCGAAATCCAGCATCCAGAGTTCGGCCCGGCGGAGGAATCCGAGCCTCCTCTCCTCCCGGAAGCCGAGGGCGAGGTCTGGCTGGAGGCCGAGGGCGGCGAGGTGCTTGAGGGCGCGGAACTCGCGGGCGACCCTCGAGGGGGCCAGGCAGGTGTTCCGCAGGATCCCGCGCAGAGGGCCCCGGAATCCCGGATACCGGTAGACCTTGCGCAGAATGGGGGGGCGGGCCCCCGTCCAGCGTTCGAGCGAGGTCGTGGCCGAGCGGCGCAAGAGGACGGGCTTTCCCGGGGGGGGGATTGATAATCCTTTTTCAGGCATTAGGTTATGTTGCCGTTACCGGGGCCGGTCGGCATCCGAGACTTCCTGGGACCACCCATTCTGAGGTCGGTTTCCGCAGGTTCGAGACCGGGTCCGGGAACATTCCCGTCGCCGCCGCCCAACCCCCGGAGACGCAGATGGAGACGATTACGAAGAAGGACCTCGTCAACTACATCACCGAGACCTTGACCCGCAAGGACGGAGAGGGGGGCCTCTCCGAGGATGCGCGCGCGACGAAAGTCCGGGTGACGAAGGTACTGGTCAAGGAGGTCATCCAGAAGTTCCTGGACAAGATCTCCGAGGAACTGGCGCGGGGCAACCGGCTGGAGTTCCGGGAGTTCGGAGTCTTCGAGGTCAAGCAGCGTGCGGCCCGGCGGGCTCAGAATCCGCGGACCCTCGAGAAGGTGCAGGTCCCCCCGAAGCGGGTCGTCAAGTTCAAGGTCGGCCGAAAGATGCGGGAGATGGTCGAGCGGGGGGCGGCGGGGACTCCCGGAGAGCCCGCGGGCGGACCCGGACCCGGCCTGAGGGAGGAGGCCGGCGGAGGACTCTGAACGATGCGGGTTCGCCCGACGCGGCAGGCCGGTCGGTTCTACCCGGCCGATTCCGAGTCTTGCCGGCGGGCGCTCGGGGAGTTCGCCGAGTTTCCGCCGAACACGGAACGAGCCGGGGGCGGGGGTTCGGAACTGAAGGGGGGCGTCGTCCCTCACGCCGGATGGACCTTTTCGGGAAGGACCGCCTACGGCTTCTGGCGTTTCCTCCCCGACCCTCCCGAACTAGAGCGTCTCGTTCTTCTCGGCGCCGTTCATGTGCCCGGAGTATCCGGCCCCTCCCTCGGGGATTGGGAGGCCTGGGCGACTCCCGCGGGTTCCCTCGAGGTCGACCGGGAGTTCGAGGAACTGCTCCTCGGCGAAAAGCTCGCGGTCCGCCGGGTGCAGGCGCACATCGACGAACACAGCCTCGAGGTGCAGCTTCCCTTCGTCGCCCTTCTCCGTCCGGGCCTGCGGATCGTTCCGATCGCGGTCCCAGCGGCGCGTGGAGCGGTGGACTTCGGTCAGCGGCTCGGGGGCCTGCTGGTCGGCGAGGGGAGGAGGAGCTGGGTCGTCGCCTCGACGGACCTGACGCACTACGGCCGGGCCTACGGCTTCGAGCCCGCGGGTCCAGGTGAAGAGGGTTTCCGCTTCGCGCGGGCCAACGACAGGGCCTTCCTCGCCCGGGTCGAAGCCCTGGACGCCGAAGGCGCCCTCGCCCGGGCAGCCGCGGACGACAGCGCCTGCGGGGCCGGCGCCGTAGCGGCCGCCCTCGCCGCCGCGGCCGTCCTCGGGGCCGGGAGGGCGATCCTGCTCCACCACGAGAGTTCGGTCGAAGCGGCGGGAGATAGCCTCCGCCGGACCTCGTTCCACGTCGGCTACGCGGCGCTTGCGTTGGCCTGAGGGGGAGACCGGGATGGTTCCCGAGTCGGCGGAGAGGATCCGGCCCGGGGCGGTCTTCCTCCTTGCCGTCCTCGTCGCACTTCCGTTCCTCCCGCCGCTCTTCACCGGCTTCTTCGGAGACGATTTCCGGCAGTTGAGCGGGGCGTACCGGATTCTCGAAGATCCCGGAGCCCGCATTCCCGCAGTTCTCCTCCCGCCCTCCGGAGGGAAGGGCCCGGAGTTCCTGAGGCCGCTCTACCATTTGTCGTTCCTTCCCGAAATGTGGCTGTTCGGGCGCCAACCCGTCGCCTTCCATGCGGGGAACCTCCTTCTCCACGTCTTCGTGTCCCTCTCGGCCGCCGCAGCGGCGCGGCGGTTCTTCGGGGGATGGATCGCCCCGGCGGCCGCGGCCCTCCTCACGGCCTGGCATCCGCTCGCGGTCGAACCCGCCGGTTGGATCTCCGCCCGCGCGACCTTGCTCGCGACGGCCCTCGGCAATACGGCATTGCTCTTTGCGTTCCAAGCCGGCCGGCGTCCCCGCGTGGCCGCCTTTGGGGCCTTCGTCTGGCTGCTCGCCCTCTGCGCGAAGGAGAGTGCCGTGGGTTACGGGCCGGTGCTCTTCGCCCTCTCCCTCTCTTCCGGGATCCCCGGCGCCCGGAGGCGTTCCCACTTCCGGGCGGTCCTCACCTTCGCCGCCGTTCTCCTCCTCTATCTGGGCTGGCGAGTCTTCCTCTTCGAGGGGATCGGGATGCGGATCTATCCGGATCGTCCGGCCTTCGACCCCTTGTCCCCGGGACTCTGGGCGGAGTGGGTCCGGGGAGCCGTCCTGGTTCCGGCCCCTTTCCGGAGGGACGCCTACCCCGCCCTCGCGGTTGCGTTCGGGTTCCCTCCCGCCGTTCTCCTCCTGCTCGCTTCGCGCCGGAAGGCATTCCTGCGCGGGGCGGGGTTCGTGGGGCTCTGATGCGCGGGTGCGCTCCTCACGTCCCTTCCCGTTCCGGTCGAGGCGAAGACAATGCTCGGAGCGCGGAACCTGTACGGCGCGGCCGTGGCCTTCGGGGTCCAGTGTGGCGGTGCGGTCGCGGCGGGGGGGTGGCTCGCCTCGGGGCTGGGAGCCGTCCTCGCCTTCTCCTTTCTCGGGTCGTCGATCGGGAACGTTCGGATCTACCGGGAGGCCGCTCCGGTCGCGGCCGCGCTCGGCAGGGAGATCCGTCGTCTCGCCACCCTTCCCTCCGACCGACTCCTGCGGGTCGTGGAGGGTTTCCCCTTCGAACGGCGCGGCGTTCCCATCGGTTCCTCCCTCCAGAGCCTCCTCGCCCCGCCCTGGATCGAGAGGCCGCCGACGGGGCGATTCCTCTTGCTTTCCGACCGGGACGCGCTCCTTCGACTCGCGACCCACGTCTTGGAGATGGAGCGGCCGGAAGGAAAAGAGATCCTTCGGTATCGCTGGGACCCCGAGGGGCTCCGTTTCCGGACGGCTCCCCCCGAAGCGTCGTTGCTCCGCCTCCGCCTGCGCGGGGGGCGTGAGGGGCGCGCCGGTCTCCCCCCCGACCTGGCAGGGATCCTGGCCCGGCGGAAGGGCTGGACCGGGGTCGCCGAGGTCGCGTGGATCCGAGGGTCTCCGGGGGGGGGGCTCGGTCGAGATCCGGCCCGTCGAGCCGATGCTTCGCGAACTCGGCCCGAGGGGGGCCGGCGACCGCATCCTCCTCGAAGTCCGCGCCCCGCCGAGGGCCCAGGTCGCGATCCTCGGACCGGGGCTGCCCGCCTTCCACCCGGTCGGCAGGGAGGGCGCGCTCCTCGTGCGCCCGGCGCGGGTCGCCGCCTTCGGTTTCGCGGACGGCCGGGGACGGTTCAGGGCCGCGATCGGCCTCCCGCGGGACCTAGGGGAGGAGGGGATGGACCTCTCCTGCCAGGCTGCGGTCGCCCGGCACTTCGAGGGGCCGTTGCTCCTCCTCTCCGCGAGGCTTCGTGTCGGTCGGAGGCGCTGAGGACCTGGGTTCAGGAGAGTCCGGACAGGGCCTGGTCGAGGTCGGCGATCAGATCGTCGGCGTCCTCGATGCCGACCGAGAGGCGGACGAGCCCGTCCTCGAGCCCGGTCCGTTCGCGTTCCTCGCGGGGGATGCTCGCATGCGTCATCGAGGCCGGATGGTCAACGAGGCTCTCGACCCCGCCGAGGCTCTCCGCGAGGGAGAAGAGCATCGTCCGCGTCGCGAATTCGCGCCCGTCCTCGAGTCCTCCCTCGAGTTCGAGGGAGATCATCCCGCCGGCCCGCCGCATCTGCTTCCTCGCGAGTTCGTACTGGGGATGGGAGGGGAGTCCGGGGTAGTGGACCTTGGCGACCTTCGGGTGCTCCAGGAGCCAGGAGGCGATGCGTTCGGCGTTGTCGCAATGGCGCTCCATCCGCACGTGCAGCGTCTTCGTGCCGCGGAGCACGAGGAAGCAGTCCATCGCGCCCGGGGTCGAGCCCACCGTGTTCTGGTAGTGGTGCAGCTTTTCCGCGAGTTCTTCGTCGTTGACGATGAGGGCTCCGCCGACGACGTCCGAATGGCCGCCGAGGTACTTCGTCAGCGAATGCACGACGACGTCCGCACCCAGGTCGAGAGGGGTCTGCAGGTAGGGGGTCGCGAAGGTGTTGTCGACCGCAACGAGAACTCCGGGGCGTTCGTGGGCCATTGCCGCGAGGGTCTCGATGTCGCTGAGTCGGAGGAGGGGATTCGTCGGGGTCTCGAGATAGAGGAGCCGCGTGCTCGGTCGGAAGGCCTGCGCGACCGATTCCGGGTCCGAGCTGTCGACGAAGCTGAAGGTCAATCCGAACTTCTCGTAGAGAGTCGTGAAGAGCCGGTAGGTCCCTCCGTAGAGGTCGTTGCTCGCGATCACGTGATCGCCGGTCTGCAGGAGGTTCATCAAGCAGTTGATCGCCCCCATGCCCGAGGAGAAGCAGCGGCCGTAGCGTCCGTTCTCGAGGCTTGCGAGGTTCTCCTCGAGGGCCGTCCGGGTCGGGTTGACGGTCCTGGAGTAGTCGTATCCCTTCGTCTTCGCCGGTTCCTCCTGGACGAAGGTGCTCGTCAGGTAAACCGGCGTCATGATCGCGCCGGTCGTCGGGTCCGGACGCTGTCCGGCGTGGATCGCGCGCGTGCCGAATCCGGCGGAATCCCTGTCTATCGACATGTGCCTGCTCCCGGTCTAGCTTGGCGGGCCGTCGCCGGAGGGACGGTCCTCCGGAAACGGCGGCCGAACAGTCTGCGGAGCCCTTCCCCCCCCCGCCAGTCCGTGTCGCGAAAATCCCCTCCCGCCCCCCGCCGCCGATGGATCGCCATTCGCTCGACGCGCTCGACTTCCCGAGGGTATTGAGCCTGCTCGGGCGCTTCCTGACGACCGGTCTGGCCCGGAACGCCTTGCCCAGGCTTCGGCCCTTCGATTCGAGAGAGAAGATGGCCCGGGCCCTCGACCAGGCTCGGGAGGCCGCACGGTGGATGCGGGAGGGAGGACGTATGGCCCTCCCGGCCCTGCCCGATCTGCGGGAGGATCTGGAGGGGTTGAGGGAGGGGGGGAGGAGCCTTCGCCCGCGGATCCTCGCGGACTTCCTTCGGGCCCTCCGGACGGTCAGCGGGCTCCGTCGCCGCCTCGGAGCGCTCGAGGACCGTCCGGCCCTGAAGGCCCTCGGGGAGGCCCTGCCCGACCTTTCCGACCTCCTCGACCGGGTCGAGACCCTCTGCGACGATCAGGGGGAGATCCAGACCTCCGCGAGCCCCAAACTCTCCTCCCTCCGGGCGGAGATCCGCGGGCTCGAACAGCGGATCCACCGCAGACTCGAGGAACTCTGTGCCCGACCAGGATTCACGAAGTACCTCCAGTCCCCCCAACCGGTCTGGAGGCACGGGCGGCCCGCCCTGCAGGTCAAGCCCGAGATGAGCCGTTTCGTCCGCGGGCTTCTCCTCGACCGCAGCCAGTCCGGGCAGACGGTCTTCGTCCAGCCCGAAACCGTCCTTCCGCTGACGAACCGGCTCGCCGAGGCCCGGCACGAGGAGGAGGCCGAACTGCGCCGTCTCCTCGCGGAACTCCGGAGGGATCTCTTTGCCCGGAGGGAGGATCTGGCCCGCGCCTTCGAGGGTCTCTCCTGGATCGATCTGACCCGGGCCCGGGCGAAGCTCGTCCTCGAATGCGGATTCCACGTGCCTGAGGTAGCCCCCGAGGGCCGCTTCCTCCTCCGTGGAGCCCGGCATCCCCTGCTCCTCATCCCCCTCTGGGAAGGACGGGTACCGATCGAAGAGGCGGAGAAGGCGGTCGTACCCCTGGACCTGAGCCTGGGAGACCCCTTCCGGATGCTGGTCGTCACCGGCCCGAACACCGGAGGGAAGACCGTAGCGCTCAAGACGGTCGGTCTCTGCCAGGCGATGGCCCAGGCGGGGCTTCCGATTCCCGCTGCCGAGGGCAGCGCCCTTCCCTTCGTCGACGGGATCTTCGCGGACATCGGGGACGAGCAGACCGTCGAGCAGAACCTCTCGACCTTCGCTTCCCATCTGAAGAGGATCCAGCGGGCTCTCGACCGGGCCGGGCCCGGCTCCCTCGTCCTCCTGGACGAACTCGGGGCGGGCACGGACCCGGAGGAGGGGGGGGCGCTCGGGATCGCGATCCTCGAGCACCTCCTCGAGCGCGGGGTCCCGACCCTTGCCTCGACCCATCTCGGAAGGCTCAAGGATTTCGCCTACCAGTACGAAGGGGTCGAGAACGGCGCGATGGCCTTCGACCCGGACCGTTTCGAGCCGCTCTACCGTCTCGAGATCGGGCTCGTCGGAACGAGCCGCGCCCTCCTGATCGCCCGCCGCATCGGAATGGACGCGTCGATCTGCAGTCGGGCCGCCTCCCTTCTGGGGGAGCGGGATCCGGCCCTCGAGGAGATGATCGACCGCCTCCAGCGGACCCGGCGGGCCGCGGAGGATCAGCGCCGCCGCGCGGAGGAGGCGCGGCGCAGGGCCGAAGGGGAAGTCGCCGAAGCCGAGCTCCGGTCCAGGGAACTCGAGGAGAAGGAGCGCTGGCTCGCCGAGGAATCGTCCTGGCTGGCCGAGGAGGAGATCCGGCGGGCGCGTGCGCTGCTTCGCGAGCCCCTGAGGGCCTTCCTGAACGCCCCCGAGCCCTACGGCGGGAAGGCCCGCGGGCTCCTGAAACTCCTCGACGGACTCCTGGCCCACACCGATCTCGGGAAGCGGAGGGACGAGTATCTTCGCGGGGTCGAGAAGGGCCAGACGGTCTACGTCCCCAGGCTCCGGAAGCGCTGCAAGGTGCTCGGCAAGGACCGGCGGCGCCGGCGTCTCGAGATCGAGGTCGGAGGCGTGCGGATGACGATCCCCTTCGACGACGTGTCCTGGCTCCAGCCCCTCGATTCCTGAAGCTCCGGGATCCTCCCCTGTCGCCGGGCTTTGACTTCCCCTTCCGGAGGGGGGAGCATGCGAGGGTTCCGAGAAGAGAGGACGTCATGCCTTCTTCCTCCTCCCTCGCGGGGATCCGCCTTCTCCTTGTCGACAACGATTCCGGCGTGTCGACCCTGCTGCGCGCCTGGTTCGAACACCTCGGAGCGCAGGTCGCCTGCGCCGAGAGTGCCGAACGAGGCCTGGAGCGGCTCGAAGGGGAGGAGCGGCCCGACCTCGTCCTCCTCGATCTCCGAATGCCCGGGATCGGAGGGCTCGGCTTCCTCGAGAAGGGGCGCGACCTCCCCCCGGTCCTCGTCTGCTCGGGATTCGTCGCGGCCGAGGAGGCCGCACGGATCGAAGGGCATCCTGCGGTGCGGGGGATCCTGCGCAAACCCTTCGATCTCCCGAACCTGACCGCGGCCGTCGAACGGGCCCTCGCTTCGGAGTCCTGCGCCGAGGGCGGCGGGGATCCGGAGACCCGCGCCGAGGGAGGAGCCTGAGATGAGGTTCTCCTTCCGGAGTGCGGGAGAATCCCACGGAGCCGGTTGCCTGGCCCTGGTCGAGGGGCTTCCGAAGGGGCTCGCGGTCGATCCGGCGCGGATCGACCGCCTCCTCGCGCGCCGCCAGCGCGGGTACGGCCGGGGGGGCCGGCAGCGGATCGAGGAGGATCGCGTCCGCATCCTGTCCGGACTCCGCGGGGGGAGGACCCTCGGGTCGCCGCTGGCCCTCTGGGTCGAGAACCGGGACGCCCGGATCGAGGAGCTTCCCGATCTCGACAGGCCCCGGCCGGGCCACGTCGACCTCGCCGCATGCCTGCGACACGGGGATCGGGACATCCGGGCGGGTCTCGAGCGGGCCTCCGCGCGGGAGACGGTTGCGAGGGTCGCGGCCGGGGCCGTCGCGGAGATCCTGCTCGAGGAATGCGGGGTCTTCGTACTCGGTCATGTCGTGCGGATCGGTGGAGTCGAAGTCCCCGGCGAGCCCGGCGCCTCCTGCGCGGCGAGGCTCGAGGAAGGGGGGGCCCCGGATGAGGCCGTCGGCCTGATGCGCGCGGCCGTCGAGGCCTCGGAGTTCGGCCTTCTCGAGCCCGAGCGGGGAGAGGCGATGCGGCGGGAGATCGACCAGGCCGCGAAGGAGCGGGACAGCCTCGGGGGAGAAATCGAGGTCTTCGCCTGCGGGCTGCCCCCCGGTCTCGGGAGCCACCTTTCCTGGGAGGACCGGCTCGACGGTCGCCTGGCCCAGGCGCTCCTGTCGATCCCCGCGATCAAGGGCGCGGCCTTCGGGTGGGGCTTCCGGCTCGGCGCGATGCGGGGAAGCGAGGCGCACGACCCGATCGGACGGGGGGAGGGGGTTCGGGTGGACAGGGGAGCGAACCGGGCTGGCGGCCTGGAAGGAGGGCTTGCGAACGGGGCACCCCTCGTCTGCCGGGCCGTCATGAAGCCGATCTCCACGATCCGCAAGGGCCTTCCCTCGATCGACCTGGGCGGAGGAGGAGCGGCGGTTTCTGATTACGAGCGCTCGGACGTCTGCGCCGTGCCCGCCGCCGCGGTCGTCGCCGAGGCGATGACCGCCCTGGTCCTCGCAGGGGCCCTCCTCGAGTTCTTCGGCGGGGCGACGATGGAGGCGCTCAAGTCCGCCCTCGACCTCCACATGCGGCGGGCCGAGGCCGTGCTGGACGGTCGGGGGGGGATTCCTTGAGGTGCGGCTCATCACCCTTGGGCGTTTCGGGGAGCCGGAGGTCCTCCTCCCTGGACGAATGCCGAGGAAGTTGCAGCTACCCCCTTGCGCGGGGGAGCCCGAGGCATATCTTTTTTTGCCCCTTCCTCGGCCCTGAAGGCCTTCCGCTCGCGGAAGTCCGGGGGGGCGGGGTGGGTGATCCTGCCGGCTAGCGTAGCTCAACTGGTAGAGCTCCTGTCTTGTAAACAGGAGGTTATGGGTTCGAGTCCCATCGCTAGCTCCAGCGGTCGGCCCTTCGGGCCTCCGCCGGAGCGGGGACTCGGGTCGGGCGGTGCGCGGACGGGAGGATCTCGGGTTCTGGGGGCAGATACCCAAGCGGCCAACGGGGTCAGACTGTAAATCTGATGGCGTATGCCTTCACTGGTTCGAATCCAGTTCTGCCCACCAGTCGGCCCGTCCGGGTCCCCCCGGACGGGTCTCCGGCCCCGCTTCGGCGGGGCTTCGCTCTTTTGGACCGTTCCGGACCCGACCCGGAGCCTCGGCTTCGTGTTGCGGGCGTAGCTCAATGGTAGAGCCCCAGCCTTCCAAGCTGGTTGTGTGGGTTCGATTCCCATCGCCCGCTCCAGTCTCGTCCCGGATCGGCGACGACCGTGCTGCTGTAGCTCAGTGGTAGAGCACCTCCTTGGTAAGGAGGAGGTCATGGGTTCAAATCCCATCAGCAGCTCCATCTCCGGAGCCGGAACGACGCCGGCGACCGGTCCTTCCTCTTTTGTTCCGTTCCCCGTGTGTTTCCTGCGGCATCGGGTCGCCGGCGCAGGGTCCGGAGCGAGATGGGAATCGACCATCCTGGCCCATTCGCAGGGCCGTAGACGATCAGCCCCATTTGGGCTTCAGGAGAACCAGAATGGCCAAGGAAGTCTTCCAGAGAACCAAGCCTCACGTGAACATCGGGACGATCGGGCACGTGGCCCACGGCAAGACCACGACCACGGCCGCCATCTCCCGCACTCTTGCCGCGCAGGGCCTCGCCAAGGCCAAGGCCTATGCCGACATCGCGAAGGGCGGCACCGTCCGTGACGATACCCGCGTGGTGACGATCTCGTCCGCGCACGTCGAGTACGAAACCGAAAACCGCCATTACGCCCACGTCGACTGCCCCGGGCACGCCGACTACGTCAAGAACATGATCACCGGGGCCGCGCAGATGGACGGCGCGATCCTCGTGGTCGCCGCCGACGACGGGCCGATGCCCCAGACCCGGGAGCACGTGCTCCTCGCGCGCCAGGTCGGCGTTCCCGCGATCGTCGTGTTCCTGAACAAGTGCGATGAGGTGGACGATCCGGAACTCCTCGACCTCGTCGAGATGGAGGTCCGGGAGCTTCTCAGCTCCTACGACTTCCCCGGGGACGATCTCCCGGTCATCCGCGGTTCCGCCTTCAAGGCCCTGCACACCGAGAACCCCGGTCCGGACAATCCCGACTGCAAGTGCATCTACGAACTGATGGACGCGGTCGATTCCTACATCCCCGAGCCGACTCGGGACGTCGACAAGCCCTTCCTCATGCCCGTCGAGGACGTGTTCTCGATCGAGGGCCGCGGGACGGTCGGTACCGGAAGGATCGAGCAGGGGGTCATCAAGGTCGGCGAGAAAGTCGAGATCGTCGGGATCCGCGACACGATCGAGACGACCGTCACGGGCGTCGAGATGTTCCAGAAGACCCTGGAAGAGGGGCAGGCCGGCGACAACGTCGGGCTCCTCCTGCGCGGCCTGAAGAAGAAGGACCTCATCCGGGGGCAGGTCGTCTGCAAGCCGGGGAGCATCACCCCGCACACGAAGTTCGAGGCCGAGGTCTATGCCTTGACGAAGGAAGAAGGCGGCCGGCACACCCCGTTCTTCAACGGATACCGCCCGCAGTTCTACTTCCGGACTACGGACGTCACGGGCACCGCGAATCTCAACAACGCCGAGATGTGCATGCCCGGCGACAACGTCAACCTCACGATCGAGCTGATCACCCCGATCGCGATGGCCGAGCATCAGCGTTTCGCGATCCGCGAAGGCGGCCGGACCGTCGGTGCGGGCCGGGTGACGAAGGTCATCGAGTGAGGCTTCGCGGCCGGAGGGGCTTCTCCGGCCGAACGGAGGGGGCGGGGGCGGCTTGCCCTCTTCCCCGCCCAGGGCTAGGGTCGCCGCCCTTCCAAGAGAAGACGAGGGCGGCGACCCGGCCGGACCACGCGGTTCCCGGACAGGGGGCCGCCTCGAGGGCAGTGGCGCAATTGGTAGCGCAAGTGATTCCAAATCACTAGGTTGGGGGTTCGAGTCCTCCCTGCCCTGCCAGACAAGGGAGGCCCTTCCCGGTCTCCGGTTCCCTCACGCGAGGGTGGAAACGACGTGGCATACAAACCTGAACAGGGACGTCTGGCCAGGATGTCGGCCTTCTGGGGCCTTTGGCTCTTCCTGGTCTACGGCTGCATCAGCCTTCGTTACTGGATGGAGGGTTGGCCCTTTCTTCCCGATTCCTTCCGCACGGTCCACACGACCCTGCCGGTCCTCGGCGAGGTGACGATCATTTCGATGATCGCCCTGATCGGGGTTCCCCTGCTCACGGCTTTCGCCCTCCTCCGCTTTCTGAACCGCCCGAAGGTGGCCGATTTCCTGATCGAGACCGAACAGGAACTCCGGAAGGTGCACTGGCCGAGCTTCAAGGAGACCCGGGCCGCCTCGATCGTCGTCATCGTCTGCGTCCTGGTGATCGCGGGCTTCCTCGCGGGATCCGATTTCATCTTGCAGGAGTTCTTCAGAAGGATCCTCGGTTGACCGGTCGGGGAGGGCCATCCTCGGCCGGCGCCGGATCTCGACAGGAGGTGAGCGCTTTGGCTCTCGAGTGGTACATCATCCGGGTGCAGGTGGGCAGGGAGGACCGCATCCGCGAACGCCTGGTGCAGCGCGTCAAGCAGGCGGGGCTCGAGGCGAAGATCCCCGAAGTCCTCCTGCCGGTGGAGACCGTCAACGACATCAAGGGGGGGAAGCGGCGCACGATCAAGAGAAAGCTCTTCCCTGGTTACTTGATGATCCACATGGATCTCGACGACGAGGTCTGGTTCCTCTTGAAGGAGACCTCCGGCTTCGGGGATTTCGTCGGGGCGGGCCGCAAACCGGTTCCGATGTCCGAGGAGGAGATCCGCAACATTCTCGGAGCGATGGAGGCCTCGAAGGAGAAGCCCAAGCTTTCCGTATCCTTCCAGAAGGGGGATCGGGTCAAGGTCAAGCAGGGGCACTTCGAGAACTTCGACGGCGTCGTCGAGGAGGTGAACCCCGAGAAGGGCCTCGTCAAGGTCGTCGTCACGATCTTCGGCCGGGCGACCCCGGTGGAACTCGAATATTGGGAGGTCGAGCCGATCTGAGGCCTTTCCCCGGGGAAGGTGGGGCCGCCCTCCGGGGGGAGGGCGGATTTTCGGAGTTCCGGTCTTGACCGGCCCGGGGAGCCTTCCCATACTGCTTCGCCCTTTCGGTCCGCCGGAACCCGGGCTTCCGGAGTCTCCGGCAGGATTCCTTGCGGGAGAGTGCGCCCCTTTTTTCAAGGAGGCGGATTCGTCCGGACCGCGGAGAACGAGCGATGGCGCCCAGGAAAGACATACAAGCCAAGATCAAGCTGCAGTGTCCGGGAGGGCAGGCGACGCCCGCTCCTCCGGTCGGCACGGCCCTCGGACCCCATGGGATCGCGATCGGCGATTTCGTCAAGCAGTTCAACGACGCGACCCGGGACAAGATGGGGCTCGTCATCCCCGTCGAGGTCACGGTCTACAAGGACAGGTCCTTCTCCTTCATTCTGAAGTCCCCCCCGGCCGCAGTCCTCCTGAAGAAGGCGGCGGGGCTCGACAAAGGGGCGCAGACGACGGGTTCCGAGATCGTCGGCAGCGTCACGAGGGCAGACCTCGAGGAGATCGTCAAGATCAAGGAGGCCGACCTGAACGCCGCGAGTCCCGAGGCCGCGATGCGGATCATCGAGGGGACGGCCAGGTCCATGGGCATCAAGGTGGAGGGCTGAGGTCATGGCCGAGGAGAAGACGGAGTCCGCCTCCGCCGCGCCGAACGAGGCCGCGAAGGTCGAGAAGGAGACCAAGAAGCGCTGGCGGCGGGGCCGCTATTCGGAGAGCAAGCGTTACCGCCGGGCGAAGAACATGATCGATCGCACCCGTCGTTATCCCGCGGCGGAGGCCTTCGAGCTTCTGAAGAACATGCCCGCGCCGAAATTCGACGAAACGGTCGAGCTCGCCGTACGCCTCGGCATCGACCCGAAGAAGACCGATCAGCTCGTCCGCGGGGCGGTGAGTCTCCCCCACGGGATCGGGAAGGAGGTCCGGGTCATCGCCTTCGCCGAGGGCGCCAAGGCGGAGGAAGCGAAGGCGGCGGGCGCGATCGAGGTCGGTTCCGAGGACCTGGCGAAGAAGATCCAGGACGGCTGGCTCGACTTCGACGTCGCGATCGCCGCTCCGGACATGATGAAATACGTGGGGCGCCTGGGCCGGATCCTGGGCCCCCAGGGCAAGATGCCTTCCCCCAAGGCCGGAACGGTGACGCCGGACGTGGCCAAGGCGGTTTCCGAGTTCCGGGCGGGAAAGGTCGAGTTCCGCACCGATTCGGGGGCCAATGTCCACGTCCCGATCGGGAAGCGAAGCTTCTCGGTCGCGCAGCTCGCGGAGAACGCGCAGGCCTTCGTCAGCCATCTCCGCGGCCTGAAGCCGGCCCAGGCCAAGGGGCAGTTCGTCGTCAAGGCGGCGGTCACGACGACGATGGGGCCGGGCATCTTCCTCGATCTCTCCGAAGGAGGGGGCAATGCCTAATCTCGTCACACGCCTCGCCATCCGGGAATACGACCGGGACGTCGAGGGGATGGGTTCCTGCGTCGTCGTCAATTTCGACAAGCTCACGGTCGCCCAGGCGGGGGATCTGAGGAACCGCCTTCGCGAGCAGGGCCTTCGGCTCAAGGTCGTCAAGAATCGGTTGATCCAGAGGGTCCTGACCGAGCGCGGATTCGAGATGCCGCGCCTGCGCGGGAAATGCGGGATCGTCTTCGCCCCCGAGGAGAGGGCGATCACCGGCGCCAAGATCGTCCGTGACTTCGGGAAGGCGAACCGGGAGTGCTCCTTGACCTTCGTCGCCGGAGTCATCGAGGAGGAGGTCCTTTCCGGGGACGTCGCGAAGACGATTCCGGATCTCCCGGACAAGGACACGGTCAGGAGCCAGCTCGTCGCGGCCATCCAGGGACCCGCCCGCATGTTGGCGGCCTCCCTGGCCGCGGTTCCCGGCGGCCTGGCCCGTTGCTTGAAGGCCAAGCACGAGGAGAGCTGACGAGGACGCAACTCAGATGGGCGGGCCGTCCCCCCGGGGAGGGCCGCGAAACCGAAGGAATCCGCACGCGAATCTCACTGGAGGTCGATAACGATGAGCGAAGAGACCAAGGTCGAACTCGAGCCCGAACTCGAGGAGATCTTCAACAAGTTGGACAGCCTGTCCCTGGGCAACGCCGCCAAGCTGGTGGAGGCGATGGAGGAGCGCTGGGGCGTCTCCGCCGCGGCCCCGGCCGCCGTCGTGGCCGCGGCTCCGGGCGCGGGAGGCGGAGAGGAAGCCGAGGAGAAGACCTCCTTCGACGTGGTCCTCAAGGCCGCCGGCCAGGAGAAGATCAAGGTCATCAAGGCCGTCCGGGAGATCACCGCCCTGGGGCTGAAGGAAGCCAAGGCCCTAGTCGACGCCGCCCCGAAACCCGTCAAGGAGGGGGTCGGCAAGGACGAGGCCGAGGAGCTGAAGAAGAAGCTGGAAGAGGTCGGGGCCGAAGTCGAACTCAAGTAAGCTTGGCTCTTCCGCTCCGGCGTCCGTTCCGTTTCTCCAGGGGGATCGGGAAGATCTCCCTGGCTCGGAATGCGTCTTCCTCCGTCCCCTTCTGGTCACGAAGCGCAAGCTCGGCTACATTGATTGCGCTTTGTAGCCGGGGCGCGGCTCCACGGGCGGAGAATGACCACCTCGGTTTCGCCGGCCCCTCCCGCCGGGATCCGGGGGGGACGGAGACCGGAACCACAGGAAGCAGAGGGCGGATCGCGAAACCCTTGTTCAAACTCATGGGGAAAAAGGGCCGGGGAAGGTCCGCGCGCGCGCGGAGCCGGTCTTCCGAGAATCCCCGTTCACTCCTTTCCGCCTGGGCGTGGGAAGGGGGGCCGCCGGTTCCGGATCGCGGGAACGGGTGGCGGTGTTGCGTACAGGCAGGAAGCCGAATCGGCCCCTGCGAACCTTAGCCTCCGATCCACGGGAAGCTCGAGTATGGAAACCGTCCGTTACGGTCGCCACAAGAGTCTGGTCGAAGTTCCAGATCTCGTCCGCCTGCAGACCAAGTCCTACAGCGATTTTCTGCAGATCGACGTACCCCCCAAGAAGCGCAGGTCGATCGGCCTCCAGGCTCTCCTCGAAGAGACCTTTCCGATCGAATCCTATGACAAGGCCCTTCGACTCGAGTTCGTCGACTACGAACTCTCCCAGCCTCGATACGACCCCGACGAGTGCAGGAAGCTTCGCCTGACCTTCGGGAATCCCTTCAAGATCCGGGTGCGCCTCGTAGGGGGCCCCTCCGCGGTCGAGGAGGAGGTCTACCTCGGGGAGATCCCGATCATGATCGGGGGCGGGGAGTTCATCATCAACGGATCGGAGAGGGTCATCGTCAGCCAGCTCCATCGCTCCCCCGGAGTCGATTTCTCGGTCGAGACGATCGCCGGGGACAGGAAACTCCATTCCTGCTGGATCATTCCGGAACGAGGCAGCTGGATCGAGGTCAGTGTCTCCAAGAAGGAATCGGTCCAGGTCCGGATCGACCAATCCGGGAAGTTCTCAGCGATGACCCTGCTCCGGGCGATGGACCCCAAGTATTCCAACGACCGGGACATCCTCCGCGAGTTCTTCCCGAAGAACATCGAGGTCGTTAAGCGGAAGAAGTCCGAGCCGGCTCAGCGCTTCGCCGACCGGCTGGTCGGAGGATACGCGGTCGGGGACATCGTCGAGCTGGAGACCGGCGAGGTGCTCGTCCATTCCGGAGAGGAGTTGACCGAGGAAGCCTCGTTGCGGATCGCCGAAGAGGCGATCGCCCAGGTCGAGATCATCCGGGACCCCGAGGACTCCCTGATCCTCAACTCGCTGAAGGAGGACGTCACGACGACGCACGAGGAGGCTCTGCTGAAGATCTACCAGCGCCTCCGACCGGGGAACCCGCCGAACCTCGAGAAGGCGCGGGACCTCTTCAACGAGAAGTTCTTCGACGCGAATCGCTATCGGCTCGGGAAGGTCGGCCGTTTCCGCCTTAACCGGAAGTTCGGGCAGAAGATCCCCGAGAGCCAGATGACGCTCCAGCCCGACGACTTCGTCAACGCCATCCATTACCTACTCGGGTTGAGGGCCGGAGAGGGGGAGATCGACGACATCGACCACCTCGGGAACCGCCGGGTCCGGACGATCATGGAATTGGCGGGGGAGGAGTTCCGCAAGGGACTCCTCAAACTGCGGAGGACGGCCCAGGAGCGGATGAGCCTCGAGAGCGGGGATCCGAGCGAGGGGACCGTGACCCCTCGGAACCTGATCAACGCGAAGACCTTCAGTTCCGCGATCGATTACTTCTTCGCCCGGGGGGAACTCTCCCAGGTCGTGGACCAGACGAATCCGCTGTCCCAGCTCGCCCACGAACGCCGGCTCTCGGCGCTGGGTCCGGGAGGGCTCAACCGCAAACGTGCCGGCTTCGAGGTGCGCGACGTTCATACCTCGCACTACGGAAGGCTCTGCCCGATCGAGACCCCAGAAGGCACGAATATCGGGCTGATCTCGAGCCTCGCCCTCTACGGGGCCGTCGACGACTACGGGTTCTTGACCTGTCCCTATCGGAGGATCCGCAAGGGCCGGGTCACCGACGAGGTCGTTTGGCTCCGCGCGGACGAGGAACAGGCTTCGATCCTCGTCCCCGCGGACACGCCTGTGGACGCGAACGGCCGCTTCACGACCGAACGCATCCTCGCGCGGCTCGATGGGGAGCCGATCGAGGTCGATCGGGAGGAGGCGGAATACATGGACGTCTCACCCCAGCAGATCGTCGGGGTCTCGGCGAGTCTCATTCCCTTCCTGGAGCACGACGACGCGAACCGGGCCCTGATGGGTTCGAACATGCAGCGGCAGGCCGTCCCGCTCCTCGAGAGCGAACTGCCGCTCGTTGGGACCGGGATGGAGGAGGTCGTCGCGCGCAACTCGGGGATGGTCGTGAGGGCGCGGCGGGCCGGCACGGTCCGGTATGCGGACGCCAGCCGCATCATCGTCGGCGACGAGATCTATGAACTCAGGAAGTTCCATCGCTTGAACGAGAAGACCTGCCTCAACCAGTATCCGATCGTCAAGGAGGGGGACAAGGTCAAGGCCGGGCAGGTCATCGCGGACGGGCCCGCCGTCAAGGACGGGGCGCTCGCGCTCGGACGCAACCTCCTCGTCGCCTTCATGACATGGGACGGATACAACTTCGAGGACGCGATCCTTCTGAGCGAGCGTCTCGTCAAGGACGACGTCTACACCTCGATCCACATCGAGGAGTTCGAGATCGAGATCCGTGAGACCAAGCTCGGACGCGAGGAGTTCACGAGGGATATCCCGAACGTCTCCGAGAAGGCTCTCGCCTTCCTCGACGAGAACGGAATCGTCATGACCGGAACGAGGGTGCGCCCCGGGGACATCCTCGTCGGGAAGGTGGCTCCGAAGTCGAAGAGCGAGCTGACCCCGGAGGAGAAGCTCCTCCACGCGATCTTCGGCCGCGCGGGCGAGGACGTGAAGAACTCCTCCCTCGAGGTCCCGACCGGAGTCGACGGAATCGTCATCGACGCCCAGAAGTTCTCGCGCAAGGTCAACCTGACCGAGGCGGAGCGCGAAGCGAATCTCCAGGAGATCAAGCAGGCGGAGATCGACTTCATGGTCCAGTTCCGCGAGTCGACCCGCAGCATGCTCGAGGAGGCCAACGAGGCCTTGGGCTCTCCGGTCCTGGATCCGGAGACGGGGAAACCCCTCGTGATTCCCGAGACGGTCATGTACGCGGACCTGAAGCGGACCAAGGACCACATCCAGGCCGCGGCGGCGGCCAGCGGGGATGCGGCCGTCAAGAAGCGTATCGAGAACCTGATCAAGGATTACTCCGATCGGATCAAGGCCCGGGAGGCCGACCGGAACAAGAGGGTCAACCGCCTCTCGCGCGGCGACGAACTGCCGACCGGCGTCCTCGAGATGGTCAAGGTCTACGTCGCCTCCAAGCGCAAGATCTCCGTCGGAGACAAGATGGCCGGCCGGCACGGGAACAAAGGTGTGATCTCGCGCATCCTGCCCGAGGCCGACATGCCTTTCCTCGAGGATGGGACTCCCGTCGACATCGTTTTGAACCCGCTGGGCGTGCCCTCCCGGATGAATGTCGGCCAGATCCTGGAGACGCATCTGGGCTTCGCCGCCCAGAAGCTCGGGTTCCGGGCCGTCTCTCCGGTCTTCGACGGGGCCACCGAGGAGGAGATCGAGGATGCCCTCAGGCGCGCGGGACTCCCCGAGAACGGGAAGGTCGTCCTCTACGACGGGCGGACCGGCGAGCCTTTCGAACAGAAGGTCACGGTCGGCTACATCTATATGCTCAAGCTGCACCATCTCGTCGACGAGAAGGTGCACGCGCGGGCGACCGGTCCCTACTCGCTGATCACCCAGCAACCCCTGGGCGGAAAGGCTCGCTTCGGCGGCCAGCGGTTCGGCGAGATGGAGGTCTGGGCACTCGAGGCCTACGGTGCGGCCAGCATCCTGCAGGAGCTTCTGACCGTGAAGTCCGACGACGTGGACGGCCGCACGAAGATCTACGAAGGCATGGTGAAGGGCGAGAACATCCTCGAGCCCGGCACTCCCGTGTCCTTCGGCGTCCTATGCCACGAGCTGCGCGGGCTCGGGTTGGACATCGAATTGCATCGCAAGGGATCCCCCGAGGAACTGTTCGCCTGATCGGGTCGGAATTGGGTCTTCCCGTTCCCCCGGCGTCTCTGGACAAGCAGGAAAGATACGATGGCCGAGACCATCTACGAAAAGATCAACGATTACGCGGCGGTGTCGATCAAGCTGGCTTCGCCGGAAGTGATCCGCTCCAAGTGGTCGTACGGAGAAGTCAAGAAACCCGAGACGATCAACTACAGGACCTACCGTTCCGAGAAGGACGGCCTGTTCTGCGAGCGGATCTTCGGTCCCGAGAAGGACTGGGAGTGCTCTTGCGGCAAGTACAAGGGGATCAAGCACAAGGGCATCATCTGCGACAAGTGCGGGGTGATGATCACGCACAGCCGCGTCCGCCGCGAGCGGATGGGGCACATCAACCTCGCCGCCCCGGTCGCGCACATCTGGTTCTTCAAGTCGATGCCCTCGCGCATCGGCAATCTGCTCGGGATGAAGACCTCCTCCCTCGAGAAGGTCATCTATTTCCAGGACTACGTCGTCATCGATGCCGGAGATACCCCCCTCAAGCAGTGTCAGCTCCTCACGGAGGAGGAGTTCCGCGAAGAGCGGGAGAAGTACGGGAATTCCTTCACCGCGGGCATGGGAGCGGAGGCGATCCGCGACATCCTGTTGAATCTGGACCTGGAAGCGGTCAGCCAGGAACTCCGCGAGGAGCTTCAGATGACGCGTTCCAACCAGAAGATCAAGGACATCATCAAGCGGCTCAAGACCGTCGAGATGCTCCGGGATTCCCCGAACCGTCCCGAGTGGATGATCTTGGACGTGATCCCGGTCATCCCCCCCGACCTCCGGCCTCTCGTCCTCCTGGATTCAGGGAACTTCGCGACCTCTGACCTGAACGATCTCTACCGCCGCCTGATCAACCGGAACAACCGGCTGAAGAAGCTGCTCGACCTGAACGCCCCCGACGTCATCATCCGCAACGAGAAGCGGATGCTGCAACAGTCGGTCGACGCCCTCTTCGACAACGGGCGCTGCCGCAGGCCCGTTCTCGGGTCGAGCAACCGGCCGCTCAAGTCCCTGACCGACATGATCAAGGGCAAGCAGGGGCGCTTCCGCGAGAACCTGCTCGGGAAGCGGGTCGATTATTCCGCCCGGTCGGTCATCGTCGTCGGCCCCGATCTCCGGCTGCACCAGTGCGGCCTGCCCAAGGTCATCGCCCTCGAACTCTTCCAGCCCTTCATCATCCGCAGGCTCAAGGAGATGGGTCTCGCCGACACGATCAAGTCGGCGAAGAAGATGATCGAGCGGAAGGACGAGGAGGTATGGGACATCCTCGAGGAGGTCATCCAGGGACATCCGGTCATGTTGAACCGGGCTCCGACCCTGCACAGGATGGGGATCCAGGCCTTCGAGCCCGTTCTTGTAGAGGGGAACGCGATCCGCGTCCACCCGCTGGTCTGCACCGGCTACAACGCCGATTTCGACGGGGACCAGATGGCGGTCCACCTCCCCCTCTCCTACGAGGCGCAGATCGAAGCCTCGACCCTGATGTTGTCCACGAACAACGTCTTCACCCCGGCGAACGGCGGTCCGATCATCGCTCCCAGCCAGGACATCGTGCTGGGGGCGTTCTATCTGACCTTCCGCTTCCCCGACGAGGAGGTCGGCGAGAGGACCAAGAGGATGACCCCGGAAGAGGCCTGGATGGCTTACGCCCTTGGCAAGGTCCGGACCCACGAGCCGATTCTCGTCCAGTTCCCCGAGGGGAAAGAGGTCCGGGCGGCGGACGGGACGAGGACCGTCTGCGACGGCAAGGTGCTGATCGAGACGACGATCGGCCGGATCATCTTCAATGACATCCTCCCCGAGGGGATGCCCTTCTATAACGACAGTCTCAGCAAGAAATCCTTGAGCGGAATCATCGCGGACTGCCACCATCTGCTGGGGAGGGTCCATACCCTGGACCTCCTCGACCGGATCAAGAGCCTCGGTTTCAAGGCCAGCACCCTCGCCGGACTCTCCTTCGGGAAGAACGACCTGACCGTTCCCCGCAAGAGGGCCCGGATCATGGAGGAGACGGAGAAGGAAGTGGCCGCGATCCAGGCCTCCTACGAAAAGGGCGAGGTCACGGACGGGGAGCGCTATTCGAAGGTCATCGACGCCTGGACCCGCGCGCGGGACGCGGTCGGCCAGGAGCTGATGACCACTCTGGAAGCGGACTGCGGCGGAGGCGTGCCCGGAAAATCCGGGGCGCCCGACGGGCGCGAGCCCCTCTACGTCAACCCGATCTATTGCATGGTCGCGAGCAAGGCGAGGGGTTCGGTCGAGCAGGTGCGGCAGCTCGCGGGGATCCGGGGACTGATGGCCCGCCCGAGCGGCAAGATCATCGAGACTCCGATCCGCGCGAACTTCCGTGAGGGACTCCGGGTCCTCGAATATTTCTCCTCGACCCACGGTGCCCGGAAGGGCCTGGCCGACACGGCTCTCAAGACCGCAGACTCGGGCTATCTGACCCGTAAGCTGGCCGATGTCGCCCAGAACGTGGTCGTCACGATCGAGGACTGCGGCACCCCCAACGGGGTCCGCCGCGGAGTCGAGCATCAGGGAGACAAGGTGGCCGTGGACCTCGTGACCGCGATCCGGGGGCGGGTCACGATGACGCCCGTCGAGGATCCGATCACCGGCGAACTGATCATCAAGCGGAACGAACTGATCACCGAGGAGAAGGCCCGCAAGATCGCGGAACTCGGTTTCGACAGGCTCCAGGTCCGCTCCCCCCTGACTTGCGAGGCCCCGCTGGGTGTCTGCGCGAAGTGCTACGGCATGGACCTCTCCCGGGGGGAACTGGTCGAGGTCGGTCAGGCCGTCGGCATCATCGCCGCGCAGTCGATCGGGGAGCCGGGGACGCAGCTGACGATGCGGACCTTCCATATCGGGGGGACCGCCGCCAAGACCCTCGAGGAGAGCGAGATCCACGCCAAGCGCGAGGGCGTCGTCGTCTTCGAGAACATGAAGGTCGTCAAGAACCCCGAAGGCCGGCTCGTCTCCCTCGACCACAAGGGTGAGATCGTCATCCAGGACGGGAAGGGCCGGGAACTCGATCGCCACCAGGTCCAGATCGGCGCCGAGCTCCTCTGCAAGGAGGGGAAGAAGATCAAGGAGGGCGGCATCCTCTGCCGTTGGGATCCACATACGACCCCGATCCTGGCCGAGGAGGACGGCTTCGTCCGTTACGAGGACGTCGTCGAGGGCCGGACCTTGATGCTCGAGAAGGATCCCGGCTCCAAGGTCTATCGCAAGCAGATCATGGAGCACAAGGGCGAGATGCACCCTCAGATCCTGATCGTCGACAAGGACGGCGCGGTGCTTTCGATCCACCCCCTGCCCGAACACGCCTATCTCGAGGTCGAGGACGGAGCCAAGGTCCGGGCCGGCGAACTTCTGGCCAAGACCTCCCGGAAGTTCGGAGGGGTCCAGGACATCACCGGGGGGCTGCCGAGGGTCACCGAACTCTTCGAGGCCCGCCGGCCGAAGGAGGCCGCCGTGCTGGCCGAAATCGACGGGGTCGTCGAACTCGGGGAAAAGAAGCGTTCCAAGCGGACGGTCATCATCCGGGGCGAGGGCGGAGTCGAATGCGAGCACCTCGTTCCCCATGGCGCGATCCTGAGAGTGCGTCGCGGCGACAGGGTCCACGCGGGCGAGCCGCTGGTCGAGGGAGCGCTCGTTCCCCAGGAGATCCTCAGGATCAACGGAGAGCGGGCCGTTCAGGACTATCTCCTGCGGGAGATCCAGACGGTCTACCGCGCCCAGGGTGTGCCGATCGACAACAAGCACATCGAGATCATCCTCGCGCAGATGATGCGCAAGGTGCAGATCGAGGATCCGGGCGACAGCGGCTTCCTCCCGGGGGCGGTCGTCGACAAGTTCCAGTTCCGTCAGGTCAACAAGCAGCTGATCGAGGAGAAGAAGAAGCCCTCGACCGCGGCGCCCTTGCTGCTCGGCGTCACGAAGGCGAGTCTCCAGTCCGAGTCCTTTATCTCGGCCGCCTCCTTCCAAGAGACGACGAAGGTCCTGACCGAGGCCGCCCTGGCCGGCCGGAGGGACGGGCTCATCGGCTTGAAGGAGAACGTGATCCTCGGCCATCTCGTCCCCACCGGCACGGGCTTCCCCGCCCTCCAGAAGCAGGCGGTGCGCAAGAACATCGACCTGCAGGCCGCGGCGGCCGAACTCCTGGCCTCGACCCCTCCGGTCGCCCCGACCCTCTCGACCGGGACGATGGGCAGCGGGGAGAACGGGCCTGTCCTCAAGCTGGAGGGGGAGGAATAGGCTTCCCTCCGAAACCGGGGGGGAAGGGGTCCTTGCATGGCCTCCCCTCCCTCCTATACTTTCCCCCCCTTTGGCCCCGGGAGGCCCGGGCCTTTGAACTCCGCTCGGGATCCCCGGGCGCCTTCCGACTCTCCATCCCTTCAGGAACGCGATGCCGACCATCAACCAGCTCGTCCGGAAAGGCCGCAAGAAGGTCGTCAAGAAGAGCAAGGCCCCCGTCCTGGACAAGTGCCCTCAGAAACAGGGTGTCTGCATCCAGGTCAAGACGATGACCCCGAAGAAGCCGAATTCTGCGATGCGGAAGGTCGCGAGGGTCCGGCTTTCGAACGGCAAGGAGGTGACGGTCTACATCCCCGGCGAGGGACACAACCTCCAGGAACACTCGATCGTGCTCGTGCGCGGCGGAAGGGTGCGGGACCTCCCCGGGGTCCGCTACCACGTCCTGCGGGGGACGATGGACGCCTCCGGCGTGGACGACAGGAAGCGTTCGAGGAGTAAATACGGAACCAAGCGCCCGAAGGCCTGAGAACCGAGAGAAGCGACGATGCCCAGGAATTTCCGTTCCACCGAGCACCTTCTTCGACCCGATCCGAGGTTCCAGTCGAAGCTCGCCAGCAAGATCATCAACAAGATCATGCTCGACGGGAAGAAGTCGCTGGCCCAGCGGATCTTCTACGAGGCCGTCGACGACGTCGCCAAGAAGGTCGGCGCCGAGCCCGAGGAGGTCTTCGTGCGGGCGATCGACAACATCCGTCCGAAGATCGAGGTCCGCTCCAAGCGCGTCGGCGGAGCCACCTACCAGGTGCCCCGCGAGGTGAAGGCGAAGCGCCAGCAGAGCCTCGCGATCCGCTGGCTCGTCGAGTCCGCTCGCGCCAAGCGGGGGAAGCCGATGGCGCGCCGCCTGGCCGAGGAGATGTTCGACGCCTTCAACAACCAGGGCGCCGCGGTCACGAAGAAGGAGAACGTCCACAAGATGGCCGAGGCCAACAAGGCCTACGCCCATTTCGCCTGGTAGGCCTTCCGGGGTCGACCTTCCGGCGCGCAGGCGGCCTTCGCGAAATCCGCGGAGGCCGCTCCGCGTACGCTCCGAGCTTGTATGATTCCGCGCTTTCCGCCGGGATCCGGTCATGGCGAACCCCCTCGAAAAGACGCGCATCTTCGGAGTCGCCGCCCACATCGATGCGGGCAAGACGACGGTGTCGGAGCGCATGCTCGTTCTCGCGGGGGTGCAGCACCGTCCGGGGAGGGTGGACGAGGGCACGGCGGTCATGGACTGGGAGGAGGAGGAGAGGGAGCGGGGGATCACGATCCATTCCGCGGCCATCGATCTCCCGTGGAGGGACTGGGATTTCACCCTCGTCGACACCCCGGGGCACATCGATTTCACGGTCGAGGTCGAGCGTTGCATGCGGGTCCTCGACGGAGTCGTACTCGTCTTCGACGCCGCGAAGGGGGTCGAGGCCCAGTCGGAGACGGTCTGGCGACAAGCGGCACGCCACGGGGTCCGGAGGATCGGCTTCCTGAACAAGCTCGACAAGGTCGGTGCGGATTGGGACGGGTCGCTCCGGACGATCGAGGAGAAGCTCGGGGAGTTCCCCTTGCCGTTGCAGGTCCCGCTCGAGATCTCGGAGGGGAGGATCCGTCTGCTCGACCTGGTCGAGGGGAAGGTCCTGGACCATCGCTTCGGGCCGGGGGGGGAGGTTCTGGAGTCCGTCGATCCCTCGGGCGAGGAAAGGGAACGCCTCTCCCTGGAGCGGGAGAGCCTGATCGAGATCCTGGCCGAGCGGGACGAGGTCCTCCTCGAGATCTTCGCGGGGGGGGGCGAGGTGGGGCCCGAGGAGATCCGGGCGGCGGTCCGCCGCTGCACGTTGCGGCGGGAGGTTTTTCCGGTCCTGGGCGGAGCCGCGCTGAAGGGGGTCGGGGTCGAGGCCCTCCTGGACGCCGTCGCTCGATACCTTCCGAACCCCCTGGAAACGGAAGCCCCTCGGGCGCGGACCGCGGGAAGGAAAGAGCAGGTGATCGAACTCCGGCCGGATCCCGGACTCCCCCTGGTCGCCCGGATCTTCAAGATCATCGCGACCCGGCACGGTCCCCAGTGCTGGACCCGTCTCTACCAGGGCAGTCTGCGGACCGGACAGCAGGTCCGGATCCCCCGGGTGAGGAGGCCCGGCCGCGTCCAGGGCCTCTGGGCGATCGAGGCGGACCGGACACGCCAGATGGAGAGGGCGGAGGCCGGCCGGATCGTCGCGATGCATGGCCTCCCCGACGTCCGGACCGGCGACACGGTGTGCGATCCCTCGAAGGTCTGCGAACTGGACCCCTGGGAGTTCCCCTCCCCGGTGATTTCGATGGCGGTCGAGGCCCGGCGTTCGGACGACCGGGACCGGCTGGTCCAGGCCCTCGACATGATCCGGATCGAGGATCCGACGATGTCCTGGCGGCAGGACGAGGAGACCGGACAGCTCCTGATCTCGGGGATGGGGGAGTTGCACCTGCAGATCCTAGCCGGCCGTCTGGAACGGGAGTTCCGGCTGGACCTCGGTCTCGGGACCCCGCGGGTCGCCTTCCGGGAATCCCTCCTCAGGCCGGTCCGCAGGAAGGAGAGGGTCAGGCGTTCCTTCTCCGGAAGGGAGATCGATGTGCGCCTCGACCTCGAACTCCTTCCCGATCCCGAGGCGGACCCCGCCCTCGTCGAGGCGGGGCCGGCCCTCGCGGGGGATCTCGAATCCTGGAAGGCGAACCTCGTGGAGGTCGCGCTGTCCGCCGTCCGCCTGGACCTGGCCGGGGGGTTCGCCCACGGCTATCCGGTCATCCGCCTGCGGGCGGTCCTCCACGAACTGGAGCCCGGAGAGCCCGGCCGGCATCCCCAGGCCGACGAGGTCGAGGCCGCCTGCTCCCTCCTGCTCCGGGAGGCCGGACGGGGGCCGGAGGTCTGTCTCCTCGAACCCTGGATGCGGGTCGAGGTGCAGGTCCCCGAGGTCCACCTCTCCCCGATCCTCGCCGACCTCCAGGCCCACGGCGGGGAGGTGTCCTCGGTGCAGGTTCGAGGGGAGAACGCCGAGGTCCGGGGATGCGCCCCCCTTTCCAAGCTCCTCGACTACTCGACCCGCATCCGCTCCCTGACCCAGGGAAGGGCCGGGGCGAGCCTCTTCCTGTCGGATTGGCGTCCGGTGCGGGAGGGGGCCTGAAGTCGGGGACCGTCGGGCCAAAGGAGCCTGAGCGGGGGCGGGGCCGAGAAAGTCGAGGGAAAGCCAAGTCCTTCCGGGCGCTTCTTGACTCCTCCCCTCCCTCCCAGTAAATTCCCTGCCCTTCGTCCCTGCAGAACGCCGCGGTTGGCGTTCTAAGGTGCTATAGGACAAACGCTTAGCGTTTCATCGGTGGGAGGAGGCAGTCCCCTTCGCGGGGAGACCCTGCCCTCGCCGGAGGACGGATCATGCAAGACAAGATCCAGATCAGGATGGAGGCCTACGATCACGAGACCCTCGACCAGGCGGCCGTCGACATCGTCGAGACCGCCAAGAGGACGGGGGCCAGGGTCGCGGGCCCGATACCGATCCCGACGCGGATCGAGCGGTACACGGTGCTGCGCTCGCCGCACGTCGACAAGAAATCCCGCGAGCAGTTCGAGATCCGGACCCACAAGCGGCTGATCTACATCTCGGAGCCGACGTCCAAGACCGTGGACGCGCTCAGCAAGCTCAACGTTCCCGCAGGAGTGGACATCCGTATTCGCGCATGACGTTCCACGGACCCGGCGGGATCCGGGGGCGCGGAACGGAACGGAAGGCAGGAATCATGGCCGAGGTCAAGACCTATGGAGGCGGCAAGCAGGGGGCCCGGGAGGTGGACGCCAACCTCTTCGGAGAGCGCCTGCTCGGCCGGACCCTGAAGGAGGCCCTCGTGATGTACGAGGCCAACCTCCGGCAAGGGACGGCGAAGACGAAGGAGCGGGGCGAGGTCTCGGGGTCGAGCAAGAAGCCCTGGAAGCAGAAACACACCGGGAGGGCGAGGGCCGGGCACAAGAGGTCTCCTCTCTGGCGGGGGGGTGGGACGATCTTCGGCCCCCGCGTCCGGGACTACTCCTACAAGATGCCCCGGAAGCAGCGCAGGCTGGCGCTGGCGACCGCGCTGCGGGCCAAGCTCCTGGACGGGGAGATCTACGTCGTCGGGGGCTTCCCCTCGCAGAGCCCCTCGACGAAGGAGGCCGTCAAGCTCCTCGAGAGCGCGGGGGTCGCCGGCGGCGCCCTCGTCGTCAGCGCCCAGCCCGATCCGGTCCTCGTCAAGTCCCTCCGGAATCTCCCCCGGGTCGACGTGACGACGGTCGACGATCTCAACGCAAGGTCCGTCCTCCTGCGCAAGAACCTGGTCTTCACGCCGGAGGCCTTCGACAATCTGCTCGCGCGGGGTTGGAGCCAGAAGAAGTCCGCCGCGGGCGAGGCGCAGGCATGAGGAGCGGGAGGAGCCGGACATGAGCGATAGGACCGAGCACTACGAGATCCTGAGGAAGCTGGTCTTCACCGAGAAGTCCTCGGGCCAGCAGGAACGCAGCAACGCATACACCTTCCGGGTCGCCGACGGGGCCAACAAGATCCAGATCCGGGAGGCCGTCGAGAAGCTCTTCGGCGTCAAGGTGGTCAAGGTCCGCACCCAGAACGTGCCGGGCAAGATCCGCCGGCTCGGGGGCGTGCAGGGCCGGACCACCGGCTGGAAGAAGGCCATCGTGACCCTGAAGGAGGGGGATGCGATCCAGTTGGCGTGAGGTCGATGCGCCGCCTGGCGCCGACCTCCCCTGGAGGTGATGGAAGATGGGCATCAAGAAATACAAACCGACTTCCCCCGGACGGCGGAACTCCTCGGTCAACGATTTCTCCGAAGTGACGAAGAAGTCCCCGGAGAAGTCGCTGTTGCAGCGGATCCCGAGGACGGGAGGGCGGAACTTCCAGGGAAGGATCACCGCCCGGTTCCGGGGGGGCGGACACCGCAAGCTCTACAGGATCATCGATTTCAAGCGGCGGAAGGACGGGGTTCCGGCCAAGGTCGTCGGGATCGAGTACGACCCGAACCGGACGGCCAACATCGCGCTCCTGCACTACGCGGACGGGGAGAAGGCCTACATCCTCGCGCCGAAGGGCTTGAAGGTCGGCGATGTCCTCCAGAACGGGGCCGGGGGGGAGCCCCGGGTCGGCAACTGCATGCCGCTGGCCGACATTCCCGTGGGCCTCGAGGTGCACGCGATCGAACTCCAGCCGGGGCGAGGGGCGCAGCTCGCCCGGGCCGCGGGGGCCGTCTGCCAGTTGATGGCCAAGGAAGGCGACCACGCCGTCCTCGTCCTCCGCAGCGGTGAAATGCGGCGGGTTCCCCTGACCTGCCGGGCGACGATCGGCCAGGTCGGGAACCTCGATCACCAGAACGTCCGCTGGGGCAAGGCGGGGCGCATCCGCTGGAAGGGCCGCCGGCCTCACAACCGGGGGACTTCGATGAACCCGGTCGCCCATCCGATGGGGGGCGGCGAGGGCCGTTCCGGGGGTGGGCGTCATCCTTGTTCGCCGACCGGGAAACCCGCCAAGGGCGGGAAGACCCGGAAGAGGAAGAAGGCCAGCGACAAGCTGATCATCCGCCGAAGGAAGAAAGGGCGCTGATCCATGAGCCGTAGCATCAAGAAGGGTCCCTTTGTCGATCCCAAGCTCCTTGCGAAGGTGAGGGCCGCGGAGGAGAGCGGTTCGCAGGCGCCGATCCGGACCTGGGCCCGGGCCTGCATGATCTCGCCCGAGTTCGTCGGGAAGACCTTCGAGGTCCACAACGGGCGCCATTTCATCAAGGTCTTCGTGACCGAGGAGATGGTTGGCCATCGATTGGGCGAGTTCTCCCAGACCCGGACCTTCCGCGGCCACAAGAAGAAGGACTGAAGCCCGGTGTTGCCATGAAGGAATTCGTCGCCAAGCATCGATACGCGCGGATGACCCCGAGGAAGGGGCGCTACGTGATGAACCAGGTCCGGGGTCTTCCCGTCAACCAGGCCCTGGACATCCTGCAGCACACGCATCGGCGCGCCGCGCATTTCATCAGGAAGGTCCTGGCCTCGGCCGTGGCGAACGCGAGCCAGGATCCCGAGGTCAAGGTCAACCGCCTGAAGGTCACGAGAGCCTTCGTGGACGACGGCCCGACCCTCCGTTTCCGCTGGCGTCCCGGTCCCCAGGGAAGGGCCATGCCGTTCCGCAAGCGGACCTGCCATCTGACCATCTACGTAGGGACCGAGGAGTAGGACCATGGGCCAGAAGACCCACCCGATCGGATTCCGCATCGCGATCACCGAGCCCTGGCGTTCGCGCTGGTATGCGAGCAAGGCGAACTTCGCGACCTTTCTGGCCGAGGACCAGAAGATCCGCAATTACATCAAGAAGGAGTGCTATTACGCGGCGATCCCGAAAGTCGAGATCGAACGCGTCGGGGGGACGATCACCGTCGCGATCCACACCGCGCGCCCCGGTCGCCTGATCGGCAAGAAGGGGGCCGAGGTCGACCAGCTTCGGGGGGCACTCGAGAAGCTGACGGGACGCAAGGTCCGGCTCAAGATCCTCGAGATCCACCGTCCCGAACTCGAGGCCGTTCTCGTCGCCGAGTCCATCGCCGAGCAGCTCCTGAAACGCCAGGCCTTCCGGCGGACGATCAAGAAGGCGATCGAGTCCTCGATGGCCGCGGGGGCGAAGGGGATCAAGATCCGTCTCGCGGGCAGGCTCGGGGGCGCGGAAATGGCGCGCACCGAGGTCCAGAAGGAGGGGCGCATTCCTCTCCAGACCCTTCGGGCGCAGATCGATTACGGAACCGCCCTGGCCCGCACGACCTACGGAGCGATCGGGGTGCAGGTCTGGATCTTCCGCGGGGAGTTGGAGCCGGGGGAGAGGACCCTGGGACTCAAGCCGATCCGCCAGATCGTGCCGGCGATCAGCCGTTTCGGCGGCGGACCCCGCCCGCGCCCGAGGCCGAGGCCCAGGCCCGCCCCGGCGGGGGACGAGAAGGGTCCGGCGGCGGGTCCGACCGGGGAATCCGCGAACTGAGACGCGAGGGAGCAGGCGAGGAGCAGCGACATGGCACTGATGCCCAAACGAGTGAAGCACCGAAAGGTCCAGCGCGGCAAGATCCGCGGGCGGGCCACGCGCGGGAACACCGTCGCGTTCGGCGAGTTCGGCCTGCAAGCCCTCGAGCCCGGCTGGATTCCGGCCAAGACGATCGAGGCCGGCCGTGTCGCGTGCACGCGGAACGCTCCAGGCTCCAAGGTCTTCATCCGGATCTTCCCCCACAAGCCGGTCTCCTCGACCCCCGCGGAGACCCGGATGGGCAAGGGCAAGGGTGAGCCGGATTACTGGGCCGCCGTCGTGAAGCCGGGGACGATCCTCTTCGAGCTCTCGGGCTGCACGGAGGAGGTCGCGAAGCTGACCTTCAACCGCGTCGCCCACAAGATGCCGGTCAGGACCCGCATGGTGAAGCGGAGGTCGATCTGATGAGCCGCAGGACCTTGTTGGAAGAAATGCGCGGCAAGGACAGCCGCGAACTCCTCTACGACCTCGGCGAGGCCCGGAAGAAGCTCTTCCAGATCCGGATGCAATTGGATTCGGATGCGACGAAGGGGGCCAGCGTCAGGGATCTCCGAAGGGGGATCGCGCGGATCATGACGATCCTCAGGCAGCGGGAGCTGGCCGAGAACGAGACCGCTTCCGGGGAGGCCGGGGAGCCGAACGAGGGAACCACGGAGAAGTAAACGATGTCCGCACCGACCCAGGCTAGGGAGACGAAGAAGAGGCGTTCCGAGATCGGGGAGGTCCTGTCCACGAAGATGGACAAGACCATCGTCGTTCAGGTCGTCCGCGTTTTCCGGCATCCGAAATACGAGAAGTTCGTCCGCCGCGCGGTGCGCTTCTTCGCGCATGACGAGAAGAGCGAGGCGAAGACCGGGGACATGGTCGAGATCATGGAGACCCGGCCTCTGTCCAAGCGGAAGCGCTGGCGGCTGGTCCGGGTCGTCCGCGCCAAGGAGGTCTGAGCATGATCCAACTCCAGACAGTCGTCGACGTCGCGGACAACACGGGCGCCAAGAGCGCGATGTGCATCAAGGTGCTGGGGGGCAGCCGGCGCAGATACGCCTCGGTGGGGGACATCATCGTGGCGACCGTGAAGAAGGCCCTTCCGACGGGAGACGTCAAGGCCGGAACGGTCGTTCGGGGGGTCATTGTGCGGACCGCCAAGGAGGTTCGCCGCAAGGATGGCTCCTACGTCAAGTTCGACCGCAACGCGATGGTCGTCATCGACAAGGACGGGAACCCCAAGGGCACCCGGATCTTCGGGGCCGTCGCGCGTGAACTCCGGGAGAAGAATTTCATGAAGATCGTCTCGCTGGCGCAGGAGGTGGTCTGAAATGACGGGGACCAAGAAGACGATCCGGAGGATCCGCCTCAAGAAGGGGGACAAGGTCGTGGTCATCTCCGGCGCCGAGAAGGGCGCCGGTCCGGTCGAGATCCTGAAGGTGATCCCCGAGGAGGGGAGGGTCCTGCTCAAGGGGATCAATGTCCGGACGAAGCACCTGAGGCGCTCCCAGGAGAATCCGAAGGGCGGAATCATCAAGAAGGAGATGCCGATCGATGCGAGCAACGTGCTCCTCTGGAGTGAGAAGCTCAAGAAAGGCGTCCGAATCCGGATCGAGGAGAAGGACGGCAGGAAGGTCCGGGTCGGCATTCCCTGCGGAACGGTTTTCGATTGATGCTTCTCGGTTGAGGAGCCTGGAGATTCCGAGTCATGGCTGAAGAGAAGAACACGACGAAAGCGCCTCCCCCGCGGCTGGCGGAACGCTTCGCTTCCGAGATCGCCCCCGCCCTGAAGGAACGATTCGGCTACAAGAACGTCCACCAGATCCCCAGGCTGCAGAAGATCACGATCAACATGGGGGTAGGGAAGGCGGTCGAGAACAAGGCGCGCATCGAGCACGCCGTGAGGGATCTGTCGCGGATCAGCGGTCAAAAACCCGTCGTCGTCAAGGCCAAGCGTTCGATCAGCCAATTCCGCCTGAGGCAGGGCATGCCGATCGGAGTCAAGGTGACGTTGCGCCGGGCGAGAATGTACGAGTTCATGGACCGTCTTGTCTCGGTCGTCATCCCCCGTCTTCGCGACTTCCGGGGGCTTTCTCCCAAGATGGACGGGAGGGGCAACTACACGATGGGTCTCAGCGAACACATGGTGTTCCCCGAGATCAACCTGGACGATGTCCAGTTCGTCCAGGGCATGGATATCACGTTTTCCACCACGGCGAAGACCGACGAGGAGGGCCACGCCCTTCTCCAATCCCTCGGCATGCCGTTCAAGAAATGAAGCCTCCAAGGAGGGTTCGACACCGGAGTTCCAGATGGCACGCAAGTGTTTGATTCGAAAAGCCAAGTTGACGCCGAAGTTCTCCTCGAGAAAGGTTCGGCGCTGCAATCTCTGCGGGCGGCCCCGCGCCGTCTACCGGAAGTTCGGAATCTGCCGTTGTTGTTTCCGCAGCCTTGCGCTCAAAGGGGAGATCCCCGGCGTCCGGAAGGCTTCCTGGTGATGTGGAGGAGGATCCGAAGATGACGATGACCGACCCCATCGCCGACATGCTCACGAGGATCCGGAACGCGAACCGGAACAAGATTCCGAGCGTCACCGTTCCCGGATCGAGGATCAAGGTCGGGATCGCCAGGGTGTTGAAGGACGAGGGATTCATCGGGGAGTACTCGGTCGAGTCCGATGGTCCGAAGGCGACCCTCCAGATCCAGTTGAAGTACGGCCCGGAGGGCGAACACGTCATCCGCTACATCCAGAGGTATTCGAAGCCCGGCTGCCGTCGGTACCGGGGAGTCGGGGAGATTCCCGAGGTCCTGAACGGACAGGGTATCTCGATCCTGAGCACCCCCCTGGGTGTCCTCAGCGATCGGGAGTGTAAGGAGAAGAACGTCGGCGGCGAGGTCCTCTGCTGCGTCTATTGAGGTCCCGCCTTCCGCGTTCCCAGATTTCGAAGGTCACAAGATGTCACGTATCGGAAAGATCCCCGTGAAGGTCCCCTCGGGCGTCGAAGTCAAGGTCGACGGCTCGAGGGTCGAGGTCAAGGGGCCGAAGGGGGAACTCGGGATGGACCTGGTCCCCGGGATCTCCGCGGTCGTCGAGAACGGGGAGATCGTCTTCTCGAGGGCCGAGGGCCGGGAAAAGGAGCTTTCGCCCTTCCACGGACTGGCCCGCGCCCTCGTGCAGAACATGGTCACGGGGGTCACCGAGGGTTGGACCCGCAAGCTCCAGGTCGTGGGGACGGGTTATCAAGCCTCGATGTCCGGAAAGAAGATTTCCCTCCAAGTCGGGTTCTGCAATCCCGTCGAGATCGAGATTCCCGAGGGCTTGAAGGTGGAGGTTCCGCAACCGACCGAGATCGTGGTCTCCGGGATCGACAAGCAGAAGGTCGGGGAGCTGGCCGCGCGGATTCGTCGCGCGCGCCCCCCCGAGCCCTACAAGGGCAAGGGGATCAGATACGCGGACGAAGTCGTCCGTCGCAAGGAAGTCCGCTCGATGGCGGGCGGATGATCCGGGGTTGCATCACGAGTTCGCCGTTGAGTCCAGGAAGACAGCGATGAAGACCAGATCGCAGATCAAACGACTGCAGAAGCGCAGGCTGCGCAAGTGCAGGCATGTCAGGGCGCGGCTGCGCAGAGAGTCGACGAGACCCAGGCTCTGCGTGTTCCGTTCCCACAAGAACATATCCGCGCAGATCATCGACGACCTCCGCGGAACGACCCTCGCATCGGCCTCGAGTCAGGAGAAGGCCTTCGCCGGAGAAACCCAGGGGAAGGTGAAATCCGAGGTCGCGGCCTTGATCGGGAAGGCGCTCGCGGAGCGCGCCCGGGAGAAGGGGGTCACGAAGGTCGCCTTCGATCGAGGGTGCTACAAGTTCCATGGGCGGATCAAGGCCCTTGCCGATGCGGCCCGCGAAGGCGGATTGGAATTCTGAGCGGAGAACGAACATGGTGAAGCGCAAGTGGCAGGTCCTCCCTCTCCAGGAAGCATCGGAGCTCAGCGTCGATGACGAAGTCGTCGCGATCAATCGTTCCGCGGCTGTCGTGAAGGGCGGCCGTCGTTTCTCCTTCTCGGCCCTGAGCGTCGTTGGGAACCGGGAAGGGATCGTCGGGATCGGGTACGGGAAGGCCAAGCAGGTGCAGTCCGCGGTCGAGAAGTCGATCAAGGACGGGAAGAAGAACCTCGTCCGGATCAACCTGGCCGGGAGCACGATCCCCCACGAGATCACCGGGGTCTACTGCGCCAGCATGGTCCGACTGATCCCGGCCGCGCCGGGGACGGGGATCATCGCGGGCGGGAAGGTCCGTAAGGTCCTGGAACTTGCGGGGGTCAAGGACATCCTCACGAAGTCCTTCGGGTCGAACAATCCGATCAATCTGGTCAAGGCGACCCTCGACGGCCTCACTCGTCTGAGGACGAAGGAGGAGACGGCAGCCTTGAGGGGAGTGGAACTCTGATGGATCTCAGCAAGGCGAAATCCCTCGGGATCAAGCGCAAGGGGCGCAAGCGCGTCGGCCGAGGTCCCGGGAGCGGACTCGGAAAGACCTCGGGCAAGGGACACAAGGGCCAGAAGTCCAGATCGGGCTACAAGCGGCGTCTCGGTTTCGAAGGAGGCCAGATGCCCCTGTATCGCCGCATGCCGCGCCGCGGGTTCAACAACAAGCGTTTCACCCAGCGGTTCACGATCATCAACGTCTCCGACCTGGAGGCCTTCGAGGCCGGACAGACCGTGGACCTCGAGGCCGTGCTCGCGATCGGTCTGACCACTCCCGTGACGGCTTTCCTGAAGGTGCTCGGTGACGGGGAGCTCAGCAAGGCCCTGACGGTTCGGGCGCACAAGTTCTCTGCCAGTGCGCGGCAGAAGATCGAAAGCGCCGGCGGAACGGTCGAGGTCCTCGAGATCCCGAAGAAGGGCGGTCCGCGGAAGCAGGCTTCCTGACACCCGGCAGCACGGACGAGAGAGAGCCATGAACCTTTCGGTGACGAATATCTTCCGGGTCCCCGAGCTCCGCAAGAAGCTCCTCGTGACCTTGTCCCTCCTTTTCGTCTACCGGATCGGTTTCCACATCCCCATTCCGGGAGTGAATGTCGACGCCCTCGAGGCCCTCGCGGAGCAGCGGGGCAGCCTCGCGGCGATCTTCGGCATCATGAGTTCGCTGACGGGGGGCAATCTGAGTTCGGCGGCTCTCTTCTCGCTCGGCGTGATGCCCTACATCTCGGCGAGCATCATCTTCTCCCTGTTGACGAAGGTGATGCCCACGCTCGAGAAACTCTCGAAGGAGGGGGCCTCCGGCCAGCGGAAGATCAACCAGTACACCCGCCTGGCGACGATCCCGATCTGTCTCCTGCAATCCTTCTTCGTCGTCTTCGGGGTCCTTCCGGGCAGCGCCGGGGGGCAGCCTCTCGTCTATCCCGAGGTCTGGGGGGCGCCCTACATCCTCGGGGTCATGGTCGCGCTTACCGCCGGGACCTTCTTCATCATGTGGCTCGGAGAGCAGATCACCGAGCACGGGATCGGAAACGGGGTCTCGATCATCATCATGGCGGGGATCATCGCGAACATCCCCGGGGCCCTCGTGAGCTATTTCGCCCGGTCCAACATCCAGGCGGATCAGAAGTTCCAGACGATGCTTCTCTACGCCCTGGCCTGGGTGCTGACCGTGCTGGTCATCGTCTTCATCACGAAAGGACAGCGTCGGATTCCGATCCAGCAGGCGAAACTGACGCGAGGGCGGAAGGTCTACGGAGGACAGCGGCACTTCCTCCCGTTCAAGGTCAACCAAGCCGGTGTCATGCCGATCATCTTCGCCGCCGCCCTGATGCTCCTGCCGAATCTCCTCGCCCAGGTGCCGTTCCTCAGGAACGTCTTCGACGTCTTCCAGTACAACAGCGGCTGGTGGTACATCCTCGTCTACAGCATCTTCATCATCTTCTTCGCTTTCTTCTGGGTGCAGATGATGTTCCAGCCGAAGGAGATCGCCGACAACTTACGCGAATACGGCTCCTTCATCCCCGGGATCCGGCCCGGAAAGAAGACCGCAGAATTCCTCGAATACGTCATGCTCCGCGTCACCCTGGCGGGCTCGATCTTCCTCTGCCTGATCGCCGTCCTCCCGAACATCATCACGAGACAGATCGGGAACCTGAACCAGACCTTTGCCTACTTCCTCGGCGGAACCTCGATCCTGATCGTCGTCGAGGTGGCCCTCGATTTCGTCGAGCAGATCAACGCCCAACTCGTCATGAAGAACTACGAGGGCTTCATGAAGCAGGGGGAGACCTCGAGCGGCGGCGCCGGGGGCTGGGGGAAGCGGGGCTGAGCCCCACCGCCGCCCGGACGCCGGGCCGGCTCGAAGATCCCCCCCGGGGCGGGATCCTCCCGCTTCCCGTCGGGCGGCGGAACCTCTTCCGGAGCGGATCGGCGCAAAGGCCTTCCCCGGCGGGGCATCCGGATTCCGGCATCGAGCCCTGGGCTCGATGAGGTAGGATTCGGGCGGCTCTGGAGAGGGAGATACGATGTCCGAGCAAGCCAAGATTCTCGTGTTCCTCGGTTCCCCCGGCGCCGGAAAGGGCACCGTCGCTGCCTGGCTCGCCTCGCGGGGGGCGGTCCGTCACCTGTCGACCGGGGACGTCCTCCGCAAGGCGGTGAAGGAGGGGACCGAGGTCGGCAGGATCGCCTCGACCTACATGAGCGAGGGAAAGCTGGTTCCCGACGAGGTCATCATCGACGTTCTCTTCGAGTCGGTGGAAGGCTTCGAGGGCCCCCCTCTGGTCCTCGACGGCTTCCCCCGGACCCTGCCCCAGGCCGAGGCCCTCGAGGAGCGTCTCGCGTCCCTCGGGACCCGGGTCGATCGATGCGTGCTTTTCGAGATCGAGGACGAGGCCGTCATCCGCCGGCTCTCGAGCCGGCTCGTCTGCTCGTCCTGCGGCGCCACCTACAACGCGGTCGCCAAGCCTCCGGCCCGGGAGGGGGTCTGCGACGCCTGCGGCTCGGCGGTCGTCCGGAGGCGGGATGACGAGCCCGAGGCCATCCAGGAGCGCCTGCGGGTCTACCGGGAGGCGACCGAGCCCTTGGTCGACCACTACGAGGCCTCGGGGGTGCTCGTCCGGGTCGATGCCGGCCGGGAGATGGACGAAGTACGCCGCCGGGTGCGCGAGATCCTCGAGCTTTCTTGAGCCTTCCCCGGATCCACGGGTTTCGGGGCCGGGCTCCGGCCCCGGGCTCCGGCCCCGGGGCGAGGCCTCTCCGGGCTGGGCTTTTCGGGTGGGGGATGGTCGTTCCCCCCCTCCGGCGCTAAGATTCCCGCTTTTTCGTCCTGGAAACGGGAAAACGACGTAGGACCGGTATGGCCAAAGAGGAACCGATCGAGGTCGAAGGGGTTGTCAAGGAAGCCCTTCCCAACGCCCGATTCCGTGTGGAGTTGGAGGGCGGGCACGAGATCCTCGCCTACGTCTCCGGCAAGATGCGCTACCACTACATCCGGATCCTTCCCGGGGACAAGGTCTCGGTGCAGATGTCGCCCTATGATCTGACCAAGGGCCGGATCGTGTATCGCGGCTGAGTTGGGCGGCTCCGGGCGACCCAGGTCCGGGCTCCCGTCCTCCGGGAAGGCGGGCTCCCGGGGGGGCCGGCGGGGGTCCGGGGACAGAAAAATCTCGCTTCCCGGGGCAAAGCTCTTGGCTGGGGGGAGGCCCCCATATATGATCCTCCGTCCATTTTCGACCCCGAATGCCCGGGGACGGCGGCGTGCGCCTTCCTCGGAATGGGGAGTCTCATCCTGGTCCGGCCGGCTTGCCTTGGTCCAAGGCTCTGCGGATTCGGAGCTTAGGTGGCGAAATGAAGGTCCGTTCCTCCGTCCGAAGGTTGTGTGAACATTGCAAGATCATCCGGCGCCGCGGCGTCATCCGGGTGATCTGCAGCGCGAATCCCCGGCACAAGCAACGTCAAGGCCGCTGATGTCGGGGTCCCCGGTCCTCTGATATCGAGAAGAGAGAAACGCACATGCCGCGAATCCTGGGTGTCGACATTCCGAACGACAAGGCGACCTGGGTCTCCCTGACCTACATCTATGGCATCGGCGCCACGACCTCCAAGCGGCTCCTTGCGGACCTCGCGATCAAACCCGAGATCCGGGCCAAGGACCTGACCGAGGAGGAACTCGCGAAGATCGCCGCCTACATCGAGAAGAATCTCGTGGTCGAGGGGCAGCTCCGGCGGCAGGTCGCGCAGAACATTTCCCGCCTCCGGGACATTGCCTGCTACAGGGGCCTGCGCCATCGCCGGGGACTCCCGGTCCGGGGGCAGCGGACGAAATGCAACGCGCGCACCCGCAAGGGACCGAAACGCACGATCGCCAACAAGAAGATCGCAAGGAAGTAGACGAGCGGCCGGTGTCATCGGCCCGATCCAAGGAATCCGAGAGGTATTCGTGGCGAGCAGCAAACAGAGCAACAAGGGCAAGAGCGGGAAGAAGAAGGTCAAGCGTCACGTTTCGAAAGCCGTGGCGCACATCCTCGCGACCTTCAACAATACGATCATCACGATCACGGATCCCAATGGAGAGACCCTGTGCTGGTCGTCCTCGGGGACGATCGGATACAAGGGATCCCGCAAGAGCACTCCTTTCGCTTCCCAGAGAGCCGCGGAGAGAGCGGCTGAGATGGCGAGGAAGATGGGGGTGCGCGACATCGACGTGAAGGTAAAGGGGCCCGGTTCCGGACGCGAATCCGCGATCAGGGCCTTGAAGAACGCCGGTCTCGACGTCCGCAGCATCGAGGACGTGACGCCCATCCCGCACAACGGGTGCAGGCCGAAGAAACGCCGCCGCGTCTGAGGGTTTCGGAGAGTCCGAGGGAACATCTGCCATGGCAAGGATCAAAGGAAGCGTCTGCAAGCTCTGCCGGCGGGAGGGCATCAAGCTCTTCCTCAAGGGGCAGCGCTGTTTCTCCGAGAAATGCGCGATCCAGAGGCGGAACTACCCGCCCGGTGTGCATACGAGACCCCCGCGGAAGACCTCCGAGTACTGCCTGCAGCTTCGTGAGAAGCAGAAGACCAAGCGGATCTACGGGGTCATGGAGAAGCAGTTCCGCAACCTCTTCACGAAGGCCGAGCGCCAGAAGGGGAACACCGGCGAAAACCTCCTGATCCTCCTCGAGAGGAGGCTCGACAACGTCCTCCTGATGCTCGGGCTGGCCCAGTCCCGCTTCCATGCCCGGCAGCTGATCAATCACGGTCACGTGAAAGTCAATCGGCGCCGGATGTCGATCCCCTCCTACCTCGTCAAACCCGGGGACGAGATCGGGATCAGCGGTAAGGAAAAGATCCGGAAGGTCGCCGAGGCGGCGATCGAGCTGAACAAGGGGCAGCATGTCCCCGAATGGCTGGAGGCGCGGCCGAACGATCTCGCCGGCAAGGTCCTCAACTTCCCGAAGCGAGACGACGTCCCCCATCCGATCAAAGAGCAGCTCATCGTCGAGCTTTGCTCGAAGTGACCCCGTCCCCTTTGACCCGCATTCCGCGAGGCGCGTGATGAGAATCCGTTGGCGCGAGTTCGAACTCCCCAGCCGTGTCGAGTTGGACAAGGAGACGGCGACCCCGACTTTTGGCCGGTTCATCGTCGAACCCTTCCAGAAGGGCTTCGGCACCACGATCGGCAACGGCCTTCGGCGGGTGCTGCTGTCTTCGATCGAGGGGGCGGCCGTCTACGCCGTGAAGATCGAGGGTGTCCTGCACGAGTTCTCGACGATCGACGGGGTCTACGAGGACATGCCCGTCGTCATCCTGAATTTGAAGAAACTCCGGATCCGGATGGAGGACGACGATCCGGTCGAACTCCGCCTGGACATCCAGAGGAAGGGCGAGGTCACGGCCGCGGACATCGAGTGTCCCGCCGGGGTCGAGATCCTGAACAAGGATCTCAAGATCTGCACCCTGACCGACAACACCCAGTTCTCCTGCACGATCTTCGCCCGCAAGGGGAGGGGATTCGTCGTTGCGGAAGAGAACGCCGCCGAGGACCAGGAGATCGGGACGATCCCGGTGGATTCCCTCTTCAGCCCGATCTATCGCTGCCGGTACTCGGTGGAAGCGACCCGTCTCGGAAAGGACACCAACTACGACCGCCTGGTCCTCGAGATCTGGACCGACGGTTCGGTGACCCCCGAAATGGCCCTGGTGGAAGCCAGCAAGATCTTCCGCAAGCACCTCAACCCCTTCATCCAGTTCTACGAACTGCAACAGGAGGTCGTCGAGGAGCCGATCAGTCTCGAGGTTCCCGAGGAGACGACCGAGGCCACGTCGGAACTCGACATGCTTCTCGATCAGCCGCTCGACCGCTTGAATCTCTCGGTGCGCGCGAAGAACTGTCTCGATTCCGAGAACATCATGACGATCCGCGAGCTCGTCTCTCTCTCGGAGTCGGAACTCCTCAAGGTCAGGAATTTCGGTAAGACCTCCCTGAAGGAGGTCCGGGCCAAACTGGAAGAGCTGAATCTCTCTCTCGGGATGCCGGTCGTCCCCCGCTGAGCGGGCCGGTTCCCCAAGGAGACGGAAACGAGGTCGCCATGAGACACCGCAAGGCAGGCAAGAAGATCGGTCGGAACTCGGAGCATCGGCTCGCGACCCAACGCAACATGCTGGCGGCCTTGTTCCGGCACGAGAGGATCGTGACGACTGTGGAGAAGGCGAAGGCCTTCAAACCGGCAGCCGAGAAACTCCTTTCCCTCGGCCGCGAGAAGACCCTCCACAACGTCCGGCGCGCCCAGGCCAAGCTCCAGGACAAGGACATGGTCAAGAAGCTCTTCGACGAGCTGGGACCCCGCTACAAGGACAGGCCCGGAGGTTACACGAGGATTCTGAAACTCCCCGAACGGAGGCTCGGGGACGGCGGCTCGAAGTGTCTGTTCGAGCTGGTCGACAACAGGGTCCTCGAGGCCCAGCTCGCCGAACAGGAAGAGGCCGGGGACTGAGGAAGACGGCCGCCGCCCCCTCCCCCCCGGGACGGGTTCCGGTGCGGGGAGCGGTCAGTTGCGGGTGAAGGAGAGGGCCTGCGGGCCCAGGATCCCCGCCAGCCCGTCGATCAGCTCCTCGCTGATGCGCACCCGGTAGTGCGGCGCGGCCTGCATCCGGAGAGCGGAGCTTCCGGGTCTGAGGATCTCGAAGAGGAGGCGATGAGGCCCCGGATTCCTCTCGACCAGGTCCCGGACCTCGTCGAGGGCTTCCTCCCGGTCCGCCTCCTCGAGTCTGAGCACGAGGCCGTCCACGGAGTCGGCCACGAAGGTCTCGGCGGGGATCACGTTCATGACCTTGAGGGCCGGTTCCTCGCTGCCGAGGTCGAGGGAACCCTGGACGAAGACGATCGAATCCTCGACGAGCCGGTGGCGGATCTCGGAAAAGGTCTTGCTGAAGACGGTCGCGCCGATCGATCCCGCCAGGTCCTCGAGATGGAACTTGGCCATCTTCATCCCCTCGTTCCTACCCGAGCGGATCGTCAGGATGCGGATCCCGCTGATCATTCCGGCCAGGAAGAGGTCTCCGCGATGACCCTTCTCCTTGAGTTCCTTGAGCTTCTCCGTGTCGGTCCCCGCGAGTCGAGAGTAGAAGCGACCGCGCCGTTCGAAGGGATGCCCGCTCAGGTAGAACCCGAGAGCCTCCTTTTCCTTGAGGAGGAGGTCGGCTTCCTTCCATTCGGGGAGGTCCGGGATCTCGGGAGCGGTGGAAGCGGCCGCGGTCCCGCCTCCGAAGAGGAGGTTCTGGCCCCGCCTCCGGTCCTCCGCGTAGCGGGCCGCTTGTTTCATGGCCTCGTCGACCGAGTCGTGGGCCGCCCTTCGGTTCCATCCTCCGACCGACAATGCGCCGGCCTTCGCGAGGACCTGGTAGCAGGTCCGGTTCGCGATCCTCGGGTCCCATCGTTCGGCGAGGTCGTAGATGTCCCGGAAGGATCCGTTCCGTTCGCGTTCCTCGACGAGGGCTTCGGCGGCCCGCTTGCCCAGACCCTTGAGGGCCGCGAGGCCGTAGCGGATGGCGTTCCCTTCGACGGAGAAGGCCGCCCGGCTCCGATTGACGTCGGGGCCGAGGATTTCGATCCCCATGCGTTTCGCTTCCTGGACGAATTCCTTGACCTTGTCCGTCAAGCCCATGTCGCAGGTCATCAGGGCGCACATGAACTCGAGAGGGTAGTTGGCCTTGAGCCAGGCCGTGCGGTAGGTGAGGAGGGCATAGGCGGCGGAGTGGGATTTGTTGAAACCGTAACCGGCGAAGAACTCCATCGTCGTGAAGATCTCGTCGGCGAGTTTCCGGTCGTGCCCCTGGGCGGCGGCCCCCTCGACAAACTTCTCCCTAAACTTCGCCATGACCTCGGGCTTCTTCTTGCCCATGGCCTTCCGTAGGGAATCCGCCTCGTTCAGGGAGAAGCCCGCCATGTGGTGGGCGATGAGCATCACCTGTTCCTGGTAGACGATGACGCCGTAGGTGTCCTTAAGGAGGGTTTCGAGCGAGGGATGGGGATAGGCGACGCGCTCCTCTCCGTGCTTGCGCCGGACGTACATGTCGGCCATGCCCGACTGGATCGGACCCGGTCGATGGAGCGCCAGAACGGCGACGATGTCTCCAAAGCAGTCGGGACGCATCCGGACCAGGAGGTCCCGCATCCCGCTCGATTCGAGCTGGAAGACCCCATGAGTGTCGCCGGCCTGGAGGAGGGCGTAGGTCTTCCCGTCGTCCAGGGGCATCGAGTCGAAATCGATCTCCCGCCCGTGATGCTCGCGGATCTGCCTGAGTGCATCCTCGATGATCGTCAGGGTCTTGAGCCCCAGGAAGTCCATCTTCAGGAGACCGATCTCCTCGAGGTCGGTCATCTGCCATTGGGTCGTGATTTCCTCTCCTTGCCGCTGGAGAGGGACGTATTCCTGAAGAGGCCGGTCGGCGAGGACGACCCCCGCCGCGTGCGTGGAGGAGTTCCGGCAAAGCCCCTCGAGCTTCATGCCGATCTCGAAAAGCTTCTTCTTGTCCGGTGAGGATCGGCGGGTCTCCTTCAGATCCTCATCCTTCTCCAAGGCCTCCTTGAGGCTCAGATCCTGCGGGATCTTCTTCGCGATCCTGTCGACCTCCGAGAGGGGGATGTCCAGAACCCTCCCGACGTCGCGGATAACGGCCCGGGAAGCCATCGTACCGAAAGTGATGATCTGGGAGACGTTCTCCTCTCCATATTTTCTCCGGACGTAGTCGATGACGAGTTCCCGCTTGTCGCGGCAGAAGTCGATGTCTATGTCCGGCATCGATATGCGTTCGACGTTCAGGAAGCGCTCGAAGAGGAGGTCGTGCTCGAGGGGATCGAGCTGGGTGATCTCCAGGCAGTAGGCGACGATCGAGCCCGCGGCGGAACCCCTCCCGGGCCCGACGGGGACGCCGTGCTCTCTCGCGAAACGGAGGAAATCCCAGACGATCAGGAAATACGAGATGAAGCCGAGCTTCATGATGACTTCCATCTCGTATTCGAGACGTTCCCTGACCTTCGGCCCGATCTCCCCGTAGCGTTTCCGCGCCCCCTCCTCGCAGAGTCTCCGGAACATGCCTTCGGGGCTCTCTCCGGTCTCGGGGACGAAGACCGGAAGATGATAGGTGTCGAAATCGAGATCGACCTCGCAGCGTTCCGCGATCTCCCCGCTTCGTTCGAGGGCCTCCCGGTCCTTCGGGAAGAGTTCGAGCATCTCGCGGCGGGTCCGGAAATAGAGGCGCAGATCGTCCATCCGGAAGCGGTTCGTGTCGTGGACCGTCTTTCCGGTATTGATGCAGATCAGGAAGTCCTGGGCGCTCGAGTCCTCGGGCTCGATGTAGTGGACGTCGTTGGTCACGACGAGGGGAATGCCGGTCTCCGCGGCGACTTTCCGCATCCCTTCCGCCGCGCGCCGCTGGTCGGGATAGCCGTTGTCCATGATCTCGAGGAAGAAGTTGTCCTTCCCGAAGACCTCCTCCCATCGGGCGGCCGCGCGGGAGGCCTTCGCGAGATCCTCGCGGAGGATGTGCCGGTTGACCTCGCCGGCGAGGCATCCGGAGAGGGCGATCAGGCCCTCCGAATGTCGCGCGAGGGTTTCGGGGTCCATCCTGGGTTTGCGGTAGAAACCCTCGAGGTAGGCGTCCGAGGAGAGTCTCATAAGGTTGCGCCAACCCGTCGCGTTCCGGGCGAGAAGGGTCATGTGCAGGGTCGGATTGCTCTCCTTGTCGGCCTTCTCGCGCCGGCTGCGGGCCGCGACATAGGCCTCGATCCCGAGCACCGGTCGGATCCCCTCTTTCTTGCAGGCCTTGTAGAACGGGACCGTCCCGAAGAGGTTGCCGTGGTCGGTCAGGGCGAGGGCCTTCTGGCCGTCTTCCGCGGCCTTCCGGGCGAGGTCCGCGACCCGGCAGGCCCCGTCGAGCAAGCTGAAATGGCTGTGGACGTGGAGATGGACGAAGTCGGGTGCGGCGTCGCGCACGTGGTTTCCCTCCCTTGCGGTATCCCTGCGACCCATGAGGGGTCGTCGTGCCGGAAGCCCCGCCCGATTATGCAGGCGGATCGAAGCTCTGTCGAACTCTTCGCAGATTGGAGCCCGGAGGCGGACTCAGGCGACCAGGCGGAGTTCCCGGGCGATCCGGGCCACCGTCTCGAGGACCCGATCGAGTTGCTCCCTCGAATGGGTCGCCATGACCGAGGTGCGGATCAGGTCCATCCCCTTCGGGACGGCGGGGGAGGTCACGGGGTTCGTGAAGAGGCCTGCTTCGAACAACTCCCTCCAGAAGCGGAAGGTGGCTTCCTGGTCCCCGACGAGGATCGGGATGATCGGGGTCCTGCTGGGGCCGGTGTCGAATCCCAGTTCCTGGAATCCCCTCCGGAGATAATCCGCGTTCTTCCGGAGCTTCCGCCGTCGTTCCGGCTCCGTCCGGATGATCTCCAGGGCTTTCAGGGTCGCGGCCACGGAGGAGGGGGGGAGGGAGGCGGAGAAGATCATGCTCCGCGCGTGGTGCTTCACGTAGGAGATGACTTCCCGGTTTCCCGCGACGTACCCCCCGATCGAGCCGAAACTCTTCGAGAAGGTGCCGAGGATCAGATCGATCTCGGAATCGAGGCCGAAGTGCTCGGCCGTCCCCTTCCCCGTCTTCCCGAGGACGCCGACCGCGTGGGCGTCGTCGATCAGGGTGCGGGCGTCGAAGCGTTTCGCGAGTTCGACGATCGAGGGGATGTCGGCCAGGTCCCCGAGCATCGAGAACACCCCGTCCACGACGATGAGCTGTCCTCCCCGGCGCGCCGGGGATTGCTCCGCCAGGAGGCGCCCGAGTTCCTCCATGTCATTGTGGCGGAACTTCAGGATCTCGCCGTAGGAGAGCCGGCACCCGTCCATGATCGAGGCATGGTTCTCCCGGTCGCAATAGACCGTGTCCCCGCGCCCGACGAGGCTCGAGATGACGCCCAGGTTCGTCTGGAAGCCCGTCGTGAATACCAGGGCCGCTTCCCGGCCGAGGAAATCCGCGAGTTCGGCTTCCAGGCGCTCGTGGAGTTCCAGGGTTCCGTTCAGGAAGCGGGAGCCGGTGCAGCCGGATCCGTAGCGCTGGACGGCCTCGACGGCGGCCTCCTGGACCCGAGGGTCATGGGTGATGCCCAGATAATTGTTGCTCCCGATCATCAAGAGCCGCCGGCCGTGGATCTCCACCTCCGTTCCCTCGCTTTCGGCGATGGGTTGGAAGTAGGGATAGATCCCCAACTGCATCAGCTCTTCCGGCCTCCTGAAGGAGGAGCATTTGGCGAAGAGATCCAAATCTGGATGCTCCGGCTCAGGTTTTGGAAATACGCAAGGAACCCTCGCCGGCGGGTCGGCCCGTCGGATCCCCGGTCCCCAGGCATTGTTGGCGAAAGAACCTAGCCTAGAAACCCGGGGAAGATCCGGTCAAATCCAAAAATCCCTTCGCCGGGAGGGGGAAGGGCTTGACCTGGGGGATGGGGGCTGTTTGGGTCCTCGAGGCCGGGCCGCGGGGGGGGCCGCGAGCGAGGAACGCATGGGGGAAGGAGATCCAGGGCGGATGTGGCTGGTCACCGGAGCCACCGGCTTCGTGGGAACGAATCTCTGTCGGCGTCTCGAGCGTCTCGGGCTCCCGTTCCGGGCCCTCGTCCGGAATCCGGCCAAGGCGGCCCGGCGGGGGTTCCGCCCGGAGGTCCTCGTCGAGGGGGATCTGTTGGATCCTCCTGCGGGGCTCGGGGACGGGGTCGAGGTCGTCGCGCACTGCGCGGGGTTGGTCCGGGCGGTCACGAAAGAGGCCCTGTATCGGGCGAACGAGGGAGGAACGGCCGCTCTCTGCCGGCTCGTCGAGCGGGAAGCCCCCGGGGCGAGGTTCGTGCACATCTCCTCCCTGGCGGCCGCGGGGCCTTCCAAGGACGGAGAACGGAGCGCCGCGCCGCCCGAGGAATGCAGGCCGGTCTCGAACTACGGGGCGAGCAAGCTCGCGGGGGAGAGGGTCCTCCTTGGAACGAGCCTCTCCTGGATCGTCCTGCGGCCCGGCATCGTCTACGGGCCCTACGACCGGGACGTGCGGGTCCTGTTCGCGATGGCCGCGCGGGGGCGCGCGGTCGCGGCGGGCCCTTCTCGGTCCTATTCGCTGGTCTTCGTCGGCGACCTGGTCGAGGCGGTCCTGGCGGCCGCGGACCGCGGGGGGCGGTCCTGGCTTCCGGTCGTCGCGACCCCGCCCCTCGACACCGGGGCCCTGTTCGCGGCTCTCGGGAAGGCGGTCGGCCGCGAGACGAGGCTCCTCAGGCTGCCGGCCCTCGGCGCGGCCCTGACGGCCCTCGGCGGAGAGGCGTTCGGCCGCCTCCGGGGGCGGGCGCCCAGGTTCGGTTGGGACAAGTGGAGGGAGATGCGGGCGGGATCCTGGGTCGGGGATCCCGAGCCCGCTCGGGAAGTCCTCGGGTTCGAGGCGGGGACCCCGCACGCCGAGGGCTTTCGCGCCACCGCCCGCTGGTACTTCGAACGGGGTCTCCTCCCCGGGGGGGGAAGAGAGCAGCGGGGGACGCGGGCCGGATGAACGGGGTCCGAAGGTCTCTGTTGCATCTTCCCGAGGATCCGGAGGGGAGGGACGCCTGGTTCATGGCCATGGCTCTCGAGGAGGCCGCCGCCGCGGCCGAACGGGAGGAGGTGCCGGTCGGGGCCGTCCTGGTCGGGGAGGAGGGGGTCCTCGCTCGATGCGGGAATCGCTGTCTCGAACTCAAGGACCCTACGGCTCACGCGGAGATGCTCGCGATCACGACCGCCTGCGCCGCGAGGGGGGAGGGCCGCCTTCCGGGCACGACCCTCTATTGCACGCTCGAACCCTGCTTCATGTGCGCGGGTGCCCTCCTCCATGCCAGGGTCGCCCGGATCGTCTTCGCGGCGCGGGATCCGAAGTTCGGCGCCTGCGCCTCCCTCGCCCGACTTCCCGAAGACCGGAGGTTGAACCACCGCTGCCTCGTCGAGGAGGGCCTGCACGCCGATCTCTCCGCGGCGATGCTCCGCGAGTTCTTCAAGGACAGGCGCTGAGGAGGGGGGAGACCGCCCGAGCGGCCGAGCCGAGCGGCGGAGAGAAGGGCCTCGAAGAGGAGGAGGCGGGCGAGGGAGGCCCCAAGCCGAGAGCCCGACCTCGAGGGAAACGGATCCTTGTTTCGGGGGGGGGCCGGCTCCAGAATCCCCGCTCCCTCGACCGGCGGGAGCCCCGCCGGCCGTCGCTCGCCGCAGGGAGAGGTGCCGGAGCGGCTGAACGGGCCGGATTCGAAATCCGGTGATGGGTCTTCCCATCCGGGGGTTCGAATCCCCCCCTCTCCGCCAGCGATGCGCGGGGGCCCGCCGGGAGGGCGGGACCCGGGAAGGAGGGCTCCTCCGGCGCGCTTGCCTGTCCCGGGGGGGACGCTAGGCTTCCTGCCCTTCGAGGAGAGGTGTCCGAGTGGCTTAAGGGGCGCGCTTGGAAAGCGCGTGTGGGGGTTACCCCACCGGGGGTTCGAATCCCCCCCTCTCCGCCAATCCGCCGGTGGGTCGGGACGACGGCCGGGTCCCGAGCAATGGGGCGGTGCGAACCTGGTCAGGCCGGGAACGGAGCAGCCATAAGCATGCGGCTCCATGTCTCGGGTCGCCTGGTCGTCCTTCCGACCCACCGGCGGCCCCCTCCGACCGGGGGGGGCGGGAACAGGAGGCGCCGATGGATTCGAAGCGGCCCCCGAAGGGCGAGGGCGACGGTGGGAACCTTCCGGAGCGGGGGGGGCGTTACCGGGTCCTCGCGCGCCGCTTCCGGCCGACGACCTTCGGCGACGTCGTCGGCCAGGAGGCCGTGCTGCGTTCCCTCCGCGGCTTCCTGGAGAAGGGCAGGGTTCCTCACGCCTTCCTTTTCAGCGGAAGCCGGGGGGTCGGCAAGACGACCTCGGCCCGTATCCTCGCCCGGGCCGTGAACTGCGAGGAGGGGGTCGGTCCCGAACCCTGCGGGAGCTGCCCCGCCTGCGAAGCGATCCTCGAGGGGTCCGCGACCGACATCGTCGAGATCGACGCGGCCTCGCACAACGGGGTGGACGATGTCCGGAATCTCCGGGAACAGGCGGGGTACTCCCCCCTCAAGCTCCGGAAGAAGGTCTTCATCCTCGACGAGGTCCACATGCTCTCGAGGGCGGCGTTCAACGCCCTCCTCAAGATCCTCGAGGAACCGCCCGACCACGTCCTCTTCATCCTCGCGACGACCGAACTGCACAAGGTCCCCGACACCGTGCGGTCGCGGTGCCAGGTCCTGCCGTTCCGGCGGATCGGGCCATCCGACATCCGCCGCCGCCTCGAGGGGATCGCCGCCTCCGAGGGGGTCACGATCGCCCCGGAGATCCTCGCGGAGATCGCCGCGGACTGCATGGGGGGGCTCCGGGATGCGGAAACGGCTCTCGAACGCCTCCTCCCGGTCGCCGAGGGCCTGGACCTCGAGGGGTTCCGCCGGCTCGAGGGGAGGCTCGGCCTGCAGCGCGCGGCCCGCTTCCTCGAGGAGGCCTTCGCCGGAAACGAGCGGGCGGCCCTCGAACTCGCGGCCGAGGCCGTCGAGGTCGGAGCGGACGAACGGGACTGCCTCGGCGAGGTCCTCAAGGTCTGCCGTCTCTGCTTCCTCCTTCGGGTGGACGGTCCCGACAGCCTCCTGGTCGAGGCCGATGGAGAATGGAGGAAGCGCCTGCAGGCTCTCGCCGCGGACCGGGATCCCGCGACGCTGGACGCGATGATGCAGTGTCTGATGATGGCCCGCGACCGGATCCGGACGCTTGAGGACCGGCGGGTCCTCCTCGAACTGACGCTTTGCCGTCTCGTGCGGATCCGAGAAGCCCTGAGTCTCGGCGAACTCGCGCACCGGCACGCAGCGGTCCCTGAAGGGACGGCTTCCGGGGCGAGGTCCATTCCGGATTCTCCCGGCCCCTCCCGCCCCCCGGAGCGGGCGGCGGTCGAGACTTCCTCCAGCTCCCCGGCCGATCCGGGACCTCGGACCGCCGCTTCCGGGGATCCCTGGGAGCGGACCGTCGAGATCCTGTCCCGGGGGAAGGGCGTGCTCGGGGCCCTCCTGGCGAGGGCGGAGGCGCGCTGGCAGGGTTCGGACCGCCTTCGGCTCGTCGTTCCGGTCGAACGCGACTTCGATCGGGAACTCCTCGGGAGGGCCTCGACAACCGCGCGGATCGCGGAGGCCCTGGCCGAAGCCGCAGGGACGAGGATCGAACTCGAGATCGAACTCGGCGGGGGGGGGGGCGCCCCTCCGGAACGCGGGGGCGGCGACGGCCAAGGCTCGGCGGAGTCGGAGGCCCCGCCCCGGGAGAAGGATGCCGGCGAGGGTCCCGGCCGGACCGGGGAACTGCCGCCGGCCGGAAAGAGGGTCCGCGACCTCTTCGGAGCCCGGATCCTCGACGACGAGCGCCGGCCTTGACGAAGCGTGAGGGCGTCGTTCTGCTGTGCGGGGGCTTCCGGCGGTTGCGCCCGCCGGATCTTCGGATCACCTCGAAAGAAGGCAAGCATGGCTGGCGGAGACATGAACCTGCTGAAGCAGGCCAAGATGATGCAGGACCGGATCCTGGCCCTGCAGAACGAACTGAAGGAGCGCATCGAGGAGGGGAGCGCCGGGGGAGGTGTCGTCAAGGCCTATGTCAACGGCCGGCGGGAGATCATGGGGATCAAGATCGACCCCGAGGTCGTCGATCCTGAAGACGTCGAGACCCTCGAGGATCTCGTCGCCGCGGCCGTGAAGAACGCGATGGAAAAGGCCAAGGATCTCGAGACCCGGGAGATGAACAAGGTCACGGGCGGACTCAATCTCCCCGGGTTGAACTTCTGAATCCGGAGGGAAGCTCTTGGCGCGTCCCGCCTCCCTCGAAACCCTGATGCACGCGCTGGCCCGGCTTCCGGGGATCGGCCGAGTGACGAGCGAGCGTCTCGCCTACCACCTGATGGCCGTCCCCGAGGCCGAGGCCCTCGAACTCGCGGCCGCGATCCGGGAGGCCCGGAGCCGAGTCCGGGTCTGCTCGATCTGCGCGAACCTGGATTCCTGCGATCCTTGCGGAATCTGCGGGGATCCCGAGAGGGATCGGGGCCTGCTCCTCGTCGTCGAGGGACCCCGGGAGGTCGCCGCCTTCGAATCGACCGGATACCGGGGGCTCTACCACGTGCTCCAGGGCAGGATCGCTCCGCTCGAGGGGGTCGGAGAAGAGGACCTGACGATTGCCTCCCTGCGCGATCGACTCCGGAAGGAGGAGATCCGGGAGGTCGTGCTCGCGACCGATCCGGACCTCGAAGGGGAAGCCACCGCGCACCGGCTCGCGGAGATCCTGCAGAAGGAGGGGCTGCGTCTGACGAGGATCGCGCGAGGCATCCCGGCCGGCGCGACGATCGCACAGGTGCAGCACACGATCCTCTCCGACGCGCTCGAGGGCCGGCGCGATCTCGGCTGAGGCGCCCTCCCTCCGTTCTCAAGGCCCTTCGGGCGGCTGGTCGATGCATGAGAGGTCGAGCGACCTCACATGCACTATGAACTCGGAATGCGTCCGATTCTGGAGCAGCGGCAGCTCCTCCTGCCCCGCATGCTCCAGGCGATCGAGATCCTGCAGATGCCGACTCCGGCGCTGTGGGCGAAGGTCGACCATGCCCTGATCGAGAACGAGGTCCTCGAGACCCTCCCTGAGGAGCCCGGGGAACGCCGGCTCGCTCCGCGCGAGGGGGATGGCTACCCCCTCGAGACCCTCGAGGCCCCCGGGCCCGACCTGCAGACTTATCTCTGCGGCCAGCTGGCCCTCGCGGACGCCCCCGCCGCCCTCGTCGACCTCGCGGTCTTCCTCGTCGGACGCCTCGACCCGAACGGCCACCTCGACGAAGAGGCCGCCCGGACGGCGCTCGGAGAGGTGTCCGGGGAGGCCTTCGACGAAGCCCTGGCCCTCCTCCGTTCCCTGGATCCCCCGGGGATCGGGAGATCCGGCCCGATCGAATCGATGATCGCCCAGATCCCCGAGGACGATCCGGACCGGGAGACCCTCGTGGTCCTGCTTCGGGAACACCTGCCTGATCTGGCCAAGAACCGCAAACCCAAGGTCTCAGCCGCCCTGGGACTCGAACTCTCCGAACTCCCCCGCTTGATCGACAGGATGAAGGAACTTTCCCCCTGCCCGGGAAGGGAGTTCACCCGCCTGCTCGAGCGCCCGATCCGCCCCGACCTGGTCGTCCGGCGGTCGGAAGGAGCCTGGGTCATCCAACTCGCCGAAGAATCCGTGCCGAGGTTGGCGATCCGCGAGGACTACCGGCGGATGGCCGGGGACCGGAAGGTTCCGAAGGAGGTCCGCCGCCACCTCCGAACCCGCCTGGGGGAGGCCAGGGACCTGATCCAGGCCCTCGAGCAGCGCAGGGAGACCCTGGTTCGAATCGCGGAGGCGGTGTTCGCGCGGCAACGCGCCTTCCTCGAGAAGGGGGTGCAAGGGCTCCGGCCCCTCGGCATGCAGGAGATCGCGGACGCGGTCGGCGTCCATCTCTCGACCGTCAGCCGCGCGATCGCCGAGAAATACGTCGAGACCGATCACGGCGTGCATCCGCTCCGGATGTTCTTCGACGGGGGAAAGGGGGTCGGGTCCGGACAGGGCGGCGAGGGCCGCACCCGGACGGCGATCAAGGAACGCCTGGCGGGGATGATCGAGGAGGAGGACCGACGGGCTCCGTTGTCCGACGAGGAGATCGCCGAGGAGTTCCGCAAGGAGGGCGTGGACCTCGCCCGGCGGACGGTCGCGAAGTACCGCAAGGAACTCGGGATCCCCTCGAGCTGGAGGAGGAAGGTCCACGAGTCCCCGGGGAAGGGTTGATCCCCCTTGCCTCCGGGAGGGGGCGGGCCTTTCATGCGGCCGTGCGGACCCTGCGGCTCTGGATCGGATACGACGGGAGCGGGTTGGCCGGCTGGCAGCGCCAGGCCGGGGCGGAGAGCGTCCAGGAGCATCTCGAGCGGGCCGTGCGCCTCGTGACCGGAGAGAGGGCCGGGGTCCATGGAGCCGGGAGGACGGACGCCGGGGTCCACGCCTTCCTGCAGGCGGCCCATGTCCGGGTCGAGGGCGGCCCGCCCGAACGGCGTTTCCACCTGGCCCTCAACGCCCACCTGCCCCCTGCGATCCGGGTCCTCGCGGCCCTGGAGGTTCCTTCGGATTTCCATGCCCGTTTCAGTGCGCGGGGAAAACGCTACCTCTATCGCGTTGCGGCCGGGAGGATCCGCCACCCCCTGCTCGCCCGCTTCGTCCATTTCCACGCCGGCCCGCTGGATCTCGGCGCGATGCGGGAAGCCGCCCGGCTCCTGGTCGGAACCCACGATTTCCTCTCTTTCGCGACGAATCCGGGCCATCCGAGAAAACGGCCCACGATCCGCACGGTCCGCGCGCTGCATCTCCGGCTTCGGAGGGGGGTCCTCGGGATCCTCGTCGAGGGGGACGGTTTCCTCTACAACCAGGTCCGGGCGATGGCCGGGACGCTCCTGGAGGTCGGCCGGGGCCGGCGGCCCCCTTCCTGGGTCCGGGAAGTCTTGGAAGCCCGCGATCGTTCCCGTGGAGGACCGACGCTTCCGGCCCGGGGCCTCGTCCTTTGGAGGGTCCTCTACCCCCCCCGTTTCGGGGGGGACGGACTTCCCTCCTGGGTGGATACTCCCGGTCTCTGGACTCCTTGACAACGGGGCTTCGGTCGGAATCCCGGTTTCGGGACCGCTTCGAAGGGCTCCCGATACAGGTTCCCGAAGGCTCTACCGAAAGGTATAACCGGACAGGGTCGGGGGTCGCCCGGCCCGTGGTGCATGCGACTTCAAACGAGAAGGAGAAGCGCGTTGGAAATCGAAATCACGAGCCGTGGTGACGAGGTGCCCGAGAAGGCCAAGGACTACGCCAGGAGCAAGGTCGAGAAGGTCCGAAGGATCTTCGACAGGGTCCGGCGGGTCCATGTCTCCTTGGAGCAGGGAAGGCTCGATGGCAAGCCGGCAAGCACGGCGCAGGTCGTCGCCCATCTCGACTCGGGTTCGACCCTCGTGGCCGAGACCTCGCACGAGGACCTTCGAGCGGCGATCGATCTGGTTTCGGACAAGATCGAGCGTCAGGTGCGCAAGGAGAAGGAGCGCCTGATCGGCCGGAATCGCAAAATCCTCCCTGGAAAACCCGCTCCTAGCCCGGCCCCTGAGGAGGAGCCGACCTACGAGGAAGCCATCGACGAGGACCTGGAGAGCGATTGAGGGGGACCGGCTCCCCCGGCGTTCGAGGAATCGCGGCCTTCCCCCAAAACGGGGGGAGGCCGCGGTTGTATCACGGGGGATCGGCCCTAGGCTGTTTCGCCCTATTCCGCGACCTTGACCCGGACGACACGCGAGCGAGCATGGAATACTGGAAGGTCTTGACCAAGGAAACCATCCTGGATTCGCTGGAGGGGGAGGACATCTCCAGCGTCCTCGAGGAACTCCTTTCCCCTCTCATCGCTTCCAAGGCCCTCAAGAGGAACCAGGTCGCCGCCGTCCGTAAGGCCCTGGAATCCAAGGTGGAAATCGGAGCCACGGGGGCGATCGGTCACGGCGTGGCCGTTCCGCACGTCAAGGTCCCGGGGGTTGAGAGGACCCTGGCGGTGTTCGGTCGGTCCCGGGAAGGGGTCGATTTCGGCGCTCCGGACGGAGTCCCCGTCACCTTGTTCTTCCTGGTCGTCGGGCCCGAGGACGCCCCCGAGGAGCATCTGGGTTTCCTGAGATGGATCGCCGGCCTCTCGAGGAGCGGGGATTTCCGGAACTTCGCGATGCACTGCAAGAATCGCAAGGAACTCCGGGATCTCCTCGTCGAGATGAGTTCGTGAAAAGGCGGGTTCCGGCTTGACCGAGATGACGGAGGAAGCGAAAGGGCCGTTGACCCGGACGGTGACGGTTGTGAACCCCCAGGGCCTGCACGCCCGACCGGCCCATATGGTCGTCCTGACCGCGAACCGATTCCCTTGCAGGATCGAGGTCGTCCGAGGGGATCTCGAGGTCGATGCGAAGTCGATCATGTCCCTGATGATGTTGGCGGCGGAAAAGGGGACCGAACTCCTGCTGCGGGCCGAGGGGCCGGAGGCCGCGGAAGCATTGGAAGCCCTCGTGGCCCTGTTCGCGTCGGGCTTCAAGGAAGGCTGAGGGGACGTCCCGCCCAGATCCCCCTCCGGGCGGTTGCGCCGGGGCCCCCGCCGTGAGGAGGGAGTCCTTCCGTCTCGATTCCCCCGCCCCAGGGAGAGCTCCGGGTCTCTTTCCCCTACCCCGGACGGAGCCTCTTCGTTCCGGGTTTCCTCCCTTAAGGCGGGAGGGCGCCTGTTCCGAAAGAACGGCGAGACCGCGTCCCAGGTTCGGGAGGCGGAACCACGACCCAAACCTGGTCAGGTGGACACATGCTGAAGGGCCGCAAAAGCGTCATCGGGCTCGACCTCGGGGGTTCCTGCATCAAGGCCGTCGAGATCACGCGCGATAAATACGACTACATCATCACGGGCTACGGCCAGGTCGAAATCCAGAACGAGGCCGCCAGGCCCGAGGCCATCCGCGAGTTGTTCGAGCAGTGCCGGTTCAAGACCAAGAAGGTCGTGACCTCGGTCAGCGGGAAGTCCGTCATCGTCCGCTACATCAACATGGTACAGATGACCCCCGAGAACCTGGAGAGCGCGATCCGGTTCGAGGCGGACAAGTACATCCCCTTCGACCTCGAAGAGGTTCAGCTGGAATGCCAGAAGTTGATGGACCTTCCGGTGGAGGAGGGGGGGGCGAGCCCGGAGATGAAGGTCCTCCTGGTGGCGGTCAAACGGTCCCTGGTCGAAGAGCAGGCTCGGATGTTGATCGACCTGGGACTGCAGCCCATCGCGATCGACGTGGATGCGTTTGCGATAGGGAACGCCTACGAACTCAAGGAGAGCCTTTCACCAGGGCTCTCCGAGGAAGGGAAGATCTCGGGGCTCGTCGATATCGGTGCCAACAAGACCTGCATCAACATCCTGAAGAACAACATCAGCCTCTTCGCCCGGGAAGTCTATCTGGGCGGGAACGATCTGACGAACGCGATCACGAGGCGGATGGGGGTCGATATCTATCAGGCCGAGGCCATGAAGAAGGATCCCCAGGACAGGGAGAACGAGGTTCATGAGGCGATCACACCCGTCATCGAAGATCTCGGGAACGAGATCAACCTCTCCTTCGACTTCTTCGAGAACCAGTATGACGGTTCGGTGAACCATGTCTTCATGTCCGGCGGGTCGGCCCTCCTACCGGGTTTGGAGGAGGATTTCGAGGCCCTTTTCGAGAAGAAGACTCGTGTCTGGAACCCCATCGAGGGGTTGAAGATCCGTTCCGACAACGTGGACATCGAGAGTCTGAACTGTTCCGCGTTGCAACTCGCGGTGAGCGTCGGCCTTGCCGCCCGGGCCGTCTAGGAGGAAGGACGCAATGATCGTCATCAACCTGTTGCCGCAGGAATTCAGGCGCCGTGAGCGGACCTCGTTCAAAGTGTTCGGCTCTCTCCTTCTCGCCATCATCATGGCCTGTTCGTCGATCGTGTATCTCGGTCATATCTATCTGAACGAGTTCAAAGCCGTCGAAGCCATGCGGATCCAGCGCGAGGAGCGACTCAAGAACCTCACGAGGTTCGCGAAATACGACGACGCGCTCGTGGCGGAGAAGAAGGAATACCAGGCGCGTTCCAAAACGATCCAAACGATCGCGAACTCTCGGGTCCTCTGGACGAGGCTTCTCGACGATTTCATCGACATCACCTTCAACGAAGGGAACACCGAACGGCACAACGTCTGGTTCAAGAACCTCGACGCCCGCGACGGCCGCGGAAAGGTCGGGCCCACGATGTCCCTGCAGGCCTACTGCGAGTCGGACGAATTCACGAAGCAGGCGAACTATCTGGATGACATCGAGAACAACGAGGAGTTCTTCAGGGATTTCCTCTCGATCACGTCTCCGGGCGGCCGGGTCGTCCATGACGAGTCCAAGGACCCGTCCGCGGCGATCGCCTTCAAGCTCGATTTGCGGATGAAGCCGGCGTCCAAGTGGGCCAGGAATCAGCGGAAGCGTTGAGGGAGGCGGAAAGATGGCGCAACTCAGCGAAAAGCAACTGATCCTGGTCTTCCTTCTTTCGGGCGCCCTCGTCTCGGGGCTCTCCTTCGGTGGGGTCTACTACACGAAGGGGATGATCCAGGAGGAGCAGGAGAAGATTCAATCGGTCGACAGGCAGATCAAGCAGGCGGAGGCCAAGAAGGCCAGGATCCCCGGGGATGAAGAAGATGTGATCGTTCTCAGGGAGAACCTGACCGAATACGTGAAGATCCTTCCAGAGGCCGCGGAACTCACGGATTTCGCGAGGACCGTCACGTCCTTCGCCCAATCCTCCGGAGTGGCCCTCTCCTCGATGACCCCGGTGAACAAGGCCAGATCCAGGAGGTCGGCCTTCTCGAACTTCACCTACAGGCTGAACTTCAAGGGAACGCTCTGGCAGTTCATGAAGTTCATGAACCTCTTCGAGTCCTACAAGCGCTTCGTCAAGGTTACGGATTTCAAGCTCGAAGCCGGGAAGGCGGGGAAGGACCAGACGCAGGAAATCGTCCACAAGTTCACGATGACGGTGCAGACCTACGTCTACAACAAGACCGCGGGAGGCAAAAAGGCCGTCCAGATCCCCGGATATGAAAAGAAGAAGGCCCGGCTCCGGGAGAAGATCTTGAGGGAGAGGGCGAACATCAACATCGAGAAGTACGCCTTCAAGGGGGCCCGTTCCCGGCGTGACATCTTCGTGGATCCCCGTTCCGAGAAGATCCTGGATGAACGCTTGAAGGGGCTCCCCCGGAAGGAACAGGAGAAGATTCTCGCCGGTCTTCTCTCACAGGTCCGCGAGATCCAGCAGCTCCGCAAGGAAGCCACCGACACGAAGGTCATCCTGATCCGATACGAACTCCGCCGGAAGGCCAGAAAGCTCCTGGAAGCAACGAAGAAGAAGGCCGAGGAGGTCCGGGAGAAGGAGCTGATCTCGAACCAGTCCCTGAACTATCGTTTCCAGAGGGAAGTCCTCGACGTTCTGGATTCTTTCGACAAGACTCCGCAGCAGCGTGACACCGGGATCTCGATGGAAACCCTGACTTCCGTCGAACGTTTCATGATCGATGCCCTCTTCGACGGCAGACTCGAGGACGCCGTGGACCGGTTCGCGGATGTCCAACAGGGACTCGCCTTCCGCAAGGGGGATCCCAGGAGGGAGAAGGCCGAGCGGATCCGTGACCTCTACCGCAAGGCGAAGATCGGGATGGAGTTCTCCCGTCTTCCGCTCCAGATCACCGGGACGATCGTTCTGGATCGGGGGCTCTCGACCGCGATCATCAACGGGAAGACCTACCAGGAAGGTGATGCGGTGGATGAGGAACTGTTCCTTGGCCAGGTCGGTGAGGAATGGTGCGAGTTCCTCTACAAGGGAGTCACGCTCCGCAAGAAGACCCGTTGATTCCTCCGGGATCCAGCCGGAGAGCAGCATCCGGGCGGGCTTCGAGCCCGCCCGCTTCGTTTCCCCGCCGGGAGTGTCCCGGGAGGTCGTGAAAGACGCGTGACCCATTCCGCCTAGATGGCTCCGGTCGGCTGGAACGGTCTTCCCGAGGCGTTTTCGGGGAGAGGGCGGTTTTCCCAAAACGAGTCAAGTCCACTCCGTGCTCGGCCGAAGAACCTTCCGAGGCCCCCGGCCCCACCGGTCCCCCTCCAGAGATGGACCGGCCAGAACATCCTCCAGCAAAGGGAATCGCCCTATGTCGCCCAGGAAGCCGAATCCGAAGCTCTTCCAGGCCGCCCTGCTCGGCGCCCTGATCCTCGGCGGAAACCTCGCCGCTCAAGACCGGAAGCCCCTCGAGCCAGGCGACCGCCAGGCTGTGATCACGGACCTCGACCTCCGCGACCGCCCGCTTCGCGACGTCGTCCAGTTCCTCCGGCAGAAGACCGGGGTCAACATCATCATGGACGAGGGGATCGACGTGGGCGTGACGTTGAAGCTCAAGGACGTGGATTGGCGGACGGCCCTCGACCTCGTCGCCGAGAAGGCCGGCTGCGTCGTGATCCGCAAGGGCCCCAACGTCTTGAAGGTCGAGAAGCCACCCCGGGTCCGGTTTGCGTTCGACAACGCCCCGGTCAACAAGGTCATCGACGCCATCGCGAAGATCTCGGGGGCGAACATCATCACGGCCCCCGAGGTGCAGGGTTCGATCACCCTCCGCCTGAAGGACGTGCCCTGGCGCGACGCTCTCGAGCAGATCGCCAAGACGCTCGGATACACGGTCGTAGAGGAGGACCGGAACATCCTCCGGGTCGTCTCTCCGTCTACCCTCGTCGATCAACTCGTCAGCGAGGAGTTCGTGCTCCGGTACGTCCGGCCGCGAAGTGCCTTCGTTCCCAAGATTACTTCAGAATACATCCAGGGGAAGATCTACCAGCCGGTCGGGGATCCCGCCGAGAACTTCACTCTGCTCGAGGCCCTGCGCAGGATGCTTTCCAAGTCGGGGACCCTCGAATACGTCTCGGAGCGGAACACGCTGTTCGTGAAGGATACGAAGCCCGTCATCAATGAAATGCGGCGCCTGATCTCGACGATCGACGTCGAGCCGAAGCAGGTCTTCGTGGACGTCAAATTCGTGACGACAAAAAACAGCGGGATTCTGGACTATGGAGTGGGCATCGGCGATACGGGCTGGCAGGTCTCCGCGGGCCTCGGGCAGATTCCGGTGAAATGGCCGTTCAATCTTGGCGCGGGGGGGTTCGACGATTCGATCATCGCGAACGACAGCGGAAGGGGGCCCTTCACGGATTCCTCGCTGAACGCCAGCGCCAACACGACCGTGCCGGACACGATCTTCGGGGCCTTGAGCTTTACCGGGGTCCAGGCGGTCCTGACCCTCCTGAAGAAAGACGAGAGTTCGGAGATCGTCCAGGCTCCCAAGATCATCGCCCTCGACCATCAGCCGGCGACGATCTTCGTCGGGGACACCGTGCGCTACGCCCAGGCGAGGGCGGAGCAGGGACAGGCCGGCGGGCTGCAGCTCGTCGTCGAGGAGGCCGATGGGTCCCCCGTCTCCACGGGTTTCCAGCTCCTGATCATCCCCCACATCATCCCCGGGATGGACAAGGTGGAGATGGAGGTCATTCCCGAGGCCGAATCCTTGAGCGGTTCCGGCGGTCCGCCGCTGGCTCCGACCGGTTTCGACGTCTTCACGGTCGGGGCGGGGGGATCGAGCGGGAGCGGTTCGATCGCCCTCCCGAGGGTCTCCTCGAGCACGATCCATACGAAGATGCTCCTCCTGAGCGGTCAGACCGCGGTCATCGGCGGGCTGACGACGGATACGAACACCCGCACCGTGACCTCGGTGCCCCTGCTCGGGGACATCCCGATCCTGGGCTGGGCCTTCAAGAAGGAGAAGACGAGCAATACGAAGCAGAGCCTGATCGTCTTCATCACCCCGGAAATCGTGAAGAGCCCCGAGGAGACCGAGGCCAGCATTCGCCGGATCCTCTCGGATCGCCGCAAGGCCATGGAGAGCGAATACCGCCGGATCTTCGGAAAAGACGAACGGAAATGAGCCGTATCCTTCCCGCATCCTGGTCTGGCGGGCGTGAGGAGGAAGGGGGGGGCCCGGAGTCTGGATTGAGATCCCTCTCCGGGGGTGCTACGGTGAACCTTTCTTGCCGGGCGGTTGCCGGGTGAGGTTCGCGGGCCCCCGGGTCCGCGGGATCCGCGCTCCTCGGGGGTGCGGGTCGGGAATTCCGGGCGGGGAGGACCCCCCGCCCGCGCAGGGGCGGCCGGAAGCGCCCACGACTTTCCGGTCGCCGGGACCGCCATGAGATACCGAATGGCATTCGAGGCAGAACGAAGAGGACGCCCGCAGCGGAGCTTCCCGCCTCGGAGGAATCCGCACTCCCCGGGAGTGTCGCTCGTCCGCCGTAGGACTCCGGATCCCCGGAGTCGATATCCGGAAAGGCGGACCCGCGAGGATCATCTGGACGTGGAACCGGCGGTTCTTTCGGCCCGCGGAGGCGGGAAACCCCGAAGGATCCCGCCGCCGGTTCCGAACCCGAATCCCGGCGGAGGGAGGGGCTCGAACCCCTCCTTCCTCCGGGTGGAAGGCTTCCCACGATCAGGACCCGCGAGGATCCCGGGGGGGTCCCCTCCGGATCCCTCCCGCGGTTCTTCAGGACGATCCCCCTCCGACCGCGCTCCGTCGGGCCTCCGATCCGGGAGGACCCATGAAGCGGATGCTGGTCAACGCCGGCGATCCTGAGGAATGCAGAATCGCGATCGTCGAAAACGGGATCCTGCAGGAACTCAACGTCGAACTCGCGGGACGGGAGTCCCATCTGGGGAACATCTACAAGGGCCGGGTCGTCAATATCGAACCCAGCATCGGTGCCGCCTTCGTCAGCTTCGGCGGGGATCGGAACGGATTCCTCCATGCTTCCGACGTCCTTCCGGCCTACGGGGATCCCCAGTTCTCCCTCGATGACATCCTGACGGGGAAGGCGCGCGCGGCGGAGGGGGAAGGACCCGAAGCCGTCCAGTCGGCCCTGCTCGAGGACGACGAGGAGGAGGACGAGGGGGCGACGGGGGCGGGGAGCGGCGAGGCTCCCGGAGTCCCGGCGGCGGAAGATGCGGCGGTGGAGGAGGACGCCGCGGAGTCCGAGATCGCGGACGGACCGGAGGAGGGGGCGGAGAATTCCCTTCCCGGGGGACCTGCCGGCGAATCTCTCGGAGAGGAGCCGCCCTCCGATTCCGGTCTTCCGGAGACGGAGGGGCCGGACCTCCCCGAAGAGGACGAGGAACCCGACGAAGACGAGGAACCCGAAGAGGACGAGGAGCCCGAGGAGGGCCGGGGGCCCGTTCTCTATTGCGAATCCTCGGCCTCCGCCTCCGAGGGAGGGGAGGTTTCGAATGGAACCCTGCCGGAGACCGGGGCGGCCCAGAAGGCCGGGGGAGGCGGGGAGGACGGTTCGGAGACGGGAGAGGGCCGTCGTCGCCGCCGCCGCCGGCGGCGCCGGAACGGTCCGGCCAAGGGGGGGGGCAAGTCTTCCGAGGAAACTTCCAAGAAAGCGGAAGAGGTCCCGGTCAAGCACTTGGGGAAGCGGCGGACCGAGAAGCGCCGCCGGCCGAAGCGGAGCCCCGGGGAATCCAGGAGACGGGCCTCGCGGCCGATCCAGGAACTCCTGAAGAAGGGCCAGGAGGTCGTAGTTCAGATCACGAAGGAGGGGATCGGGGCGAAGGGGCCGACCCTGACGACCTACCTCTCACTTCCCGGCCGCTGCCTGGTCCTGATGCCGAGCCTGCCCAAGTGTGGAGTCAGCCGGAAGATCGAGGACCCGAGGGAGCGGCGCCGCTTGAAGCGGATCGTGCGAGACCTCGATCGGACCGGATCGGGAGGAATCGGATTCATCGTCCGCACGGCCGGAATCAAGAAGAGCGCGGCCGACCTGAGTCGGGACCTCGAGTATCTCGAGAAGCTCTGGGGGGTCATCGTCCAGCGCGCCCGCGTCACGCGGGCCCCTACTCCCCTTTATCTCGAATCCGATCTCGTCCTGCGCACGATCCGGGACCTGTTTTCCCAGGACATCGACGAGGTCGTCATCGACGCGGAACCCGTCTACGAGCGAGTCAAGGACTTCGTCGCCAAGCTGATGCCCCAGCACACGGACAAGATCAAGCACCATTCGGGGCACGCTCCCCTCTTCCTCTCCTACGGCCTCGAGGCCGCGGTCGAGGACCTCTACAAGCCGAAGGTGGACCTTCCGAACGGAGGGTCGATCGTCATCGAGCAGACCGAGGCCCTCGTCGCGATCGACGTCAACTCCGGCAAGTTCAAACCGGGTTCGAATCTCGAGGAGACAGCCTTCCGGATGAACCGCGAGGCGATCCCCGAGATAGTCCGGCAATTACGTCTCCGGGACCTCGGAGGCGTCATCATCGTCGACTTTATCGACATGACGCAGGAGAGGCATCGCCGCGAGATCGAGCGCCGGTTCCGTGAGGCCCTGAAAGGGGACCGGGCGCGCATCAACGTCGGGAGGATCTCGATCTTCGGACTCCTGGAACTGACCCGGCAACGGGTCGGCCCCGGCCTGAAGAGGACGGTTTTCCAGACCTGTCCGACCTGCAAGGGAACGAGCCTGGTTCGGACGGTCCAGAGCAAGGCCCTGGCGGTCCTGCGCGAGATCCGGGCCCTGGCGAGGCTTCCCGGCTTCCGGCACCTCGAGGCCTATCTCCATCCCGAGGTCGCCTCCTGGCTCGAGAATCGGAAGCGGCGAAGCCTCGTGCAGGTCGAACTCGATTTCGACCGCGTGATCTCGACGCATTCGGAGTCGAGCTATCCGGTCGATGTTGTCCACTACCGCTTCCTCGACGCCCAGGGAAAGGAGATCAAGGTCAATATACCCGCCGGACTCGGGGTCCACGCCTGAGGTCCCCCGCGGCGGAGGGGGCCGCTCCCACGGCGTCGGGGCGGAGAAGGGGGGGCCTGGGTCTTGCAGGGCTCTCGGGACGGGGGTAGGATCCCCGCCCTTTTCCGCCGGGATACCGGCCCCCGCCGATTCCTGAAAGGCCGTTCCGATGTACGCCATCGTCAAGGACCGCAACCGCCAGATCCGCGTCGAAGAAGGGGACCTCGTGCTCCTGGACCATCTCCCCGAGGGGGAGCCGGGACAGGAACTCGTCCTCGACGAGGTCTGCGTCCTGGGAGGGGAGGAAACCCGGATCGGCGCCCCCCTGGTCGAGGGGGCCCGGGTCGTCCTGGAAATCCTGGAAGCCGTTCCGGGGCCCAAACTCGTCATTGGCAAGTTCAAGCGCCGGAAGGGCTACCGCCGCAAGACGGGCTTCCGGGCGAAGTACACGAGGGCCCGGGTCCGTTCGATCGAAGGCTGAGTGCGGAGGGAGTCATGGCACACAAGAAGGGGCAGGGAACCTCCAAGAACGGCCGCGACTCGAACCCCCAGTTCCGGGGGATCAAGGTCTATGCGGGGCAACGGGTCACGGCGGGATCGATCCTCGTCCGCCAGCTTGGGACGCGGTTCCATCCCGGGCGCAACGTCAAGCTGGGCAATGATTTCACCCTCTTCGCGACCGCGGACGGCGTCGTCCGCTACCAGTCGAACCGGCGCGTCCACGTCGAACCGATCGAGAACTGAACTTCGGCGGGGCCCTGGACCCCGTTTACCGGCGGGGGGCGGCCGTGTTTCTCGATGAGATCCGGATCTCCGTCCGGGGGGGCAAGGGGGGGCAGGGCTGCATGTCCTTCCGCAGAGAGAAATACGTTCCTCGCGGTGGCCCGGACGGCGGAGACGGCGGGGACGGCGGGGCGGTCATCCTCCTCGCGGATCCAATGGAATCGTCCCTGCACCCCCTGAGGGGACAGGGGGTCTTCGAGGCCGGGAACGGGCGTCCGGGCGGGCCGAACAACTGCACCGGCGCTCGGGGGCGGGATCTCGTCCTCCGGGTCCCGCCGGGAACGGTCGTCAAGGATGCTCTGCGCGGGAACGTGCTCGGCGATCTCGTGGAGCCCGGAGCGCGGCTGGTCGCCGCTCGGGGCGGGAAGCGGGGCCGCGGGAACAAGGCCTTCGCGACCTCGACGAATCGCGCGCCCCGCCGGTTCGAGAAAGGACTCCCGGGAGAGGAGAGGGAACTCCTCTTGGTCCTCAAGCTCATCGCCGACGTCGGGTTGATCGGTCTTCCGAACGCCGGCAAATCCACTCTCCTCTCGGTCCTTTCGGCCGCGAGACCCAAGATCGCCTCCTACCCCTTCACGACCCTTCGTCCCTGTCTGGGCATCGTCGAACTCGGCGAGTTCCGCAGCTGTGTGATGGCGGACATCCCCGGGTTGATCGAGGGGGCCTCGGAGGGGAAGGGGCTCGGCCACCGCTTCCTCCGGCACGTCGAGAGGACGAGGATCCTCCTGCATCTCGTCGATTGTTCGGAGGATGCACCGGACCCCTTCGAGGCCTATACGGGGATCCGGAAGGAACTCGAGGCCTATTCTCCGCAGCTAGCCGGGCGGCCCTCCCTCGTTGCCGGGACGAAGATCGAGGGACCCGGGGCGGAAGCCAGGTTCGAGGCCTTCGCCGAGGCCCTCGAAAGCCCCGTCCTCCCGTTGTCATCGATCCGCCACCGGGGGCTGAAGGAACTCCGCCGTCGGATCTCCGAACTCCTCGCCGGGGAGGCCGAGGGGGATTCCGGGGAGGGCCGGCAAAGGGCCGGGCATCCCCCGGCCGATAGGGGATGAGAGACCGGGATCTCCGGGCCGTTTTCCGGCCGGGGCATCCTCCCGAAGGAGCCGCCCATGATGAAGATCGAGGAATTCCTCAGACTGATGGTCAAGGAAGGGGCTTCCGACCTCGTCCTCAAGACCGGTAGCTACCCGGCGATCCGTTTGAACGGCCAGTATCGCTTCGTCTCCGATCAGAAGATCCCCTCGGAGGTCACGAGGGAGTTCCTGGACACCCTGGTCGGGAAGTCGGGCCTCGACCGCTTCCGTAGGGAAGGGTCGGTCGATCGCGCCGTTTCGGTCGAGGGCTTGGGGAGGTTCCGCTGCAACGTGTTCCTCCAAGGAGGGCGGGTGAGCCTCGTCTTCCGGCACGTCAAGCGCGACGTCCCGGGTTTCAAGGAACTGCACCTTCCGGTCGAGTCGCTCCAGAAGCTCGCGAAGCTCGAGCGGGGCCTCATCCTTGCGACCGGGGTCGCGGGCAGCGGCAAGTCGACGACCCTCGCCTCCATGGTCGAATACATCAACCAGACCCAGGCCAAGCACATCATCACAATCGAGGATCCGATCGAGTACCTCTTCGAGGACAAGCGGAGCATCATTAGTCAGAGGGAGATCGGAACCGACGCCCCGAGCTTCGCGGCGGCCCTGAAGCAGGCCCTGCGTCAGGCGCCCGACGTCATCATGATCGGCGAGATGCGGGACAAGGAGACGATGGAGGCCGCAATCCAGGCGGCGGAGACCGGCCACCTGGTCTTCTCGACCCTCCACACCGTGAACTCGGTCCAGACCGTCGAGCGGATCATCTCCCTGTTCCCTCCGCACCAGCACGACCTGCTCAGGATGGAGCTGGCCCTGAATCTCGCGGGGGTCATCAGCCTGCGGTTGATCCGGTTGAAGAACGGCGAGGGGCAGATGCCGGCAGTCGAGGTCCTCATCAATACCCCGACCGTTCGGGAGATGCTCGGAGAGGGGAGGACCCGGGAGCTTCCGAAAGCCCTGGCCGAGGGTTCGTACTACGGAACGATGACCTTCAACCAGTCTCTGATCCGTCTCTTCGAATCAGGGAACATCGAACTCGAGGACGCCCTGGCGGCCTCCGACAACCCCGATGAGCTGAAGCTCCAGATGCGGGGCATCACGAAGGGCGGGATGTCGGCCGGGATCCGGGCCTGAGGGGCCGCGGTTCGCGCACGGCCTCCGGCCCCCGTTCCCTTCCTTCCTTTCGGAAGGATCCGGGAAGACGGCGACCCTCCCCCCGTCTATCCTAGGAATCCAGGGACCCGAACGGGACCCGGCGAGGAATGGCGGATCAATGCGGACGGAGACGATAGGACTGGGGATCTACGGGCTGGCGGCGACCTTCCTGGGACTGATGGTCTGGGAGGCCCGGAAGGCCATGACGATGACCTGGGTCCCGGTTCCCAGGACGGCCAAGGAGTTCACGGCGATCTCGAAGGAGCTGCGCGCGAAGGGTGTTGCGACCCAACCCGAACGCAGCTCGTGGAACTATTCCAAGGCCTATCATCCCTGGTGGAAGAAGATCCAGACTGCGAATTGGGTCGGGAAGGTGCCCGTCGTCGAGGTCCCCGACGAGGGACCCCGGGAAAAAGAGGAGCCTCCGAAGCCCCCGATCAAACCCCTGGCGGAGATCATCCAGCCCCGCCTGCTCCTCGGGGCCCCGGGCGACACGGCCTACATCCAGGTCCTCTATCTCGACCCGAACGTCGAGGTGCCGGACGGGCCGACGACGGGGGACCTCCCGGCCGGTCCCAGGGATTCGGTTCCGAACCCAGACCTGGGGGGAGGGCTCGCGATCTACCAGGACCTGAGAATCGGGGACAGTCTCTACAAGCCCTACGATCTCGTCCGTTTCGAGGGGGTTACGAAGGACGGGCTCGGGACGATCTTCAGCCGGCCCGATCCCGAGGGGAAGGGCCGCAGGATCCGTGAGACCCTGCACCTCGGACAGTTCTCGATCTCCGACGAGTCCTTCGGGGATCTTCCCGAGGGATTCGGAGCCGGAGGGAGTTCCGGGAGCGCGTCCCCGTCGCCGAAAGCACGCCGCGGGGGGAAGTGGAAGGATCCGGGGGAGGTGACGAAACGCCTCGAGGGCAACGTCTGGATGGTCTCGAGGAAGGACCGGGACCGGTTCCAGGATCGATACGACGAGGTGCTCCGGGAGACGGGCGCGGAGGACTTCGTCGACTGGTGGCGCGACCCGAAGAATCCCGGCCGGAGGATCAAGGTCACCGGTATCAGCTTTCGGAAGGTCCCCGAACGCCTCCGCTCCTTCGGGGTGAAGGCGGGCGACATCCTGATCGAGGTCAACGGGACCCCGGTCAAGGGCAAGTCTTCCGCGATCCGGACCGGGCGCGAGCAATGGCGCAGGGGGGTCCGGACCTTCGAACTCACTTTCCTCAGCAACGGGCGTCGCGTCGTGCGAACCTTTCAGGCTCCTCCGGACAGGCGCTGACGAACGCGAGGACTCGATGCCTCCCCGTTCCCTCTTCCTCGATCTCGGGAACAGCAGCCTGAAGGGCAGGGTCTTCGAGGGGAGCCGCGAGATCCATGCCTTCCGCAGGTTCAAGGGGGGCGGGGACGAAGCCGATCTCGCCGCCGCCCTCCGGGGGGTGACCCGGGTCTTCGGCGCCGCCTCGCGGGGGCTCCCCAGGATCCATGGCCTGCCGGTTCCGGAGGGGCTCTGGGCCGGCTTCGATTTCCCGCTTCCCGGGGATCCGGCCTACGACCGGCCCGAGGAGATGGGGCCCGATCGCCGTCTGGCCTGCCACGCCCTCCGCGTGGGAGCCGGGGGCGGACTCGTGCTGGATGCAGGAACCTGCCTGACGGCCAGCGCCGTGGATCCCGAGGGGAGGATCTACGGCCTCGCGATCGCCCCCGGCTTCGGGGCGCTCGTCGAGGCGGTCTCCACTTCGGCCCCCGGGCTCCGCTTGGAGGTGGAGATGGCTCGGGGCGGGTCCGCGATCGTGGGGGATGAGGTCCCCCGGGATACCGAGGGGAACCTGAGAACCGGCCTGGCGGCTGCCTTCCGGGGCACGGCCCGGGAAGTCCTGGTCTCGGCCAGGAGCTTCGCCCGCCGAGCAAAGGGCGTGCCGGATCGCCTGTGGTTGACGGGTGGGGACGCCGCGCGGCTCCGGGAGGTGCTCGGTGAGGGCGAAGTCGTCCCCGACCTCGTTTGCAGGGGCTTGCGTCTGTGGGTCGAGGAACTCGGTCTTGCGAATGGAGGGAAGGGGTGAAGCGCGGGCTCCCCTCCGTCCGCCTCCTGACCCCCCTCGGAGAGTCGGCCCTCGCCGTCCTGCGCTTCGAGGGCGAGGCGGGGAGGAGATGCCTTGAAAAACTGGGCTGCCGGAGGGCGCCGCATCCGGGGGAGCACTTCCTCTGCCGGATCCGGGCCCCGGGGGGGACTCGAGAACCTGTGCTCTGCTTCGGGGATCCCCGGGACGGGGGGATCGAACTCCACCTGCATGGGAACCCCTACAGGCTCCGCAGCCTGTTCGAGTCCTGGGGATCGGGGGGCGGGGCCTCCTCCGGAGAGCCGGGCCGGGCCGAGCGTGCGGCCCGGGAGTGGTTCGAGGGGGAGATCGAACGAGCCCTGTTCGCCACGGCTCTCGGAGCCCCGACGAGCGAGGGGTGCCGCGTCGCCCTGGCTCAATGCGGGCCGGAGGGGCTCGCGGGCTTCCTCCGCGCCGCGAGGGGGGAATCCCGGGTTGGGGACCGGTGGCCGAAGGAAGAGACGGCCGGGAACGCCCGCCGCCTGCTTGCCCGGGGGGAGGTCTTCCTGCCCCTGTTCCGTCCGAAGGTCCTCGCCGTCCTCGGCCCGGTGAACGCCGGCAAGAGCAGCCTCTGCAACCTCCTTGCGGGAGCCGAGCGAATCCGTGCCGGGCCGCATCCCGGCCTGACACGTGATCCCGTGCCCCTGGATCTCGCCTGGCGAGGCTGGCCCTTCCGCCTCCTCGATACCGCCGGTTTTCCGGACCGGCCAGCTTCCCTTGACCGGGAGGCTTTTTCCTGCGGGATCGAGGCGGCGGGTCGCGCCGACCTCCTCCTGCTCTGCCGGCCCGGATCCGGGTTCGGGGTCGAAAGGGAGTTCGAGACCCTGCTCGAGGCGGGGGGGCTCTCGGACCTTCCCCGCCTCCGGATCCGAACGGGAGCGCCCGGGACCTTCCCCGGAACCTCCTGCGGTCCCCTCCCCACGGGGGAACTCGAGGTGGATCTGGCGGGGGATCCTCCGGAACAGGTCCGGGACCGGGTTCTCGGTGAGGTCTGCCGGAGGCTCGGCATGCCCTCCCGTCCCCCCCGCGTCGAGGCCGCGTGGATCCCTCCGATTCCCCGCGAACATCTGGAGGAGCTTGCGCGATCCGACGGTCCCGGGGAGGATGCGCCCGGGCCGGGCGGCGGAGGCGGCGGCGGGGTTTCGACGGGCGGGAACGAGGATCCATGACGGACGGCGGGAAGCGGGACCTGGTCTCGATCGACGACCTCGGCAACGACGAGATCCTCGCGCTCTTCGAGCGAGCCGACCGTTTCCAGGAAAATCTGAAGGCCTGGTCCGCCCTCTGTCCGGGTTCGATCCTCGCGACCCTCTTCTTCGAGCCTTCGACGAGGACGCGGCTCTCGTTCGAGTCTGCGATGCTCCGCCTGGGGGGAGGGGTGATCTCTGCTACGCAGGGGCCGATGACGAGTGCCGCGAAGGGGGAGAGCCTGGCCGATACGGCGAGGGTCGTCGGCGGGCGGTACGCCGACCTGATCGTCCTGCGCCACGGGGACGAGGGGGCCGCGCGGGTCGTGGCCCGCTTCGCGGAGGTTCCGGTCGTGAACGCCGGCGACGGCGCCCACGAGCACCCTACGCAGACGCTCTGCGACCTCTACACCCTGTGGCGGGAGAAGGGGAGTCTCGAGGGGCTCGAGGTCGTGCTCTGCGGAGATCTCAAGTATTCCCGGACGATCCACTCCTTCGCCTACGCCCTCGCCCGCTTCGGGGGGCGGATCGCCTGCGTCCCGTTCCCGGGGATGGAGATTCCCGACCACGTTCTCCGGCGGCTCGAGCGCCGGTGGGGGGCGCGGGTCGAACGGGTCGGCATCGGGGACCTGAAGGGCCTGGTTCCACGACAAGACGCGATCTACATCACCCCCGGAAAACCCCATCAGCAGTCTCTCTTCCTGGGCCGCGAGGACCTTCGTCCCGAGCACATCGACGCGGTCTACATGACCCGCTCCCAGAGGGAACGCCACGGGGAAGAGGACCTGGACGAGGGCTACCCGAGCCTCGGCCCGAGGACCCTCTCCGAGGGGCCCTTGAAGGAGGCGAGGGTCATGCATCCCCTCCCCCGGGTCGACGAGATCTCCTACGACCTGGACCGGGATCCCCGGGCCCTGTACTTCCGCCAGGCGGCCCTCGGGGTCCCGATCCGGATGGCGCTGCTCGCCTTCCTCCTTGGGAAGATCGAGCTCGGGGTTCCGGCCTTCCGCCCGGAGCGCCCCGCGGTCTACCTCTCCGATCTCGGGATCCGCTGCCGGAATCCCAAATGCATCACGGTCCGGGAGGGGCGTCGATACCTGTCTCCGGAATTCTGGATCCTCGAGGATCTCCCCCCCCTGCTCCAATGCGTGTTCTGCGGGTGGGAAGAGCGCCCCCTCTTCGTCGCCCACAAGGAATCGCGGATCCTCCATCGCGGGAACTCCCCGGAGGCTCGAAGGATCCGTCCCGACAGGCGGGTCTACTTCCTCGATCCGGAGAGCGCCCGGGAGGCGGGCTTCGGCCGGGAGACAGAGACCGTCTGAACGGGGTCGTCGTTTCGATAATCCTCCAATCCTCCCGGAGGCGGGTGCATCCTCCGGCCGGGCGAAGACGGGCCCGGATGGGCGTCCTCGGTCTCTTCCTGAGCGACACCGCTCGGGACCTCAGCTCCAGGAGGGGATGGGTTTTACCCAATCTCTTGTCGCAAAGGATCTTGTGTTCCTTTTCGAAAGGTGGCCGCCTCCGGAATGACCTTTGCTCGGAACTTCCAGGGTTTCTCCGGATCTCCAGCCCGGGACCGAAGGTTCCTCCTCATGATCCGCCGTCGCCCCCCGGGGACGCATGAGGTATGCTTTTCGGGCCCGCTCGCACCGGTGCCGGGGACCTTCGTCTTCCGGGAGTTCCCGGTCAAGCTTCCGGGCGATCCCGGTCGATCGACGATTGTTCCTGCTTCCCCGTGGGGTCCTCCTCCGGAACCCCCCGGTCGAGTCCGGGATGCCTGCTGACAACCCCTTGATATGAGTAGCCTTATGAAGCGCGACGCCACGCACACCATTCCCGGCGCTCTCCCCGCTCGCCGCTTCCGTCGGGGTCTGGGTGTCGCCCTGCTCGGGGCCGCCCTTCTCGCTTCCTGCGGCGGGGGAGGTTCCGCCTCGACCGGAGGGACGGCGAAGGCGGGCGGGAACGCGGAGCTGATCGGGATCGAGATCGGCCGCCTCGCGGATGTCTACGGCCTGAAGACCGTCGACAAGAGGGGGCGGACGATCCTCCAGCTCTACCAGAAGGACATGCTGGTAGGGCCGGACATCCAGGACGAACGCCAGACCAACGAGAACAAGCTGGACAGCGAGGTCCTCTACGACTTCATCGGTTTCGATCCCGATACCCTGCAGCCCAAGCTCCTGATCACGCGCGAGATCGGCTCTCCGGCCTTCAGGGCCGCGGTCGATGCTCTCGACGACAAGGTCATCCGGATCTCTCCCGGGTACTACGGCCAGGACACCGGGGCCCTGCCCTTCAGCGTCGCCCCGCGGAACGGAGGGATCCGCCTACGTTTCAACAAGGACCTCGGGGTCACGGAGGATTTCTTCCTCGTCAAGGACGAGAACGATCGGGTCATCGGGATCCGGAACAACGAGGCGGTCCAGTTGCTCGAGATCCTCGGGGATCCGACCGACGGGGACCCCCGCGGCGATTTCCGCTTGATTCCGACCCGCATCGCCTACAAAGGGGACCAGATCATCCTGGACCCCGTCCTTCTCGGGGCCGAGGGGGCTCTCCTGAACGTCCCGAACAACGCGAGCGGGCTTCCCGAGAGTCAGAACTCGTCCGGGGCGAACATCCGGATCGCGATCGCCCTCGAGGGCCCCCTGCGCCTGCGCGGACTCCGCCAGAACGTGAACGGGAACTCCCTGGGAACGAACCTCGCAGGCCAGAAGTCCCTCATCCGCGATTTCCGCTCCGGCAACGCGAAGGACGACAGCGTCGGGATCTCCCGCGGTTTCATCCGCGACGTCATTCCGCCCCGGATGATCGGGGAGCTTCCGATGCGTCTGGAGAAGGTCGAAATCCTCTCTCCGACCGTCCAGCGTTTGACGATCTACAAAGCCGGGATCAAGCACGAGTTCGACCGAGGCGACGTGATCAAGCTCTTCCCTCCGGGTTCCGAAGGGAAGGCCGCGGCCGTGACCGAGATCGTGGAGGACCCCGACGGCGACAAGGGGAAGGCTGCCGAGCAGCACGTCACCGTCCTCGTGCGTGATGCGACGCTTTTCGAGAATTACGACCCCGCGAAGCGCCCGGGCTACCCGACGGACCTGAAGCTCCGGGAGCCCTGGCTGATCGACAACGCGCCGATCGCCGTCCTCTCGACCGAGTTCAACGGAGACAAGGACAACCCGACCTACTTCCTCAACTTCTCCCCGCCCCCCGTGCAGCAGGCGGGCAAGACCTTCCAACCCAACAAGGACGTCTCCCCCTTCGCCTCCGTCATCGTGAGGTTTTCGAAGCCCGTGGATCTCGCGACCGTCAAATCGACCGATTCGCTGATCCTTGCGACGAGTTCGAGCACGAAGACCGTCCTGACTCCGAAGGACGGGACTCCGCATCTGATCTACGCGCAGGTCTTCGACGAGGACGGTTCCGCGACGGCCGTCCGGCTCTCGCCTCCCTTCGGTTTCTACCTGGACGACACCCTGCGGGCGAAAAACCGGCCCTACTACCTGCACCTGATCGGGGGCAACAAGGGGATCCGGGACTTTTCCGGGAATCCGGTCGATCTCCAGTTCACGCAGAGCCCGGGCCAACCCCTGAAGGAGAACATCTCGATCGAGTTCTTCCTCGATACGCGCAGGAACAAGAACGGCGAACCCCTCTACCCGAACAACCGGGTGGTCAATCTCGTGCGGCGCTTCCTCGCGGCCGACGAGGACGAGGACAGCGGGACCCTGGCGGACCTGTTCGGGGCCTTCTTCTTCTTCAACGGGAAGATCCACGGGCGTCCGACGACCCGGGTCTCTGCCTATGCCGACGACAAGAACCAGATCCCCTCGCCCTCGGACCCCGCGCTGTCCTTCTGTCCTTCCGGGACGCGCGCGCCGCTGACCGCGCTGACCACCTTGAAGCAGCCGATTCAGAATCCCTTGAACCCCCTAGGGTGCCGCCTTCAGACCGTCTGGCGGGAGATCGACCTGTCCCTGTCCAGGACCGACCCCTTCGATTTCAACCTCGACGTCGAGCAGATGTGGTGGGCGCCGTTCCAGGATTCCCCGAGGGCGCCGAGGACGAGCTTCGACATCTTCGACCGCCTGACCCTCTATCTCGGGCATTCCGAGCGCCGGCCGAGTCCCTGCGTGGGCAACTCCTCGGCCCTGCCGTTCTATCCGTCCTCAGGGCTCAACTCGACGTTCTATCTGAACTACGCCCGAAACATGAAACCCCAGGCGACCTCCTACAACGATCGGGTCAACATCGAGGAAAGGCCCGCTCCCCATCCCGCTTTCCTCGATCAGACTCTGGTTTTCCGCCATAGGGATTCGGTCTTCGAGCCCAACAAGATCCGGCGCTATCTGCCTCTTCCTACCTTCCAGAAGCCCTACTTCACATGGAGGGACGAGCGTTCGACCCTGACCGGAGGGGGAGACGGCGAGTTCTCGATCCTCAGTCCGTTCAAGACGCGGTGGGACGGATCCAATCCCTATCTCCGGAACTGGAGACCCGAGGACGGGAGGATCGGAACGATCGCTCTTCCCCTCCTCGCCGATTTCTGGTCCTATCCCGACGATCCGAATCTTCCGAAGGGGAACCCCTGGAAGGCGACGGGGGCCAACGGCTGGCAGATCGCGATCACGGTGACCTCCTCTCCGATGCCCGTCTGGCGCGCCTACTCGGCCGGCGGCAGGACGACATCCTCGACGAACAAGGTGAATCCGGCTTCCCAAACGACCGCTCAGGGCGGTTGGACCCCGACAGGAGGGAGGACCCGTTGGGGGGACAACACCTTCTACTGGGCCCGTTTCGATTTCCTGAAGAGGTTCTCGGTCGCCACGTCCGGGTTCATCCCGCTGGCGGATCCTCACAACGCCGCGAAAACGAACAAGGACAACGATCCGAGGCTCGGACCGTACACCTTCACTCCGAACACTGTTCCGAAGTTCGACATGGTGATCGAGCCTCCCCTGTCGTCCTTGCCGAACGGGACGAAGATCATTCCCCAGTTTCGTGGGGCGGACGTGGGTCGGGGGAGTTTCGCGCCCTACGACCCCCTGGTCGCCGGGGACGCCCATGTCCGGAGGGTGAACGCATCTTCCGGCTACAAGTGGGATTATCAGTACACCCAGCGATTGACGAAATACACCGAAGACCCGAACAAGCTCTTCGATTCGCGTTTCCTCAGCGCCTACTACATGGCGCCCAAGGACACGCGCCTAATGAATTTCCGCTTCATCTTCGAGAACAACGTCGAAACGGATCCGCCGATCTTGCCGAGCATGGATACTTTCGCGTTGATCTACCGTATCGAGGAGAAGCCCTAGGCATACATCCCCCCCCGGCGGTCCCGAGTGGACCTCTCCGGTCCATGACTTCCACAACGAGAAAATACGTATTCCGTTCCCATCGGAGATGCCCGATGACTCAAATGGCCCAATCCTTCCCCAAGCGTTCCGGCGTCCTCGCCAAGTCCGGCCTCCTCGGCCTTCTCTGGATCGCGGCCCTGGCCCTGCCGGGTTGCTCCGGCGGGTCCTCCTCCTCCCTGACCGGAGGAGCGTTCCTGGTCCTGAAGACCGAGCCGACGAACAACGGGCGGATCTTCCTGAATCAGAGCCTGAAGATCTTTTTCAGCAACCCGATCGATCTGGACTCGGTGAACTTCAACTCCGTGGCCTTCTCGGTCTTCGACCTGGGTGGGAACCCGGTCTCGGAACAGGTCGTCGGGACCTTCGCCTACGGGAAGAACGACGTCGGCGAGATCGACCACAAGGTGTTGGAGTTCCGGCCCAAGCTTCCGAGCAACGATACTTACACCAATGGCGGATTCCGTCCGGGACGGCAGTACATCGTCAGCCTGGTGGGCTCGGCCAAGGGAGGCGGTTCCCCGTCGATCAAGGACGCCGACGGGCGCCAGATCTCCGCCGCGTCTCCAATCCGGAGTCTGACCTTCCGGACGAACTCCGGCACGACGCCCAGGGAACTCTTCCTGGACACGAAGGTGGGAGGGCCCAGGGTCTCGAAGATCGACATCCGCCCGAAGGTCGGGACGAAGGTCACGCTGAATCGGCTGGGCGAGGTGCCGGTCGAAGTCCGTCTCCGCTTCAACCAACCCCTGAACCCGGCGAGCACGAACGTTCCGCTCCGGCAGGATACCGATCCCCTCAACTTCGTGTTCCGGAACAAGGGGCGGATCTATCTCGAATACGACGATCCCGAACTCGGCGACCGCCAGTGGATCCCCTCCGCCGTCGAGATGCCCGAGAATGACAGCTCGGGTGCGACGGTCGTTCTGCGGCCCGACGGGGTCCTCCCGAACAACGCCAAGATCCGCATCATGGTCCTGGCGGACCTCGAGGACATCTCCGGCGAATCCAACGTCCAGGACGCCTCCTACATCCCGATCGTCGGGACCTTCCAGACCGAGGAGGCCTTCGCCTCGCAGTTCGACGCCGTCGTGCTGACCTTCCAGAACGACGATCTCCTCGATCCCGAGGCCCCGTTCCTCGATCCCGTGGCCGAGGTCAAGAACGGTGTCTTGAGCGCGTCCTTCGATTTCGAGGGGCTCCAGACCCTCTTCGACTACGGTCCGTTGACCAAGGAGGTCGTGCTCAACACCGATTTCACGACGGTCACCCCGAAGAACGGTCCTCCGTTCACCGTCTCGGGAGGGGTGTTCAGCTTCCGGAACGTCGAGATCCCCGCGGGGGTCACGGTTCGGGGGGTCGGGCCGAACCCGATGGTCTTCCTCGCGACCGGAAACGTCGAAGTCCGCGGGCATCTCTCCGTAAACGGGGGGGACGGCGCCTCGGTCGACACCTTGAACTCGGCGAACTTCCCGACGGCGGGAGGAGCCGGCGCCTGCAGCGGGGGCAACGGCGGCCAGGGCAGCCCCAAGACGGGTATGGTCTCGTTGACGGGCGAAGACGGGTTCGGACCGCGGCAGTTCCCCGGCGGCGGCGGCAAGGGCGGCAAGACCGACTGTACGGGAACCGGGGCCGGAGCGGGCGGCGGCGGTGGGAGCCAGGCCGTCCAAGGGGATCCCGACTACTACGGGCAATACAAGAAGGGGACCTCCAACTTCCACAAGATCATCGAGGGACACGGAGGGGTCGGCCGAGGGGGATCCCCGCCTCCGGCCGGCGGGGCCGCGGGCCCGATCCTCTTCAAGGATTCGTCCGACATCAACAACTTCTGGGGACGCCAGGTGACCCCGAAGGGCGAGGTCGTCACCGGCGAGCTGAAGGCCCCCGTCGGCGGGTCTGGCGGTGGCGGCGGCGGTGACCGCAGCAGCGGCGCCCGTTGCCAGGCGACGACGAACTACATCATGGACGAGAAGGCCGGCGGCGGCGGCGGGGCCGGAGGAGCCCTGGTCATCAAGGCCCTCGGCAAGATCACCGTCGGACCCCAGGGCTTGATTTCAGCCGACGGCGGGAACGGCGGCGGCGGAGAGATGGCGGGCTCCTCCTTCCAGGGAGGCGGCGGCGGCGGCGGATCGGGAGGCATGGTCGTCCTGATGTCAGCCACCGGCATCGACATCTACAAGCACGGCGGGACCTGGAGTTCCGGCACCAAGCCCTGGAACAGCGATTTCGCGATCACCGCGGACGGGGGGATCGGGGCCAGCTCGGGTCGCCGACTGAAATACATCGGGGCGGGGTACTGGAACACCGGCCGGCCGAATCTCGGGGGCTTCGGCGGCATGGGCGTCGTCCAGCTGATGACTCCTCCCGGGAGCGATTCCGACGGGACCAAGAACGTCCTCGACGACAACATCCAGGTCCTCGAGTCCAGCGGGAAGCCCGCGCCCTCCGGGGACAAGATCCGCTATCTCTTCGGCGGCGACATCCGCCCGAACCCGATCCTGATGCCGGCGCCCTTCAGTCGCTTCTCCCAGGCGAGGACCCGCTGGATTTCGACGGGGGCGACCCTGCGCCGCGAGGTGACGAGCACGGGCGCGGGTCCGCGGGCCCTCCTAGCCCCGGCCAAGGCCGGGCCGGAGTACCGCTTCGCCGGCGTCCAGAAGACCGGCTTGACCGCGGGCTATCTCGCGACGAATCCCGCGAACGGGCTCTACACTCCACCGGTCGTTCCGATCAATGGGACAACGCGGTTCCCGGTGGCCTCGGCCTCGGCCGGTTCCGCGACGATCCGGACCCAATCGGCCCATGTCGTCCGCCTGGCCAAGGCCGCCCTCCCGGGCGACGGGCGCTACCAGAACTATCGCGCCCGCCTGATCAACAAGGCCGGGACGAGCCTCGGCGACTGGAAGATCCTGGGGCACGACAAGAGCACGATCTACCTGGACGCCTCCGAGGGCGCGCTTCCGAACGGAACGGACAAGTGCGAGATCCTCGCGAAGTTTTTCGACGTCGTCACCGAGGGCAGCAGCGGATTGGGCGAGGTCTACTCCGTGAACGTGGGAGGGAAGACCTTTTTCTACCCGCTCGCGAACATCCAGATCGGCTTCGCCTTCCACAAGAGTCCCTGGGCGCCGAAGTACGACGATCCGAAGAATCCGACCACGGACAGCAACCGCTTCCCGACGAAGCTCGGAACCTTCGTCAGCGATCTCGAGACCTCCGGTCCCGGCAGCAATCAGGAAAAACTGCGTGCCCTGCACTATCCCTATGTGCAGATGATGGTCCGGTTCAATCTCAGCTACGACTACAAGAACCCGGACGTGAACTCCGGACCGGTCAAGGTGGGCCCCGATACCAAGAAGCCCGCTCTCCGCTTCCTCCTCCTCCCTTACCGTTTCTGAGGAGGAGGGGGCCGCCGCCCCCTATTCCCACCGGATTCCAGCGAAGAGAAAACCAAGAACCATGGACATGAGTCATCTCCAGAAGGGATTCCTTCCTTTCCTCGGTTTCGTCGTCGTCCTCGGACTCGCCTCCTGCGATGGGGGGGGGAACGCGAAGCAGGCCGGCAACAACGCGGCCAAGGGCGGGGTCCGGGCCAGCCTGCTCACCGTCGAGTTCGGAAGGGTCGTCGACGTCTACGCCTACCGGAGGGTCGACTCGGGGGATCCCGACCGCCTCGTGGCCTCCAAGAGACGCCCGGTCCTGATCGAGAGGGATGTGCTCATCAGCCCCCAGGTGCAGAACGAGGACCCCTTCGCGACTGGAGCCGCCCGCTACCGTTTCATGCCCTACGATCCGGCCGTCGGGCACCGGGAACTCCTGATCCTCTTCGACGACCGGCATCCCGCCGAGAAGCAGGCCTTCGACCGGGCCCTGGCCAGTGCCAAGGCCGGGTTGATCTCCGTCGCCCCATACAACGCGTTCAACAAGGGGAACAGCCTTCCCCCGCCCGCGGTTCCGGCGGACGCGGGGATCAAGCTGACCTTCGACCGGCCTCTCGGTCTGGATTCGTCCTATTTCGTCGCTCACCCCTCCGCCGTCCAGGTCCTCAGGCTGGCGGGGGATCCCGCGGTCCTCTCCCCCTCGCAGGCCTACGGGCCGGTCTCCGTGCGCGTGGTCTCCAAGGAGAACGGGCGTTACCTGATCATCGACCCCGAGGTGACCGGACGGGAGGCGCGGGGGCGTTCACCGAATCCCGTCGGGCTTCCCGCCTCCCTCGACAACAAGACCGCGAACATCCGGATCGCTCTCCCGACCTCCGGTGTCGTCGCGAAGACCTTCCGGATCTCCGCGGACAACCGCTCCTCCCTCAACAGCGTAGGGATGAACGGGGAACAGGTCGTAATCCGCGATTTCCGGGCGGGGAATCCCAAGGACCCGAACCGCGGATACCTCCCGAGCCGGGAGGCCCCCGAGATCGTCGCCCGCAAGCCGATGGGGATCCTCGACGTGGACCTCCCGAACCGCCGCCTGCTCCTCAACAAGCGCTTCGCCGACGTGATCCTCCGCGGCCGGATCCCCTTCGTCGACGGTCCGCTGTCGGCGATCGACAAGAGACCGAGGGGTGGCCGTTTCGCCCCGCAGGGGAGGCCCTTCGCCTTCGGCGACGTGGTGTTCCAAGACGTCCTCTCCCCGACGGGGGAGTCCGTCCGTTTGAAGGGCGAGATCATCGTCAACGAGGACATCCCCGTCGCCGAGAATGACAAGAACCTCGGAGTCGGGGGCGGGAATCCGACGGTCTGGGTGCAGGTCGACAAGGTCGAAGCCTTCGACAGCCAAGGGAACCGGGTGACCTTCCAGGCCAGCAACCTTCCGCTCGGCGCCGACTGCGAGGTCCTCGTCCATTACCACGATGTCGTGAAGGTCAAGGGAAACACGAAGGACGTCGGGGACTCCGGCAGGTTGGCCGAGTTCTTCGAGTTCGATCCCGCCCCCCCCAGGATCGATCCCGATACGCGGCAACTTCTCGCCCCGAACGAGAACGTCTCCCCGATGGCCTCGGTCATCGTGCGCTTCAGCAAGCCGATGGTCTTCGATTCCATCCGGCCGGAGGACAACCTTGTCCTCGCGAACCGCTTGGGCGCCAAGCTCGCGTTCATCGATCACGTCAAGGTCGGCAACCTCGCCGTATGGCCTTCATTGAAGGCCGATCCCGACAACGATGCGACCGGGGTGCGTCTTTCCGGGCCGATGGGCTTCTTCCACCAGAAGAGCAAGAAGGAAGTCTGGTACATCCACGTCAAGGACGGACCGAAGGGCCCCCTGGACCGCGCCGGGAACGAACTCGACCTCTTCAACGAGAGCGAATCCACGGGGATCACGAGTTCCTTCACCCTGGATCCGAAGGCCTCCGACAATCTCGTCGGTGCCTATCTCCAGCGGATGAACAGTCCGGACGAGGACGGCACGAAGGATGGGAGCCTGATTCTCGACTACTTCGGACAGTTCCAGCAGAGGGAAGGAAAGCTCTACGGATGGCCGACCTTCCGCTTCTCGAAGAACGCCGACAGCCAGACCCTTCCGAACGTGCTGCGCGGAACCGAGGGATCCTGCACGCAGGTCGATCCGAACACGAAGGTCAAGAAGGACCTGACGCCCTTCCCGCCCCTCTACTTGACTCCGACGATGATCGTCAACCTGCCGCCTCTGGCCGGCGGGATCGCCGAACCCTTCATCCCCCAGGGTTCCCGCCTGCAGATGACCTACCGCGAGGATGATTTCCAACTCGATCCGACCTCCGTCACCGACCTGGCGATCGACGTCGAACAGCTGCACTGGGCGCCGTTCATCGGCCGCAAGCCGACCCTGCTGACCTTCGACGTCTTCGACCGGATGTCGATCGTGCTCTCGACCTCGGAGAAGCGGCCGGATATGTACGCCGCGATCTCCGGCCCCCGCCCGAAATGCCTGATCGTCGGGGGCTATAGAAGCGGGCTCGTCGCGAACTTCGAGAAAAATTACCTCGACAACGCGCCGAGGGTCCAGGTCGTCAAGGACCGGGTCTACAAGATCAACCCCAACGACTCCTTCCTCGGAGCCACCGGGGTCACCTACATCCCGTATCCGAAGTTCGCGAAGAGCTACACCTGGCGGGACTGGAGGATCCCGGACTGGGATTCGAAGAACGACCGGGTGATCGGCTACGGCGGGGCGCAGGACCCGAACAACGCGACGAACCCCGATACGACGAAGAGCTGCACGAGCCCCTGGATTCCCGAGGCCGACGTCACGGACACGAACCCGAAGACCTACAAGAGCATCGCCCGGGGCATCAACAACCGGCAGCCGGACGACTTCCTCGGCACGAAGACCCAGGATTTCAACCCGATCGCCCTGCCCCTGCTCGTCGACTTCTTCGTCTTCCCCGACGACGCCCAGAACGGGTTCGCCAAGGGCGACAACCTCTTCCAGATCGGGTACATCGGTCCGATCTGGCCGACGCCCCTTCCGCCCCACGGTTATTACAACAGCCAGACCTCCAAGCTGATCTGGCCCTGGCTCCGGGTACACAGCACGGGCGGCATCGACAACCAGAACACCGAGCATCTCGTCGATCCGGTGAACGAGAAGGTCGCGCAGGGCGGGTGGATCCTGAACACGATCCTCGGGCGTTTCAAAGCGCCACCCGGGGATGACCACATCTACTGGGCCCAGGCTGACTTCGTACGCAAGGTCTCGGTCGTCACGCACGGCTACGTCGATCTCCTGCAGCCCGGGAAGAACGCCGTTCTCGGGCCGAACGGTTGGCCGCGCGATCCCAACGGCTTTCCGAATCTCGCGTTGCTCGGCCCCCTGACGAGGCCGGTCGATTTCGCGGTCCTGCTCGATCCGCCCCTCGAGAGGCTGCCGGACGGCACCTCGATCAAGATCGAATTCCGGGGGGCGCAGAGCTTCAGCAAGAGCGACACCCTCTATGTTCCCACCGCCACCGAGACTGCCGCTTCCCGGGGAAACCTCTTGAACCCCAACTACGCCTGCGAGCAGTACCGCTACGAGAAGTCCGACCGGGTCGCCGCTTCAGGGCTGACGCCCTACGTCAAGCATCCGAAGCTCCTGATCGACCGAACCGGGAAGGGACCTCGTTTCCTGAACTGGCGTTTCTCCTTCTACAACAACACGAAGGTCACGCCCGCGCGGGTTCCGTTCATCGACTCCTTCGCGATCGTCTACAGGGTCTCGAAAAACTGATTCCGGACCGGGAGCGGGGGTAAGCTTTCCTGGGTGAGGGGCGAGACAGCCAGTGCGCATCTTCTGCTTTGGGCCGCCGTCCTGCTTTCCGCCTGCGCGCGTGAGGCGGCCCCTCCCCCCAACCTAGTCCTCCGGCGGGTCGAGCCCCTGGGGGACCGCCTCTTCCTGAACCAATCCATCGAGATCCTCTTCGATCGGGCGGTGGACCCGGCCTCCGTGACCGAGGATACGGTCCAGGTCCTCGACGCTTCGGGCCTTCCCGTCGGAGGGAGGCTCGAATGTCGGGGGCATGTCGTCGAGTTTCGGCCCCGTCCCCCGGTGGATCCGGAACTCCTGACCGGTTCCTTCAAGCCGGGGGGGCTCTATCGGTTGAGGTTGCCGGGTTTTCCTCGATCCAACACCCTGCGTGGAACGGACGGTTCCTTCCTCGCGCGCACGCGGGTCCGGGAGTGGCGGGCCTGGACCGAGGAGGATCTCGCCGAGGGGATCCCCTCGGTCCTTCTCCCCGCTTCCAGGCGGGTCGCGTTCTATCTCGAACCCCAGGTCCTCGTCGACCGCGATGAGGAAGGGGTCCGGATCCTGCTCCGCTGCAGTCGTCCGCTCTACCCTCCGTCCGTCCGCCCCTCGGTCTTCCGTCTCCTTCCGGCCGGGGCGGGGGGCTTGGCCGTGCCTCTCCGCGAGGCTTCGATCCTCGGGCGCGAGGGGCACGGGGGCTTCGGGTCCGAGATCCTGCTCCGTCCCGCCTGGGATCCCCCCCCCGGGCACTACCGTCTCCTTTTAGAGACCGGATCCAGAGGCTTGCTAGACGATCGATTGGAGTCCCTGCGGATCCCCGCACGGACGCGGGGGGGGGTGTCCCTGCCGGAGCCTTCCCCCGAGGGGGCCTGGATCGACATCTGGGTGCCTCCCTTTCCGGAGCCTTCGGGATGGCGGGAAGACTTCGGAGAGCCCCGACAAGCCCTTTCCGAGGATCCCGAGGCGCTCGGTCTCGGCCTGCCGATCGAAGGAGCCCTCGAATGGAACAGGGGGCTTCGAATGCCTTCGATTCCCTTCGAGGAAGAGGGCTCCCCCCCTTCCCTCAGGGTTCGCGGGACCCTCGTTCTGAAACCCGGGGAGAAGGATCCGCGGGCTTCCGGGAAGGAAGGATCTGGGATCCTCCCCGCCTCGGGCTTCCGGGTCCTCCGCAGATGGAAGATCGAGAAGGGGGCGCGCTGCATCCTCGTGTTGTCCCCTTCCGTGGACACCCTCCGGATCCGGGTCCTCGGGGCCTTCGAACTCGAGGGGGATCTCCTCGTCCGCTTCGAGGGACCCGGGTCTCCCTTCGTTCCTCTGAGGAGGAAGAAGAGGGGGGGGGTATGGATCGGCGATCCGCGACCGACCTGGGGCTTCTGGAAGCCGAGGGTCGAGATCGAGGTCCTCGGGATCTGCCGCCTCGACGGGAGGATCGGGAGGGAGATGAAGGGGGGGCCGGAGAGGATTCCCGGGTTCCTCGCGGGCAGGGGGCCGTTCTTCGGGGGGAAGGGCTCCGGACTGGAACTCTGGAGATGGCCTCTCCACCGGGAAAGGAGAGCCCGGCATGTCTCGGACGTGGGCGGTTCGTCTCCGGGGTCCCTCCTCCCCGGGCTCTGGGCGGCCGTCGGCCCCTGGCGGGCCTTCCGGCGGCCAGGGTCGGGCGGGCTCCGCCTCCGGACCGACCCTCCGGTACTTCCCGAGGGCTGCCGCCTGTTCTGGCAGGGACGGAAGCCCGGACTGGGCGGGGAGAAGACCCCCTGGGTCACGGCGGATCGACTCCCTGAACTCGGTCTCGTCGAGGAACTACGCCTCGCGATCGTGCAGGATGGCCGTCTCCTCCCGCCCGGTGCCCTCGTCCTGCGCTCGGTCCTTCTGCATTGACGGTAGGGGTTCGCGGGGATCCACGTTCCGACACACCTTGGAGGGGAAAGGCGAAGGATTCCCGCTCGAAAGACGCCGGAAGCCACAAGCTCGAGGGGATAAGGAGTCGATCCAGTCGGAGGGACGCTATCCTCGAGGTCGGTACGCCAATTGGAAAACCTTCTCGCGATCACCTGCACCCTGCTCGGCCTGATGGTCGGTTCCTTTTTGAACGTGGTCGTCTACCGGCTCCCCCGCGGTCTCTTCTTCGAGGGGGGGGCGCGTTCGCGCTGTCCCTCCTGCGGTCGGGGGATCGCATGGTTCGACAATCTCCCCGTTCTCTCCTGGCTCCTCCTGAGGGGCCGGGCCCGCTGTTGCGGCGCGCGGATCTCCCTACGGTACCCGATCCTCGAACTGCTGGCCGGGCTCGCCTTCCTCCTGCTCTTCCTGGGGAAGTCCGCCCGAATCCTCCCCGACGGGGAAGGGATCTCGCTCGAGGGGGTCCTGGACTACCTGGTCGACGCCTTCCTCGTCGCGAATCTCCTGGCCGCCTCGGCCATCGACCTCGAGTTCCGGATTCTGCCTGACGTCCTGAACTTCCTGGGCTTTCTCGTCGGTGCGGCGGCGGCCGTCTTCCTGCCGGAATCCCACCTCGGACACTGGCTGGCCCGGGAGATCGGAAGCTCCCCCGAGGCTGCCCGCGCCCTTCTCGACGGCTTCGCGGGGGCGGCCCTGGGAGCCGGCGCCCTCTACCTCGTGGCCTGGATCGGGACCCGGATCTACAAGACCGAGGCCATGGGGCTCGGCGACGTCAAGTTCATGGCCTTCACGGGGGTCTTCCTCGGCCCGGAGGGAACCCTTCTTGCCCTTCTCCTGGCCTGCATCCTCGGGGCCCTGCTGGGGCTCCTGATCGCGTTCAGGACCGGGGATCCGAAGATCCCCTTCGGCCCCTTCCTGGCGGCCGGCACCCTCTGCGCCCGCTTCGCGGGGGAAACCCTCGCAGAGGCCCTGTTCGAGGATTGGCCCCTCTGGCTCCGGACGAGCAGATACGGGGCTCTCGCCCTCCTCGGAATCTCCGCCCTCTGCCTGGCGGCCCTTTTCTTCCTCCGGTCGTTGCGCCGGGGCCGGTCCAGGGATTAGAACGGTCGCAGGGCGTTCCGTGATCCGTTCATCCGCATAGGGAGGAGCCAATGTCTGCCAAGATCCGCACTCCGTTCTTCCTCGGGGCCGCCTGCCTCGCCCTGCTCGCTTCCACCTCCTGCACGGCCCGGTATCAGGAGATGATCCGCGCCCGGGAGGCGACGATCCAGGACCTCGAGAACAGCCTCTCCAAGATGGGGGAGAGCAACCGCATGCTCCGCGAGGAGAACGACCGCCTGAAGGCGAGGGTCGCCGCTCTGTCCTCGGCGAAGAAGCCCGTCAAGGCCGTCGAGGCCTCCGCACCGAAGAAGACCGGCATCCTGGACGAACTCAATCGGGATCTCGAACGCAGCGGTCTTCCCGAACTCAAGGCGAGGTATCGCCACGGCCGGGTCTCGATCGGACTCCCGAATCAGATCACGTTCCAACCGGGCAGCACCCGGATCTCCCCGGAGGGAAGGAACCTCCTGAACCGGCTGGCCAAGTTCCTCCTCCGGAACCGGGGAAAACGGATCTGGGTCGAGGGGCACACGGACCGCGACCCGATCCGCAAGACGAAGAAGAAGTACAGGAGCAACCGGCATCTCTCGGTCGAACGGGCGGACGCCGTTGCGACCTGGCTGATCGAGAAGGGCGGGGTTCCCGCGGACCGGATCGTCATCGTCGGTTACGGTCCCTACGACCCGGTCTCTCCCGGGGACAAGGCCCGGAACCGACGGGTCGAGATCGTTCTCGCGAACTGAAACCCACAGGACTCCCTCCCCTCCCGAGGGGGGCTCTTTCCGCCAGCCGTGCCTCCTTCCGGGAGGGAGGCTTCCCCCCCTCTTTCCGGGGCGGACTCCGAAGGGGTTTCGGGGCATGGTCTGAAGGCGCGGATTCCGTATAGTGCCCCTCCCTTCATACCCTTCGGGGACCCCGGGGCTCCGGGGGACGCCCCCCCGAGGGACGCTTTCCAGGAGACCAGGGATGGCGCATCAGGTTGACGATCTAAGGACCCTCACTCTCGTTGGACACGGCGGCTCCGGCAAGACCGCCCTTCTGGACGCCATGGCCTTCGCGGCCGGGGCCTCCTCGCGCCATGGGAGCACCGCGGACGGTTCGAGCATCTCGGATACCGAGCCCGAGGAGAAGGATCGGAAGCAGACCTTGACGAGCCATCTCTTCCATCTGCCCTGGAAGGGAAAGATCTGCGAGTTCCTCGACACGCCCGGCCATCCGGATTTCCTGGCCGACGCCCTTTCCTCCTTCTATGCGGTCGAAACCGCCCTCTTCACGATCGACGCGGCCTCCGGAGCGACCTTCAATGCCCGCAAGCTCTGGTTCCGCGCAGAGCAGACGGGAAAGGGGCGGATCCTCGTCCTGACGAAGCTCGACCACGAAAACCTCGACTTCACGAACATCGTCGCGAACCTGAAGGAGACCTTCGGCGACAAGATCGTGCCGATCACTGTGCCGGATCGGACCGGAAAGGATTTCTCCTCTGTCACGAACCTTCTCAAGGAGGGTGACGGGGACACGCGTTCGGTCCTCGAGGAGAGGATTGCGGAAGCGGACGACGAGCTGATGGAGAGGTACTTCGAGGCGGGGGAACTCGGGGCCGAGGATTTCGCGAGGTTCTTTCCGAAGGCCATCGCCGCGGGGACCGTCGTCCCCTTGTTCAGCGTGAACGCGCCGGGGATGACGGGGGTCGAGGATCTTCTCGACTTCCTCTCCGAATTCGCGCCCTCGCCTTCCCAATCCGGCGGGGTCAAGGCGGCTCCGGAGCCCGAGGGGGAACCCGGGATTTCCGTCCTTCCCGATCCCGGAGGTCCTGTCGTCGGCCGGGTCTTCAAGATCGTTTCGGACCCCTTCGTCGGCAAGATGAGTTTCGTCCGTCTCCATCGAGGGACTCTGAAGGGGGACGAGACTGTGTCCGTGGCCGGCGGGGGCCAGGTCAAGCTGAACGGACTCCTCAGCATGCAGGGCAAGGAGACCGAAACCCTGGACCGCGCCGTTCCCGGAACGATCTTCGTTCTCGCGAAGGTCGAGGGGCTCTCCCTCGGTGATACGATCGTCCAGGGCGGGGAGGTCGTCCATCTTCCGCCGATGAAGTTCCCGAGCCCGATGGTGGCCGTGGCGGTGACGCCGAAGAGCCGCAGTGACGAGCAGAAGATCGGGTCCGCCTTCGAGAAGCTCGCGACGGAGGACCCGACCCTCCACGTCTTCCGGGACCAGGCGACCGGCGAGATGGTCGTGGAGGGCCTCTCGACCCTTCATCTCGACGTGACCTTCGCGAAGCTCTCCAGGCGCTTCAAGGTGGAGATCGAGACGCACGTTCCCAAGATCCCCTATCGGGAGACGATCCAGGCTCCGGCCGAGGGGCATCACAGACACAAGAAGCAGAGCGGCGGGCGCGGCCAGTTCGGCGAGGTCTTCCTCAGGATCAAGCCCCTCGATCGAGGGCAGGGCTACGAGTTCATCGACTCGATCTACGGGGGGGCGATTCCGCGGCAGTTCATCCCCGAGGTCGACAAGGGGATCCAGAACGTCATGGCGAAGGGGATCCTGGCAGGTTATCCGATCGTCGACTGCTCCGCCGAGGTCTACGACGGGAAGTTCCACGACGTCGACTCGGACCAGATCTCCTTCCAACTCGCCGGAGGGAGGGCCTTCGCCGATGCCTTCGAAAAGGCCAAGCCGATCATTCTCGAACCCGTGATGAATCTCGAGATCCATGTGCCCTCGAGGTTCACGGGCGATATCACGAGCAACCTTGCGAACCAACGTGCTCGGATGACCGGCATGTCCGCGGAGGGGGACGACCAGATCATCAAGTGCCTGATGCCCTTGAAGGAGGCCCGGGGCTACCAGACCCAACTCCGGTCGATCACATCCGGCGAGGGGAGTTTCACGATGGAGTTCTCCCACTACGAGCCGGTTCCCGCGAATCTCGCCCAGGAGATCATCGCCCAGGCGAAGAAGGACAAGGACTGAGGCGAAAGGCCTCCCCGCGGAAAGGCCGCGGCGGAGCCTCCGGCTGAGACGGGTTCCGGGGAAGGAGTCGCCCTTCGCAAGGGAGGTCCTCGGATGCGGACCGAGCTTCGGCGAGGGATCGGTTGCGAAGGGCTCAAAACGAGTCCAGCCTCCGGCCGATAGAGGTTCCGTATTCCATCGGACCTGAATGGGGGAGACATGGTCTCACTCGAGGAACTCCTGAACCTCATGGTGCAACGGGGAGGTTCCGACCTGCATATTTCGGTCGGAGCTCCACCGAAGATCCGGATCGACGGGAAGCTCTACGACACCGATCACGAAGTCCTGACGCCGGAAGTCACGCAAAAACTCATCTACAGCGTTCTTACCGGCGATCAGATCGCGAATTTCGAGAAGAATCTCGAAATCGACTTCTCCTTCGGCGTCACGGGGCTCGGTCGTTTCCGGACCAATGCCTTCATCCAGAGGGGGACGGTGGCCGGCGTCCTACGGGTGATCCCCTTCGAAACCTACGATTTCGAGCAGTTGGGCCTGCCGGTCGAGGTCTGCGAGTTCGTCTGCTCCCTGCACAAGGGGCTGATTCTCGTCACCGGAGCCACGGGGTCGGGAAAGTCCACGACCCTCGCCTCGATGATCGACTATCTGAACCGGACCCGCCAAGGGCACATCGTGACGGTCGAGGATCCGATCGAATTCCTGCATCGCAATCAGAAGTGCCTCGTGAACCAAAGGGAAGTTCACGCCGACACCCACGGCTTCGCCCCGGCTCTCCGTTCGGTCCTGAGACAGGATCCGGACATCGTCCTGGTCGGAGAGATGCGGGATCTTGAGACCATCGAGGCCGCCTTGACCCTTGCCGAGACAGGTCACCTGACCTTCGCAACCCTGCATACTTCGGACTGCGTTCAGACGATCAATCGGATCGTCGACGTATTTCCCGCTCATCAGCAACAGCAGATCCGCACCCAGCTGTCCTTCACCCTGCAGGCGGTTCTCTGCCAGCAGCTCCTTCCCAAGACGACGGGAAAGGGGAGGGCCCTCGCAACGGAGATCATGATCGTCAATCCCGCGATCCGGGCCCTGATCCGGGACGACAAGGCCCACCAGGTCTACTCGATCATCCAGACGAGCGGAAAGATCGGCATGAAGACCATGAACCAGTCGCTGGCCGAACTCTACCGCGCGAACCTCGTGAGCTACGACGACTGCCTGACCATCAGCAGCGACCGTGCTGAGTTCCAGAGACTGGTTTCTGCATGAGGTGATGGATGGCGTCCTTCGACAAGAAACTCGGGGCTCTTCTGGTCAAGGCCAAGAAGATCTCCAAGGAGGATGCGGAGAGGCTTCTGGGGACGGCCGCGAGGGAGCGGGTCCGGGTTTCCGAACTCGTCGTCAAAGAGGGAATCCTGTCGAAGGAGGATCTCCTGGGCACGATCGCACAGTGCGCGAACGTCGCCCCGGTCGATCTCGAAAAGGTCCAGGTCAACGAGGACGTCGTCACGACGATCCCCGAGGAGATCTCCAGGTCCTATAAAGTCGTTCCCCTGGAGAAGATCGGTGACTTTCTGACCGTCGCGATCGTCAATCCCTTCGATGTCCTGAAGCTCGACGATATCCGGATCATCACGGGTTGCGAACTCAGACCCGTGGTAGCCCTCGAAGAACAGATCGATGCCTACCTCGAGATGGTCTTCAAGAGCGAGTCCGAGGCGATCGGAGAGATCCTGGAAGGATTCGACGACCAGGATGTCGAACTCAAGGAGAACGAGGAGAGCGAGGATGATATGAACCTCGGCTCGATCGCCGACGACGCCGCGCCGGTGGTCAAGCTGGTCAACAAGATCATCCATGACGCCGTCAGCCAAAAGGCGAGCGACATCCATATCGAACCCTTCGAGAGGAAGGTCATCGTCCGTTACCGCAAGGATGGGGGCTTGGTCGAAGCCCTCACCCCGCCGAAGCGGATGCAGAACTCGATGACTTCCCGGCTGAAGATCATGGCGAAGTTGGACATCGCCGAGAAACGGAAGCCCCAGGACGGGAAGTTCCAGATGAAGATGGGCAATAAGGCCATCGACTTCCGGGTTTCCACCCTTCCGACCGTCTGGGGGGAGAAGACCGTTCTCCGGATCCTGGATTCCAGCAACCTCGCGTTGAACATCGGAGATCTGGGATTCGAACAAAAGTGCCTGGACGACTACCTTTGGGCCTGCAGCCGACCCTACGGGATGATCCTGGTCACGGGGCCCACCGGTTCCGGGAAGTCTACGACCCTCTATTCGGCCATCCGGAACATCCACAAACCCGACATCAACATCGTCACCGTCGAGGATCCGGTGGAATACACGATGGAGGGGATCAACCAGGTTCCGGTCCATCCCCAGGCGGGTCTGACTTTCGCCGCCGCTCTCCGGTCGATTCTCCGCCAGGACCCCGACGTCATCCTGCTGGGGGAGATCAGGGACCGGGAGACGATCGAGATCGCGGTCAAGGCCGCTTTGACCGGGCACCTCGTTCTTTCCACCCTCCATACGAACGACGCGCCTTCGACCATTACACGAATGGTGGACATGGGGTTGGACCCCTTCATGGTCGCGAGTTCCACCTTGCTGATCTGCGCGCAACGTCTCGCCAAGAAGCTCTGCAACAATTGCAAGCAGGAGGCCGAGGTTCCGAAGGAACGCCTCCACGAACTGGGATTGTCCGAGGTCGACATGGAAGAGGTGGGAGAAATCAACCTCTTCAAAGCCAACGAGGACGGATGCCCGAAATGCAACAAGGGTTACAAGGGGCGTTTCGCCCTCCTCGAGACACTGCGGATGACCGAGGCGGTCAAACGGATGATCGTCGAGGAGGCCCCGTTGCAGGACATCAAGAAGCAGGCCGTCAGCGAGGGGATGCTGACCCTCCGGACATGCGGGATGCGGAATGCGGCCCGCGGAATCACCTCCCTCGAGGAAATCATCCGGGTCACGATGGCCGACGGTTGAGAATCCTCCCATGCCGCCGGAGGAATGGGGTCTTTCCCGGGAGCAACGAGATTCCGGGCTGAAGGCCCGAGGCCTTTCCTGCCGATGAAGGACCGAACCCCTGCTCCGGGGGGCGACCCAAGGAGAGGCAATGGCCCAGAAATTCACCTATCAGGCGAAGGACGGTTCCGGCAGGACGGTCACGGGGACCCTGACGGCGGATTCCCAGAACGAGGCTGTCATCGAACTGAGACGGAAGAACCTGGTGCCGCTTCAGATCTCCGTCGGGACCAAGACGAAGGGCCTGTTCTCCAAGGGCAAGGGGGGCAAGCAGGATCGATGGAAAAAAGCCAAACCCAAGGCCAATCTCCAGGACCTCGTCATCTTCACGAGGCAGTTGTCGACGATGCTCTCCGCCGGCATTCCGATGCTCGAGTCCCTCGAGATTCTTGCCGATCAGGTCGAGGATCCCGGATTCAAGAATGCCCTGAAGGGTGTGGTCGAGGACGTCCGCAGCGGAGGCGACCTCTCCGTGGCCTGCTCAAAGTACCCGAGGGTTTTCACCAAGATCTATGTAAGCATGCTTCGAGCCGGGGAGGTTTCGGGCCAGATCGATGTGATCCTCGAGCGGCTGGCCGATTACGTGGAGGCGGCTCAGAGACTGAAGAACGAGATCAAGTCGGCGATGACCTATCCCGTCGTCTCCCTGTTCCTGGTCATCGGTATCGCCGCCTTCTTGATGATCGGGATCGTGCCTCAGTTCAAGCCGGTGTTCGAATCCCTCGAGGTCGAACTGCCGGCGCTGACCGCAATCGTCATGGACTTCGCGTTCTTCTGTAAGAACAACTGGTATCTCCTGTTCGGTGGGTTCGTTGCGACGGTCTTCGGGCTCATCGCCTTCAAGAAGACCGACAGAGGCGGCTATCTGTTCGATGTGATGATATTGAAGATGCCGATCTTCGGACCCCTCTTCCAGAAGGTGGCAATCGCGAGGTTTTCGAGAACCTTCTCGACCCTGATCAAGAGCGGGGTGCCGATTCTCGGAGCGATGGAGATCGTCTCGGAGACGGCGGGAAACCGGGTGATCAAGAACGCTGTGGATGAGGCGAGCCTCAGCGTGAAACAGGGAGACACCCTCTCGGATCCGTTGTCGGAATCGGAGATCTTTCCGCCGATGGTCACCAAGATGATCGGGATCGGTGAACGGTCGGGATCCTTGGAGACACTGCTGGAGAAGATCGCCGTCTTCTATGACGAGCAGGTGGAGACCAGCGTCAAGAGTCTGACCTCTCTGATCGAGCCGATCATGATCGCGATCATGGGCTTCCTCGTCGGCGGAATCGTTCTTGCGGTCTTCCTGCCGATCTTCAAGTTGCAAGAAAAACTCTCCTCCAACTGAACGGAAGGCCATGCAAGAACGGACGAAGAACATCCTTCTCTACGGAAGCGGCGGAATCCTGGCGGCCCTTCTCGTTTACGGGGGCTTCATCTATCCGGCGACCGTGGAAGCCGATCCGGGGACGAAGCTCGCGATCGCCGAGTTCCATCTGAAGTTCGCGGAGGCGATTCCGGAGATGGACAGGGACGGGGCGAAGGTGGAAGTCCGGTCCAAGCACATCCGGGAGGCCCGGAAGATTCTCGCCGAGGTCGAGAGGGCCGCTCCGGGACTCGCGATCACCGCCGAGTTCGGAGCCTATGCCAGTTGGATCGAAGGAGACATGTCCGCCGCCGAGGCGGGGTATCGAGAAGTCCTGAAGCGCGCAGGTTCGGATGAGGGGCTCAGGAACCGAACCTGGATGAACATCGCACAGGTCCTCCACCTCAACGGAAAGCCGGAAAAGGCGCGCCGGGTCCTGGCAAAGGTCCCCTCGGATTCGAGGGATTGCCGCTGGCATCTGCTCTCCGCCAAGACCTGGCAGGCCCTGGGGGACACGGAGCGTCGGGACGCCGAGGTCGCAAAGGCCCTGAAGGCGGCCGGAAACGACCTCGATCTGAAAAAATATTGCTCGGCCGTGATTTCGGAATGGTCCCATGCCGCCGCGCTTTCCTGTCTCGAGGCCCTGGAGAACAAGGATGCGGAGGTCTGGTATCGCATTGCTCTGCTAAAGGTCGAGAACGGGGATTTCGATAACGGCCGGGACGCCTTGGAACGTTCGAACCATGCAGATCCGAGGAGATTCTCGATCCTGATGAATCAGGACCGGGAGTTCTGGGAACGGCAGGGGGGCCGAGGCTTCAAAAGCCGATTCTTGGAGAAGGAGAGGCCCGCCTCTCCCTCCAAGTGATCGACCGGGAATCAAGAAGGGAAGTCAGTCATTTCTTCATCCAAGCGGGTAGATCCAGCTTAAGGAGCACTCGACATGTCGAAAAGGGAATCCGGTTTCACTCTCATCGAGCTGATGATCGTCGTCGCGATCATCGCCATCATCGCGTCGATCGCCATCCCCAACCTGATGGGTGCGCGCATCAACGCCAACGAGTCCGCGGCCATCGCGACTCTCAAGAACCTGACCTCGTCCCAGGCCCAGTTGCAGGCTGCGGGCGTGATCGACGGTAACAACAACGGCGCAGGCGAATACGGCTACTTTCAGGAGCTTTCCGGGACCCGGAACGTGAAGACCGGGACCCTGTCAAGTGTCACGGTCGGCAGCAACCGGGTCAGCCCGGCGTTGCTCTCGGGCGCCTTCGGCAAGCTCGACGCCAACGGCCGCGTCCTCCGTTCCGGTTACTACTTCCAGATGTATCTGCCGGGAACCGGTGCGTCCTGGTTGGCCGAGCCGGCCCTGACGGCGTCCTACCCGCAGGTCGACGCCTCGCTGGCCGAGGTCCTCTGGGCGGCCTACGCCTGGCCGGCCAGCTACGGCAACAGCGGGAAACGGGCCTTCTTCGTCAACCAGGCGGGCGACATCCTGCAGACGAAGAACGCGGTCACGAAGTACAGCGGGACGACGACGGTCCCCGCTTCCAACGCGGCTCTCCTCTCCGGCAAGACCTCGATGAGCCACTCGGTGGCGGTCAACACCACCGCGGTCGACGGGGCCGTCTGGACCGTCATCAACTGATTCTTTCTGGATCGCAGACCCCCTCCGGGGGGCTTGGAGCGGCCCGCCGTCGCGGCGGGCCGTCTCCATGTACGAGCCTGGCTCGAACGATTCCTCCCTGGCAAGGACTCCTCCCTCAATTCGGGGAGGGTCCCGGCCGATGAAGGGATATGGAGAAGGAAGGGAAACGAGCGGCTCCGAATCCAGCTCTCGCGGCCTTGATGAAGGATGCTGGCCGGGTGGAGGAAGGGGTGACTCTTCTCCCCAGGGCACGTCCGGCCCTGGAGAGCCCTCTTCACGGGCTGGAAGAGTCGGCGTTCCCCCGGGAGCCGGTCCCCGAGGAGAAGGTTCGGAACGTCCTTGGGCCGGCCCTGGAACGCCGCCTTGGCGACCTTCCTCTCGTCAGTCTCGTCCTCCCGGTCCTGAACGAGAGGGAGAACCTGGGCCGTCTCCTCGTCGAACTCGGGGAAGTTCTGGGGTCTCTCGAGGACTTCGCCTTCGAGGTTCTCGTCGTCGACGATGGGTCGGAGGACGGGACCGGGGACCTGGCTGCTTGTGCGGGCGCGAGGGTGATCCGCCACCCCTCGAACCTGGGAAACGGGGCGGCGATCAAGAGAGGGATCCGCGAGGCCCGGGGAGACTGGATCCTCCTGATGGACGGGGACGGGCAACATCCCCCCTCCGAGATTCCGGGGCTTCTCGCCCGGATAGGCGAATATGACATGGTCGTCGGTTCGAGAGAGGGCAGCGGCGGCGCTTGGCACAGGAATCTCGCGAACCGGATCTACAACGGACTCGCGGGGTACGTCACCGGCCGGAGGATCGGCGACCTGACCAGCGGTTTCCGCGTCGTACGTGCGGGGCCGTTGAAAGGGTTCGTCCACCTCCTGCCGAACACCTTCAGCTACCCGACGACGATCACGCTCGCGATGTTCAAGGCGGGGTATGCGGTGAAGTACCATCCGTTCCGGGTCAGGGATAGGAAGGGAAGGTCCAAGATCCGCCTGTTGCAGGACGGGAGCCGCTTCTTCCTGATCATTCTCAAGGTCGCGACCTTCTTCGCGCCCCTCAGGGTGTTCCTTCCGGTGTCCTTCTTCGTCGGTTCGTTGGGAGTCGCCTGGTACCTCTACACCTGGATCACGACCCAGAGATTCACGAACATGGCCGTTCTCCTGCTCGTTCAGGCCTCGGTCCTGTTCGCGCTCGGACTGATCTCCGAACAGATCGCGCAGCTTCGATTCGACCGCGAGGCTCCGCCTCCTCCCGGAAGGAACGGGCCTCCCGGGAAGATGCGGATAGAGGCTCCGGGGCGTAAAGGTGAGCGTGGAGTACAAGGCCCGGGTACCGAGGGGGGGGCGCGCAGGGCGGAGGGCCTCGTGCGGACCGTGAGGGATTGAGAAATGGTGCCGAAGCGGGTCCTCCTCTTCGGATGTTTCGACCTGGGACCCGGGTACCCCAGGACCCGTTCCCTCCTGCAGGCCTTCGAGGCCCTGGGGGTGGAGACGGAATGCCTCCATCGCGACCTTCTCCCGGTCCGGGGGAGACGGTTGGAAACCGCGGCCAATCCCCTGCGCTGGCCGGGAGCCGCCCTCCGTTTCCTCCTGGGCGCCCGGCGGCTCGAGACCGAGCTTCGAGATCTCCTCGAGCGGAAGAGCTTCGACGCCCTCCTCGTTCCCTATCCCGGTTACTTCGTCGCGCCGATCGCAGCCCGCTGCTTCGGGGGGCCGATCCTCCTGGATCTCTTCCTGTCCCTTCCGGACACGGTCATCGGGGACCGCCGGATGTTCCGCAAGGGGGGCCTCGTCGACCGGATACTCCAGGTCTTCGAACAGCGCGCGATCGACCATGTCGACCACGTTCTTCTTGATACACCGGAACAGGCCCGATTCCTGGCGGAGACCACCGGGCAGGCCGAGGAGAAGTTCTCCTTCGTCCCGATCGGGGACCCGGATGCCCCGGAGGAGGCATTCCCCTTTCCCGAGGGGCAGGAACGGCTCGAGGTCCTCTACATCGGAACGGGGGTCCCCCTGCACGGCGTGGAGGTCCTCCTGGACGCCGTCGCCCGAGTCGACGGGGTCCGGCTGACCTTCGTCGGGGGGATGCCCGAACAACGCCGGCGCGCGGAAGCGCTCGGGAAAGAGAAGGTGCATCTCTGCACGGAGTGGCAGAGCGCGGAGGACCTGCGGCGGCTCCTGCGGGAGACCCATCTGGTCGCTGGGATCTTCGGCACGAGCGAGAAGGCCCAGAGGGTTCTGCCGTTCAAGCTCATGCACGGGTTCGCGGCGGGGAGGGCCGTCGTGACCGGGGACACCTCGGCCGTGAAGACTCTTTGCGATCCGGGTCGTGACGTGATGACCGTTCCGGTCGGAGACGTGGAAGCCCTGGCGAGGGCCCTGGATGGGTTGAGGGGGGAATGGGATCTCTGCAGGCGGGTCGGTCTCGAGGCCCGGCGCAGCTACGAACGTAGGTTCGCTCCCTCCGCCTTGGGGGCGAGGCTCCGCCTTGCCCTCGAACTCGTGAGCGGGGAGTCCTGGGGGGCGGCGGCCTCGTTTGCAGGCGCGGAGTCCTCGACCTCGTCCTTTGGGGAGCGGCCGCGGACGAACGAGGCCCCGGCGCTCAACCCGTAGGCCTCGAGGGTCTCGAGAAGCATCCGTTCGGGAGTCCGGGACGCGAGGATGCGCTTCCCGCCGTCCCGGAGACGCTGCCTAAGGGCGTGGTCCCTGGACAGGGTCGTCAGGGCCCGGGCCAAGGACACGGGACTTCCGTCTCCGGCGATCCACCCGCTCGTCCCGTGCTGGACGATCTCGGTGACCCCGCCACCCTCGGCGGCGATGACCGGGAGCCCTGCCTGGAAGGCCTCGAGGTAGGCGAGTCCGAGTGCCTCCCTGCGGGAAGGTTGGACCATCAGGTCGGCCCCACGCAGCATCCGTTCGATCTCGGAGGGCTCGACCCTTCCATGGAAGCGGACCGAGCGTTCGAGGCCCAGGGAGGCGGACAGCGAGGCGATTCTCCCGGCCGCCTTCCGATCCTCTCCGCAGACATGGAGCACCGGGTGGGGAAGGGCTTCCCGGCAGAGCGCGAGGCTTCGGAGGACCCGATCCAACCCCTTCCGGTACCAGTTGCCCCCGAGGAAGATCAGGGCGGGCCGACCTTCCAGGACTCTCGCCTCCGTGGAGACGGGCCGGCCAATCGTCAAGTGCGTCAGTCGCCAGCGATCCCTCGGAACGCCGTAGACTTCCTCCAGGCTCGCCCCCGTGGCCTCGGAATTGGCGAGGAGGAGGTCGAAGCGCGGAAGGCTGGCGGCCTCGAGACGGCGCAGCCATCCGTAGTAGGCGAAGCGGCGGATCGGATCGGCGCAACGGCCGAAGAAGGCCGTCGGGCTCCGGGGGGCCCTGGCCGCGTAGTCGTCGTGCACGGTGCCGACCACCCTTGGGGGGAGGGGGGAGATCCCGTCCCGAAGGAAGGCGTGGCCCTCCCTCGCGTCGAGAAAGTGACAGACCTCGACCGGCGGAGGCGAGCGGAGCCATGTTTCCCGGAACCTCCTACCGAGGGTCCAGAACCCTCCGGGGGTCGGATCGAGGCGGGGGCGGCGTCCCAAGGGCATCCAACGGAACCCCGGAAAGGCTTCGGGGTCGCACTCCTCCTCGTAGGTCGCGAAGACCACGGGGATTCCAAGCCTCGCCAGCCCTTCGCAGAGAAGGCGGGCGTAGGTGCCGACTCCGGAACGCACGCTCCGCAATTGCTGTGCTACGAGGCAGAGCCCTCGGGGATCCATGCCCATTCATCGGTCCCATCGGGGCCATGGCTGAAGACCGAAAGGGGTCGGGGCCGAAGGATGAGGATATGCGGCGGGTATTCCTTCTTCTCGGGCTCGTGGCCCTCGTCCATGCGGGAGCCCTCACGGGGCCTCTGCTCTACGACGATGCGCACGCGGTCGCGGAGAACCCCGCGATCCGGGACCTCGCCAACCTCGGCGGCTTCTTCACGGATCCGGGGCTCTTCTCGGCGAACACCGGAAGGATGTACCGGCCGCTGGTCCTGACGACGCTTGCCCTGGACCACGCCCTCGGCGGAGGGGCGGCCTGGGCCTTCCGGCTCGGGAACCTCCTCCAGCACCTCCTCGTCTGCTTCCTGGCGCTCCGATTCCTGCCCCTCTTCTTCCGGAGAGCGGGGCTCGACCGCCGGGCGGCGGAGACCGCCGCGGTCCTCGGGACGCTCCTCTTCGCCCTTCACCCCCTGACGAGCGAGAGCCTCTGCCTCGTCTCCTCGAGATCGATCCTCCTGGCCTCCGCGGGCTTCCTGACGGCGCTGGACGCCTGGTATCGACATGCGGGACGGCCCTATCGCAGGGCCTTCTGGGTCGGGCTCGGGACCCTCGGAGCCTGCCTTTCCCGGGAGACCGGCGTGCTCGTCGTCCCCCTTCTCTGGCTCGCCGAGCATCTCGTCCCCGCCCGGGATGGGGGGAAGCCCCGGGCCGGACAACCGGTCTTCCGCCTCCCGCGGTCGATGACGGCATGGAGCTCCCTCCTCTCCGGCCTTGGGGGAAGGTTCTTGATCCCCGTGGCCCCGGCCCTCGTTCTGACGGTCTTCTACCTCCACCTCCGCAAGGCTCTATTCGGCTTGACGACCGTCCCCTTCCACCTCCTCCGACGAGGGTGGGACCCACATTCGGGTGGGAGCCGCGGACTCGGGGCCCAGTTCTCCGAGATGGCGATGGCCCTGCCCCGGGCCCTCTGGCTCTGGGTCTGGCCCCGGGACCTGAACGTCGACCATCCGACCTTCTACGCCTTCTCCCCGATCTCCGCTCCTGTCCTCTGCGGGGCCGGAGCGATTCTCGGCCTCGTTTTCCTCGCATTCCTCCGCCGCCGCCGGAGTCCGCTCTTCGCCTTCGCGACCCTCGGGTCCCTGCTGGTCGCGGCCCCCTGGATCCTCGTTCCCCTCAACGTTCCCTTCGCCGAACATCGTCTCTACCTCTGCCTCCTCCTGTTCGGACTCCCGCTCGCCGCCCTGTCCGGAAAGGTCCTGGTCGGAGGCCCGCCCGCCCTTCGAAGAACCCTGGCCGCGGGCCTCGCGGTCGTCCTGGCCGTCCTCGCGGTCCGCGCCGCGGTCCGCGAGCGGGACTGGCGGTCGTCGAAGGCCCTCTGGTCCTCCGCCGTCGCGGGGAATCCGCGTTCCTTCCGGGGCTGGAGCGGACTCGGAGAGGTCGCGATCCTCGAGGGGGAGACCGGGAAGGCGATCCGGTTCTGCGAGCGGGGGCGGGCGATCTACGACCGCTACCAGCCCCTCCGAAGGAACCTGTTGGAGGCCCGCCTCCGCCACCTCGAGAAGAGACGCGACGAACACGAGGCGCGAAGGACCTTCGCCCTCGTCCGCCGGCAGGTCGAGGAACGGTGGAAGGACCCCTTCGCCCGTCTCTTGATGGCCCGGGCCTGCAGGGGGCTCTACCTCGTCACCGGGGATCCTTCCTGGGCCCGCAGGGGGAGCGCCTGGGCTCTTTCCTGTCTGGCGATGGTTCCGGCCAAGCGCCTCGTCTACCGGACGGCTCTCGTAGTCCTCAAGACGGCGGGCCTCCACGAGGAGGCTCTGACCCTTTGCGGAGCTTCCCGCGAACGGATCGAGCCCGACCGCGGGCTTCGCCTCCTCCGGGCGGACCTCCTGATGGATGCCGGACGTCTCGAGGAGGCGCGGAGCCTCCTGAGAGAACTCCGCGGGGCGGGCCCCCCGGATCCGGGCTGGATCCGCCGCGCCCTCCGCCTCCACGCCTTGATGGGGGAGGGGGCCTCGTGGCGCCGTCTCGCCGAGACGGCCCGCCGCCTGGGGATCGACCCCGGCCCCTTCTCTCCCGGGCGCGCCCGGCCCTCGCCGAGAGCGCCTCGCTGATCCCCCGGAGCGGGAGCCTTCCGGGACCCGGTCCTTCCTGCGGGAAGGCCGTTCAGCGTTTCCGGCCGAAAGCCTCCCCGGGAGATGGTTCCGGGAAGCCGAACAGGCGCGCCGCATTCGCCCTGAGGAGGGCGGCCAGGGGCTCGGGCGGGCGTTTCCGGACTCCGGCCAGCACCCGGATCGTCTCGGTGACGTAGGCCGGTTCGTTGCGGCGGCCTCTCCAGGGCTGCGGAGGGAGGAAGGGGGCGTCGGTCTCGGCGAGGAGACGATCTTCGGGAACGAGGGCCGCGGCTTCCCTGAGGGCCTCGTTCCGGGGATAGCCGAGGGGGCCGGCGAAGGAGACGTGGAGGCCGAGTTCCAGGCAGGCCTCGGCTTCCTCCGGCCCGCCGGTGAAGCAGTGGAGCACGCCCCGGATCGGGGCGAAACCCTCCAGGGTCTCGAAGAGCGGCCGGAAGGCGTCCCTGCAATGGAGGATGACCGGCCGGCCGCGGTCCGCGGCCAGGCGGAGATGGGCCTCGAGGGAGGTGCGCTGGACCTCGAGGGGGATGCGTTCGCGGTAGAGGTCGAGTCCGGTCTCCCCGACCGCGCAGAACTCCTCCTCCTCGCACAGGGCCTCGAGACCGGGGAACTCCGCTTCCCAGTGGAGGCAGTCGTTCGGATGGAGGCCGGCGGTCGGATGGAGGCCCTCGAAGACCCTGGCCCGCTCCAGGGCCCGGCGGCTGCTCTCAAGGTCGATCCCGACATCGACGAGAAAGACGAGCCCCGCCTCCCGGGCCCTCCGCAGGACCCCCTCGAGATCCCTGGCGAGATCGGGCCATCCGAGATGGCAATGGCTGTCCCCGGCGCCCGGGAGCGAGGGGACCGCCGCGGGGGGGCCGCCCATCAGCCGCAGGTCCTGGAGAAGAGCTGCTGGAGGCGGGTCAGGACCGTGGGATCCCCTTCCCGCACGATCTGGGCCTCCAGCCAGGCGCAGGCCCCCTTTCCCGCGATCTCGGCGATCGCGCGTGCGACGTTCATCCGGAACAAGGGGTTGCGGAACTCCGGTCTCCTCCCTTGGAAGATCGCCTTCAGCCTGGGCAGAGCCTTCTTCTCCTTCAGGGAGATCAGGCCCTTCAAGCATTCGTTCAAGGTCGCGATCCCGTGTTCGGGCTGATCCAGGAGGAGCAGCAGGGTTTCTCCCTTGTGGGGGTAGTCGGTCTCCATGAAGATCGAGATCAGGTCGAAGAAGTTCGGGAACCCCCGGCTTGCGGCCGCCCTCTCGAGGGGGGGACTCCCGGGCATCGGGTGCCGGACCCCTTTCCGGGATTCGGAGACCAGGATCTTCGCCAGCAGCAACCCCGCCCTCGTCCCGTCCCGCCGTTTGAGGAGCCTTGCGGCGAGAACGCGGAGACTCGAGGGGGCTGCGGGGTTCTTCAGGGTGCGGGCCGCGAGTTCTTCCCCCTCCCGAGGGGAGATCTCATCGATCAGGCGCAGCAGGTTCCTCCGATACTCGAGCCTCCGTTCCGGTCCCGGGGTCTCGAAGATCCGGACGAGTTCCGGGACAGCGGCTTTCCCGAGGGCCCGTACCGCCTTGCGGCAGGCTTCGATCCTTTCCTCGAGGACTTTCCGCTCGACGAGGCTGCTCCCCTTATCTTCGAGTTCCCGGGCCCAGAAGTCGAGGGCGGCGAGAACCTGGGGCAGGGATTCCTTCTCCGGGTCCTTCGCGAATCGAAGGAGGGAGAGCACTTCCTCGATCCGGCCGAGTCGCTCCTCGACGACCTCCAACCGGCGTTCCTGTTCCTCGAGGAGCGGGAGGATCTTCCGGCTCAGCAGGAGCCCGAGGCTGAAGATCAGCAGAAAACCCGTCAGGAACGGGAGAAAGGATCCGGAAGCCCTCCCGGGGAGGTTCTTCGGGGATGGTTTCGAGGCTTCGGTCATGCGTGCTCCAGGGGGGAGAAGGCCCGGCAGTCCTTGGGCGGGGATGATCGGGGCCCGTGTCCTTTCGCTCAACAGGCAGGAGGGAGGCTCGGGTCCCCCCTGCGCGGAACGAGGGGGGAGTGGGACTTCAAGTCCTGTTCAGGTAAAGGTTTGTCTTCTACATCGTCGAAGCTGTGGGACTACGATATACTTCCCTGTCGCCAACTTCCGGGCCAGGAGCCCGAGGGTATGGAAATTGAGGCTACAGGAAGCGGGGGCCCTCTCCGAACGGTAAGGAGTCCGGGGCGCCCCTCCCCCCTTCCGGCGGTCTCCCCTCCGACCCCCCCAGTCCACAGATTTCAACGAGGTCTGCATGAAGACCCAGGACCACGTCCGCGCCGTATCGTTCGCCCTGTTCGCCCTCCTGTTTTCCTGCGGAGGGGGCTCGAACCCGACCGGCGTCAGCTCCGCCGGATGCGGTAACGCGGGGCTCTGCATCACTGCCTGCAATCTTGGTTGCGGTCCCACGGGCTGCGGGTTGACCGACATCGCAGTGAATCAGCCTTTGATCTTCACGTTCAACCAGGAGGTCGATCCGAGCTCGGTCAGCGACGACACGATCCGGATCCGGACGGCCCAGGGGGAGAAACCGATCGGGTCCTTCCTCGTCCAGTCGAACGTCGTGATGTTCGTACCCGAGGTCCAGGACGTCGGAGGGAAGGCCTATTTCGGTTTCGAATCGCAGAAGACCTACATCCTGACGATCCTCGCCAGGGGGCAGGGACCGAAGGTGATCGAATCGATCTCCGGGGATCCCCTCGAGGTCCCGTTCACCTGCACCCTCAACGTGACGAAAGGGATCGTGGACTTCGACGATCGGCCCCCGACGGCTCGCTTGTTGATGCCCACGGCCCTGACGAACGTCCCCGTCGACACCCTGATCGCGCTCGAGTTCTCGGAGATCGTCGATACGAGCAACCTCCGGCTGGACCCCAAGCTGAACGCGGTCAAGTTCGTGCTCGCCCAGATCTCCAACACCGGCGCCTGCGCGAATCGGGAGATTCCGTTGCAGGGGTCGATCACGATCAGCGTGGACCGCGCGACCCAGAGGACGATCCTCCTGTTCCGGCCCGCCGGGAGGCTACCCGGCGATTTCTGCGTACGCGTCAAGGTCTCGAACGAAGTCCGGGACCTTTCCGGGAAGCGGGCGACGCCGATCAACTTCGAATTCAAGACCAAGAGCGTTGCCACGACCGCCGACGAGATCCTCGAGGATTTCTCCTCCGTCGTGACCCGGGACGTCCTCCGCAATGGAGCGGTCTGGGCGAAAAACGCCGCCACGCCCGGAAAGCTGGGCGGCACGGGGATTCTCGGTGATTTCGATGTCCGCCATGGGGGAATCGATACAGGCAAGAAGGACGCCGACGGCCGGAAGATCTACGAGTGGGATACCGACAACACGACGATTCCCTCCTTCAAGACCCTGACCGGGAAGGCCATCGGCGTGACCGACGGGGTCTTCGAGTTCACGTCCTTCGTTCTCAGGGAGAACGAGCATCTCCGCTTCAAGGGGACGCACCCCGTCGTCCTCAAGGTCACGGGCAAGGTGAGGATCGACGGGTTGATCACCGTCTCGGCCCCGGCCGCCGTCCTCTACAAGAAAACGACGGGCAAGGAGAAGCTGGGGCAGCCTCCGCTGCCGGGAGGACCCGGCGGTGGCCGGGGAGGGCGTGGAGGCAATGTCGCCTTCGCGACCGGAAAGACCTCGGGGCCGGTCGACGGATTCGCCGGGGAAGGCGTCCGTCTGCCCGCGGGCCATCCGCTGGCGGCCTCGGCCTCGGCAACGGGGGGAATGGGTTCGAAGGCGAACCCCCAGCCCAAGAAGACGGACAAGGGGATCGCGGACATGAACAAGCGGGTTCTGTTCTCCGCCTATGGGGTCATCTCCCAGACCTTGAGCGCGGGGGGCGGAGGTGCGGGTTTCTTGACCACGGGTGGCGGGGGGCTCGTGAAGAAGAACGGGGCGGGAGGATCGGCGAACGTGCCCAAGGCCGGCGACTTCGGCCCTCCGGTTGCAGGGGGGAAGGCTCTCCCCCTATCCAAGATCTTCTCCTCCCCGAAACCCAGCCGCACCCTCTTCGCGATCGGCGGATCCGGAGGCGGAGGCGCCGGTTCCAACCCGGCGGGTTCGCAGTCTCCGAACGGTTTCTACTGGAATCCCGGAGGCGCCGGGGCCGGAGGCGGCGGGGTGCTTTCGATCCTCGCCGGCGGCGACGTCGTCCTGACGAATCTCGGGCGGATCCTGGCCCGGGGAGGAGACGGCCAGTCCTACAAGATGGACAGCTCGACCTTCTTCAACCCGGCTCCCGGAGGGGCGGGGTCCGGGGGGGCCGTCCTGGTTCTGTCCGGGGGCTTCCCCGACCTTAGGGGCCTGATCGATCTGAGCGGAGGGAAGGGCGGCCGCTTCGACGGCACGGATTACGTCATGGCCATCGATTCCTACTCCGGGAAGGGCGGCGACGGGTTCCTCCGGGTCGAGGCGGATCCGAAACCCGACTACCGGGGCTTCGCGAACGTCAAGCCCGCGGCGACTCCCCAAAACGCCGGCCTCCTACGGGCCGTGGACTACGAACCGATCTCGGTCCTCGCGACGAACTGGTACTACACAAAGCGACTTTTCCCGCCGCGGTATCTCTACTACGTAGTCAAGGCGAAGGTCGACGGGGTCCCTGTGACCTACAGCGACAATCCGAAGATCGGCAAGCGCGCCCAGGCCGGCGAGCCCATTTCCATCATGTTCCAGGGCGGCCAGCTGGATCCCAAGACCTTGAAACCCGATCCGCAGACGGTCTCGAGATGGTTCGAAGGCACCGTCGACCCCCTGAACACCGACGGCGGAAACGGGTTCCGCTTCATGATCCGCTTCGATCGGAGCAAGTCGGTGCAGGGGAAACTCCTCGTGCAGTCCGTCCGCGTCGTGTTCCGTGGTTGATCTTCCCGTTTTCTCCTCTGGACCCCGAATCTCCGCTCACGCGGCAAGGGGGCTTCTGTCCGATGCGTAATCCTTACCCCACTCTCTTCCTTTCCGGGTTCCTGTCCCTCTTCTTCCTCGCCGGATGCGGCGGCGGAGGGACGGACAGCACCGGTTCCTTCGCCGCGGGATGCCGCGGCCAGGGAAGCCTGTGCATCGCGAGCTGCAATCTCGGTTGCTCGGCGACGATAGGTTGCAGCGTGACGGACATCGCGGTCAACCAGCCGATCTCCTTCTCGTTCAGCCAGGAGATCGACCCGAGTTCCGTCAACAGTACCTCGTTCTCGATCCGCTCGGCCTTCGGCGGGATTCCGGACGGATCCTACCTCGTGCAGGGGAACAAGGTGTCCTTCGTTCCGAACACCGAGGTCCGGGGCGGGCAGACCGTCTTCGGCTTCAAGAAGAACCAGGTCTACGAGGTTTCCATCCCCGCGGGAAGAGGGGGGATCCGGGCCAAGTCGGGGTCGTTCCTGACGCGGTCCTTCGAGTGCTCGGTCAGGGCCAGCCGCGGGGTCATCGATCTCGACCGGAAACGACCCGAATCCCGACTCCTCGTCCCGACCACGACGACGAACGTCAAGATCGACACCCTGATCGTCGTCGAGTTCTCCGAGGTCATCAACACGGTCTCGTTCCAGAACGGCGGAGCGGGGAACTCGATGTTCTTCAAGATCCGCCTTCCCGACGAGAACGGGAAATGCACCAACCGTGAACTCCCCCTCCCCGGAACGATCTCGGTCAGCGTCGACCAGGTCAACAACCGCAGCCAGGTCGTCTTCCGCCCCTCTTTCCTGCTGCCGGGCAATTCCTGCATCACGGTCGAGGTGACCGATCAGGTCCTCGATCTCTCCGGGAAGTCGGCGATTCCCGCCCGTTACGAGTTCAAGACCGAACCCAGGAAAGCCTTCCAGCAGTTCGTCGAGGAGGACTTCTCCTCCACGACGAAGCTCGACCCCGTGCACAGCGGAGGGGGCTGGGGCAAGGGGAAGGCCCTGCCGGGGAAACTCGGCGGCTCGGGCGTTCTCGGAGATTTCAGCGCGAATCTGGGCAAGGAGATCGGCAAGGACCCGCAGGGCCGGCGGATCTATCTCTGGGACACGACGAGCTTCACCGTTCCGGCGAACAACACCCTCGACGGGAAGGCGCACACGATCACGAACGGCGTCTTCGAGTTCTCGAGTTTCATCCTCAAGGACACCGAGGTCATCCGCCTGGTGGGGTCCAACATTCCCCGTTTCCTCGTGTCCGGTCGGGTCCAGATCGATGGAATCATCGAGATCCCCGTTCCGGCCTTCAGGCTTCCGTCGATCGGAACGAAGGGCCTTCCCGGAGGCAAGGGCGCGGTCGGCGGAGCGGCCGGCGGCCAGGGGGGAGATGCCACGACGGCGGGCGGAGGGAAGTTGAACGGACGGGACGGGGGAGTCGTCTCCCTTCCTCCCGGCCATCCCCGCGCTGCCAAGGCCGCGGGCACCGGCGGGGGCGGAGCGGTCGCGAATCCGCCGGACGGCAAGTCCATCACCTATGTCAAGTCCGTCACGTTCTCCCGGCAGATCGCGGCCGGCGGGGGCGGGGGCAGCCTCTGGAGCCCGGACGGAAAGAGTCTCCTCGGCCTTCCCGGCAAGGCCCTGAAGACCCGCACGAAACCCCAGTGGGGAACCTATCAGAAGAATGAGTTCGGGCCGGATTCGAAGGCGGGGCTGGCTTTCCCGGTCCTGCCGGTCGTCGCCGGCAAGAAGAGCACCGAACTCTTCCTGATCGGCGGTTCGGGCGGCGGGGGCGGCGGCGCCGAGGCGATCTATTCGGTGAGTTCGGGGAATGCGATGTCGCCGGGAGGCGGGGGAGCCGGGGGCGGCGGCGTCCTGAACATCCAGTCCGGAGGAGACATGATCCTGTCCTCGAAGGCCATGATCCTCGCGAAGGGGGGGAGTTCCTATAACACGAACGGGAACTTCTCGGCCGGAAAGACCCCCGCCCCCGGCGGGGGAGGTTCGGGTGGGAGCGTGCTCCTGCAATGCGGGGGGATTCCGACCTTGACCGGCAAGGTCGACGTCTCCGGAGGCAAGGGCGGCGTGATGACCGAGAGCGTGGCCTTCCTCGACGTGAAGGTCCAGGGAGGGAACGGAGGGGCCGGATACATCCGGGTCGAGGCCGACCCCGCGCCCTCGCACACGGCTTTTTCCTCCTTCGTTCCCGCCGCGACCCCCGGGAACGTCGGGAAACTCCGTTCCGAGGACTATTCGTCCCTCTCCTCGGTCTGGTCGACCTGGTACGGAACCCAGACCCTCTTCCCGCCGACCTATCTCTATTACGTGATCCGGGCCAAGGTCGACGGCGTCCCCGTCACGTTCAGCGACAACCCGACGAAGTTCCCCGGAGCCCGGCTCGCGAAGACGGGCGAACCGGTCGTCTTCTTCATCCAGAGCACGAACGTCGATCTCAAGACCCTCCAGCCGATCGGAAAGCTCACGCCCTGGATCGAAGGCACCGTCAAGCCGTTGAGCCAGTTCGGGGAGAAGACCGGGAACGGCTTCCGTTTCATCCTGCGGTTCGACCGGAGCAAGACCGCCTCCGGCAAGGGGACGATCGAGATCGATTCGGTCAAGGTCTTCTACCAGGGATGACCGGCCAGGGGCGGGATCCCCGCGTTTCCCGGCCTTCCCCCTCCTGACCGGATGGTCGCGGAAGCGCGAGGGACCGGTCGCGGGCTCCACGTCCTCCGTCTCTTCGACGGAGCGGAATGGCGTGATTCGATGCGCCTCGAGGTGGACCGGGAGGGGCGGGTCCGTTCCCTCGAAAGGAACCGTGCCGCCCCGGGGGACTCCCGCTTCGAAGTCCTTATTCCCGCTCTGGTCGACGCCCACGCCCACAGCGAACTGGATCCTCTCGAGGAGGAATACCGCGACCGGAGCTTCCTCGACTGGATCGACGGGGTCCGGGCCTCGCGGGCTGCAGACAGGCGGCCCGCCGGCCTGCGGACGAAGGATCATGTGCGGCGGCTCCTCGAGACCGGTACCCTCTGGGTCTCAGACATCGACAGCGAGGGGGCCGCGGGGGAGGCTCTCCTCGCGGCCGGGATCGGGGGGAGGGTCCAGTGCGAACTCCTGGGTTTCGACCTCGGACCGGAGGAGGTCCAGGAGGCTCTGCGGCGAGGAGCGGAGAGATTGCCCGCCGCCCTCCGGGGGAAGGAGGGACGGACCTCCCTTCCCTGGGGGGGGACCCTCGCGGCCGGTTTCGCCCCGCATGCCCCCTATTCCGTCTCGGAGGCCCTCTTCCGGGCCGCGGCGGTGGTGGGCGGGCCCCTGACCGTCCATGTCGGAGAGACGGAGGACGAACTGCGCCTTCTCGAAGAGGGGGAGGGTCCCTTCCGGCGGCTCCTCGAGCGCCTCGGTCGTTGGCCGGATCGTTACCGTCCTCCCGGGCGTTCCCCCCTTGCCTGTCTCGAATCCTGGGGCCTCCTCTCCCCTCGCACGCAGGTCGTTCATCTGCATGCGAACCGTCCGGGGGACCTGGACATCCTCCGGAGGAGCGGAGCGGCTCCGGTCCTCTGCCCGGGGACGATCCGGTATTTCGGGAGGGAACTCCCTCCGCTGAAAGCATGGCTGGAGGCGGGGCTCGCGGTCGGCCTCGGGACCGATTCCCTCGCGAGCAACGAGGACCTCGACATGCTGGCCGAGACCGCGATCCTGTCGGACCTGGCTCCGTGGCTCGAACCCCGGGAGATCCTGCGGCTCGCGACCTCGGGCGGGGGGCGATGCCTCGCGATCCCCTCCGCGGGAAGGATCCGGCTCGGACTCCCCCTCGCCGCCCTCGCCCTGGAAGGCGCCCCCCGCCTCGATCCCCCCCTGCTGGAGGAATGGATCGTCTCGGGAAGACCTGTGCGCAGAGGGATCCTCCGAGGGCTCCACTGGGATCCCGTGCGTCCCGTCCTATGATCCCCCGGACCCCGAGGAGGCTCCCTTGTTCGAAGACGTCCTCGCCCTCTGCGAATCCAAACGAACTTTCCTGATCTCCGGGCACCTGCGGCCCGACGGCGATTGCCTCGGCACGGAAGTCGCCCTCTACCATTTCCTGAAGGGGATGGGCAAGGATGTCCGGATCCTGAACGCCGACAGGGTCGAGCGCTGCTACGATTTCCTCGAACGCCATACGCCCTTCGAGGTCCATTCGAAGGGGGGGGAACTCCCCGGCCACGAGGTCCACTGTCTCGTCGATTGCTCGACTCTTTCCCGGCTCGGTTCCGTCGGAGAGGCGGCCGCGGGGGTCGAGGGGGTCACGCGGCTCGTCGTCGATCACCATATCGGAGCCGATCGGGGGGACGGGGACCTCCTTCTCTTCGATGTCGCCGCCCCGAGTGCCGGAAGCCTCGTCTACGATCTGCACCGCAAGGCCGGGGCCCCGATCTCGATGCCCGCTGCCGAGGGGATCTTCGTTTCCCTCGCGGCCGACACGGGTTGGTTCCGCTACTCGAATACCGACGACGCGACCTTTGCGATCGCGGCGGACCTCGTCGCCCGGGGCTTGAAACCCCACGAACTCTATGACGCCCTCTACCGCCGCCGCCAGCGCGAATCGATCCCGATCCTGACCGAGGCCCTGTCCGGAGCGTCCTTCGAACTCGAGGGCAGGATCGCTGTCTGCCTTCTGGACAAGGAGCTGATGAGGCGCGTCGACGGTTGCGACTTCCAGACCGATGAGATCCTCGAACAGTTGCGTTCGATCGAGGGGGTCGAGATCGTCCTGCTCTTGAAGGAACTCCTCGACGGCCGGATCAAGATGAGTCTGCGGTCGACCGGCGCCCGGGACGTCGACCGCCTCGCCCGCCGTTTCGGGGGGGGAGGGCATGCGAAGGCCGCGGGCGCCGAACTCGAGGGGCCGCTGGTCCGGGCGCGCGACGCGGCCATCGAGGCCCTCGTCGAGGAGTTCGGTGTATGAACCGCTACGCCCTGATCTCGGACATCCATGCGAACCTGCCGGCCCTCGAGGCCGTCTTCGCCCGGATCGAGGAACTCGGGATCACGGAGATCGGCTGTCTCGGAGATGTCGTCGGCTACGGTCCGGACCCTGAAGCCTGCATCGATCTCGTCATGGAGCGGTGCCGCTTCACCTTGAAGGGGAACCATGACTGGGGGCTCGAGGGGCGCCTGCACGAGTTCAACACCCTCGCCCGCGAAGTTCTCGAATGGACCAGGAAGCGCCTGAAGCCCGGACTTCTCCAATCCCCGAAGAAGCAGCGCTGGCGTTTCCTGATGGAGTTGCCCGAGCGGCATGAGGAATGGGGGGCACTTTTCGTCCATGGCTCGCCGAGGGATCCGATCAAGGAATACGTCATGCGTTCCGACGGCTTCCTGAACCCCGAGAAGTTGCTGGACCTCTTCTCGAGGATCGAAGGGAGGTGCTTCCTCGGCCATACCCACTGGCCGGGGTTCACGGGGGAGGACTTCCGTTTCCATCAGGCCGTGAACGGAAACCTCGAAATGCGCCTCCCCGAGGGGAGGTGTCTCGTCAACGCGGGCAGCGTGGGGCAGCCGAGGGACGGCGATCCGCGGGCTTGTTTCCTGGTCGTGGAAGGGAACCGTCTGACCTGGGAGCGCGTTCCCTACGATGTGGCCGAGACGCAGAGACGTATCATGGAGGCGGGATTGAACCCCTATCTCGCCGAACGGCTGAGGAAGGGGCGCTGAAGTCCGCAACCGGGGGAAGGACGTGGGACGCGAAACGGTGCGACTCGTGATCACGACCGTGGAGGACGGAGAACAGGCCTCCTCTCTCGCGGGACGGCTCGTCGAGGAGCGTCTCGCGGCCTGCGTGTCCGTTCTTCCCCCGATGGTCTCGACCTATCGGTGGCGGGGAAGGATCGAAACAGCCGAGGAACGACTCCTCCTGATCAAGACCGCATGGTCGGGCGAGGAGGAACGAAAGTCCTTCTTCGAACGGTTGGCGGCGATGCATCCCTACGAGGAGCCGGAGATCCTGTCCTTCGACGCAGATCACGCGGCCGAGGGCTACCTGGACTGGCTGCTGCGCGGCCTGGAAGGTGGGGGGGCGTGAGGGAAGGGCCGACCGGGCAGGAGGGCCGGATCCTCTTCGCCTTCCTCCTGGGGATCTTCCTCCTCCTCTCCCACGGCTATATCGAGAATCCGGACGCGGAGGTCGAATACCAGACCGCCCGTTCCCTCGTACTCCGAGGTCATGCGGGGCTCTCGAAGGACGGGGTAGACGCTTCCGCCGCCGAGGTCCTGCTGCTCTCCGCTCCGCGTCCTTTCGACGTCATGCGGGGAAGGGACGGGCGCTGGTACTCCTGGTTCGGTATCGGGCATGCCCTGGTCCTCGCACCCTTCTACCTCGCCGGCCGGGGAATGGCTCTGCTCCTTCCCTCGGTCGAGAAGACCTATCTGGAGAACTGCCGAGCCGAGCCCGGAGGTCGGAGCCCGGCCGTCGCGGCGGCCTTGGGGGAGGAATTTTGGTCCCGGCTCCTCGTCTCCCTCCATTCCCCGCTCTTCGGGGCTCTGGCCGGCTGGATGCTCTATCGTCTCCTCGGCCGGCTCGGCTTCGGAAAACACGTGCGGATCCCGGCCTGCCTGCTCGCCCTGCTCGGGACGCAGTTCGGGCCCGAGACCCGGGAGAGCATGGCCGACACGACGACCGCCTTCTTCCTCTTCGCGGCGGTTGAGGCCCTCCTCGTCCCGTCGGGGGGGACCCGAACCCTCGTCCGGGGGGGACTGGCGGCGGGGATGGCGGTGCTCTGCCGGCCCTTCCTCGTGCTTTCCCTGATCCCGATCGGGATCTTCCTCCTGCTCCGGGAGAGGAGAGAGAAGGCCGCCTTGCGGGATTTCCTCGTCTTCGGGGCCGTGCTCCTCCCCTTCGGTCTCTTCCAGCTCTGGTTCGATTACGCCCGCTTCGGGGATCCCTTCGAGATGGGATACAGCGCGGGCACCTCGGAGGGCTACTGGTCCTTCCCTCCCCTCCTCGGGTTCTTCCTTCTCGGATTCAGTCCGGGAAAGGGCCTGTTCTGGTTCTCTCCCCTGCTCTGGGCGGTCCCGTACCTCTACTGGAAGCATCGGAAGGGCCGAGGGCCCATTCTCGTCCTCTTCCTCGGCTTGCTCCTGGTTCCCTGGATCCTCGCCTCCTTCACGGCGGGCTGGCACTCGAGTCAAGCCTGGGGGGTGCGCTACCTGAGCGCGGGCGCGGTCCTCGTCGTCGCCTCGGCTCTGGCCATGGCCTTCGATCGGGACCTCCGTGGTTCTCCGAGACTGCGGCGCGTCCTCTTCGGCCTCGCGGGAATCGGTCTCCTCGTGCAGGCGGGCGGATGGCTCACTCCCTACCACGGGTACTACGACCTCGCGTTCCGAGCGGCCGCCGTGCGATGGGCCGATGTCCCGGAAGGGGATCGCATCCATTACCTCGCCTCGGATCCGAGAACGAGCCCACTCCACGGGCACTGGACCTATGCCTGGTTCAATGCGACCGGGGAGATCCCCTCGGGGTCCGGCAGAAAGGTCTACGGCGCCCTCTTCGGCGAGGACCTGGACAGCCCCCCGGTCCCGAACCTCCCCGAGGACCGCTCGTTCCGGCATTTCTGGGCCCTCGGGCTCGGCCGGCGGCTCGACAGCGTGTTTCCGGCCGTTCTCGGGCTGCTCCTCCTCGTCCTGACGGTCCGGGCGGGACGGGACCTGCGGCGTTCCCTGGCGGATTCCTCTACAGGGTCCGATCCGATCCGTCGATAAAACCTGCGGTTCCAGAAAGGTCCTTGGCATCGGCGGCTCCCCGGCATGACGCGGGGGGAGACCGTTCCAGGGCCGGTCCCCGACGGGAGTCCTTCGTGAACGCGGCCGCCTTCTTCCTGCTCCTCGCGCTGTATCCTCCGTCCCCGGTCCTCCCCGGGTTTCCCGAGGGATCGGGAGCCCCGCAGGACCGCCTTCTCCTCCGGAACGGGTACATGCTCGAAGGACGGATCCTGAAGCGGGACGGAGAGACCTTCCGGATCGAACTCGGTCCGGGCCAGGTCGTCGAGATCGAGGCGGCCCGGGTCCGGAAGGTCCTCGAGGGTCCGCGTCCCTCCCCCGGCGGCGGGAGGGAGGGCCAGGACTCAGAAGGGGACGGGGGACGGATTCGCGGGCGCAAGGGGGGGGCGGAACCCCGTCCGACCCGGAAGGCTCCCCGGGACGAGGGGAGGGGTTCCCTCCCGGCGGATCGAGGCGACGAGGAGGGGAAGGGCGGAGCTGCGATCGCGGACTGGAAGGTCCGCGACGCCTGGTTCCGCCTGCGGGACGAGACCGGGAAGGTCCTGGGGACCCTCTTCCTCTGCGCCCAGGCCGGGGAGGCCGGCGGGTTCCACCTCGAGGAGCGCTGGAACTTCTACGAGGGCGGGGAACGAACGGTCGTCCAGCGGATCGAGGATCTGGATCCCCGGGGACGGACGAAGAGTTTCCTCTACCGGGAAAACGTTCTCCGGCGGGGGACGACACGAAGTCTCGGCGAACGCCTCGTTCGAGGGAGGATCGAGGGCGAGCGGCTCTTCCTCGACGAAGTCGGTCCCAAGGGTCGGGTCCGGCGGACCCTCCCCTTCCTCCGGGGGAATCGGCTGCCCCTCTCCTTCCGCGAGGAGGCCCGACAGGAAGGCTTCGAGGAGGGGATCCGGGAATGTCCGGTCTACGACCCCCTGGAGGGGGTGTCCGAGCTGCGCAGCCTCGGGGTCCGGAAGCGGGATCCCGTCGCCCGCGGTCTCTTCCGGGAAGGGGAGCGCGAGGCGGGTCGGGCGAGGAGGCTCGAGTTCCGCTCGCCCGACCGGGTGCGCAGGGAATGGATCTCCGCGGAGGGCCGCGTCCTCCTGATCGAGGTAAACGGCGTGCATCTCGTCGCGGAGCGGATCCCCTCCGAACTCGGCCGAAGGCTCGTCGAGCCCGAACGCATGAAGGCCGGACCCTCGGTCCGGTCCTGGGCTGGCTTCGAATGCAGGTTGCCCCGCGCGACCTGGAGCTTCGCGCCCGGAGGGAGGGGGCCCGTCCTCGTACTCCGGCCCCCGGTCGAGGGAGCGCGGGTCCGCTGGGTCCTCCAGCCCCTCGCGGATCGGCGGCAGCTGCTTCCGGGGGCGGTCGAGGACGGGCTGCGACGGTTCCTTCTCGACCATCCGGGATTCGAGGAGAAGAAGCGCGGAAGCTTCCAGGAGGGGGGGGAGGCCTGGACCGAGGTCCTCCTCGAGTCGCGGAGGGGGGGCGTCGCCCGTCTTTTCTTCCGCTCCTTCGGCGCATCCGTCGTGCGCCTCGAAATCCTCGCGGAAGCCGGAGGGATGCGGGACCTCTCCCCCGTCCTGTCCGATCTCCGGGCGGGGCTCCGCCGACCTTTCCCGCAGGCCGCTCGTCCGGGGCGTTGATCCCTTGCCTCCCGGGGCGAGCTTCCTCCTGCCGTTCCGGAACGCGGGGGCGACGCTTGGGGAGGCCCTCGACTCGATCCGCGCGCAGACGAGGAAGGACTGGGAGGCAGTCCTCGTGGACGACGGTTCCAAGGACGCGGGCCCTGGGATCGCGGCCCGTTACGCGGCCCGCGATCCCAGGTTCCGCCTGTTCCGGCTCCGGCCCGGCAGGGGCCTGCCCTCGGCCCTTAAGTTCGGAGTCTCGAGGTGCCGCGCTCCGCTGATCGCCCGTCTCGACGCCGACGACCGGGCGCTTCCCGGGCGGCTCGAACTGCAATGCCCCCGTTTCGAGGAGGACCCGCGCCTGGCCGTCGTGGACGGGGGGCTGCGCTTGTTCCGCGACCGCGGGGAGGTCCCCGAGGGCATGCGGCGATGGGCCTCGTGGATCGGCGGGATCAAGAGGCCGGAGGATTTCGGGAAGGCGATCCTGAAGGAGAGTCCGGTCGTCCACCCCGCGGCGACGATCCGGCGGTCGGCCCTGATCGAGGTCGGGGGGTATCGGGACGGGGACTTCCCCGAGGACCACGATCTCTGGTTGCGGCTCCATGCCCGAGGCTGGCGTTTCGCGAGAGTTGGGGCTCGTTGCGTCGAAATGCGCGACCGCGAGGACCGGCTGACCCGCACCCATCCCCGTTACCGGAAGGAGGCCTTCCGGAAGCTCGTCATGGAGCATGTCGGACGCCACCTCCTCCCGGGACCCGGGCCGCTCGTCCTCTGGGGAGCGGGGAGGGGAGGACGGCCCTGGTTGCGGTTTCTGCGTTCCCGGGGCGTCGTCCCCGCAGCGGTGATCGACGTGGATCCCTCCCGGATCGGAACGCGACTTCAGGGAACGGTCCCGGTCGTTCCTCCCCCGGCCCTGGAAGGGATGGAGGCCGCCTGGTGCCTCGTCGCGGTCGGGGCGCGGGACGCCCTGCCGGAGATCCGGGTTTCGATCGGTGCGCTCCGTCCGGACTGGAGGGAGGGCCGGGACTGGTGGGCGGTCGCCACCTGAGGCTGCGGCCGGAGGAACTCAGGAGAGTAGGGGGTCGTTCTCGGCCGGACGGAGCCTGAGGTGGAAGGCGGTCGCGAGATCCTCCTCACGGATCCGGGCTGCCTCCCCGAGGTCGGCCAGACTGCGCGCGACCTTCAGGAGACGGTGGATCGCCCGCGCGGAGAGGCGGCCGTCCTTGCAGACTGCGAGAAGCAGGCGGCGCGCGGAGGGACTCAGGTGGGCCGTGGACCGCAGGAGGTTCCCGTCGAGACGGGCGTTCAGGACTCCTCCGTTCCGGGCGGCCTGTCGCGCCCGGGCCTCGAGGACCCGCGCGCGGAGCCTCGATTCGAATCCGTCCTCGGGAACCTCGGCGAGAAGGACCTCGGCCGCCACCGGGCGGCAGGGGAGCTGGAGGTCGATGCGGTCGAGGAGGGGGCCGGAGATGCGGCTTCGATACCGGTGGATCCGGGCGGGACTGTCCCGGCAGGGGAGCGTCGGATGTCCGAGGCGCCCGCAGGGGCATGGGTTCATCGCGGCGACGAGTTGGAAGGAGGCCGGGAACTCCGCGTGCGTTCCGGCCCGGTGGAGGAGGATCCGTTCACTCTCGAGAGGCTGGCGAAGGCTCTCCAAGGCCTGGCGCGAGAACTCCGGAAGTTCGTCCAGGAAGAGGACTCCGTGGTGGGCCAGGGAGGCTTCGCCGGGGCTCGGGGGATTGCCGCCCCCGATCAGACCCGCCTGGCTGATGCTGTGGTGGGGCGCGCGGAACGGCGGGCGGCGCGCCTCGAGGAGGGCGAGGACTTCGGGGGGCGGGGTCGGGCGCCGGAGGGTGTGGAGGGCGAGGACCTCGAGAGCCTGTTCCTCCTCGAGCGGAGGGAGGAGGGCGGGGAGGCTCGAGGCGAGCAGGGTCTTCCCGCAGCCGGGGGGACCGGAGAGCAGGAGGTTGTGGCCCCCCGCGGCCGCGACCTGGAGGGCGAGGAGGGCGGTCTCCTGGCCGCGGATCCGGGCGAGGGGGCGCCTTTCCGGCGGCGGCGGGGGAGAGGCCGGGGCGGAGACCCCGCGGGCGGAGGCGAGACCCTCCTGCAGGACCCGCAGGGCCTCGCTCAGATCCCGCAGCGGGACGACCCGGACTCCGCCCGAGGCCCGGATCGCGAGAACGGCGTTCTCCTCCGGGCACAGGAGGGCGTCGAGGCCCTCGGAGGCCGCCAGGCGCGCAAGCCCCAGAATGCCGGGAACCGGACGGAGGCTTCCGTCCAGGCCGAGTTCTCCGGCAAGGAGCAGCCCGTCCGTCGCATCGGGGGGCAGGTAGCCCGAAAGGCAGGCGCAGGCCAGGGCGAGAGCGAGGTCGAAGCCCGATCCCTCCTTGCGGGTCCTCGCGGGGGCGAGGTTGACGACGACCTGCCCGCGGGGGAACGCGAGGTTCAAGGCCCGAAAGGCCGCGAGGACTCGAAAATAGGCCTCCCGCACGGCCGCGTCGGGCAGCCCCAGGATGCGCGGGGGTCCGAAACAGTCCGCGTCGAGCGAGGCCTCGAGGACGACCGGCCGGGCGAGGAGGCCTTCCATCGCGGCCGCCTGGACCTTGATCGTGCGGCTCGGGGTCGTCCCCAGGTCTTCGGGATCCAGGCCTTCCACGAAAGGGACCACGCTCCGCCTCCCGGTCGTTTCCGGGATGCGCACCCCGAACTTCCCTGGAACCCGCGAGGATCCGGCCGCGGTTCCCGGCGGGTCGGGATCCGCGACCGGAGGTCGGCCGTCATCGTTCTTCGAGGGGGGGGACGGGGGGCCGGGACGGGCCGTCCCCCGCGCCGAGTTCCCGGGCCAGGGAGCGGAGGAAGCCCAGGCGGGGCAGTTCGGCCAGGCGGTGGACCGGGAGGGCCGGATCGATCTCCTTCAAGGCGAAGAAGGCCCGGTCGGTTTCGGGATCCCCTGGGCCGAGGAGGAGCAGGGCCTCGTGACCGCCTTCCTCGAAGAATCGGGAGAAGGCTTCCTCCGTCCCATGGACGAGGTGCGCGCGGAGGCCGACCTCACGGCAGAGGGCGGCCAGGGGCTCCCAGGAAGGGTCCGGGGGGGCCAGGCATAGGACGGCGGGGCTCCTCCCCGCGAGGTTCCGGAGGTCGAGATCGCGCGGCTCCATCCCGTTCCCTATCGACCGATGCGAGGGCCGGACCGAACCGGGAGGAGGCGAGGCTCGTTTCAGGGAGGGCGGAGAGATTCCCGGTCTTCCCCGGGAACCTCCGGAAGCGGCCGCCGTCGAAGCCCTGCTCCGGTCGGGAAGAGGGATCGGCGGGGAGGAGGCTTTGGAGATCCCTCTCCGATCCCGAGCCTTTCCCCCGCGGAAGAAGGCCCTCGCTCGATCCCTGCCCGGGTAGAGTCCGTCCCGGGGCCCCGCTCCCTCAGATCCTCTTCAGAGGTTTCGCGATGAAACGCCGTTCTTCCCGCTGGTCCATCCTGTTCCTGTTGCCTCTCGCCCTCCTCGCGGGGGCCCGCCAGGACGCCCGCCGTCAAGCCCGCCTCGACCTGTTGGGAAGGGATTACTCCCGAGCCCTCCGGCACCTCGACCGGGCCCTGGAGGAAGCCCGGAAGGATCCGGCCAAGGCCAGGGACCGGGAGCGACTCCTCTATTTGAGGGCGAACACCCTCTTCCTCGCCGGAAAGACACGGGAGGCGGCGGAGGCCTTCGAGTCCCTCCGCAAGGAGAGCCCCGACGGCGTCTATCGACGACTCGCCCGTTTCGGACGGGCCCGCGCCGAGGCCGCTTCCGGGAACTTCCAGGAGGCCGCGTCGGTCTATCGAGAGGAGGTTGCCAGGCTCCTGGCTCCCGAAAGGCGACTTGCCCTCGCCGAGGTCTACCTGGCCCGCGCGCGGGAAGCTCTGGCCCGGACCCCTCCAGACCGGAGGACGGCGATCGTCTTCCACGACCTCGCAGTGGACCTCGAACTGCCCCGAAAGAAGCGGTTCGAACTCCTGCGCCGGGCCGCGCGGCTCGCGTTCGAGGCCGGGAACTTCCAGGACGCTCGGCGGCGTTTCGAGGCCCTCGTGAACGAGGTCCGCGGGCGCATCTTCGGAAAGAGCGGGGAGGATCCGGCCCACGAGGACCGGCTCTTCCTCGCCCGTTGCTGGCGGCGCACCTCGGCCGTCCCCTCCGCGCGGAGGCTCTGCGAGGACCTGCTGCGCGAGGATCTTCCCGCCGCGCTCCGTCCCGAGGTCCTCTTCGAACTCGCGCAGTGCCAGCAGGGAAGCTCCGGTCTCGCGAGAACCGCGGACCTGCTCCGGAAATTCCTCGAGACCTTCGGATTGCACGAGAAGGCTCCCGAGGCGGCCTGGCAGCTCGCGCGCGTCCAGCAGAGACTCGGCCTGCTCGAGGCCTCGCTGGCGACCCTGGAGGATCTTCAGAAGCGCTTCCCCACCGCTGGACCGAAGGTCCTGGCTCGGGCGGCCGCGGAACGGGGGGCCGTTCTCGGTCGCCTGCAGCGTTTCGACGAGGCGATCGCCGCCTGGAAGACCTATCTGGCCCGCTTCCCCGCCGACCCCCGCTGGAAGGAAGCCCAGCGCGCGATCGTCGACCTCGAACTTGGGAAGGCCGAAGGCCTCGCCGCGAAAGGAAAGGACTCCTACGAATCCGCGCGGAAGCTCTTTCTCGCCTTTCTCGAGCGGCATCCTCTCGACGCCCGCGCGCCGAGGATCCTGCTCCGGCTCGGGATCATGCGGGAGGAAGTCGAGCGATACGAGGACGCCCGCCGGGACTACGAACGCTGCGCGAGCAAGCATGAGGGGACGGCCGAGGCCTCCGAGGCGGCCTACCGCATCGGCCGCCTCCTCGAGGGGAAGCTCTTCGACTATCCGGCCGCCGTCGAGGCCTACCGGAAGGTCAAGGGGCCTTTCGCGGCCAAGGCCCGCCGCCGTCTCGAGGAACTCCGGAGGAAATCCCTCGCGCTTCGGACCGAGCGTTCGTTCCGCCGCGGGGAGAAACCCTTCTTGAAGCTCAGGAGCCGCAATATCCCCAAGCTCCGTGTTCGGCTCTACAAACTCGATTACGAGTCGTTCTTCCGGGGGACCCTCGGATCGGGCTCGATCGAGTCCCTTGCCATCGAGGCGATCTCCCCGGATTCCTCCTTCGATTTCGAGGTCCGCGACTACGAGCCGTTCCGGGAGACGGAGGTCGAGATTCCGATTCCGGCCGAGGGGGCCGGCGCCTATCTCGTGAAGGTCGACGAGGAGGATCTCGCCGCGACGACCCTGGTCCTCGTCACCGATCTCGCGGTCGTCACGAAGGCCTCCCGCAAGGAACTCTTCGTCTTCACCCAGGATCTCGCCCGTGACCTTCCGAAACCCGGGGTTCGGCTTCTCGTCACGGACGGCCGGAAGATCCTGGCCGAGGGGACGACCGACGAGCGTGGGGTCTGGAGGCTCAGGGGAAAGGTCGTGCGCGAGGCCCCTAGGCTGCACGTCTTCGCGATCGGACCGGAGGGAAACGGCGCGACGACCCTGGACCTGAATGGACTTCGAGAGGGCAGGGGTCTGGCCGCGAAGGCGCATCTCTTTTCCGATCGGCCCCTGTACAGGCCCGGCGACTCCCTGTCCGCCAAGGCGGTCCTTCGTGACGTGAAGGAGGGACGCTACGTCCTTCCTGCGGATCGGACCTACGCCTTCGAGTTCCTGGACGCCTTCGGCCGCCTTATCTCCAGGAGGGAACGAAAGCCGAGCCCCTTCGGAAGCTTGACCGCGGAGTTCCGAATCCCCGCGGAAGCGGCCGCGGGGTCCTTCACGTTGCGGGTCCTGGATTCCGAGACCGGCCGGATCCTCGCGACCCGGACGGTCGAGGTGGACCGATTCCAGGCCCCGAGGGTTTCGATGGAGGTCCGGTCCCCGCGGACCACCCTCGTCCGCGGCGAACCGATCGAGGGGAAGATCCGGGCCCGTTACTTCTTCGGGGGGCCGGTCGTGGACCGCCGCATCGAGGTCCGGACGACGATCGCGGGGCGTCCCCGCATCCTCGAGGGTCGGACGGACCGGGCCGGGGAGTTCCCGTTCCGTTTCGAGACGGGGGAGGCCCTGGACGGCGCTTCCCTGACCGTCGTCGCGACGATTCCGGAGGAGCGCGCGGGCGTGCAGGAGGTCTTCCGGATCGAGAGGACGGGCTTCCGGCTGCGTTCCTCCCTGCCGGCGAAGGTGTACCTCGTCGGAGAGGACCTCGAGGTCGAGGTCGTCGCGGAATCGCACGACGGCGAACCGCTGGTCCGCGAATTGGAGGCCGAACTCCACCGGCTCCGGAAGAGGAATGGAACGGTCGTCGAAATCCCCGCGGGACGTACGAACCTGAAGACCCGCGCCGCGGACGGCCGCGGGTACGCCTCGTTCGATCTCAAGGAAGGAGGCGATTACCGGGTCCGGGTCTTCGGGAAGGATCGGTTCGGGCAGGTCATCGAAACGAGCGCCGATCTTTTCGTCTCCGGGAAGGAGGACAAGGTCAAGCTGCGGCTCCTGAGCCGCGTGCAGCACGCGAAGGTCGGGGACGAGCTCGGGATCCGCTTGGTCAACCGGGTCCGGGAAGGGCTCGTGCTCCTGACGATCGAGGGGGACGGGGTGCTCGAGTTCGAGACCCGACGGATCCCTGTCGGAGAGACGAGGATCCGCCTTCCGTTGAAGACCCTGCACGCGCCGAACTTCGCCTACGCGGCGACCCTCCTCGCGGGTTCGCGGATGCATGCCGCGCGGAGGGATTTCCGGGTCCGCGTTCCGCTGCAAGTCGAAGTGAAGCCGCGAGCCGAGACCCTGAAGACCGGGGAGAAGCTCGTGGTGGATTTGCGGGCCCGGGATCCCCTCGGTCGGCCGGTCGCCGCGGAGTTCTCGTTGAGCATCGTCGACAAGGCCCTCCTGCAGTTGCGGGGCCGGAAAGGGCCGGGAATCTACGAGGTCTTCTACGGCGAGGGGATCCGGCGGAGCACGAACATGAGGACGGCTTCCTCGAACACCTTCCGCTACGAGGCGAAGACGAGGAAGGTCGATCGGAATCTCCGGGAGGAGGAGGTCCGCAAGAAACTCGAGGAGAAGCTCCGCAAGGTTTGGAAGGGAGAGCGGGGCGAACGCGGACTCTTCGCCGCAAAGCGGGCCTCGAGACCCACGGGAGTGCCCAAGGGGGGAGGGGCCTATAGGGGCCCCGCGAAGGCTCCGGCCGCTTCACCGTCGGCCATGAACGACGCGATCGGGCTCGGGGGAGGGGCCGGCGGGGCCTTCGGAGGTCGTTTCGGAGGGCGGGTCGCGAGAAGGAGGTCGGTAGGAGGGGAACGCGCGCAGCAAGCGGCTGCGGAAGAAGCCGAAATCCTGTTCCCCTACGGAATGGATGCGCAGATTGAGAGACAGACCCTGGCCCTGGACTCGCGCTCGATGAACGGCTTGCTGAACGCCTTCCTCTTCGTGGACGAGGATGGGGCCGACCTCCCACCCGTGAGGACCGTGACCGGTTCTCGAGGGCGGGACGGTCGAGGCGGGAACGGCCCCCTCCCCGGGGATCTCTCGGTCTTCCGGGGGATCGTGAGGGCCGGGGAGGACGGAAAGGCGGAGGTCGAGATCTCCCTGCCCGCGCACGCTGGAGCCTGGGAACTCCACGTGATCGGGCTCGGCGGCGAGGAACTCTTCGGGGAGGCCCGCGCCGAGGTCCGGACGCGGGACGATCTCGTCCTTCGCGCGGCCCTCCCGCCCGTGTGGACTCAAGGGGATCGGGCCGAGGGTCGGATCGAGCTGCACGCGGCCGCGGGGCGTCCCTTCGACGGGACTCTCGAGGTCCGGGAAGGCGGGAAGGAGAGGGTGAAGGAAGGGATCGAGGTCCCCGCCGGGGGCGTGCTCCGTCGCTTCTTCTCTCTCGATGCGGAGACTCCCGGATTCACGAGGGTCTCCGCCCTCGCCCGGGCGGGAAGCGGAACGCGCGCGAGCCTGCAACGCAGGGTCGAGATCCAGCCCTGGGGGATCGAGGAGCGACGCGGGGCGGCGGGACTCCTCAGCGGGGAGCGGAGCGTCGAACTCGCGCTACCGAAGGGACGGGAATGGAACGGTCTCGAGTGCATCGTGACGGTGGCCCCGCTTTCCCTCGAGGAGGTCCTCTCCTCGGGGGCCATTCGCCGTCCGAACCAGTTGACCTACAACTGCATCGACTGGGTGCCCCCGACCGCGACGAACCTCGCCGCCGAGGGGCTGGGGGTCCTCGAACTCTACCTCCACTACGCGGCGACGCGCCCGTCGGATCAGGGACGGATCCACAGGTTGCGGGCGAGGGTCGAGGCCCTCCTCGCCTCTCTCATGAGCGGGGAATCCGAGGGGCGCATGCCCTGGATCGGAAAGGGGCACGGGTCCCTCGGAGACACCAAGGCGGGACTCCTGTCCTGGCTCCTTGCCGTGCGCGCCTCGAAGGCGGGGATCCCGGTCGATCCCGGGCTCCTGGACCGTTTCCGGAAACGGCTCGCGGGACTCGTCCGCAGCCGGGATTCCGATCTGGCAACGCTCGCCTTCCTCGTCGAGGCCGAGGCGGGGCTGGCCGACTTCGGCCGCTACAACTCCCTCGCCCGGCGCCGGACGACGCTTTCCCTGGGCGCTCTCGGGAGGCTCGCCCTCGCCGCTCGCGCGATGGGCCGGCCGGGGCTGGCCTCCGAACTCGAGCCGGGCCTCGCCGCGAAGCTCGAGGCCCGCATCGGAGGGGCCGAACCGGACCGCGAAGACCGGAAGATCCGGCCTCTGCCCCCTTCCTCGAGGAAGGCGTCGGTCCTGTGGGCCGCCCTGGCTCTCGCGGAGGGTCGCGGGCACGAAGCGCTCTGCAAGAGGGTCGAGACCTGGCTCTTCGAGAACCGCCGGCCCCGGGGCTTCGGGAGCCGCATCGTTCACGCTCTCGCCGTGTCGTTCCTCGCGAAGCGCCGGGTCGCGGCCGGGGCGACCGCCGAGCGCGTCGTGATCCTGGCGGACGACGGGGCATTCCGGAGGGAAGTCGACTTCCGCAAGGAACCCCGCGGCCGGCGATTCCGCCTTCCATCCTCCGCGCTCGCACGGGGCCGGGTCCGCCTCGTCCTGCGCAGTTCGGGACGGGGCAAGGTCTCCTGGACCGCCGTCCTCCGAGGCCTCACGAAGGGGCTTCCGGAAGGAGGGGATTCCCCGAACCTGAAGCGCCGCTATCTCCAGGCGCCGCTCCTGCTCGACGGGAGGCCGGTGCCGCAGGGATTCCGGGTCGTGGACAAGGGAGTGAAGACCTGGAAGAACGAGAGCGACCGCCTCGTCGTCGGGGGATTCCTGGACGTCGAGCTCGAGTTCGATCCCGGAAGCGAGGAACGCGCGAGGCTGGGTTCGTTCATCCTCGAGGAACCTCTGCCCGCGGGTTCGATGGTCCTCGGGTCGGAGATCCAGGGGAACCATGACCATTTCGAAGTCGGGCCGGGCTTCCTCCGTTTCTACGTGCACCGTTCCGTGGGAAACGTGAGGATCCGCTATCGTCTCCGGGCCGCGATGCCCGGGGTCTGGAAGGTCCTTCCGACGCGCATCTTCTCCCTCGACGATCTGGGGCTGAGTCTTCGGGGGAAGCCCGCGAAGATCACGATCCTGCCTCCCGGATCGAAGGTCGAGACGGCGCGCAGGCCCACCCCGGACGAACTCTACCATTCGGGCCTCATGCTGTATGCGGCCGCGGGCCGGAGGGCCCTCGAGCGCGATCCCGCGACGCGGGACCGCGTCGCCGCGCCGCTGGAGACCCTGTTCCGGGACTTCGGACCCAGCCTGAAGGAGGGTCCGTTCAAGGAGATCGCGCGCCGGCTCCTCGAGATCTCCCTCCTTCGAGGGGATCACGAATGGACGATCCGGCTCTTCGAGGCCCTGAAGGACCGCGACCCGGACTGGGTCCTCGGCTTCGAGGACATGGCGAAGGTCGCGGATGCCTACTACCGGAACGGCGAGTTCGAACGCGCCCTCCACGTGTCGCAGGCCATATGCGAGGCCTCGTTCCTCAGGGAGGTGCAGATCGCGGGCAAGCTCCAGGCCAGGGGCGAGGTCCTCGAGGCCCTGCGCTTCTTCCGGGATCTCTTCATGAACTTCCCCGGGCTGCCGGAGATCCGGGGCGCGATGTTCTCGCTGGCGCAGTCCCTGAACAGCCGGGCCCGCACGCTCGATCCCCTCCGGGCCCTCGACCCGAAGGTCGGCGCTCCCACTCTCCTGCGTCGGACGGCCCGGGATCTCTGTTACGAGTTCCTCGTCCGCTACCCCGAGGACGCGGAGGCCGACGAGGTTGCCTACAGCCTCGCCTCGATCGCGCTCGAGGAGGACCGTTACGACGAGGCCCTCGACATCCTGCGGAGGGCTTCGAAGACCTACGCCTCCTCCCCCTGGCTCGACGACTTCCTCTACCTCTACGGCTACGCCCTCTTCAAGAAGGGGGCCTTCGACGAAGCTCTGAAGATCCTGGCCCGGGTCGGGAGCGAGGAGTTCCCGACGAAGGGCGGAGGACGGGGGCCGAGCGAGAATCGATGGCTCGCGGTCTTCCTCCAGGGGCAGATCCATCACGCCGCGGGCCGCCCGAAGGAAGCGCTCGAGGCCTACGGGAAGGTCGAGGACCGCTTCCTGGACGCGCGGGAAGCCGCAGGGTTCTTCAAGCGGAAGCGCCTCGAAGTTCCGGAGGTCACGCTCTGCGCCCCGGGGGAAGGGGCGAAGGTCAGGCTGCGCTGGCGCAACCTCGCCTCGATCGCGCTGACGGTCTACAAGGTGGACCTGATGCGCCTCTATCTCCTGAGGAAGTCGCTGTCCGACATGGGGCACGTCCAGCTCTTCGGGATCTCGCCGACGTGGAAGAAGACCTTCCGGCTGGCCGAGGGAGAGGATTTCAAAGACCACGAGCGGGAGTTCGATCTCCCCCTTTCCGCGGAGGGGAGCTACCTCGTTCTCGCGAGTTCGGGGGAACTCAAGAGTTCGGGGCTTCTCCTGAGGACCGATCTTTCGATCGAGGCGCAGGAGATGCCGGAAGAGAACCGGCTGCGGGTCAACGTCCGCAAGGGAGGACGCTTCCTTCCGAAGGCCAGGGTCAAGGTCGTCGGCGATCGGGATCGGGAGATCCGATCGGGGGTCACCGACCTGCGGGGGATCTACGTCTGCGACGGACTCTCGGGTCGCGCGACCGTGCTCGTCGAGGCGGGCGGGAGTTATGCCTTCTACCGGAGCAAGGCCTCATTCGGAACCCCCGTTCACCGCAAGAAGGAGCGGATCTACAAGGACCGGAAGTCCTTGCGGAAGGGCGACCGGGGCTTCGATGCCCTGGAGAAGAACTCGCTGCAGTTGAAAAGGCTCGAGGACAAGCAGAACTCCCGCCTCGAACAGCTCTTGAAGAACAAGCAGAAGGGCGTCGAGCTCCGGAGAACCAAGTAGGGGAGGACCTCGAGCCCCGCCGAGGGGATCAGTCCCGCTTTCGTTTTTCGAGGGCGCGGATTGCGCGGTCGACCGCGCGATCCAGGACGAGGAGATGGCGGACGATCGTAACCCCCAGGACGCGGGCGTCGAGGACGACCCCGGAGACCACGTTCGTAACGACCGGGTCGGCGATGACCGCTCCCTGGGCGACCTCGACGTCGAAGTCGCTAATGATGGCCTGGGACTTCAGAAAGGAGACGTTCGCGCGGGGACCGCCCGAGGTCCCGCCGCTTTTCCTGTAGCGCTCGATCAAGGACCGCAGGTGGGCGCGCTCCCGGCGGAGGAGGGGAAGGGCCTTCCTCGAGCCGAGTTCGCCCAGGGTCCTCGCGGCCCGCAGGTGATGGAGGAGGCGGGGGCTCTCGAAGAAGGCGGCGAGTTCGCGGACGGCCTCGTCCTCGAGGCCGAGATCCCGAACGAGGCCGAGGACTTGGCTGCGGGTCGGCCCCTTCGGCATGCGGGCCGCGAGGCGGACGACCCCGCGACGATGGGGCGGGCCCGCGAGCAGCAGGGCGCGTCGGGCGGCTTCCTTACGGAGGCTTCCGGTGGGGCCGGTGAGGTAGTTCTCGATCCGGCGGGCCACGACGTTCGCCGGTCTCTTCCCCAGTTTCGCCGCCTCCGCGGCTTTCTGTGCGCGCATCCGATCGATCGCGCGGTCCTCGAGCTTCACGAGTTCGGAAAGGGCCCGCGGGATCAGGGATTGACGCACCGCCAGCAAAGGATCCCTCTTCGGATCGCGGAGGGAGAGGAGAAGGCGCCGGGCCCGTTCTTGCCGCTGCCAGCTCGTGGTGGGGGCACCGACGAGAGAGGACAGGGCGGACTTCTCGAGCCGCCCAAGGAGCGGAGAGCGGCTGCCCGCCTTCCTGAGTTCGGCGAGGATCCTCCAGCCCTCGTCCCGTCCCTTCTCGAAGGCGAGGAGTCCCCGCATGATGGTTTCGAAATCAGGGTCCGGAGTCCGGCCGTCCGTTCCCTGGGCCGGGAGGAGGACGGCGATCCCCAGAGCGGCGATCCAGGTGCCGGCGATTCCTTTCATCTCGATCTCCCCTGATCCTTCGGGTTTCGGCGGGGGGCTCGGGGCTTCCGTCCGGTGTTTGTGGCGGACTCCCCTCAAGATACACTGCCTCGGGCCGGAGGGGAGCCGGGCCGGCTTCCGAATCCCGTTTTCCAGGACGATTTCCCAGGGAGGAACGATGGTTTCCGTGCACAGCTTCCGAGGACCCCGCGTCCTCTTCGCCCTCGCCTTCCTGGTCCTTTCGGGGGGGCTTCCTTTGCGGATTCCGGCCCAGGAGACGGAGGCGGCGAAGATCCGGACCGTCCAGGACCTCGTCCGCGAGATCGAGAAGAGCCAGAAGGCGATCCGCAAGCTCGAGGCCCGGATCGAAATGGTTACCCTGGTTCCGATCCCGGGGAACGCGAAACCCAACGAGATGAAGGTCGTCCAGATCATCCAGGTCGACAAGTCCGGCGGCGGGGAGGGGGAACGCACGCGGATGGAGGCGAGGCTGGAGACGCCGATGGGGCCGATGCGGGTCGAGACCGTGCGCGGGCCGTTCGGCATCCGGATCCACCAGGCGAGTGAGTTGACCGGCGAGAACTGGTTCAAGATCGACGCCGGCCTCGTGGCCAAACTCGACCGGGTCGCGAACCGTTTCGGATCTTCCGGGGCGATGCAGCAGGCGGGCGGCGGGAGGCCTGAGGCCTTCCTCGGAGCGGAACTCGTGCGGGGACTCTCGAGGACGCACAAGCTCAGGCTCGCAAAGCCCCTGGTCGTGAACGGCGTGCAATGCCATCACCTCGTCGGGGTCCTCGACCCGGACAAGAAGGAGACGAAGATGGGTTTCGTCCGGAGGCCCGAGGAAGTGCATCTCTACTTCGACGCGGGGAAGTTCGTCATGCGGAAGATGGTCCAGATCTCGAAGGGAAAGACCCTGCTCACGATCGACCTCAAGACCCTGGACCTGAATCCGGACTTCCAGGCCGGGACCTTCGATCTCCAGCCCCCGAAGGGGGTGAAGTTTCAGGACATCATGGACGATCCGATCGCCTCCTCGAGCGTTCGCGAGGCCCTGAAGCGTTATCGGGAGCTGGAGAAGGAAAAGGTGCGCAAGGGCGAGGCGGAGGAGAAGGAAGCGAGCGGGAAGCCTTCGTCGCAGCCGAAGAAGTAAGCCCCTTTCCGTTCTCGGAGGACGAGCGTTCCGCATTCTCCGGTCGAGAAGACCGGGAGGGTCGCGGGCCAGAGGCCGCGGCGGCGTGCGCGCAGGGACTGGGCCGCGGAGGCGGAAACCAGCGCCGCCGCCGGGCGGAGAGCCGCGAGAAGCTCCCCCCGCGCGAGGCTCGGCTCCCCGTGGTGGGGCAGGAGGAGGAAGTCGAGGGGAGGGCGGCTCGTTTCCTTTCCGAGGACTTGGAGCAGGGCCGCGATCCCCGCCTCCTGGAGATCCCCGCAGAACAGGAGCCTCGGCCCCTTGCGCGGCAGTTCGATCCGGAGGGAGAGACCCGCGTCGTTTCCCGACACGCGGGGGGCCAGGCCGGGATGGAGGATCTCGATCCCCGTTCCGATCCTCGAGATCCTCCCGCGGGGGGGAAAGAGGACGCGTCCGACCCTGCCGCGAAGACGGGAGGCCCAAAGCCGCCCGTCCGGGCTGTCGGGCAGCCAGAGCCTCGAGATCCGGGTCCTCGCCGCGAGGAACGGGAGCCCTCCGGCGTGGTCCAGGTCCCCGTGGGAGAGGACGAAGTCGTCGATCCCGGCCCTCCCTTCCTCCCTCAGGGCCTCGAGACAGCGTTGCGCCGCCCGTTCCCCGCCCCGCAGGTCCCCGCAGTCGTAGACGAGGGTCCGCTTCCCCGCGAGCACGAGGACGCACTGCCCGTGGCCGACACGGAGGATTCGGCAGGCGGCGGCCTCGCGGACTTCCCAGGGGAGGAAGCCCAGGCCGAGCCCCGTGAGGGAGACCGCGAGAAAGATTCGGGGAGAGGCGAGGACGAGGGCCGCGGCGGACCCTGAGAGAAGGACCAGGGCGAGAAGGGTTTCGGGCAAGGGCCCCGCGGGGAACAGGGGGGCGCCGGGAAGGCCCGAGAGGCTCGCGCAGAGGTCCAGGTGCAGGCGGGCCGCGCCCTCGCAGACCGCGAGGCAGGCCTCGAAGATCCAGGAGGGGAGGAGCCGGCAGAGCGGGAGAAGGAAGGAGGCCGTCATCGTGCAGAAGACGAGGGGGGCGGCGACGGGGCTCAGGGGGATACTCCAGGGCGAGAGGCTTCCGAAGAAGAACCAGGAGGGTCCGCAGAGAGGGAGCCAGGCGGAGGCCGAGGCGAGGAAGGGGCGGAGAGGAAGAACGAAACGGGGGAACCGTTCGGCGAAGGGGGCCTCGAGGAGGGGACGGAGCCAGACGAGGCCCGCGACCGCGAGGTAGGAGAGGAGGAAGCCCGGCCCGGTCAGTTCTCCGGGATCCAGGAGGAGGGTCGGGATCGCGGCGAAGGAGAGGACGGCGAGCGGCGGCGGGCGGAGACCGTGGGTCTTCGCGGCCTGCCAGCTGCACCAGGCGAGAACGGCCCGCAGCACGGGCGGCCGACCGCCGGTCAACCAGGCCCAGGTTCCGAGAAGAAGGGCCAGGAGGAGGAGGCGGAACCTCGGCGCGGGGAGGAAGCGCAGGAGACGGGTCAGGAGGGCGGCGAGAAAGACCGCGTGCAGGCCGCTGACCGCGAGGAAGTGACCGAGTCCGAGACGACGGTGGTTCCGCCGGTCCTCGGCGGGGAGCCGGCCTTCCTCGCCGAGGACGAGGCGGAGGCAGAGGGCCCGGGCCCCCGGATCCCGGATCCTCCGGAAAGGGGCCCCGAGGACCTCCCGCAGACGCCGCCGGAGGGCGGCCGGGCCGAAGGAACCCGCTTCCCCCCGAAGGAGGGGCATCCGGGTCTCGAGGCCGACCCCTCCCCTCCCTCGATCCCGGAGGAAGGCCAGGCCGGAGATCCGCCGCCCGGGACCGAGGTCGGGGGCGGAGGTCCCGCGCGTTCCGAGGGGGCGGACCCGCAGGGGGAACGCCCTCCCCCGAATGCGGCACAGGCCCTCGTAGGCCCCGAAGCGGTCCGGTCCCCTCCAGGCGAGGAGGCGGCCTTCGAAGCGGACCGGCCCCTCGCGAGGGAGGGGGGAGCCTTCCGTTCCCGGGGCGGGGCCCGCCGCCGGAGGGAGGGGCAGCAGGAGCCCGAGGGCGAAGCCCAGGCCCCCCGCCAGGCGGGGCGAGGCCGGATCCCGATCCTCGAACCCCCGTCGGATCCAAAGAAGCGAGAAGGCGAAGAAGGGCGCGACCCCCGGCAGCCCCAGCAGCCGGGCGAGCCCGATCCCCAGGACGAGGCCCAGGGCGAACAGGACGATCCGGGGAGGGGGGGCGGTGAGGGGATCCCGGAACCGGACCATGCCCGGAACACGTCCCGGATCTTCCGCGTTTCCTCCCGGAGGGTTCGGCTGCAAGCTATGTCCGGGCGCCCCGGCCTGGCTTCCCCCGTCCGGCGGGCCGAAGGGGCGCCGGAACCGATGAAGGCGGCCTCCTCGTCCCATGGGGGGAAGAGGCCGCGAGGAGGACGACGATGGTCCACCCGCTCTTCCCCGGAAGCTTCGATCCCCCGACCCTCGGGCATCTCGATCTGTGCCGTCGAGGGCTCCGGCTCTTCGGGCGCCTGACCGTCGCCGTCGCGGAGAACGCCGGGAAGCATCCGCTCTTCACGCTCCAGGAGCGCCTGGACCTGCTGGAGCGCTGCCTCGGAGGTCTCGAGGGGCTTTCGATCACGTCCTTCCGGGGGCTCGTCGTCGACCACGCGAGGGCCCACGGCCACGACATCCTGCTCAGAGGGCTCAGGGACACGCAGGATTTCGAGTACGAGTACCGGATGGCCCTGACCAACCGCGAACTCGCCCCGGAGATCGAAACGCTCTTCCTGATGCCCAGCCTCGAATACACGTTCACGTCCTCGTCCCTGATGAAGGAGATCCTCGCCTGCGGGGGGGACGTCTCCGCCTTCCTGCCGCCCGAGGTCCTCGAGGTCCTGCGCGACCGCAACGACCGGACCTGACATCGTCCTTGCGCCTCCTTCGCGCGGCCCGCGGGGAGAGCCCGGAGGGGTTGGAATCCTCCGGATTCAGTGATCCTCGAGGGGTGGGGCGGGATAGCGGACGACCGGTGTCTTCCGGTTTTCGCCGCGGATCCTCCGCCGGAGCAGGAGGCCGAGTGGGAAGGTCGCCGGGGGGGAGGGCTCGAGGAGCGCCGCGTCGAGATAGACGCGGACGCCCCGGTCCTCGAGGCGCCGCCGTTCCCGATCCAGGAAGTCGAGGGCGAGGGCGGGATCCTGGATCGTGGCTCCCGGAAGGTCGAGGGTCGCGATTCCGTGGTCCTTTCGGAGTCTGCGCGCGCGGTTCAGGTTCCGGCAGAGGACGAGGGCCCGCGTCCGGTCCGGACCGATCCGGGCGGCGACGGCCCGGGCCCAGAGGCGGTCGGGGTCCCGGGCCGAGCGCCACTCGGCCCGAAGGCCGAGGACCGCCTGCAGGCCCAGGAGGAAGAGAAGGAGGTGGCGCCCCCGCCGTCCGGCGGGGACCGCGATCCCGTACGTCCCGAGGACGAGCAAGGGGAAGAGGGGAAGGGCGAACTGGCCGTCCTCCGGGGAGACCGAGAGGAGGTAGACCAAGAAGGGGAGAAGGCCCGCTGCGAGCGCGGCCCGCGAGGGGAGGGGAGCCCCCTCCCCTCGGGCCCGAGGGAGGAAGAGGGCGAGAATCCCCGTGAACCCCAGGACTCCGAAGGGCGCGAGGGCCCGGAAGAGGATCGAGGGGTCCTCGAGCCCCCGGACCAAGCCGGTTCCGAGCAGGTCCAACGTGAAGCCGAGCTTTCCGCCGAAGGCCCCTGCTCCGAGGGTCCGGTCCAGGAGAAAGAGAAGGGCCAGCGCGCATCCGAGGGTCCAGGACGCGATCCGGAACCAGGCGCGCGCGGCCTCGCGGCCGGCGAGGTCGCGCACGGCCAGGAACGGGAGGACGGCGAGAAGGTAGGCGCCGCTGAGATGTGTGACGAGCAGGAGGAAGGCAGCGAGGAGGGTCGAGGGGAGCCGCCCGAGGGGCCTGCGCCAGGTGAGGAACAGGGCCGCCGCGGCGCCCGCGGCGCTGAAGACGTGCAGCTCCGGCTGGGTGGCGCCGATCCAGAAGGCGGGGGTCGCGGCCGCGAGGAGGCAGAGGAGGAAGGGGCTCCCCGGGGGGCCCGGGAGGGCCCGGAGCCAGAAATGGAGGACGGCGAGGCAGGCGGAGGCGGAGAGGACCGAGAGGGCCGCGAGCGCGTGCTCCGCCTCCCCGAAACCCAGCGGGCGGAGCAGGAGATGCAGCGTCTGGGCGGCAGGGAGATAGCCGAGGTGGATCCACACCCACCGTCCCTCCTCAAGGAGCCGGAGGAAGAGGGCGCCGTCGTGGAAATACCTGCCGGTGTAGGTCAGGGCATAGAGCAGGATTCCCGCGAGAAAGAGGAGGAGGGTCCCGCTCCTCGATATCCTGGAGCCTTCGTGACGGAGGGGTCGGTTCATGAGGGTCGGGGTTCTTGCGGAAATCTGCGAACCTCCCCCCCTCGGCCCCTCTCCCGGAGTGAACGCGGGATCGGATTTCCAGGATAGCCGAGGAGGGCGGGAAGATGCGCAGGACGATTTCGACGGATGGGGCTCCGAAGGCGCTCGGTCCGTATTCGCAGGCGGTCGCCGCGGGCGGCTGGCTCTACTGCTCGGGGCAGATCGGCCTCGACCCTTCCACCGGGGAACTGGTCCAGGGAGGAGTCGAGTCCGAAGCCCGGCAATGCCTCCGGAACCTCGAGGCCGTGCTCGAGGCCGCCGGCTGCGGTTTCGCCGATGTCGTCCGCACGACGATCTATCTCGCGGATCTCGGGGACTTCGCGCGGGTCAACGAGATCTACGGTCGGAGCTTTCCGGAGGATCCTCCCGCGCGGGCCTGCATCGAGGCGGCCGCCCTCCCGAAGGGGGCGCGGGTCGAGATCGATTGCGTCGCCATGCTTCCCTCCTGAAGTGGCCGGGGAGGTCGCCCTTTTCCGAGATCCCGCGCTTCGCGCATCGTGGTCCCCGAGGGATCCGTCCTCCTTCCCCGGTGTTCCCCCTTGCCCGCCTCCCTGAAAGCCGTCGCGACCTTCGCCCTGTGGATCCTCCTGTTCGGCTTGCCTGCCCTGCGATCCTTGACCGGCCATCCGGGCGAGGCGGGGGTCCTCGGTGAACGGGAGTTCCTGAAGGCCTGGCTCCCCGAGCCGGGGCGCGCGCCTACCCGGGACGAGGCGACCCTCGGTCAGGGCTGGTACCTGCTCTTCCAGAGGGGAGGGGCGGACGAGGGACGCCGGGCCCTCGGGAGGCGGCTCGGAGTCGCGACGGCCTGGGTCCTGACGGCCCTCTCCCTCGCGCTCCTGGTCGCGAACGCCTACGGGGAGCGGGCCGCGGCGCTCGGGCTCCTCCTGCTCGCCCTGCACCCGGTCCCCGCGGGGCTCGGCGCCCTCGCCTCGCCCTGGCTGCCCGCGGCGGCCTTCCTCCTCGTCGCGCTGAGCTTCCTGCAGGGCTTGGCCCTTCCGACCCTCGTACGGCGGCCGAGGAGCCCGGCCAAGTGGGGCGCCCGCCTCGTCGCGATCCTCGGAGCCGGACTGTCCCTGGGGCTCGCCTCGACGGCGGACGAAGGGATCGCATGGTTCATCCTCGTGCCGATCTTCTGTTTCCTGCTCTCGACGACCGCGACGCTCGCCGTTCTCATGGGGCTCTGGAGGAGGGCTCGCGCCCGCGGCCTCGAGTTCTCCGGCCTCCTCGAGACGATGCCCCCCTTGAGCCGGCGCGCCGGTCCCTGGGCTCTCGCCTGGTTCTTCATGAGCCTCTGTGCGCTCTGGCTGCACGAACGGCTCGGTTCCTCGGTCGCGACCTCCCTGTTGCATCTTCCGGACTACTTTCCGGTCGAGACCGGGGAGCGCCTCCTCGCCTGGGCGACCTTCCCCCTTCTCCTTTTCCTCGGGATCCGGGAACTCCGTTCCCTCTCCTCGGGCTCCCGTCTTCACGGGCGCACGGTCATGCTCGCGGGGCTCTTCGCCTTCTGGTTGCGGAGTCCGGCCCTCTCCTCGGCCCCGGGGCCCTCCGAGCGCCTCCTCGCCGCTTCCCTCTTCGCGATGACCCTCTCGGCCGTCCTGGCCGGTCTCCCGATCCGTTTCCGCGGGGGGCGTTCCTAGCCGATCCTGGGCAGGAGGAGGGCCGCGAGGACATAGAGGCCGGCGGAAATCCACTGGACGCCCGTGAAGCCCAGGGTCATCGCGAGGAGGACGGCGACGACGGAGCCCAGGACCGACATCGCGCCGTTCACCCCGTAGGCCCAGGGGACCAGGCTCGGACGTTCGGCGGCGAGCAGGCGGAGTCCGGTCGGAAAGCAGGTTCCCATCAGGAAGGCGAAGGGTGCGAGCAAGGCGACCGTCACGAGGGCCCTCGTCGCGAAGGACTTCGGGAGGACGACCTCGGTGAGGGCCGGAAGCCAAAGCTGCAGGGCGAGGGTCCCGAGGCAGAGGGCGACCGCTACGAGAGCGAGCAGACGGCCCGGGCGGGATCCGGCCAGGAACCCGCTGGCCAGGGAGCCGAGCCCGGATCCGATCAGGAAGGTCGCCATCACGAGGGGGATCGAATAGGTCGGATGTCCGACGACGAGGCCGAAGCGCTGCATCGCCGAAACCATCAAGAGAATGTAGGCGAGACCCAGGTAGGCGAAGTAGCCCATCGCGGGCCACGGGGATCCGCGTTCCTCCGCGCTCCGCCTGAGGAAGAGGAGGGGGACGAAGATCAGGAGGAGGACGAGGATCGCGAGCTGCCCCAGGGTCAGGAAGAGGAGGAGCAGGCCGGTCGGCCGGGTCTGAAAGAGCGGGGATTGGGCGACCCAGGGGGCGTCCTTCGGGACCTCGATCCTGTCGCCCTTGCCGAGGATCCAGCGCAGGGCGTCGCGGAATCGGTGGTGGCTGAAGAAGAACGGCGCGTCGTCATGGACGGGCCGCACGTCGTAGGGGTAGGACGCGAGGAAGTTCCCTTCGTTGTTCTGCTTCAGGGCGCGGGCGTAGGCGTGGAAGGGATTCATCCCGCCGGCCCCGATCTGGTAGTGCTTGTACCGGGGGTCCTTCGAGATCAGGGCCCTCAGGGTCGCGAGTTCGGACTCGGTGAACCGGCCCTCCTCGTCCGGAAGGTAGTCCCGGATCGTCTGGTCCCCCTGGGAGGCCCAGGCGCGGAGCGCGTCGAGTTGCGCCTTCGTGAAGGGGGTCTTCTTGACGAGGATCGCTCCGAGGCCGGTGACCTTCGTGAAGGGGTTCTTCGTGGCCTCGGGGATGCCTCCACGCAGGACGGCGATGTGCTTCCAGGGTTCGGACGCCCCGAGGTCCCGCAAGGCCTCGCAGGCCATGACCATGATCCGCAGGGTCTCCCTCGGCGCCGGGAAGGCGAAGCGGATGATCGCGAAGAGCCCCCGGTCGGTCAGGTGTTCGAGGTAGTCCCGAAAAGCCTCGCGGGTGTAGAGGTAGCTCTCGGAGAGGACATAGGCGCCGGAGGCCAGGGCGGTGTAGGTATCGACCCCCGACATCTGGATCAGGTCGTATTTCTCGGGGCTGCGGCGGACGAAATGCCGGCCCTCTCCGACCTCGAGCCGGACCTCGGGGCGTTCCCAGGTCCGGCCGCTGATCCCGGCCCAGCGCTCGTCCTCGTAGAGGCGGAGGGTCGTCGGATTGATCTCGACCCCAGTCACCTCCCGGGCGCCGTGGAGGAGGGCGACCTTGACGTCGAAGCCGCCGCCGACCCCGATGATCAACACCTTCGGTTTCTCCAGGACCGAATAGGCGATCCCGTGGATCTCGTCGGGTTGGAGCGGAGCCTGAAGGCTCGGCATCGGGGCGGGGGCGTCGCCGTCCTGGAAGATGTAGAGGCCGTCGAAGGCGGGATTCCGCGTCACGTCGATCCTGGAGAGGGGAGTCCAGCGCGTGACGAGGGTCTCGGTCATCGGTTCGCCTTTCGCGTTTCGCAGGCGCTCCGCGACCGCGAGGAGCTTGGATCCCGCGACCTCGAGCTTCAGGAGCTTCGAGCCGAAGGGGGCGCAGCAGAGGGCGACGAGGGTCAGGGACGCCCCGAACGAACGGAACAGCAGGTGCTTCGTCGAGAGGGCGGCGGCGAGTCCTCCGAAGGCGGCGATCAAGAAGAGGGAGCCCTCGGCTCCGAAGGGTTCGAGGACCGCGAAGAGGAGGAAGCAGCCGAGCCCCGAGCCCAGGAGGTTCACGAAGTAGAGCTTGCCGACGAAACGGGTCTCCCGGGTCAGGGCGAGGGAGACGATCCAGCCGGCGAAGAAGTAGGGGAGGGCGAAGACGAGGTAGTAGAGGGCGATCCGGGAGAGTTCGGGCCATCCGAGTTCGGAGAACAGGTCGATCGTGCCTCCGGCCAGGAAGAACGGACCGGCGAGGGCGGAGAGTCCGAAGAGGATCGAGGCGGCCGCCATCGAGACGCCGAGGTCGGCGCGCTGGAGGGGTTTGAGGACCGAAAGGACGGCCCCGGCCGCCCCGAAGCCCAGGATCGCGATCGAGACCACGAGGAAGGCGAGGTGGTGCCAGAGGGAAAAGGCGAAGATCCGCATCTGCAGGATCTCGAGGGCGAGGGAGCCGAGCGAGACGAGGAAGAGTGCGGGGAGGATGCCGGGGAGGATGCCGGGGCGGAGGCGGGGGGGAGGGCTCATGACCGGGAAGGGCTCCTTGCGGGTGCGATCATCCAAGCATAACCCGAAGGGAGAGGGAGGGATGGAACGATCTCAGCGGCCTTCCGGAGAACGGCCGGAGGCGTCGAAGGCCAGCTTCCAGCGGATCCTCCGGGGCCTAGGGGAGGCGAGTTGCAGGGAGAGGTGTCGGTCCCGGACTTCGAGCCCGTAAGGCATGTCCTGCCCTTGGAGGTTCCGGCAACTGATCCCCGAGGGCCCCCGGATTCCCTCGGGCAAAAGGAAATGGAGGCGCAGGCCCCGGCCGGGAAGGGCAAGGGCCTCCCCGCTCCAAACGGAGGTGGATCCTTCCCCGACCCGGACGACCTCCCGGAGGTCGGGTCCCGCCAGACTCGGGTGCGCCGTGGATCCCAAGAGGATCGGAGAGACGGAGGCCGGGACCAGGGCGAGCAGGCGCAACTCCCCGGGGCCGAGTTCGAGGGCGAGGGTCCCGCGCATGCCCTGGAGCGGCCTCTCCTCGAGGAGGTCGAAGACCTCGAAGGCCCGGTCGGCGGAAAGACCCAGGGTGAGGAAGGGGATCTCGATCGGAAGGGGCCGGGATTCCCGGTTCCGAAGAGCGAGCAGCAAGTGGGCTCTGGCGTCCTTGCCGACGTGGAGGCAGAGGCGGTCGAGGGGCCCCATGCGCCGGAAGAGGTCGAAGGAGCGCACCGGCAGGGCTTCCCCTCCGAGAGGGAAACGGCGCGGGGCCTCCTCGGGAAGGAGGAGGGGGCGGCCCAGCAGGCCCGCGAAGACCTCGAGGGCGCGCAGTTCGGACTCGGGGAAGGCCGCGCCGGCCGAAAGAAGGAGGGGAGGCGGCCATTCGCGGATGCCCTGGCGGTGAGGGGCCGCCCGGAGAGCCTCCCAGGCCTCCTCCGGAGTCCGGCACGAGAGGACTCCGGTCCGCCCGGGTTCGGGAGGCGCGATCGGGCCCGGGTCCTCGAGATAGGCCTCGAAGAAGGCCTGAAGCAGGGTCCCGTCATACATCGTGACCCGATCGAGGACGGGGTCGTACCATCCCTCCGCCAGCCCCGGCACGAGGTCGCCGAGGACGAAATGGCGGATCCCATCGTCGCGGCGGGGTTTCAAGCGGCAGGGAAGGGGGTGCGGCCAGGCTCCGGGGTCCTTGCGGTGCATGGGGCCCAAGCCTAGCCCTCGGGGGACGCGGAGGCGGGGGTCAGGTCCTCGGGGGATCCTGCGGGGCGGGATCCCGATCGGGGGCGGCCGGACCCTCGCCGGGTCCGTTCCCCATGTAGAGGCGGGATTCCCCGAAGGGCTGGTGGTGGAAGTAGCTCTCCCCCGAGTTCGCGACCTCGTCCAGCGTGGTCTGGTCGGCCCAGTCGATCAGGCAGCTCTTGAAGCGGGACCAGGAGCTGTGCAGGGGGCAGGGGCGGAGTTCGTCGCAGGCGGGCCAGCCGAAGGCGCAGACCTTCTCCTCGGGATCGAACTCGGTCGCGAGCAGGATGTCCCGGAAACGGATCTCCGCCGCCGGGCGGTTCAGCCGGAACCCGCCTCCATGCCCCTTGAGTCCGTCGACGAGCCCGGCCACGACGAGCTTGCGCATGACCTTCGAGAGGTAGTGGGTGGGGATTCCGGTGCGCCCCGCGAGTTCGAGAGAGCGGAGGCGCTTGCCGTCCTCCAGGAGGGCGAGGGCCGCCATGGCCCGAAGAGCGTAAATCGCGGTTTGATGGGGGATCATCGCAATCCGGAGATTCGGGGACGGGAGGGTCCCCTTCTTGGGATCTCGGTCTCCCTTATGCAAGTCCTTCGCCCGGAAATCGGGCGGGATTCCCGAGTCGTTCGTCTCAGGGCTCGCGGCCTCCCCGGCCGGCCGCCGCGAGCCTGCCGCCGTCGTCGAGGCGGAGCCCGCTCCGGGCGGGGTTCGCGAGCATCTGTTCGCACAGGAGGAAGACGATCTCGGCCTCGTCCTCGTCCTCGATCCCGAGGCGGTCGAGCAGGGAGGACAGGGTCGAGGGTTCCCGGGCGCAGAGTTCGAGGATGCGGGCGCGCAGGGCGAGGGCCTTTCCGGCGGCCTTCTTGCCGGCCTCGACCCCGGGCTGGTCGTAGGCGTTGATGCCGATGAGATCGGCGTAGAAGCCGACCGTGCGCTCGAAGAGGGCGATCACGGCCCCCAGGCTCCGGGCATCCAGGCGGGGGAGACTCAAGGTCAGGTTCGGGCGGCCCTTGGCCGAGAGGGCGGCCCGGGTTCCGAGGTAGAAACCGTGGAGGAAGTCGCCCGAGGTCGCGCCGTCCTCGACCTCGAGGCCCGAGACGCTTCCCTCCTCGAGCACCCGGACGAAGGTCACGAAGAAGTCGTCGTTCCCGTCGCGGAGCTGTTGGACGAAGGCGTGCTGGTCGGTCGACCCCTTGTTGCCGTAGACACTGAGGCCCTGCTGCACCGGACGGCCCTCGAGGTCCCGGCCCTTTCCGAGGGATTCCATGACGAGCTGCTGGAGATGCCGTGAAAGGAGGTGGAGGCGGTCGCGGTAGGGAAGGACGACCATCGCCCGCTCGCCGCGTCCCCGTCCGAGGAGGTGCCACGCGACCGCGAGGCGGGCGGCGGGGTTCCGATCGAGATCCGGAAGGCGGGTCGCGCGGTCCATGGCCGCCGCCCCGTCGAGGAAGGCCCTCAGGTCCACGCCGCAGAGGGCGGCGGGAAGGAGTCCGACCGCGGAAGTGACGCTCGTGCGACCTCCGACCCAGTCCCACATCGGGAAGGTCGCGAGCCAGCCTTCCGAGGACGCCCGTTCGGCCAGGGCGCTGCCTTCTCCTGTGACGGCCACGGCCTGGGGCGGCAGGCGGAGTCCGCGGGCCTCGAGGAAAGCTTGGGCCTCGAGCATCGCGTTGCGGGTCTCCTTCGTGCCGCCGGATTTCGAGACCACGAGGAACAGGCAGGATGCGATCTCTTCCCCTAGGCCTTCGAGGACCCGGAGGATGCCCTCGGGGTCGGTGTTGTCGAGGGAATGGAAGGTCAGGGCTCCCGTACCTCCGCCAAGGGCGTCGGAGACGAGCTGCGGGCCGAGGGCCGAACCTCCGATGCCGCAGAGACAGAGGGTCGTGAAGCGCCCCCCCCGGAGGGGGCGCACGCGCCCCTCACGCACGCGCTCGGCGAAGTCGAGGACCCTCTCGACCGTCTCGCGGATCGGCCGGTCGAGTCCCTCGGGCGCGAGTTCGGGGGCGCGGAGCCAGTAGTGGCCGACCCGCCTTCCCTCGTCGGGGTTCGCGATCGCCCCGGCCTCGAGTTCGGTCATACGCAGAAATACCGGGACCATCGGATTCCGGTATTCCTCGAAGGCGCGTCCCGGGATCCCGAGCTTCGAGAAATCCAGGCAGATTCCGGTGTCGGGTTCGCGGAGGAGGTCCCGGAGGAAAGAGGAGAGCAGGGAGTGCGGATCTCCTTCGCCGCGAAGGAGGGGAGGAAGTGAGCCTCCTGCCGAGGGGTCCGACTGGAGGGATCGTTCACGGGGTTCCGGGTTCATGGAGGTCCTCTCTGGATTCGGCTTCCCTGATCCGTTCCCCGGCTTCCCGGGGGCGGACCGGCCTCGGCCCGCGGTCGTTCCGGGGAAGAGCCCGTACCGTACGGCTTGGACCTTCCCCTTGCAGCAGCCATACTCGATCGAATTCCCCAAACGAAAGGAACCCGATTGGAACCCGAGGAACTGGCGAACGAGGCGCGGCGGCTGGCGGATGAGGCCGGACGCCTCGGAAAGGCCCTGGAGAGGGCGGGCAAGGCGCTCGAGGCTCTCGGGGATTCGGAGGCCTGGAAGGATCCGGGGATCCGGAGGAAGGCCTGGAAGGCCATCGAGGCCTGTGGAGGCGAGGGAGCAGAGAAGCTCCTCGCCTTCGCGGAAGAGGCACGCGCCTCGGTCCGCGACCTGGAGCCCGGATGGCGCAGGGCCCTCCTCGACGAACTCCACGAGGCCTTCCTGGAGACGGGGATCGAACTGCGGAAGTCCGGGGAGCGCCCTCCGGTCTTCGAGGCGGGGATCCTGAGCCTCACGCTCGAGTTCGAGAAGGGGGTCGCGGAGATCGCCTACGGTCGCGAGAAGGTCGCCCGCGTCCCCTTGCGGCCGCGGAGTCTCCCCGGCGCCGTCGGAGAAGCGAACGCCTTCCTCGCGCGGGGTTGGCCGGGCGCGGAGACCTTGTTCCGGGCGCTGCGCGCCTCCTGGGGGGCGGCCCTCGGAAGGCGGGGCGGGGACCCCTCGGGAAGGGTCGAACTCGGCGACCTGCCCGCGGAGCTCGAACTCTCCCTGCGTCTCCTGGGCGCCTGGCCGAAGGGCTGGGAGAGCGGGGCGCTCGACCGCGCCCGCTTCGCGTATTGGCTGGATCGCCTCGCGATGGAGGGGAGGCTCGCGTTCGAGGGATGGAGACTCGAACTCGGGACCGCGACCGGAGGGAGTGCCCGGGACAGGAAGAGGGTGCTCTTCCTGCGCGCGGGGATGGGCGGGGGCCAGTACTACCTGAGCCTCAGGTTCGTCCGGGAGGGGGAAGTATGAGTGGGGGGAAGGGTACGGGGGCCGAGCTCGGCCGGCCCGCGGCGATGCGCATCCTCGAGAGTCTCGGTTCCAGCGGCAAGCCGCCGGATCGTCATCTCGATGCGATCAACGTCGGCAACGAAACCTACCTGCGCATCCTCGATCGGGAGTATCTCGAGGGGCTGCTGCCCGCGGGGGGGGCGACCTTCCGGATCGTCCAGGCGGGTTTCGGCGCCGGGAAGACCCACTTCCTGTACTGCGTGCGCGAACGAGCCTGGAAGAGGGGGTACGCGGTCGCCGACGTCGTGCTGTCCGCCAGGGAATGCCCCTTCGACAAGAGTCTCAGCGTCTATCGGGAAGTCGCGCGATTGCTCGCTCCGCCCCCCGAGGACGAGGATGGACTTCCCCGCGAGGGACTCCCCTCGCTTCTCGAAGATCTCTGCCTCGCCCGGATCGAGGCACAGGGGGAGGAGGCAACCCGGCTTTGGCTCCGGGAGGAGGTGCGGCGTCTCCCCGCCGCCGACGCCGCCTTCCGGGAGGCGGTCTACCGCTACATGAGAGCGGTCGCCGACGGGGACGAGGAGGCGCGCCACCTCCTCGGGGCCTGGCTCCTCGGGCTGGACGTCCCCCGCTCCGAGCACCGCGCGCTCGGGATCTACAGCCGGATCCACGAGGGCAACGCCTTTCCGATGCTGCGTTCCATGACGCAGCTCATCCCGCGCCTGGGGCTGCGTGGCACGGTCATCCTCTTCGACGAAGGCGATCGGGTCATGAGCCTGACGGCGAGCCGCAGCCAGCGGCTGATGGACAACCTGCGTCAGATCATCGATCTCTGCGGGCAGGCGCGCTTTCCTTCGGTCATGGTGCTCTACGCGGTGCCTCCGGAGTTCCTGCGCAACGTCGTTCCCGATTATCCCGCCTTGCACCAGAGGTTGAGCGCGGTCAGTCCCGTCTCGGAACGGAGCCCGCAGTCCCCGGTCCTCGATCTCGAGCATCTCGACCTTCCCCCGAAGGAATTGCTCGAGGAGATCGCCGGCCGGATCCTGAAGGTCTTCGAGTCGGCGCGCGGGGTGGAACTCGATCCCCGGGTGCAGAAGGAGAACGCATCCCGCCTCGCGGCGATCGTCACGAGGCACCACTACGAGGTCAGCCACCGCCGGTTGTTCGTCAAGGCCTGGGTCGATCTCTGCTACGGGCAGGTCGCGGACGGCGAGCGGATTCTCGGCGAGGAGGTCCTGCGGGAACTCTCGGGCACGACGGCTTCCCTGCTTTCCGCCCCCGAGCCGCCGGTCTTCCGGGACGTGGACACGGAGGAGGAAGGGGGGGGCGACGGGGAGGACCCCGCGGAGAGCGGAGATGGGGAGGACGCCTCTCCTCTCCGTCTCGGAGAGGGTCTGAACCTCGAGGACGTGGACCTGGACGAGGAGTTCTGATCCGTGCGGAAACGATCCGGGGGTTTCCGTTCCACCGGGACCGGAGGAGAGGGATGAGCGGCGGGGAGGGGATGGGTCCCCGCCGCGTGCGGCATCCGACCTACGGCATGGGCAGCATCGTCGCCCGGGAACGGGGCGGGCTCGTGCTCCGGGTGCGTTTCGATCGATTCCCCGGTCTCGACGTGGGGCTTCCGGCGAACCTTCTCCGGCTCGTGGAGGATGAAGAGGGGACCCTTGGGGGGGGGCGCCGCGGGAGGACCACGGGACGGACCCGGAGCGGAGAGGAGGATTCCCGGTTCCAGCCCGACCGGCAGATCCTCGAGGCCCTGCGGCTGGGCGTCGTGCCCTCGAAAGGGCTGGAGGCCTACACGGTCGGGAGGGAGAACGAGATCGCGGCCTTCCGCATGCTGCTGAGCGGCGGGGAGCGAGGCCGGGCCCTCGCCCTGCTCGGGGACTACGGTTCGGGCAAGACGCACATGCTCGAACTCTGCCAGCGTTGGGCCCTGGACGAGGGATGGATCGTCGCGCGGGCCTGGCTGGATCCGCAGGAGGCCCCGCCGAACCGTCCCCGCCGGGTCTACGCCGCCCTTGCCCGATCCCTCGTCTATCCGGACAGGATCGAGGCCGGAGAACAAGGGCTCTGGCCCCTCCTCTCCGGGGAGGCGGGGCGGGGCGGGGACGACCCTCTCCGCGACTTCCGGGGAGAGGCGCACGCCTTTCTCGAACCGGCCCGCCGCTATGCGGAAGCCCTGGCCGAAGCCCTCCGGGAACATCCCGAGGACGCCCGTCCGGCGGATCTCCAGAGCCGTCTCCTGGACTGGATCGAGGGGCGCGCGACCGGGATCAACCAGGAGCTGCAGCGCGATCTCCACCGGATGCTCGATGTCCGCGCCCGGGTCCTCGCCCTCTCGGATTTCCGGACCCTGGCCCGGGTCTACGGGTACCTGCTTTCCGGGCTCGGACATCTGGCCCGGCTCCGCGGCTACGAAGGCCTCTGCGTGCTCCTCGACGAGACCGAACTCTTCGGAGGTCTCGCCTCCGAGGAGCGGGCGAAGGCCACCGAGGTCTTCCGCGTCCTGCTCGCCGCCTCCCTCCCCTCCGAGGGGGAGGCCGCCCTGGACCTTTCCGGGATCGGGGAAGGCGGACGAGGGGTCATCAGGCGCCTGCCCCCCCGCTTCGGTAGGGAATCCCGCTTGGCCATCGTGCTAGCGGCGACCCCGGGCTCGGAGAGCGAGAGCTTTCTCCGGACGGTCCTGGGAGCGGAGCGTGTCCACGAGCTGCGGAGTTTCGGCCCGCGCGAGTATCTCCAGTTGGCCGGACGGCTCCGGACCCTCTACAAGCGCGCGTTTCCGGGGATGGAGCCCACGGCCCTGCGGGCCCTCGACGAGCGCGCCGAGCGCTGGCTCCGCCGTGGAGTTCCGGCCGGTCCGCGCGGCTTCGCGCGCCGCGTCCTCGATTTCCTCGACCACTGCCGCCACAGCGCGGTCGATTTCGGACCGTGAATCCGGCCGAGGAACACGCGGATCTGCGCGCCCGCCTCCCGCGGACCTTCGAGGCCTTCTACGCCCGCTTTCCGCGGCTCCTTCCGATCCAGGCCCTGGCGGTCGCGCCGATCCTCGCCGGTGAACACGTGCTGCTCATCGCGCCCACCGCTGGCGGCAAGACCGAGGCCGTCCTGGCCCCCCTGCTGCAGCGCATCCTCGACGAGGACGGGCGCTTCGTCGAAGGACCTGCGATCCTCTATCTCGTCCCGACCCGGGCCCTCGTCAACGACCTCCACCGGCGCCTGCGGGAACCCTTCGCCCGTCTTGGCCTGAGTCTCGGGCGCAAGACGGCGGACCATCCCGACCCGGGCCGGGAGATGCCGCAGTGCCTGATCACGACCCCAGAATCCCTGGATTCGCTCCTGAGCCGGGCGGCGAAACGACTGCTTCCGGTCAGGGCCGTCGTTCTCGATGAACTCCACGCCCTCGACGGCCGTCCCCGAGGCGATCAATGCGCCGTCCTCTGCGAGAGACTGCGCCGGGTCGCGGCGACCCGGGGCGTAGAACCCCAGATCCTGATGCTGGGGGCGACCGTCGACCGGCCCGAGGAGATGGCCGCGCGCTATGCGGGTTCCGCCCGGGTGCTCGAGGACCCCATGCGCCGGCCGATGCGCGCGAGGATCGCGGACTGTCCCTTCGGACGGGACCCCGGTCCCCTCCTCTCTTCCCTCCTGGAACACGGCGCCTCCAAGGTCCTCGTCTTCTGCAACGCCAGGGCCGAGGTCGAATGGGCCGTGGAACGGTGCAAGGGGAGGCCCCCCTTCGGGACGGCCGCCTTCGCGCACCACGGAAGCCTTTCCCGGGAGGAGAGGGAACGGGTCGAGCGGGCTTTCGATCATGCGAGGATCGCGGTCTGTTTCGCGACCTCGACCCTCGAACTGGGCCTCGACATCGGCCATGTCGACCGGGTCGTGCTCTTCGGGGTGCCCCCCGATGTCCCCAGTCTCCTGCAGCGCGTCGGTCGCGCGGGACGGCGGAAGGGGGGCGTCGAGTTCCTGGCGCTCGCCCGCTCGCCGGGAGAGCGGTTGCGCTTCCGCCACCTGAAGAAGGCGGCCTCCTCGAAGAGGCTCCTGACCGATCCGCCGGTCTACGATCCGGGGACCGCTCTCCAGCAGGCCGCGAGCCTCCTGTTCCAGAATCCCGCGAAGGCGATCTCTCCGGCCCATCTCCTCGAGCGCCTCCCCTCCTGGCAGCGGTCCTACTGGACCGAGGTCCGCCTCGAGGAGGCCCTCGCCCATGCAGGGAGGTGGTTCCGGCGGCTGGCCCCCGGTCACTACCTCGCGACCGAGGAACTCGAGGAGCGTTTCCGGAGAGGAAACCTGCACTCGAACCTCTCGGGGGAGGCCGAGGTCGAGGTGCTCGAGGAGCTGACCGGAAGGAGGCTCGGGACCGTGTCCCCCGGGGTCCTGGACGGACCGGAAACGAGGGGGGAGCCCGAGGCCGTCCTTCTCGGCGGGAAGGCCCGTTTCCTGAAGCGTTCCGGGGACGGCCGGCTTCTCGCCGGAGGCGCGCATGGCGGAGGGGGAATGAGTCGATTCAAGGCACGCCCGGCCCCTCCGGTGCCTCTCGCCCTGGCCCAGGACCTCCTCGCCTGGATGGGGCTCAATCCCGCCGCCGTCCACAGGATCGAGGGGGAGGACGATACGATCTTCCTCCATGGTCTCGGGACCTTGCGCGGCTTTCTCCTGCACCGCTCGGCCGGGGAGGCCGTTCGGCCACGCCCGGGCCAGGGCGTCTCCTTCGGGCTGCTTCTACGGAGGGGCCATCAGGACTGGCCTTCGGTCCTGAGCCAGCCCGACCGTCTCCGCATCCACGCCCGGGACCTGATCCCCGCCCTTTCCAGGCTCCTCGGTTTCGGCCCCTGGTTCCGCCTCCTGCCCCCCGACGAACGGGAGCATGCCGTCCTGGCGGCCCTCCGCCCCGACGAACTCTCGACCCGCCTCGCCCGGGCGGAGATCCTCCCCTGCTTCGACGACCGGATCCGCGCCGCCGCCCGAAGCCTCCTCGCCTGAATCTTTCCGGGATCCCCTCCGCCCCTCGTTCCCATCGGCGGAATCCTGCCATCGTGGCGTTTTTCCAATGGTTCGGCTCTCGGATTCGGAGGATCCTCTCTCGGTCCTCCATCTTTCGAACTTCAGTCTCAAAAGGTTTTTTCAGGATCTCGAGTTGCGGGGTCGCTTCACCCCCGCCGGAACGAGGTCCGAGCGGAGTCGGAATCCCCGGTGAAGCGTCTCGATTCGGGAATGCTTGGGGTTGCTTAAGTTGTTATTTGTCTGTGGTTTATGGTTCTTTATGAGGCCTTGTTGATCAAGAACGCCCTTCTTCGAGCCGAAGAAGAGACTGGCAGCGTATCTGAGGGAAAGGAGCTGCAATGCGTACTACAACCTGGAAGCCTCATCTCTTGAGCCGCTCTCTTCTTCTCTTCTCCTTTCTCCTGGCCTCCTGCGGCGGGGGAGGGACTCCTTCTCAACCGGGGAACACCGGAGTCCCCGGAGGATTCAGCGGTGTGGATCTGGTCCCGGGGAACGCCTTCACCGGGGAAACCCGCGAACCTCCCGCTTACGGGACCCTTCTCGAACAGAGGGCCAAGGCGATCGCCCGTTTCGACCTCGTCCCCTTTCAGGAGGTTTCAGGACCCTTCGAAGTAGGGGTCGTGGCGTTTTCCGGATACGGAATCGATCGGGTCGAGTTCTCGGCGGATGGTTCCCCCTGGGTCGCGGTGAAGTATCCATCCCTGAACCCGCGGACGAAGGTTTTTGAATACTGGGTTACCCTGAAGCCGGAGCCCACCGTCAGCAAGCGAATTGAGGTCCGGGCCATCGTCTATCCGAACAAAGGGGCTCCCCGTCTCCTTACGGGGGCATTCGTCGACTACACCAAACCCACCTTCAACGCTTCTTCCATTTATGTTTCGGTGAAAGGGAACGACAAGTGGCCGGGGAGCATGGAGTTTCCGGTTCAATCCCTGGATAAGGGACTGGAAATCGTCGCGGATGGCGGAACGGTGGTGATCACCGAGCCGGGAGAGTACCCGATCAAGGGCAGGGCTTCGTCGAGGAAGAACGATAAGTGGATTACCGTGACGAGATCCGCCTCCTTGAGCCGGGATAAGGTCATTGTATACGGGAACGCTCTCAAGAGCGATGTCATTAGGCCGATGATTCACAAGGTGCGTTGGAACGGCGTGACGTTCGACTTCAAGCGGATATCGAGTTATTACCCGGAGATCGGGGATTATGTCTGGTTCGATGATGTCCGCTGGTACAATCCTTTGGGGTATCGGTACCGCAAGCAGCCTTTTGATATGAATCCAGTTCGAAATGCGGATCTGAAGAGCTATGTGACAAACTCGATTGCGGAAGATATGGCCTACGGCTTTACCGCTTTCGACTTGGTTCGAAACTGCAAGGTCGACAAGATATCGAGTGATGCCTATCAGAATTCGCAGTTGGTGTTGAACTCTGAAGCGTGGAGAGTGGATGCTGATGCGATCCCCGAATACCATACCGATGTGTTTCAGTATTTCGGAACCCATGAAAATGTCATCGTCTACAACTTCAAGGCGTTTCGCTCGAAGAGAGCCCAGGGGATCTTTCTGGACAAAACTTCATCGAGCTTTTCGAACATGGCTTTCGTCAATGTCTTCATGGATCTTGACCAGCCGAATGCCAAAGGCGGCTTCAGTCAGCTCGCATCCAAGGAGAGCCATATACTCTTTGCCAATGTTTCCCTGTTGGATCAAAAGCTGATTTTCCGAAGGGATTTCCAGGGAGCGAGCCGTTTCGAACCTGAGAATCTTTTCTTTATCAATTGCGCCTTTAACTCGGTAGGCGCTATGGGCTCGGGAAGCAACGCCGTTCCGGGGGTCGTGTTCAAGAATAATCACTTCGTTGTTCCAGAGTCCAGCGTTGGGGATTATCCCACATCGGGAGAAATCTATCATAAGATCGTTGGCGGCGATTATGTCTATGGAGGGGCGGCCAGGAATCTCCTGATCGGTTCCGGGTTCTATTTCAAGTCCCTGGGGGCTTCGAAGCCGGTTCCCAGAGGAGCATTCAATCCCCAATGAATGCGTTCTGAATGGAACGGCAGAGCAACAGTTGCGGTGTTAATCCTCGTTCGGTGTCCATGCTGAGGTAGATGCGTCCAGTCTCCCACTCCTCTGAAATCTCGATCGCGACGGCGCTG
>JALUUL010000013.1 GCA_027021385.1 Planctomycetota bacterium | reverse complement strand
GATCCGGCCCGGACGGTGCCCTTGGGGGCCTTCACCCTCGGGAAGGGGCCGGCCTACCTGCCGCTGACCTTTCCGGTGCCGAACGACGCGAGGTTGAAGGGCCTGGCGCTGACCTTCCAGGCCTACGTGCACCATCCCTCCGGCCCCCGCTCCCCCTCCTTCACGAACGCCTGGACGCTCAAGATCCGCTGAGGGGCCGTTACCCCTCGGCGGCGGCTTCCTTCCGAGTGTCCCAAGGCGGCGACTATCCCGACACAGGGGGGCTCGAGCACTGCGTAACCTTCACGAACAATCGGGTTAGAATCCGAGGGAGGTCGGGAACCCCGGAGGATCCCGGGCCTCAGACCATTCCCCCGCGCTCCGGGAGGCTTCCCGGAGGTCGTGTCCCCCGCGACGCCAGGAGGGCCGGCGACGGCCCTCGAGCCCCGCCGAAGTCTCGAGCGATCTTCCCGCCCGTATGAGATCTCCAAGCCTCTCCCGCGGATTCCTCTTCCTCCTTCTCGCGGTATCCCTTCCCGCCGCGGGCCTTGCGGCTCTCCAGCGGGGGAAGAGCCCCCTCGACAGGGCCTACCAGCGGTGGTTCCGCGCCTTCAAGGCCGGAAAGATCGACCCGGAGGATGCGAAGGGTCCCCTGAAGACGCCCTACCTCCCGAGGTCCATGGTCCGCGATTTCCCGACCCGGGGGCTCTACACCCGCCTCCATGAGGCCCGGGCCCTGTTCGGGCTCCTCGTCGGGCGGGGGACGGCGGAGGACGGAGAACGGCTCCTCGCGGTCCTCGAGGTCGCCCTCGCCCGCCAGGGCAAGGAGGGGCAGGCCGTCGGGGGGCGGGAATGGCGGATCCGGCGCGCCCTGCTCGCGGCGCTGCAAGGAAGGCGGGTCAAGGCCGGGATCCAGGCCGCGATCCTCGACCGGGTTCGGAAGGGGCTGCGGACGCGGAAGACGAAGGACGGGGAGGTCAAGGCGCACGACGAGCCGGGACTGGCGGCGGCCCTCCTCCCGGTCCTGGCCTCGTACGGGACGCCGAGCCTCCGCTACGTCCTCGAGGAATGCCTGGAGGTCGAGGACCCGCGGGTCCGGGCCGGCGCCTGCCGCGCGCTCGGAACGCTCGGATCCGGGGTGTCGATCGCCGCTGTCGCCCGCGCCCTGCGGGGGTTGGTCCACCCCGAGGACGTGCGGCCGGTCGCGGACGCGCTGGTCCTCCTGGCCGGCGCGCGCCGCCCGCCTCCAGGCGAGCGCGGCCTCCAGGCCGCCCTCTCGACCGCCCAGGACAGTCTCAGGCTCCTGAAGGACTGGAGGGCCCGCCTTCCCCTCGTCGGGGTGCTCCGGGCGATCCGTTCGGCCTCCTCCGTCCCCCTCCTCCTGGGTCTCCTCGAGGAATGCGCGAACCCGACCCCGGGGCTCCGTTCCGACCCCGTCTCGGGGACCCTCAGGGCCGCCGTGCACGACGCGCTCGTCGACCTGACGGGGTTCTACGCCTCCCCGCGGGAGCCCGGCAAGTGGCGGAGCTGGTGGGAGGCGAACCGCGACGAGTTCCGGCTCGCCCCCGCGCGGGAGACCGCGATCGGCAAGGGGAAAACGGTCGCGAGGACCTTCTTCGGGATCCCCGTGACCGGCTCGCGCGTGATCTTCGTGCTCGACGTCTCGGGGAGCATGGCCTGGCCCTTCGCGGTCGGGACCCGGGCGAGACCGAAGAACGGGGGCGGCCCCTCCTCGGGAGGGCACGAGAGCCGGCTCCAGCGGGCCAAGAAGGAACTCCTCCGGGCCGTGAACGCCCTGGGTCCCGACGCGCGCTTCAACGTCGTGTTCTTCTCCGGGGGAGTCCGTTCCTGGAAGAAGAAGCTGGTCCAGGCCTCCTCGAAGAACAAGAGAACCCTGGCCGCCTACCTCGCGAAGGTGCGGCCGGGCGGCGGCACGGCCCTCTACGACGGACTCGAGACCGGATTGAAGATCAAGACGCGCCGCAAGCGGGGAGCCCGATATCCGACTCCGGTGGACGAGGTCTTCCTCCTGAGCGACGGCATGCCCTCGGTCGGGACCGTGCTCGACCCCGTGGAGATCCTGAGCCGCGTCCGGGAATGGAACCAGGGGGCCAACGTGAGGATCAACACGATCTTCGTCGGGTCCCGGAAGATCGATCGGGCCCACCTCCCGCCCGGAGCGGCCAATCCCGCCTCCCGGATGAGGCCCGAGGATTTCATGTCCCGGCTGGCCAAGGAGAACTACGGCGTCTACCGCCGTCCGACCCGCTGAGGGGTCAGGCGTGCCCGTCGATCCGTTCCCCGCTCCGCGGCGGGGCGACGGTCACCTTGTAGCCGGCGAGGCAGCGGCGGAAGGTCGAGAGCCGGCCCCGTTCCTCCAGGATCTCCTCCCTGCGTCCGGCCAGGATCCCGGCCAGGACGAGGTGGAGTTCGCGGATCGTCGCGAGTCCCGCCTTCCCCGAGGGCGGGGTCTCGATCCCCCGCTCCCTGAGGAGGGGTTCGATCTCGGTCAGGGAGGCCAGGGTCTTCTCCGCCTCCGCGAGAATCGGGTCGAGCCCCGATTCCTCCCGGTCCCCCAGGGAAGCGAGCGCGTCCCGGTAGGAGCGTTCGAGGTCGGAGATCAGGTCCAGCTTCTTCCGGAGAAGGCCGTCCCGGACCCCGGGCTCAGGCGGGGACGAGCGCATCCCAACCCTCCTTCAGGGTTTTCATGACCCGGATCGGGCCCCGGATGTCCTCGGGCCGCCGATTGAGGTTCGTCTGGTAGATGCGGTCCAGGCAGAACTCGTAGAGACGATCGAGTTCCTGCGCGACCGGCGCCCCCTTCTCGAAGTCGAGGACGGCCCGGAGTTCCCCGATGATGGCCATCGCCTTGCCCAGGGTCTCGCCGATCCTCGGCGCGTAGTCGTTGTCGGGCTTTTCCAGCTCGAGCCTCGCCATCTCCATGTTCTTGATCGCGCCCTCGTACATCATCACGACGAGCTTTTCGGGGCTGGCCGTGAGGATGGCGTTGTTCTTGTAGTTGTTCGTGAAGGTCTGGTAGCTCATCGCAATCGCTCGCGGTTTTGGGGGATGTTCTCGTTCATTGCAGGGAGAGCAGGGACCCGCCCATGGCCTGGAGCCTGCCCATGATCAGTTCGAGATTCGCGAATCTCCTCGTGAGGCGCTCCTCGTAGCGGGAGACGCGGTCTTCCTGTCGCCGGATCTCCTCGTCGATCTGCTTCGTCGTGCGGTCGATCCCGTCCCTTCGGGTCTTGAAGATCCCGTCGACCGGGTCCAGGTAGGAATCGGTCCGGTCGTAGATCTGTTGCGCGATGCCTGAAGTCGCGTCCGCGAAGAGCTTCTTGATCGCGACGGAATCGTCGGCCAGGGCCTCTTCGAACTTGCTCTGGTCGAAGGTCAGCTTCCCGTCCTTGTCGGACTCGATGCCGACCTGCGAGAGCATCGCGTAGGAATCGTTGCCGGTGGAGACCGAGGAGCCGAGGATCGAGCGCAGCCCGAACTGGATCGTGCGGAGCGAGGTGTCTCCGAAGAGCGGATTCGTCTTGGTCTTCTTCTCGCCGTCCTTCGCCTTGTCGTCGGTCGTGACCTTCTGCTGGTTCTTGATGAATTCGACGACGTCGTTGTAGGCGTCGACGAAGGCCTTGACCTTCTCCGCCGTCGCGGAGCCGTCCGCGGCGATCGTGATCGTCGTCTTGTCGGAAGCGTTGGTGTGCGCGCCCGTCAGGTTGATCGTGAGACCCGTGACGACGTCCGAAAAGGTGTTCGAGGATCGCGTCATCGCGATGCCGTCGAAGGTGAAGGACGCATCCTGACCGGTGACGATCTCGTTCCCGTTGATTTCGGTCGCGAGAGTGTTCAGGGCGCCCGTTCCCGAGTCGGTGGAGACCGTGAAGGCCCCGGCCGACCCCTCGGTGTCGCTCTTGAAGATCAGTTTGTAGGGGTTCGTGGCGTCCCCGGTGTTCACGACCTGAGCTGTGATCCCGATCCCGGCGTTGTTGACCGCCGTGGCGATCCCCTCGAGCGTGTTGTTGGAGGAGTCGATCGTGACGTACTTCGCCGTTCCGTTGATCGTGAACTTCAGGAGGTCGCTTCCGTAGGTCGTCGTGTCCTTGTCGGCCTTGCCGTTGCTGGAGTGGACCTCGGCGGTCGCCAGGTTGTTGACGTGGATCGTGTGCGTGCCCGGAGTGGCTCCGGATCCCGCGCTGACGGTGACCTGCCCCTCGGAGTCGACGGTCGCCTTGTAGTCGAGGATCGTGGAGGTGGACTTGAGCTTGCGGGCCGCGTCCTGGAGGGCCTTGACCTTGTCCTCGAGGTCTCCGAAGAGCTTCCTCTTCTTCGAGAACTCCTTCTTCCTGTCCTCGAGGAGGAAGATCGGGCGGCGCTCGAGGGCGACGAGCTTCTGGATGATGCTCGAACTGTCGAGGCCCGAGGCGAGCCCCGAGAAGGAGATGCCGTTGATGCTGCTCATGCCGATGCTCCGATGCCGGGGGTTCCGGGGGAACCCGGACCCTCCAGACCCTTCGGCCGTTACCCGGGGTGATCTTGAACCGGGGAGAGGGACCGGGAGCGGAATCGCCGATCCGAAGGCGGTTCCGGGGCGCGGGCCCCGGGATCCCGCCCTCGGATCGGTCCCGGCGGGTCCCGTATCCCCTTTATTCAAAGGGCGATACGGAGGTGGACCGGAGGGCGGCCTTTGTTCAGAGCAGGTTCAGGGCTCCCTGGGTCGAGATATTGGCTTGGGCCAGGACCGCGATCGCCGCCTGCTGCAGGATCGAGTTCCTGCTGAGCCTCGCGGTCTCGGAGGCAACGTCGACGTCCCGGATCCGGCTCTCGGCGGCCGAGAGGTTCTCGGTGGCGACGCCGAGGTTCGAGATCGTCGAGGACAGGCGGTTCTGGACCGCGCCCAGACTGCCTCGGAGGCTCGAGACCGTGTTGATCGCGGTGTCGATCGAGGCGATCGCGGCCGACGGGTTGCCGGTCGAGCTGATGTCGAGAGCGTTGATCCCCAAGGTCGTGGAGAGAGCCGGCGAGAGGCTGACGCCGATCGTGTCCACGCCCCCCGTCGTTCCGAAACCGACCTGGAAGGTCAGGTTGCTCGAGGAGCCGTCGAGGAGGTTGATGTTGTTGAACTGCGTGCTCCGGGCGATCCGGTTGATCTCGCTGACGAGAGCCGTGAACTCCTCGTTCAGCGTGCTCTTGTCCGAATCGCTGACGGTTCCGTTGTTGGCCTGAACGGCCAGCTCCCGCATGCGGCTCAGGATGTTCGAGACCTCCCCGAGCGAACCCTCCGCGGTCTGGACCAGGGAGATGCCGTCGTTGGCGTTCCGCTTCGCCTGGTCGAGAGAGCGGATCTGCGCCCGGAGACGCTCGGAAGAAGCGAGGCCGGCCGCGTCGTCGGCGGCCGTCGTGATGCGCAGGCCTGTCGAAAGACGGCGGTAGCTCGTATTGAGCCGGCCGGTGATGTTCGAAAGGTTCCGCTGCGCGTTGAGAGATGCGATGTTGGTGTTGACTCGAAGGCCCATAGGAACTCCCCCCCGGATTCCTGAACGCCGAAATCGATACCAGTGCCGTGACTGTCCGGTTTATCGGCGAAATGGGGTTTCTCTTGACAGCGTTTTGGTGGATTTTCCGACAAAAAACCGAGGGAGATGGAAGATTCGATGGCAAGGAGAGGGGGGGGTGGGGATGAGCGGGGATCAAGACCTAGTACGTAGGCAGACCCCGGAGGAGGGCCTCCGGGGTCCATGGTCTTCCGCGCGATCCGCCGGGCTCATGCCCGTTCTTCGGCTTACTGGAGCAGGGCCAGAGCGCTCTGCGGTCCGACGTTGGCCTGGGCCAGGACGGAGATCGCGGCCTGCTGGAGGATCGAGTTCCGGGTCAGGCTCGCGGTTTCCGCTGCGACGTCGACGTCCCGGATCCGGCTCTCGGCGGCGGAGAGGTTCTCGGAGGCGACGCCGAGGTTCGAGATCGTCGAGGACAGTCGGTTCTGGGCCGCGCCGAGCGTGCCTCGGAGGCTCGAGACCGTGTTGATCGCGGTGTCGATCGAAGCGATCGCGGCCGACGGGTTTCCGGCCGAGCTGATGTCGAGGGCGTTGATCCCGAGCGTCGTGGAAAGGGCCGGCGAGAGGCTGACGCCGATCGTGTCGATGCCGCCGGTCGTTCCGAAGCCGACCTGGAAGGTCATGTTGCTCGAAGAGCCGTCAAGGAGGTTGATGTTGTTGAACTGCGTGCTCCGGGCGATCCGGTTGACCTCGTTGATCAAGGCGGAGAACTCCTCGTTCAGGGTCTTCTGGTCCGAGTCGCTGACGGTTCCGTTGTTGGCCTGAATGGCCAGTTCCCGCATGCGGGTGAGGATGCTCGAGACTTCGTTCAAGGATCCTTCCGCCGTCTGGACCAGGGAGATGCCGTCGTTGGCGTTCCGCTTCGCCTGGTCGAGGGAGCGGACCTGCGCCCGCAACCGTTCGGAGATCGCGAGGCCGGCGGCGTCGTCGGCGGCGGTCGTGATCCGGAGGCCGGTGGAAAGCTTGCGGTAACTCCCGTTCAGCCGACCCGTGATGGCTTCGAGGCTCCGCTGAGCGTTGATGGAGGCGATGTTGGTATTGACCCTTAGACCCATGATGATCCTACTCCCCTTCTGTGGTTTGACTTGTTTCTCGACGAATCGAGCGAAGACAAGCCGATTAGCGGATCCGGCGCGGCGGGCTTGAAGCGGGAAGAACGAAGAAAGAACGGCTCCGTATCCATTGAGCCGAAAAACCTTCCATGGGAGGGAAGGAACGGGTGGAGACCCTTCGCGGAAGCGATTTCCTCCAGTTGTCGGACATTCCGACAACATAACGGTCCCGGCGCTCCGGGAAGAAAAAGCCGCCCGGTCCTTGCGGGCCGGGCGGCGTCTCACGAGTCCCCCAAGTGAGGGATCAATTCCTCAAGTTCCGCGCGGTTTCGGGATGCCCGCGTGGAGTCCGGATCACTGCAGCAGGCTGAGTGCAGCCTGGGGAGAGATGTTCGCCTGGGCCAGGATCGAGATGGCGGCCTGCTGGAGGATCGAGTTCCGGGTCAGGCTGGCGGTCTCGGAAGCGACGTCGACGTCTCGGATCCGGCTCTCGGCGGCGGAGAGGTTCTCGACCGCGACCCCGATGTTCGAGATCGTCGAGGCCAGCCGGTTCTGTACGGCCCCGAGGCTGCCCCGGAGACTCGAGACCGTGTTGATCGCGGTGTCGATCGAAGCGATCGCGGCCGAGGGGCTGCCGGTCGAGCTGATGTTGAGGGCGTTGATCCCCAAGGTCGTGGAGAGGGCCGGGGAGAGGCTGACGCCGATCGTGTCGATGCCGCCGGTGATCCCGAATCCGACCTGGAAGGTCATGTTGCTCGAAGAGCCGTCGAGGAGGTTGATGTTGTTGAACTGCGTGCTCCGGGCGATCCGGTTGATCTCGCCGATGAGGGCGCTGAATTCTTCGTTCAGGGTTTTACGGTCCGAATCGCTGATCGTGCCGTTGTTGGCCTGGATGGCCAGTTCCCGCATGCGGATCAGAATCGAGGAAGCCTCGTTCAGGGCGCCCTCCGCCGTCTGGACCAACGAAATGCCGTCGTTAGCGTTCCGCTTCGCCTGTCCGAGGGAGCGGACCTGCGCCCGCAACCGTTCGGAGATCGCGAGGCCGGCGGCGTCGTCCGCTGCGGTCGTGATTCGGAGACCGGTGGAGAGCCGCCTGTAGTTGGAATTGAGGCGGGTGGTGACGTGTTCGAGATTCCGCTGAGCGTTCAGGGATGCGATGTTCGTGTTGACGCGAAGACCCATGTCTTTCCTCGCTTTATTGGGGATCGTGAGGTGTGGGCGCCGGGTCGGGTCCGGAGACCCGACCCGACGTCCTGACCGTCCTGCCATCTGGGGGGATGGGGGGGGATGGCCACGTCCGTTCTGTCGGACGCACCGCGATTATCGGAGCATTTCCGAAATGCTTGAGGGGTGGACGAGGGGCGGCTGCTCGAAGGAGATCGATCGTTCGCTCAATCCGCGACGCCATCGAAGGTTCCCGGCAGCCGGAAATTTCGGAGGAATCCGAACTTCGTTCCCGATTGCCGGGAAAGGCAGCATGTCATGGTCTTGTCCCGTCGCGCTTCCCCCCGGAGGGGAGGGTCCGGGCGCGTACGAAAACGGAGCCCTCTCTCCCCCGATCTTGGAGAAAGGGCTTCGTCCGAAGTCCCGTGCTTGACCGAGGCGTCTCTCCGCCCCGGGTCAAGGTCATTGCAGGAGGCTGAGCGCCGCCTGGGGCGCGAGATTCGCCTGCCCGAGAATCGAGATCGCGGCCTGTTGCAGGATCGAGTTCCGGGTCAGCGAGGCGGTTTCGACGGCGACATCGACGTCTCGGATCCGGCTCTCGGCCGCCGACAGGTTCTCGACGGCGACCCCGAGGTTCGAGATCGTCGAGGTCAACCGGTTCTGGGCGGCCCCGAGGCTGCCGCGGAGACTGGAGATCCGGTTGATGGCCGTGTCGATCGCGTCGATGGCGACGGAGGGATTCCCGGTCGAGCTGATGTTCAAGGACTGAATACCAAGCGTCGTCGCCAGGGCCGGGGAGAGGCTGATCTGGATCGTGTCCACGCCGGCCGTCGTGCCGAAGCCGACCTGGAACTGGATCGTCGAGGCGGAGCCGTCGAGAAGGTTGATTCCGTTGAACTCCGTGCTCTTCGCGATGCGGTTGATCTCGTTGATGAGTGCGGAGAACTCCTCGTTCAAGGTGCCGCGGTCGGATGAGCTGACGGAACCGTTGTTGGCCTGGATCGCCAGTTCGCGCATGCGGATCAGGATCGACGAACTTTCGTTCAGCGCCCCTTCCGTCGTCTGGACGAGGGAGATGCCGTCGTTGGCGTTCCTCTTCGCCTGGCCGATGGATCGGATCTGCGCGCGCAGTCGTTCGGAAATCGCCAGTCCCGCCGCATCGTCGGCTGCAGTGGTGACGCGAAGACCGGTGGAGAGCTTGCGGTAGTTCGTCGAGAGCCGTGCGGTGATGCTCTCGAGGTTCCGCTGCGCGTTGAGGGATGCGATGTTGGTGTTGACTCTGAGACCCATAGGAACCGCTCCTGGGGGATCGGAACTTCGGAGATCATGCGCCGTTGCCAGCGCATGTTCATGGACGACCGATCGGTTCCTCCGGTCCCGCACCTTTAATCCGAATTCGAATCAGAGTTCTTTCGAAGGTCCGATGAGGCCGGGTTTCCACCGCCGTTTCCCCTGGGTGGAAGCCGGAGAGTGAGACGGGAGAAGGGTCCGGCCGTGCCTCACCGCTCCTCGGTGGTCGATTTCTCGACGGTCGGGGCTCTCCGCTCCGTGGATTGCGGGCGAATCGGACAACGGGATTCAAGGATCCGGTCCGATCGTGCCGAAAGGTCCTTGCGACGGAGCTTCCCTGCGCAAGGGAGCGCGACCCTCTCCCCCCTCGAGGAGTTCATGCGATGACGGACGCCGCTGCCGCACTCAATCCCCAGAGAATACTGGTCGTCGACGATGAAGCCGGGATCCGGGACGGACTCAGGGCCCTGCTGGCGAAGGAAGGCCACCGGGTCGAGGTCGCCGGCGATCTCGAGGACGCGATCCGAAGAAACGACCAGCAGGCATTCGATCTGATCCTCCTGGATCTCCATCTTCCGGGGGCGAACGGCCTGGAGGGTCTCGGACGTCTTCGGCGCGGAGCGAGCCCGACCGAGATCATCATCCTCACCGGATACGGCACGGTGTCCTCGACTGTCGAGGCGATGAGGAAGGGTGCCTACGACGTCCTCGAGAAACCGTTCAAGCCGGATCGTCTCGTCGGCGTCGTGGCCCGCTGCCTCCAGACACGGAGGCTAAAGGAAAAAGTGCATCTCCTGAAGGGGAGGGTCAAGGAACTCACGGCGACCGAACTCGTGGGCCAAAGTGATTCGATCCGGAAGGTCATGGTGAGGGTGTCTCAGGTCGCCCAGGCGCCGGACACGACGATTCTGATCGAGGGGGAGAGCGGAACCGGAAAGGAGCTCGTGGCGCGGTGCATCCACGAGCAGTCGGCCCGTGCCGACGGACCCTTCATCGGGATCAATTGCGCCGCCCTGACCGAAAGCCTCCTCGAGGCCGAACTCTTCGGTTACGAGGCCGGAGCCTTCACCGGCGCAACCCGGGAGGGGAAGGAAGGGTTGTTCGCGGCCGCGGAGGGAGGGACCCTCCTTCTGGACGAGGTCGGGGAGATGCCGCCCAACCTGCAGGCCAAGCTGCTGCGCGTCCTTCAGGAACGCTCCTACCGGAAGGTTGGAGGGGTCAGGGATCTGCCCGCGCGGGTGCGGATCGTCGCGGCGACGAACAAGAACCTCGCGGAGGAAGTGAAGAACGGGAGGTTCCGGGAGGACCTCTTCTACCGACTCCACGTCATCACGATCCGGATTCCCCCTCTCAGGGACCGGCCCGAGGACATCCCTCTCCTCGCCCACTACTTCCTGGATCATTTCGGCCGGCAGATGGGGAAAGCCCTCACGGGATTCAGCGAGGAGGCGATGGAGGACCTCTCCGAACACGGCTGGCCCGGCAACGTCCGGGAACTCAAGAACGCCGTCGAGCACGCGGCCATCCTCTGTCCAGGGGGGATCATCGACGAATCCCATCTCCCCAAGTGGGACGGAGGGGCCGCGGGAGGCGGGGATGTGATCCCCTCCGAGACCTTCGAGATGCCCTCGGGGGATCGCAGCCTTCGTTCGATGGAGAAGATCCTCGTCACCAAGGTGCTTCAGGAGACGGGGTGGAACATCAGCAAGGCGGCCTCCCGCCTCGGGATCAACCGGACGACCCTCTACAACAAGATCAAACTCTTCGATCTGAGCCGGGACCGCGACCCGGTCGGAGCCTGAAATGAGCGTGTCGATGGAACTGGATCGCTTCGCGGGAATGATCGCCCACGAACTCAGGAATCCCCTCGCCTCGGCCACGACGAACCTGGCGGTCGCCGCGGACCTGATGGAGGAGACGGACCCGCGGAGCGCCTTCATCCGCAGGGCGGAGAAGGAGATGGACAGGATCCGCCTTCTCCTGGATGCCTGCATCGAACTGGCCACGGCCGGTCGGATCGATCGGAGGGATGTCTCCCTTCCGCAGCTTCTCCAGGACGCGGCCGAAGGGCTCGTTCCGTCCAGGAACGGAGACGTGGAACTCCGCCTGGACGTCGCCGGGACGCCGCGGGCGAGGATCGACCCCTCCTTGATGCAGCGCGCGATCGGGAACCTGATCGAGAACGCGGTCAAGGCCTTCGGGGGGGAGCCGGGGACGATCGGGATCTCGGCCTCGAGGACCGGAAACGAAGTCCGGTTCACGGTCGAGGATTCCGGACCCGGGATCCCCGAGGAACTGCGCGCCCGGATCTTCGATCCCCTCGTCACCGGCCTGAAGGGCTCGGGGCTGGGGCTCGCCTTCGTGAAGAAGGTCGTCGAGGCTCATGGAGGGACGATCGAGGTCGGCCGCGGTGAGCTGGGCGGGGCCCGGTTCGAGATCCGTATTCCCGAGGAGGAGTGAAGCCGTGGCGGCCCCTCGTCCTTATCTCTATGTCGAGGATGACCCCGCGGTCCGGGAGGCCGTCGTCTCCTTCCTCGCGATGCATGGTTTGGAGGTCGAGGCCTGCGGGTCCGCCGGGGAGGCCCGGAGGGCCGTGGAATCGACGCCGTACCTGGCGATGGTCTGCGACCAGGACCTTCCCGATGGAAGCGGACGGGAACTGATCGACGAACTCCTGCGCGAGGAGAGCGTCCGAACGGCGATGCTCGCGACGGCGAGGATGCCCGAGGGCGCGGAGGAGTGGGCCTCCGGCCGGCCGATCACCCTGGCGACCAAGCCCGTCCGGCCCGCGGCCGTTCGGGACTGGTTCCTGGCTGCGGTCGAAGACGCCGCCCGCGACGGGGGGGATGCGACGCCGGGACCCGAGACGGAAGCCGCCGCCCTGGAGCGACGCCTCGAGCAGGAAACCGTCCTGGTCCGCTGCGGTATCGGCGGGGAAACCCTCGATCGCTGCATGATCGCGCTGTGGTCCTTCCCGCCGGAAGTCCGTGTCGAGTCCGCGGTCGACGAGGGATCCTGGGTCCGCCTCTGTCTCGAAGGGGTTCCTATCGGATACCGGCCTCCCGGGGTTCCGGGGGTCGTGCTCGACGCCTGGCCGATCGAGACCCCCGGGGAGGAGACGGGCTGGCAGTGTCTCGTCCTCCATGGCCGGACGGGAGCCGGGGAGGCCGGTGCGCCGGCGGCGGAACCCTTGCCCGGGGATCTCCCTCTGGCCGGGCTGATCGAGAGGTTGGAGGAAGCGCGCCGGGAGGGCCGGAAGCTTCCCGGGATCACCGCCCGCCAGAGGATGGGCCTCCTCCTGGCGGGGCGCGGAGATCTCCTCCCCGACCCGCCCGTGCCCGCGGCCTTGCCGAGGGGGGCGGCGGAGGAGAGCGGGGAACGCGAGATCCTCTGGGGGCCCCTGTCCGCTTCGAGGAGGGAATGATCGATGGCGGCCGACGAGGAACAGGTGGAGAGCGGGACGCAGAACCCCGGGGCGGAGGAAGGCCCCCCCCCCGCCGAGGAGACCGCCGCCGTCGAGAAGGACGCGGGGGAAGCCCTCGCCGAGGCCGCGCTCGAAGAGGCCGCGGAGGATCCCTCCGCCGAGGGCCCGAAGCCGGGGCTCCGGACGGTACTGACCGAGGCGACGGGTTGGAGGAAGGTGGATGCGGCGCTCGTGGCCGTTCTGCTCCTGAACCTGGCGATCATGGGGGCCTTGATGACCGCCCCCGAAACGAAGCCCCTCCGCCGCCCTCCTTCCGGTAAGACCGGGCCCGAAGGGGAAGGAGCGGAACGGAGCGGGAAACGGGACCCCGGGAGCATCGCGGCTCCCCGTCCGGGGGCGCGTCCATTGATCCCCCGGCACAAGTACTGGACCGAGGCCTGGAAGGCGGCGGAGAAGGGGGACCACGCCAGGGCCGTCGCTCTGCTGCGCGCCCTGCTGAAGGAAGAGCCCGGAATGGCTCCGAGCTTGCGGAGGACGGTCCATCTCCAACTCGCCCACTTCTACGGCCTGGCCGGGGAGTACGAGGAGATGCGCAAGCAGATCTCCCTGGCGGAGGAGGGCATCAAGAGGGCCCTGATCCCCGAGGATCTCTGGAACCTGGGGGAGGAGGCCACCGCCCTGGGGAATCACCGGATGGCGAGGCGGTACTACGCGCGTTTCCTCCTGCAGGAGGCCCAGATCCCGAAGGAGAGAAGGAAGGACATCCCCCTCGCCTATCTCCGGCTCGCGGACGGTTACAGGAACCAGGCTTCGAAAGGGAAGCGGAAGGAGGAGGACGGATGATCCTCACACCCCTTCTCCTCGGCCTCTCCTTGTTCCAGGGGCCTCTTCCCGACCTCGAGGCCCGACGGGGGCCTGAGAGGATCTTCGAGGTCGTGAAGACCCTGGGGTCGCGGAAATTCGTGAAGGCGCGAAGGTCCGGGGCCACGGCCTGGATCGCCCTGAAGGAGCTGGAGGACCTCGGAGCCTTCAAGCTGAACCTCGAACTGCCCGAACTCCGTTCCCTGCTCGAGGGGACGAGCTTGAACCTCAGCCTCGATTCGAAGGACGCCCTGTCGGTCGCGGAGTTGATCACGGTTGCGGCCGGACTCGACCTCGTCGTCACGAAGTCCAAGGTCGAGGGGGCGGATCCCCCCTTCCGCTGGATCGCGACGATCGCGAATCCGCCTTCGGAGCGCACCGAAGCCGGAAGGGAGGTCCTGCGTCGCTGGGCGATCCGCTGGTACCGCAATCTCCTGACCTCTGAACTCCGCGCGAATCGGGAGACCGCGGACGCGGAGACCCGCGTCCACATCGACCTCGCGCTCCTGATGATCGAACAAGGGAACCTCGCGGGCGCCTCCGAGGAGTTCCGCCTCTTCCGCCGCCTGGCCCCCGGGCACCCCTACGTTCCCCACGCCCTCCTCCACGAAGCCCGCTGTCAATACGACATGGGTCGCTGGCGCACGGCGATCGAGAGGGCGAGGGAGGTCATGACGGAGAACCGTTCCTCCGAACTGGGGATCCAGGCAGCGATCCTTCTCGGCAGGGCCTACCTCGCGATGGTCGAGGACGAGAAGAGGAAAGGCAGGAGCCGTCAGGCCCTCGTCCTCCTGGACGAGATGGTTCATCGCCTGACCCTCTTCGGGCAGGGTTTCCGCGACCGGAAGGAATACCCCCGACTCCTCGTTCTGATCGGGACCGGACAACTGCTGCGCAAGAGACCGGATCAGGCTCTCGTCGCGGCCCGGGCGGCCGCGGAGATCCAGGATCCGTTCCTGATGCCGAAGGATCTCTGGGCAGACTATTCGTTCCTTCGAGGCTCGGCCGAGATCGAGGCGGGGGAGCCAGTGTTCGGCGAGCGCGTCCTCTGGCAGTTCCTCGCGAAGGTCGGAAAGGACCCGCGGGCGGGGGTGGCCTGGCTCCGGATCAGCAAGGCGGAACTCGTGGCCGGGGACCCGCTGCAGGGCTTGTTCGCCGCGCGCAAGGCCCTGGAGACCAAGAACGTCCTGTCTCCCGAGGAACGCTTCGCGGCGCTCGTGCTCGAGTCCCAAGGGCTCCTGGGGGTCGGGATGATCGAACAGGCGCTCGACGGTCTGGAGCGCAGGGTCAAGGAATACGGTCCCGAGAGGGTCCCCGCCCTCGCGCTCCATCTGAGCGGCGTCCTGCTCGACGAGGGGCGTCCCGAGCGGGCGAAACGGATCCTCTCGGTCCTCGCCGGGCTTCCGGGGCTCCAGGGGGATCGGGCTCGGATGCTCCTCGTCGAGGCCGAGGCGAAGCAGGGGAACGACCAGCGCGTGATCGAACTCGTCCGCTCGATGGCCCCCGACATCCGGGATGAGGACATCCAGACGAGGCTCGCGGAACTCTTGGGAGACGCCTACCTGAGAGTCGGCGAGCCGGCCCTCGCCGCGCAGGCCTTCAACGGGAGGATCCTATGAGAGGCAGGGGACCGCTTCGTGACCGTCTTCTCCTTCCGGCCGTGATCGGCCTTTGCGCCGGTCCGCTCCTCGCGTTCCAGGGGAAGAAAGCCGAACCCGAGGATCCCGCGCGTCGGGTCAAGGTCCTCAGGGAGAGGATCCGGGGCCTCGAGGCGGAGAAGGGGCGGTTGGCCGCCCGCATCGACGAGATGATCCGCCTGCGGGTCGCGATGGATATCACGCTTCCGGTCGAGGAGACGCTCCTCCTCGCGGGAACGAAGCCGGCGGAGATGGGGGATCCCGAGGCCTGGAGAAAGGCCTTCGAGCAGGAGTCCCTGAGGACCCGGGAACTCCGCGACAGGCTCGCGGACCTCTATCGAGGGCGCATGCAGCATTCGCGGGCCGTCGCCGCCCCCCCGGCTCTTCCGTCGGGGATCGTTCCGGTGGAACCCGGGCCGCTTCCGGTCCTTCCCGAACCCGCCGTTCCGAAGCGGAAGGCGGAGCCGCCCCTCCCGCCCGGCCTCGTCAAGGCGGCCCGGGCGGAGCCTCCGCCTCTCCCGGGACCGGTCGTTCCGGAGCCCTTCGCGCTGGACCCCCTGACGGGCGCGAAGGTCCTCGCGAAGTGGAATCCGGTCCCCGATTCGATGAAGAGGGTCGCGACCCTGATCCGGACCGGCCGAGAGAAGTTCGCCCTTTCCCTTCTGGCGGTCCTCCTCGAGAAGGACGCAGGGAACGCGGGGCTCCTGTTCCTGAAGGGGACGGCCCTGGAGCGGGACGGTCGCGTCGAGGAGGCCCTCCGGGTCTACGCGGAGGCCGAAGAGGCCGACACGGTCACGAACGCCGAGGGGAAGAAGCTTCCCGGTCCGTGGGCTTCCGCGGCCGCGATGGCGGCGGCGGCGATCGCATGGGAGAAGACCCTGAAGGGCATGATCCTCCCGGACGGCAAGGGGCTCAGGTGGTAGGAGCCGTCGTTCGATGACGAGGACCGCCGGAGAGACGGAGATCCGGAGGCTTCTCCGGGAGTTCGAGGCTTTCCAGCTCGCGAAGAAGGAGCTCGAGTCGGCCTACGTGAGACTCGAACGTCGGGCCGCGAAGGTGGACCGGGAACTCCTGGAGCGGAACCGTACCCTGACCCGCGCCCTTTCCGAGCGGGAGAGGATCCTCGACTCGCTTCCGCTGGCCGTGTTCCGGTTGGAGGGAGGTTCCTACGCCCCCCAGAACCCGGCGGCGTGCAGCCTTTCGTCGAGATTCGGGCCGTCCGGATTGAAGCCCCCCGTCGAGGCGGAGACCGAGGCCGACGGGAGGATGACGATGCGTCTCGCGGACGCGGCCGGCCAGCAGCGAGATCTCAGGATCGCGCGGGTGCGCGCGGCCGACGGCGGCTATCTCGACTTCATCGAGGATCGGACCGAGGTGCGGGAACTCGAGGCCGAGGTCGAGAGATTGGACCGGCTCGGCGGACTGGGGACCCTGGCGCTCGGCATCGCGCACGAACTCCGCAATCCCCTGAACGGCCTGGCCGGTTTCGCGGCTCTCTTGAAGCGGGATCCGGGGTCCCCGAGGGCCCGCTCGTGGATCGAGAAGATCGAAGAGGGCGCGAGGAGGATGGACAGACTCGTCGGAGATCTCCTGGCTTTCGCCAGACCGGAGACCCGGGAGGGAGTCCGGAGATGCCCCCTTTCGATGATCCTCGAGTCGACCTCCTTCGGAGATCTCGATGCGGATCTCGAGGGGGCCGATCCCGGGGAGGAAGTCGAGGTCGTTCCCGGCGTCCTCCAATCGGTTCTCGAGAACCTGGTCCGGAACGCCGCGGAGGCCGGGGCCCGGAGATTGTGGATCCGATCCCTAAGGCCACGGGAAGGGGACCGGAGAGTCCGCCTCGAGATCCGGGACGACGGTCCGGGGATCCCGCCCGAGATCGGGGACCGCGTGTTCGACCCGTTCTTCACGACGAAGGAGGACGGGACCGGTCTGGGGCTGGCCTGGTGCGCCCGGGCGATGGAGGCGATGGGCGGTTCGTTGCGCCGCAAGGAAAGCCGGGAGGGGGCCGTGTTCCTCCTCGAGATGAGGGGCGTTTGGAAAGGGCGGAGATGAAGAACGACCTGCAGGTGCTTCTGGCCGATGACGACGGACTCTCCCGGGAGTTCCTCGTCGAGGCCCTGGAATCCCTCGGCGCCGGGGTCCTGGCCGTGGATGACGGGAAGGCCGCGATCAAGGCTCTGGAGAGGAGGTCCTTCGATCTGGTCCTGACCGATCTCCGGATGCCGAGGGCCTCGGGGATGGAGGTCCTAGCCTTCGTGCGGAGCCGGAAGCCCGGGATCCCGGTCGTCCTCATCACCGCCTACGGGACCGTCGAGGTCGCGGTCGAGGCCCTGAAGGAGGGCGCGGACGACGTCCTCGTCAAACCCGTGGAGATCGGACAGCTGGAACTCCTGCTCGCGCGCCTCGACGGGAAGAGTCGATTGATCCGCGAGAACGCCAGGCTCCGCGAGGAGACCCTGGGTCCGCCGATGATCTACAAGAGCGAGGCCATGGCGGAGGTCGTGGAGCTGATCGACATGGTCGCCCCCGGAAAGGCGACGGTCCTGATCACCGGGGAGAGCGGGACGGGCAAGGAAGTCGTCGCATCCGAACTGCACCGGCGTTCGACAAGGAGGAACGGACCCTTCGTCAAGGTGAACTGCGCGGCGATCCCCCGCACCCTCATGGAGAGCGAATTCTTCGGGCACGAGGCGGGGGCCTTCACCGGCGCCACCTCCCGGCGCGTCGGAAGGTTCGAGGCCGCGGACGGGGGGACGCTGCTGCTCGACGAGATCGGTGAGATCCCCCAGGATCTCCAGGCCA
>JALUUL010000012.1 GCA_027021385.1 Planctomycetota bacterium | reverse complement strand
TTCCCCCGCGTCGGGGGCTGAGGGTGTCGGTTTCATTCGAGCACCAAGGATACGCCGCGTTTCGTTTGTCAGCTCACCGTCCACAGCTTTCGACCATATCTCGGTCTGCCTGCAGCCGGGACATTCGCGGCAATAGTGCGAACATCGATCGCAACGCCAACCGCACGGAGGGGCCGCCTCGCGTTGGGTCACTCGCATACCCCCCTGTTCCAGCCAAGGTCTCGCCGATCAGCGGCAGCCGAGGGCCAGCCGTTGCCCTGGCTGATTGGGCGACTTCTTGTTTCTGTCAGGGCAAGCACGTTGGGCGCTCTACCTCACGATCACGATGCGAATATGGCGATCCCCGTGAACCCTAGCAGGAGTCCACCAGCCGTTGCGATTCCTAATCTCCTTAGCAGCCTGGGAGACCTGCCCCGGGAGTAAATGCGAAAGGCTGCTCCGAGGAGGAGAAGGACCGGCACGGCCAGCCCGACGATGGCTTGCCATGGGCGAGTGTTGATTCCTGATTCGCCGATCTCGAAGAGCAAGACCGCGAGCCCGAACGACAGAAGCAACCCGGCGATGTTGCCGGTGATCACGATCCCGATAGCCGCCTGCCTACTTGAATCCATAATCGGCTTCCATAAATGGAATCCAAGGTCGCTGTGTGATTCAGCCATCCACAGCTTTTGATAATACCTCCACTCTAATCCAGCATGCCCCCCAGGCGGAGAAACCCAGGTATTCCAAATGCGAATGAGGCAGCGACGGTGCTCCAAGCGATGAACCTTGCGGCCTTCTTGGTCGCCACAGCCGCCAGTCCGATTCCGACCCCCATCCAGATCGCAAAGTTGGCGAGCAAGGCCCACAGGCCCTTGCTCCACGGAAGGTATTCTTGTGCTCCTCCGCCTCCGTGGCCTTCGATTCTCTGAATTGGAAAGCCCGTAACCATTAAGGTTCCGAAATACTCCCTACTGGCTCCATGTTGTTCCAACCAGAGGTCCCAATCCTCACCCGGGATGGAGACACTGTCGACGTTCCATGCAATGCCCCACCAAGTCATGGCGAAAGCAACACCGAGGACTATGACGAATCGAACCAACCATGGTTCGGAGTCGGGCGGTGTCGGAGGTGGGAGGGAGAAACGGGAACCGCGCGGCACGAGGCAGGCCGCGGCGAAGAGAGGAAAGGCCAAGACCAGTGGAAACGAGAGGAGAATGTGGAAGGCAGCGGACAGGAAAGATCCGGCTGCGGTCAGGAGGAGCACCGAGTATTTCCAGATCTGCATGTTCATCGTTCGAGTGGATTTAAGAGTTGGAGGGCGGTTGGGGGCCTTAACGCTGCATGACTGCATTCGATCCCCGAAACCGGGTTTCCGAGGACGAAGAGGTCTGCGGGTAAGGCGAAAAGACTCCTCTCGGCGTGGGGTTGCGGGCGTTTGTCCCTCCCGCGCGAATCGTCGTTTTAGACCTTGGGCGGAGGGCCGGCAAGAGGTCGGCGGGTACTTCGGGAGGGTGTGGGGAATCCGGGGCTGAAGGTCCGATGGCCCCGGGAAAATGGCTCCGGGGGGCTTTCCTTTCGAGGGACCCGGGAGTATGGTCCCGGGAAGCCCCATCCAACCCAAAGATGGCCGTCATGGGTTGTGGAAACCCGATCCTCTCCGTCTCGAGAGTTCCCTTTCCGTCTTTTTCGGGAACGAGGAAAGGCCGGTCCGCACTCCTTCATGCGCTCATCCTTCACCCATAGGGAGGTATCGCGATGCGTACCAGGAATCTTCCGAACGCTCTGGGTTCCATGGTTCCGGAGAACCGGGACCTCCGACTTCCTCTCATCGCCTTGCTCGGGCTGGGCCTCGCCGCGGGGTTGGTCCGCTCCCAGGCGCAGACCGTGCAGTACTACGGAAGGTCCTGCGGAGTACAGATCGCCGCCGGGACCTGGAAGAGTGGAACCAGGCTGCGGTTGCGCATCATGAGTTTCGACAGCAAGGATTCCCCCTCGGGCTTCTTCGTCCTGTCGAACCAGCGGGCGATCATCACGTACCCTTACCTGTTCTGTCCTCTGCTCGCGTCTCCGCTGCTGATCCTTCCCTCCACGGTGAAGACCCCGGGCCTGGGAATCCTTTCCTTCTCGGTCCCGGTCCTCACCGGAGCCAAGATCCGGGTCCAGGCGCTCCGGGTCTTCGCCACCAAGCCGCAGCTCGGATTCGGAGCCAGTCAGGGCGCCGAAATCCCTCTTTCCGGACCGACGATCGTCAAAGACCGCGAGTTCTCCGAGCTGTTCATCGATTCCCGTTTCTTCGACAAGGACCGGTCCAGCGCGGACTGGGGAGGGGGACGCCTGAAGCCGAGAATCACGGTCGGAGGGTCCGGGATCCTCGGGGATTTTTCGGCGGACCTCGGAAAGTGGATCGGGAAGGACAAGCAAGGCAGGGACGTTTTCGAATGGGACACGAGTTCCCTCAAGATTCCCTCGGAGAGGACCCTCGATGGGAGAACCCACACCGTCTCCAATGGGGTCTTCGAATTCAGTTCCTTCACCCTGAAGGCCAACGAACGCCTCCGGATCGTCGGAAGGAACATCCCCCGCTTCCTGGTCTCCGGGAAGGTGGAGGTCCATGGGGTCATCGAGGTGGCGGTTCCCGATTTCAAGATGCCCGCGATCGGAACCCAGGGGCTCCCGGGAGGCAAGGGAGGCCCGGGAGGAGGGACCGGGGGCCAGGGCGGGGATTCGTTGCGCGCCCAGGGGGCGAAGCTGAACGGAAGAGCCGGAACCGACCTCAGGCTTCCCACGGGGCATCCGCGCTCGCCCTGGGCGATCGGGACCGGAGGAAAGGGTTCGGTCGCGAATCCCGCGGACGGAAAGAGCTTCGTCTTCGTCAAGAGCGTCACCTTTTCCCGGCAGATCGCGGCGGGGGGAGCCGGAGGCAGCTTGTGGAGCCCGGACGGCAAGTCCTATCTCGGTCTTCCGGGAAAGGCTCTCAAGACCAGGACGAAGCCCCAGTGGGGGACGTACCAGGCGGCGGAATTCGGGCCCCCCTCATCGCCAGGAAAAACCTTCCCCGTACTCCCCGTCGTCGTCTACAAGCGGAGCACCGAACTCTTTCTGATCGGCGGTTCCGGGGGAGGTGGTGGAGGCGCCCAGGGCTTCTATTCCATTTCCACGGGGAAACTCATGTCGCCCGGCGCCGGGGGAGGCGGGGGAGGCGGGGCTCTGAACATTCAATCCGGCGGGGACATGGTCCTGGGCTCCACCGCGGAGATCTACGCCAGGGGGGGAAGCGCATACAACATCGTGGGCAATTTCTCGGCCGGAAAAACCCCGGCTCCCGGGGGCGGAGGATCGGGAGGGAGCGTCCTCCTTCAATGCGGCGGGGGCTTGACCCTGAAAGGCAAGATCGACGTAACCGGGGGCCTCGGGGGGAGCATGACCGAGAGTGTTCCCTTTCTGGACGTCAAGGCGCAGGGAGGCAACGGAGGCGCCGGCTACATCCGCATCGAAGCGAATCCCACCCCTTCGTATACGCAGTTCAACTTCCTCCCGAAGGCAACGCCGGACAACGTCGGTCCTCTTCGCTTCATCGATGCGGGTCCGACCAGTCTTGCCGTCTCCCGGTGGGTTCGGATCCAGTCCAGCCTGGGTGTTCCGATCTACCATTACTACGTGATCCAGGCCGAGATCGACGGGGTTCAGGTCGTCTTCAGCGACAATCCCTCCCTGAGTTCCCGAAGGGCGGAATCCGGGCAGGCGGTGGTCTTCCAGGTCCAGGGAGGACGGCTGTCGAGCGTGAACCCTCCGGCGGGGAGGTTCACCCCCTGGATCCAGGACGGCAGGGCCGGGGGGGTGGCCCGCTTGAACCCCATGGTCGAAAAGCTGGGGGCTCGGGACTTCCGCTTCGCCCTCATTCTCGACAGGTCGAAGGTCGTCAAGAGCCTCAAAGTCTTCTCCGTCCGGGTCTTTCATTTCTGAAAGCCCGGAGGGTAGGGACTCGGGACGCACCCAACCGCCGCTTCGTGACGGTTGGGCTCCCACGGTCCTCGTGGCGTCGTCTCCGTTCCGAGTTCTAAGGAGGCGACTACCCTGACACCGGGCGGGAGTTCCTTGATGAGGTGGATGTGGGGCCGTCCTCGAGGGGGGGGGCGGGCAGTCAGGGGGGAGGGCAGCCGGGGCGGGTTCCTTGGAGGCCGATGCGGT
>JALUUL010000011.1 GCA_027021385.1 Planctomycetota bacterium | reverse complement strand
CTGGAGATTTCCGTGACCTTCTTCGCTGTAGAGAAACCCGGAGCGAAAACGAGGTTGTAAATCTCCTGGTCCGTCAAGGTCTCCCCCTCCCCGACGATCCCTTTCTCCAATGCCTTGGCCAGGATCGCTTCCTTGTCCAGACCTCGACCGTCGTCGGCGATCTGGATGACGACGCTCCCGCCCTCATGGAAAGCCCTGAGTTCGATCGTCCCTTTCAGAGGTTTCCCGGTTCGCTTGCGAGTTTCCCCGTCCTCGATTCCATGATCCACCGAGTTCCGGATCATGTGAACGAGAGGATCCGAGATCGCCTCTACCATTCCACGGTCCAGCTCCGTCCCCTCCCCCGACATCTTGACCGTGATGGCCTTTCCGCTCCTTCGGGAGAGGTCCCGGACCATCCTCGCCATCTTTTGGAAAACTCCACGGACGGGAACCATCCGCATCCTCGTCCCGATGTCCTGGAGATCCTTCGTGATCTTCGACATCTGGCTGATCTGTTGCACCAGCCTGGAAGAGGCCTGCGCGAGTTCCGGCGCATTCGCGATCATCGCCTCGACGATGACCAACTCTCCGATCAGGGAAACGAGGTTGTCGACCCGCTCGAGGTCGATCTTGACGACTTCCCTCAGCTTCCCCCCACCGGCGCCCGCCTCTTTCACCGGCGGAGGGGAAGTTTTTGATTTCGAACGGTCCAGTTCCCTTCCAGTCCTCGGTTCCCCGGAATCGGCTTCCTTGGTTTCTGGAGCAGGGGAGGGTCTCCGTGAGGGAGGTTCCTCTCCGGATGGGGGTTCCTTCCCTTCGATGACCGCCGTCAATCTTTCGACGAGACTGTTCAGCCCCGATTCCGGGTGCAGTCCGGTGCCCTCCTTCACGGCTCGGTGAAGGTCATGGACCATCCTCCGCATCATCTCGGAGGCGTCGAAAGCGAGATCCAGGACTTTTCCCTCGATCGCGAGCCTGCCCTTCCGGGCGTGGTCCAACATCGTTTCCGTAGTGTGGGCGAGATCGGTGATCTCTTGGAGTTCGAGGAATCCGGCCAACCCCTTGATCGTGTGGAAAACTCGGAAAAGGGCGTCGATCTCCTCCTTGTCGACTCCCGAATTCTCGGCCCCGAGGAGGATCTCGTCGACCTGAGTCATCCCTTCCTCTGCTTCGTGGAGGAACTCTCCCACGACCTCGAGTGTCTCCTCGTCCCATTCCAAGGCGCGCTCCCGGCACCCATTGTCCTCGGATGGGATCGACTCCATGAATTCCTCCTCCTTCGTCGTTTCTTGTCGGCTCTCGTCCTCCATGCTGACTCCAGCCTCACCTCCGGCGGCCGTCGGATTGATCCCGTTCCCATCCTCCCCCCTCGCGGCGGCAACGATCCTCGCGATGATCCGTTCCGTCTCACCAAGGGGTCTTTTCCGTTCCGCGTAAACCTGGAACGCCTGAGACAGCCAATCCTTCACCTCAAGAAGGACATCGGTATCCCCGAAGTCCTCGGTCAGGCCGTCCTCGAGGGCGTGGCAGACTCTTTCCACTTCCGTCAGGCCGAGAACTCCAGCCTCACCCTTGAGCGTATGGATACGCCTCCGGATGGACTGCAATCCCTCCGCTCCTCCCTCCTCCAGGGAAAGGATGTCCGCCTCCAGATCCTCGATGACGACGCTCGAATCCGAGATGAACTCGAGGAAGACGGACTCCTCGACATATTCAGGGAGGATCAGCTCCTCCGGATCCGTCCGGGACTCCGCCTTCGATGGATTCCCGGATTCCGCGAACAGCTCCTGGAGCCGGGCTATGCCCGAACGGAAGGACTCGAATGCTTCTTCGGGGTTCTCTAGTTTCGATTCACGGATCCTTCGGATCCCGTCCGCGAGTTCCGCGACCCGTTCCCGGAGGACCTCACTCGGCTCCGCCTCCGCCAGAGCATGGAGGGCTTCTTCACAGGTTTCCAACGAGGAGTCGTCTTCCACGGACGCGAACATGACCGCGCCCGCGAGTTTCTCTAGGAGAGCTTTCCGATCCTGAACCCCGGACATCGGATTCAAGCTCCTTTCCTTAATAGACGCGAACCGGTGTTCCGGGATCCCGCCGGTTTCGGACATACCTTCCTCTCTTTCCCGAGGAAAACCTTCTTTCCCGGGTCACGGTCCAAACCCCGAGGACTGGAAGAAGTGAAGGGCTCCACATTATTTCTCTAGGTCAGCTAGGCATATCGGCTACTTCTTCTCCTTAACCTTTAGGGCTGTCCGGAAAAATCTTGACGAGGATTCATCCCGGGTTCTCGAGTCTCTTCCGATTCCAGCCCCAACAAAGGCTCGTTTTCCAGAGCCTCCCCCCTTGTAGGTCTGGAAAATTATTCCGCATTTGAAGGGATTCGGGACCAAGAAGCTGGCGGAGTGGGTCCCGTCCACCGACAACCTCATCGCGAAGGCAGGTGTCCCGTTCACCGGAATCGAGAGGTTCTCCCCCTTCCGCCCCGGCCCGATGTTGAACTCGTAGAGACCCGTCTCCGTGTTCCAGCCTCCAGCGTAGAGAGCCGGGAGAGCACGGGGATGGGGGAGAACGCCGCACCCTCGCATCGAAACCCTGGGCGGGAAGCGGCAAGGCCTTCCTCCAGGTCGGGAAGAGGGAAACGAAAAGGCCCCTATGCTTCGAGAAACCTCAACGACCTTCCTTCGTGCATTCCATGGAATCGGTTTTCCTCGCTGGAAGGAATCGCCCCCCCTTCCAGGAGGGATCGAGAAGGGTAAGGCGACGGAATCCGCGAAACTCATGGAGATCGGGAGGGTTCGGACGGACCAATTTCCTCAGGCTACGCAGGGCCCTCGTCAAGCGGCCCAGGACGGAGTCGGGCAGTCCTTCCCTCTCGGACATCTCCTGAAGGAGCGAGAGGAGTCTCTCGTAAGCCCGCTTCGCCGCCCGCAGTCGATGGGGGGAATCGAAGGTCAAGGCGAGGTTGTACAGGGCCCGCCGGCTGTCCAGGAGATCCCGGACGACCGACTCGAAGATCCTTCTCGCCTCGTCCTTCCGGCCCGCCGCCTCAAGCCGACAGGCCTCCAGAAGAGCCGCGGAGTTCCGGTCTTCACCGCCTTCCCGGAATCCGCCTCCACGAGCAGCCTCGTCATCGGGTGACCGGGAGCCACGGCCAGCCCGAAATCGAGGAGGACCGGAGACCCGTCCTCCCGGAGCTTGACGTTTCCGGGCTTCAGATCCCGGTGCAGGAGTCCTTCCTCGTGCAGCGCCCCGGCAGCCTCGGCGATCGAGGCGGCCAGGTCCTCTCCTTCCACGCATTCCATGACCAGGAAGGGAAGCCCCGCCATTCCCCGGAATCGTGGATCCGGACGATGTTCGGATGCCGGATCCCCGATAGGATCCGGAACTCCCTCCGAATCCGCCGGAAGCTGCGCGGATCCAGGAGGGTGGACTCGTGCGGCAGCTTCAGGGCGAAGACCTCCCCCCCTCGTTCAGGACCCGGAAGACCCTCCCGTTCCCCCCGCGGCCCAGGAGACCGGCCACTTCATAGGGCCCCGATCCGGTTCGGAACGCCGGCCCCCGTCCCCTCCGATCGGCGAAGGACATCAGAAGGTCCTCGAGTTCCCGCCGGTTCGAAGGGGACTTCCTTTCGTCCTCGACGAGAAGGGAGAGTTTCGCGATCGCCCGGGATTTGATCTTTCGAACGGCGGCGTCCGACTTCCCCAACCTCTTTACGGCCTTCTTGCTCGACAGGCCCTAGAGCTTCCGCAGGACGACGACTTCCTCGGCTTCTCCGCCGAGGCGGTCGAGCGCGCGTTCCAGGGCCGTCCAGGCCTCCTCGTCCCTCTGCCCTATCCTCCGGAACAACCGGAGCGTGACCTGTTCATCCGGAAGATCGGGCGGGGACGGCATTCCTCGGAGTATATGCCGGAAATCCGCCTCCGGGCCGCCCTTGGCCCGGGAGGGCTCCCCCGTCCTCCTCCCGGCGATTCTCTTCCGGACCATCGCTCCGGACGGCCCCACGAGGCGGATTCAGTCCCGGGATCGAAGGTCCAGGACGACGGACCCCATCGCCGAGCGCTCCAGGAAGGCCGAGGCCGGATCGCACCAGGGCGGCCCTTCGTCGAGGATGCGGGAGTCGGCCGTCGCGACGACCTCGTCCTTCGCCCTCTCCTCGACGAGAAGCCGATCGGGATCGGGAACCAGGAGGACCCGGCCCGGGAGCCCGCGCCTCTCGCCCACCTCGGCGAGCAACACGCGCAGGCGCCCGCTGTTCGAGACCGGACGATCCAGGAGCCAGT
>JALUUL010000010.1 GCA_027021385.1 Planctomycetota bacterium | reverse complement strand
GAAGCTGAAGGGGCGAGCTTTCGGGTACCGCAATCTCGACCGATTCATCCATGCCATCTATTTCCACAAAGGAGGGTTGGACATGCTCCCCGTATCAGCCCGTCCCCACCGGAAACCCTGAAGAGCCTCCTATTTTTGAATATGTATTTCCTGAACCTTAGGACTTGGAAAGATGCTTGTCTTGAAGGGCGTAGCTCGGTCCGTCCGCTTGCGCAAGTCGTCCATGACAATGACATCAAACCAAACGGGGGGCAGCCCCCTGAAGGCGACTCGGCCGAGATGATCCGAAAATGTCTGGATCGAGATACGATAGCCGGGGATCGCAGACCCGATCGGGCGCGGCGGACAGCGAATCAGGACGGCCCGATAAGCGGCCGGTTCTCCAAGGGCATTCAGGATGCGGAGCGCGAGGCGTCCATCCGGCAGGCGGTAGGTCTCACTCCGGTGGCCTTCTTTCAACGTGATCGGGGGGAATCGAAACTCATGATCGTTGTCGTGGATCTGCGGGCCGACTCGGATCGTGATCCGGTAGGTCCCCTGCGGCAGCCGCTCAAAGCGAAAGCGGCCGCCCAGGATCGAGGCGAAGAAGCGAAGCCCGCGGGCCGCTCCGTCGGCTCCACGCAGTTCCACGTTCCCGCGCCCCAAGGCTTCCCGGCCGATCCGAACGAAACCCTCCAGTCCGGCTTTTCCCTCGACGACCTTCCGGTTCCGGATCGGACGGGTGCTGAAGGTCCAGTCGGTCGGATCGATGACAAACATCTCCGTACCTCGACCGCGGCGGGGAACCCAGGCATCGATTTCGGTCCTCCCGCCGGTCTCCGCCCAGAACCCGCCGGGAGGTTTCTCCGATACGAAGACAAGCCTGCCGGGAGGAACCTTCAGCTTGATGCGGGCGGCCGGTTCGAGGGTGATCTCCAAGGGACGAGCCCGATCCCAAACCTGGCCCCGGAGGCGCACGCGCCGCGGAACGAAGCCTTCCTTCGTGACCTGTAGGGCTGCGTCATCCGGGGCGCCGTAGACCGGAACCTCGGCCAAACCGAAGGCATCGGTTCGGACGGTCCAGGGAAGGGCTCTGATCGCAAGGCACGGGCGCACCTCGGCCCCTTCGATGGGTTCGGAGTTCCGCGGATCGACGACCTTCACGAACACTATGGTCGGAGGCGCGAGTTCGAGCAGGCCGAGATCACGGGTTTCATGCGGCCTCAGGTAGACCCTCTGAAGCCGGACCCCCATTCCCTCGACTTCCACGGAGAAGAGCCAACCGCCGGGGGCGATGGGCGAGAGTTCAAAGGCGAATCCTCCGTCGGGGGAGATCGAGCCTTGGATCCTGCGTTCGAGTACCGGCGGTTGTGGTTGACTTAGGGCCCTCAGGCCAAGGAAGAACTTGCCCGGATCGGTATCGGCGATTTCATCCCGCGGGTCCTCCCCCTCGAGCAAGCGGACCGTGCAGGAATCACCATTGGAAGTTTCTAGCCGCCATCGAAGGCCACAGGAGGCTTCAATGGAGCCGCCGCGGAGCCTGATTTCCACAGGGTCGGTCGAGGGTCTCACATATCTCCGGACAGGGACATATCCCTCCGCCTCGCAGACCAACAGGAACAGCCCCTTTTCGTTCTCTGGTTCGATGCGGAAGGTTCCAGGAAGGCGGTCTTCGATCACGGCAGTCTCACGATCGCTCTCCGTGAAGATCCGAAGACGGAATTTGCTCCCCGGCGAAGGTTCAGGGTCAGCGTCTACGTTTCCGAATAGAAGTGGTCTCTTTTCAGTCTTTCCAGGCTCTTTGACAGGAGCCCGAGAAAATGCGCTTGTATCTATCGTTCCATTCTTGATTTTCTTTTCCCCAAGAATCAAAGCATGCTCCCTACCTTCACCCATTCCCTCCGAAAACAGCGAGTACCCAAGGACGATTCCTAGAATGGAAAGAACGAGAAAGAAATAGTTTACTCTCTTCGGTTGCATCCTTTGTTTCTTCACCTCCCCTTGTGAGTGATAGCCATGTTTCCTGCTCTCCTCTCCTCCAGTTTCCTCGAATCCAAAACCTCTCAAGAAATCAGCCCCCTCAATTCCAAGGTTTCGTGATCGGCAAGAATAAGAAAGCTGAACAATGGATGTATTGGCGTGTTCCTTACAACTCGAATTCCTCGATACGGCCGGCAACAAGCTCGAGGATGCGTGGCGAGTCGTTTCGTCTTCGTCGCAGTCCGTAGGTGCCGGGAGGGAGAGGCCCGAGCAAGCAGGCAGGGGGTCTCCTCCCTTGCCAGCGGGAAACCCATGTTTTGTACCCGAAAGCGTTGAATGCCGCCGGATCGCTCTGTTCACCTTTCGCCGCTTTCTTGAACCGCAGCCTGGTTGGAATCCCCGCCATTGTTCCATGAGAGGACGTGAGGAGTCCCCAGGCGGCCTTCGCCGGGGGAGGAGCTGTCAGGGTCTCTCCGGGATCGAGGCGGCCGCAGAATGGAGCAGCTCCCGGCCGATGGAGCAGAAAAACCAAGCGGCTGCCTTTCGGGAGTCCCAGGCGGAATCGCCCCTTTTCATCCAGCAAGGCCGCGCCGCCTGTCCTTGCGAGATGCCATCCTTCCTTTCCCCCGCCCTTGTTGATCCCTTCACCGCCGACCACTCGGAACTCGAGCCAAGTACCCGCTGGGGGCTCCTGGACAATGAGTTCCGCTGGCGAACCCCTCGGTGGAGTCGATTTCCCTACTTCGCCCTCCCATGTAACCGGGGGGTAGGCTGGGCCGAAGAAGTTGAAGGACATCATGTCTTTCAACAAGGGAATCGGGACGGCCAACCGTCCGTGAGGATCGGGAGCGATGGGGAGGGAAGCCGCAAGCGGATGCGGGACACTCGGTGTGAACAGGCGATTGCTCCCGCTCCCATCGAAACCACACAGGGAATAGTAGGCACCCTCACCTCCGGGCAGTCCGGAAATCATTCGCCGGTGGGGAGTGATTTCCCCCGGACGGCACAGATCGAACATGAATCCGTCGGGGCTCCAATAGTCCAGTTTGGTCAGGTAGAGCCCGGAACGGATCTTCAAATCTGAGTAAAGCAATCGTTTCTCAAGAGAAAGAGAACGAAAGACGGACTCATTTTTATAGGCTCGGGCCGCTTGCAGCAGGGTTTCCGGAACCTGGAAGGTCCCTTCGACGAACCGTGGATGGCTCGAAGGACGGCCGGGGGCACGGAGGAAGTTTGTAAAGATCCGGCGGCCGGTTTCAGAGAAGGGGATCTCGATCTTCCGTATTTCGTCGGGCTCAAGAATCGCCTTCCCGCGCGACGAAGCAAGGTTTTGACTCTTGGGCCTGCACCCCCAGGCGAGAATAAGAATCCGGCCGCCCTTATAACCGCTCGCCGGCAGCGCGATCCTCCCTCCGCTATCGGTCCAACCGTAGAACCACCTCGCCCTGGTTCCAAAGTCCGGCCACCCTTTTCCGCGCTGCAGGTAGATCTCGGCGTTCTCGATAGGTGCCCCTTCCTTCGTCTTGACTTCGAGGGCGGCGAGTTCAGGGAGTGCAAGGGCGAGCATTCCAATTTCTTTGCTCGGCAGGCTCGCCGGGGCCTCGATGTAGGCCGGCCCGGCTTCGGTTTCGAAACAGAGCCGTCCGCCGAGATGTTCGACGAAAGGCAACTCGAAGAGAGCGCCTCCCTCCTCCTCTCTCAGGAGCTTGGCCGGAGGTAACAGCCCCTCTCCGAACAAGGGGCCGGCGTCCGGCATGAAACGCATGCTTCTCGGAGGCTTTCCCCTACCGGCCCGCACCAGGAGGGAGGTCTTGATGATGGAACGGTGAAATAAGGACGGCCGGCATCGGCTGCCGGCTTCGGCCGGACCGATGAGAAGGGGATCAAGGAGGACGGTTCGGTTGCGGTCAACCCCAGTAAGGAGGTACTCGTAGCCTGTTTCCAGCTCCACGCGTTCGGGGGAAAGCACTCGGATCTGTTTATTGGAATCCAGCCCGTGAAGCCTACGGATCTTGAATTCCTCGACCCATGACGAGTGAAGTTCAAGCTCCATCGTTGAAAACAGGCGTCATGTCATCTTTACACAACTGGTGGGGTGTACCCCCCATCAGCGCAGTTAAACCAATTGCATGTGAAACCACCTTCGCAGTCTTCATCATCAAAACTATTCTCACATCTGAATTGATTTTGGTGGTCTGGAGTTCCACAGGTAAAGTTTACTGTGCATTCAAAGTCATCTAAAACCCCTCCAGTACACTTGAAGTCGTTATTACAGTCATGGGTACCGCAGTCGTCACCATCAGAATATTGATTGAATGGAGGGCATGGGTCAAAAAATTGCTGATCTTGCGCACAAATAAACTCGCTCAAACCATGAATCGTATTCTTCATTTTAGAACGGGACCACGGAAACAAGAAAAAAGCGGACCCGAGCCCTACCCCGCGTATCAGATCTCGGCGAGCGATCGGCAAGAATTGATTCCTTTGTTCCGGATGAGGCTTTGGATCATCTTTTTTTTTGGACATTTTAAACCTCCCTTGGACGGTGTCTCGAGTTCTGTGTCTGATTGCCTTCCATCAATAAGAGAGGGGGGGGGGGAAGGATTTTCCTGATTTTTTTTGCAACTTCTTTAAGATGGTTTCTCAAGTCTCTTGGTGACATAGAGATACGGGTGGCGGCTTCTTTGATCGAGGAGGAAGCGAGGAGGGCCGCCAGCACCCTTCGTTGGGTCTTGGTCAAAGCTAGGCTCCGCCCGGCGATCTTGGGGTCCGCAACCCCGGCACGAACAGAAGTGAAGAACTCGGCTAGGATCGACTCGGCGACGGCCGATCCCTGGAGCCGGAGGACAACCTGGGTGAAGGTGCCACCTGAATCTTTCGCTGGAATCCACTCAGCACCCCCCGCTGCCTCGAGACTCCGAAGGCGCCGACGCCGGGACTCGGAGCGCCGGAGATTGTTTTGGAAGACTGCCGAGAGCCAGGCCTCGAGACGTTCGGGAAGCCGGTTTTCCCGCCAGCGGGATAGGAAGCGGTCTTCCGTGGCGAACAAAGCTTCCAGGACGGGGACTGTGTGTCGAGTGCAAGCCCGTATGCGGGCATCCCATTCGAGGTACCGCGAGACAGGGTCTTTAGCATTCGCTCGTCGCATCGGGCGGAACCCTTGGGCGAAGGATTGGGAGTGGCAGGAAGCCCGGAAGCCCGGCCCTTCGGGCCGACAAGACAAGAATGACAAGCCGGGGCTTCGCCTGGGCGGCTCCGCGGTTGGGTGTTCCGACCTTCCCGTGCGAAGGGGATTCCACCACGCTGGAGGGCCGCCGGCAAGCCCCGCTCCCCTCAGGGTGAGGGGGAGCCGGCGCCGGGCCCCTCGGTCAGGATCAGGGGAGGGGGCCGCGCCCCTGATACCGCAGGTCGTCGAGTGACGGCTGCGCCCTTCGGGGTCAGGAATCCCGGATCCCGCGAAGGAGGCGGAGGGAAAAGTCGTCGAAGGCGCTGCGCGCGTCGCCGGGGACGATCAACCCCACCGCGCCTCGAAGACGGGAGGAGGCATCTCGGGAGAAGGAGCGGAGGGGGGAGGGTGCGCCTTGGGAACGGGAGAGGGCGGACCCTCCCTTCTCGTCGCGGCGGAGGAGAAGACGGCCGTCGAAGAAGATCTCGACCCGCGAGGCTCCCTGCACGACGCGGAGCCGGTGCCAGGACTCGGGGTCGGCGGCGACCCGGACGCTCCGGAGGACTCTTCGGGTCTTCCCGTCCCCCTCGACGAGGCGGAGGTCCCCCCGGAGCGGATCCCAGATCGCCGCGCGATGGAGGAAGGGACCCCGATACCGCCAGACCAGGCCTCCACCCTGCGCGCCGCGGCCGTCGACGACCCGGATCCGGCACGCGATCTCCGCGAAGGCGGGCTCGGGGCCTTCCCGGAGGCAGAGGCTCGCGACATCTCCGAAGTTGGGGTTCGAAAGGAGGACGAAGGCGTGGCCGCGGCCCCCGCGGACCAGCGCCCAGCCCGAGGGGCGGACGGCCGCGCCCTCCTCGACCGGCGCCCAGGACGGGGGGAGTCCGGCCGTCTGCTCCCCCCTCTCGAAGTCGTCCAGGAGGAGGAGTCCGGCCTCCGCCGCGCAGCACGGGAGGAGGGCCAGGAGTCCCCCGAGGAAGGCCGTCAGGGCTCGAGCGCGAGTTCGATCCAGTGCGAGACGAACCAGGACCGCAGGCCCTTTCCCCGAGAGCCGTCCCCGAGGAAGCACTGGATCGCCGCCCGGCCCCCCGCCTCGAGGGGCAGTTCGATCGGCGCCGATCCGTCGGGAAGGCGTCGCTTGTCCCTCGCCCTCCCCGGATGACGGGGCGAGCGGAGATCCCGCCTGAAGACCAGGGTCCAGATTCCGTCCTTCCATTCCGCTTCCGCCTCGGGCTTCGGACCGACGACCTCCGAACGGCCCTCGTCGATCCGGCCGTCGAGGACTCCTTCCCAGTCCCGATCGTAGCGCGGTCGCGCCGAGAGGACCTTGCCGTCGGCCCGCCACCACCAACCCGGACCGAAGATCGAGAAGCGCCTCCGGGGGAACCGGGCCTCGACGAAGAGGACCGACTTGGAACTCAGCCCCGGTTGCAGGCCCGCGCGGTCGAAGGCGCCGGGGCCGCGGTCCGGCCTCTCGTCCTTCCAGCGCAGGCGGAAAGCGATCCTCGTCCCGTCATGGACGGCGCGAAGGCGCGGGGTCGGGGTCCGCCCCCCCAGGGCCGCATCGAGGGGCGTGAGCGTGACCGGGCTCTCCTCCGCCTTCTCCCAGGCCCGGTCGTCCGGCCCGGCCGGAAGGACGGAAACGCGGGCGACCTTGACGGAGGTCGCCTCGAAGCCCGATCGGAAGCGCGGGATCCTCCGGCCGTCCGGTCCGGCGGCGACCTCCCCGCCCCCCTCGGGGACGAAGGAGCGGACGTAGGCGACGAGATCCCAGAGTTCCGCGTCGGGAACGGCCTTCCGATCGAAGGCGGGCATCGCCGCATAGGGGATGCCCGCCCGGATCCTCGTGCCGAGATCCTCGAAATCGGCTCCGCCCTTGAAGACCCCCTTCGTGAAGTTCCGGGGCCGGATCGGCAGGCCGACCGCGTCCCGGAACGGAAGCCCGTCCTTCCCCTTCCCGTCCGCCCCGTGGCAGAGGGCGCAGTTCCGCTCGAAGAGGACCTTGCCCTTCTCGAGATCGAAGTCCGTCCGGTCGAGGGGAGGGAGCCGCACGGGCGCGCCCGGGACGAGTTCGGCCTCGGCCTTCTTCGCGGCCTCCTCGACCGGGAGCGAAGCGGCGGAACGGAGCAGTTCGGCACGGCCGGCCCGGGCGAGGTTCAGGACCGACCGGACCGCCATCCGGACCATATGCGGCGGCATGTGCCCGAAGGCGGGCATCGCGGAACCGGGAAGGCCTTTCTGCACGGTCGCGACCAGGTCCTTCTCCGAGGGGACCCCGTTCACGGTCCGGACGAGTTTGAACATCGCCTTGCGGAAGTTCATCGGCTTCGGTTCGAGGAATCGGGCCATCGGTCCGTCGCCTCTCCCCGTCGGTCCATGGCATCCCGCGCAGAAGCCCTGGTACGGGGGATAGGTCTTCTTCATCAAGGCCTGTTCCGCCGGAGAGGCGGGAAGCAGGGCGTCCTTCGTGGCGGCTTGGGAGGAGCGAGACGCCGGGCGGGATTGCTGAAGCGCGGGGAAGCCGAGAAGAAGCGTGACGAGGGGCAGGCAGATCGACATCGAGGGTTCTCCATGGACTCCGAAAACCGGGCGGGGCATCCTTCCCTCACGCTCCGGACAAGGCAAGGAGGGTCCCGCCCGCCCGCCCCGGGCGCCTTGCGTCAGATCGACGCAGGCTTCCGCGCCACCGAAGCCGCGAGGATCCAAGGAGACGAGATGAATCCGAAACGCCCGAAGCTCGAACGAAGAGCCCTCTTCCCGCTCGCCGCCGTCCTGCTCCCGATGCTGGTCGCCTGCGCCGGCTCCTCGAAACCCCGGATCGGACTCGACCGGATCGAGTCGAGCGCCCCGCTCGGGCTGGAGGGCCTCTCCCGCTTCACCTGGTCCGGCACCGGCGTCGACTTCGCGGCCTGTCCGACCGATCCCGATTCGTTCCGGAAGATCCGGCTCGCGGGATACGACACTCTCGTCGTCAGTCTGAGCGAACGGGAATCCTGGCCCCGGGAGGATGTCGAGAAGTGGGCCCGCGCCAACGGCCTCCGGTATTTCTGGATTCCGTTGGGACGCGAACCGATCTCGAGGGAAGCGCATCTCGAAGCTTTCGAGAAGGCTCTCGCCGGGGCGGGGAAGGCCCTCCTGACCTGCGCCTCGGGGACGAGGGTCAAGGCCCTCTGGGCCTGCTGGATGCAGGAGTTCCATCGGGTCCCCGCCCGGGAAGCCCTGGACCGGGCCGTCCGGCTCGGCCTGCGGGGCGGCCGCCTGAAACAGGCGAAGACCTTTCTCGGCCTGGATTGAGGACTCCGGAGAATCCGGGGAGCCCTCGATGACGTCGGAGGGGAGCGGGGCCCCGATCCGCGTCTGCGTCCCCCTCGGGACCGGAGACCGCCCCCTTCCCGCTCTTCCCGAAACCGCACGGGCCCGGTCGGGCCTCGATCGCGCCGCGGCGGGCGCGATCCCCTTCGTCCTATGCGCGACGTCGTTCCGGGAAGTGACGCGACGGGAGTTCGAGGCGGAGGGCTGGACCCTGTTCTCCCGGAAGGGCCCGCGGGGGCTCCGCCTGCGCGAGGCCGCGGCGGAGGGCCGCGAATCGACCCTCTGCTTCCTCCACGCCGACACCCTCCTCCCCGCAGGGTGGGCTCGTTCGATCCTCGAGGCCCGCGGATGCGGCGCCCGGTGGGGAGCCTTCCGCCACCGTCTGGAAGGCGGCCACTACCGGTGGATCTCCTTCGGCGCGAACCTCCGCAGTCTCCGGCTCTCGATGCCCCTGGGCGACCAGGCCCCCTTCGTCGAGCGATCGCTCTATTTCGAGGTCGGCGGGCACCCCGACTGGTCCCTCTTCGACGACTTCGAACTGTCCCGGCGATTGAAGGCCCGCTCGCGGGCCCGCATCCTGAAGGAGAGGGTCGAGACCTCGGCCCGGAGATACCGGCGTCTCGGTCCGCTCCGCACCGTCCTCCTCAACCAGTGGCTCCGCCTCCGCTTCCGGTTCGGGGCGAGCCCGGAAACCCTCGCCCGCCGCTACCGCGACGGCGCGCCTGCGAGATCCCGGCGGAACGATGAAACGGACTCCTGACCCCTCCACCCTCCCTCTCTTCGAGGAGCGGGACTTCGCGGCCTACGAGGAACACCGCCAGCGGGATCCCGAGTACAACCCCTACCGGCTCAGGGTCCGCCGCAAGCTGGATCTCTACGCGAAAGCGGCCAAGGCGGCCCTGAAGAAGGAGCACGGACTGAACCTGGCCTCGCGAACGAGCCTGAACCACCCCTACCGGTTCAATCTCGGAAGGGTCCGCGCCCAGTGGGCCTATCTCTCGCGAAGTCCGAAGGACCGCAAGGCCCTGGTCGAACGGGTCGGCGACACGATCGGCCAGGACGTCGACACCCACTACATCCAGACGACGATCGTCTGCTGTCTCGACGCGGAGGGCCTCGAGACCTCTCTGAGGATCCACCCCCTCGCCTTCTGGGACGCGATCAACCTCCGAAACCTCTGCGCGACGCGCGAGGGGGCCGCGGTCTTCCTCTCGCTCCTCGCCGACCTGCCCGAGGGCTTCGTTCTGACGATCGACCGCTGGAGGCGGGAATACCTGCCGGGCCGCCTGGAGCACCGCGATCTCGAGAACTTCTTCGCCTACTTCCGGCCGGGGGAGCATTGGTGGAATCTCCGCCGTCGCTTCCCGAGGGAGGCCGGCATCGCGATGGGGCCGGAACTCCGCGAACGGCTGCTCGAGGGCCTCGTCGGGCTGGGCCCCCTCTATCGCTTCTTCGTCTGGTCCCCCTCCAACGACCATTGCTTCGACGCCGAGGGCCGGATCCGCCGGAACGGTTGAGCCCCCTCGAGGGATCTCAAATCAAGACAGTTCTTCTCGAGATCCGGTCTTGACGGAGAATCGCGGCCGCCCATACTTTTTTGCGTATATCCAAGCCGGAGGACTCGATGCAAAGCCCCTCTTCCCTCCACCCCCTCGTCTCCAAACCCGCCCCCTGCAAGCGGAGGACCTTGCTCGGATTCCTCGCCGGGAGCCTGTTCGGCGGGGGCTTGACCCGCTTCCTCCTCCCTCCCTTCCCGCCCGGCGAGGGTATCGCCTCCCCCGACCGGATCGACCCCGACTGGGCCGACCTGGCTCGCATGCTCGATCGGATCGAGAGCGCCGCTCCGGCGGATCTCCTCCCCCACGCCCCGGACCTGATGCGCCTCGCGTTCAAGTTCCGGGGGATCGGCGCCCTGGCGAAGGGCTTCACGAAGCTCGCGGAGGTCCTGCCCGAACTCCAGGGGGCGGACCTCGAGGAGACGCGGCAGATCGTCTGGAGCGGCCTCCATCTCCTCGGCCGCTTCGACCTCCGCATGGAACTCGAACGCGGGGGACTCCTCTCCGCCCCCCCGAACCCCGGAACGAAGGACTGAACGATGGCCGGCTTCCCCTCCCATTTTTCGATCCAGCCCGACCCTCCGGTCGAGGGACAGGACGTCACCGTCACCTACAGCGGCCCCGAGGACACCGTCTACTTCCAGGTCGACGGCGGGCGCACCGTCCCGGTGCCCGTCAAGGGCCGGCGCAAGTTCGTGATCCCGAGATCCTGGTTGATCGACGGGCTGGTCCTCTTCCTGACGACGAAGAAGGGCCGGCCCGGGGCCTTGATCCGCTGGATCACCCGCTAGGGACGACGGCCCTCTCCCGAGGACTCACTTCCACCTCTGATGAAAGGACCCATCATGCTCCGACGAACCGCCCCCTTCTCCCTGGGACTCGCGGCCCTCGCCATCCAGGCGGCAGCCGCTCAGTCCACCTTGATCCTGCCGGCCTCCGCCACCCGCGCCGAAGGCTCCTCCGTCGACGCCCAACTCGCCTCCGGCATCGAGAGCCGGACACAGATCCTGATCTCTCGTTCCGTTCTCGGCCCCTCCGCGAAGAAGCTCCTCTACGGAATCTCGATCCGGCGGGACACCGGGATGAACACAGACCTCGGGAAGCGCGGATGGAAGGGAGGATGGATCGACCTCGAGATCCGCGCCTCGTGGACCCCGGCGGACCCAAAAGCCCCCTCGCGCGATTTCGCGAAGAACCACGGGAAGCGGGTCTTCTCGGTCTACCGCGGACTCGTAGCCGTCCCGACCTCGACCTGGTCCGGGTCGGGCCCCGCTCCGTTCCGGAGTCCGCACGCGCTTCGCGTCCCGTTCAAGATTCCGCTCCCGGCGGCCTCCTCCGGCGCGCTCTGCCTCGAACTCGTCAATCGCAGGCCCGCCCCCTCGACCGGCAAGCTCCCGCCCGAGAACTGGATCGCCGACCTCTGGGTGCAGGACCTCGGAGCGAGGGCCCTCTCCTTCGGCAAGGACTGCTTCTTCGCCGGGAAGAAGAGCCCCGTCGGATTCCTCGCGACGAACGCCCAGGTCGAGACCTCGACCCTGGCTCCGGGCGCCTCCTTCGAGGCGGAGGCCACCGGGCCGAAGGGCCTTCCGGCCCTCGCCCTTCTCGGCCTCTCGAACAAGAGCTTCGCGGGGATCCCCCTGCCCTTCGACCTCGGACTCCTCGGCGCGCCGGGCTGCAAGCTCTACGTCTCGATCGACCTCGCGGTCGCCGTCCCGCCCCGGAGCTTCGACCGCTCCTACCCCTTCGGGGAGTTCCGGCTCCTCTTCCCGCTGCCGAACTTCACGAGCCTCGCCGGAGCGACGCTTTACCAGCAATGGCTCTTCCTCGAGCCCCGCCGGAACAGGCTCGGACTCACCGCGAGCGACGCCGTGCTGGCGCGCTTCGGAACGAAACCGCCCACCCTCGGCATGTCGATGGTGCAGGCCTACGCGCCGGCGGCGAGTTCCGGCACGGTCTACCTCGACCGGACCCCGGTGCTGGCCCTCGATCTTCGGTGAGCGGAGGAACGAGGGCGCCCGGCCGGAGGATTCCCCCCGGACGGGCGCCCTTCCGGTTCAGCGTCCTTCCCCGCGGAGGCGCAACGCCCCTCCGCGTTCGAGTTCCTTCTCGAGGATCCGTTCGAGCCTCTTGCGGGCGAGCATCCGGTCGAGGGCTTTGCGGACGGAACGGGCCTTCTTCCCGTCGCCGGTCGCGGCCGCCCCGAGAGTCTCGTCCGCCCGCCGCAGGACGGTCCTCGCCTCGGCCCATTCCCGCGCGTCCAGGTACTGCCTCGCCAGCGCGTCGTAGGCCCGGACCCTGAAGACGGGATCCACGTTCGCATCCTCGGCCATGCTCTTCCAGTGCTTCCGGGCCTCCTCCGCCCGACCGAGTAGGAGGAGGGCGTGCCCGATCTCCAGGCGGGCGCGGACCCCGTATTTCGGGTCCTTCGTCGCCCAGGCCGCCTTCCACTCCTCGAGGGCCTTTGCGGCCCGCTTCCCCCGACTCCAGGCCCGTCCGGCCTCGTAGAGGGCGCGGGCCCCGTAACGACGGGTGTCGGAAGCCGCCGCCCGCTTGAAGGCCGCGACCCCGTCCTCGAGCCTCCCCAGCCGAACGAGGAAGACTGCCTGCCGGAAGGCCGCCTCGGCCGCGACCACAGGAAGGTCCCGGGCCTCCGCCTCGATCCGCGCGAGCCGACCGAGAGCCTCATGGATGTTCGCGACCCTCTGTTCGGACCCGATCCCTTTCTTCCGGGTCCCGAGCTTTCCGGCCTCGACCATCTTCTTTCGGGCGGCGAGGACCCGGGGATCCGTCTTCCGCCGGGGGGCCTTCGCCGGAGTCTCCTCCGCCTTCCTCCCCTGCGTGGAAGGAGCCTCCTTCCGCAGCTTCACGGACTGCAGGGCAGGAAGATCCCCGGAAACGAGAACGCCTCCAAGGAACAGGATCCAGACAGGCCAGGGCCTTCGCGGTTTTTGCACGCGCCTCATCTTCTTCCTCCAGGCGATCCAGGATCGCCTTGTGCAGCATGCGCCTCCCCCGGTAGAGCCGCATGCGGACCGTATCCTCCCCGAGTCCGAGGAGCCGCCCGATCTCGAACATCTTCAGACCCTCGAGGCGGGCCTGCATCGCCGCGCGGAGATGCGGGGGAAGGAGGGGAAGACAGGACTCGAGGAGCGCGACCGCCCGGGATCTCGGTATCTCCCGGCCCGCGACCTTGAATCTCCGCTCCGCCCTCCCTTCGAGGATCGCCCTTCCATCGAGATGCTCCATCCGACACGCGCCGGTCTCGCGGGAGCGCCCCAGGCGTCGGAGGTGGTCGATCAGAAGGTTGCGCGCGATCTTCAAGACCCAGGCCGCTCCGAGATCCTCGATACGTTTCCGCTCCAGGCTCTCGAAGGCCCGGAGACAGGTCTCCTGGGCGAGGTCCTCGACCTTGTGCCGGTCGCCGAGCCGTTTCGCGAGGAACGCCTCCGTCAACCGGTACCAGCGCAGCCACTCCCGATCCCTCATTCCGCCCCTCCTCGGGATCCGCGACTCCCCGACACGGGAATCCGGGACGGGCGTCGCGACCCCCGCGGCGCCCATCGATCAGGAAGGACGCACCGCGCATCCGGCGGTCCGGGAAGGAGGAGCCTGAGAGGAGAAAACGGCGGAGAGGATTCCCCCTACCGCCGGGAGGGCTACTTCTTCGCCCAGGAACTCTCGGCGTACTTCGTCTTGAGGGCGGTGCGCAGTCGCCTCAAGGCGATGATCGGAGGCGTCGGGGTCCAGGCCCGGTAGGCCCGCTCGGCGTAGTAGAGGGCCTCGCCGACGAGTTCGTCGTCGATGTCGGGGAAGAGGACGGCCACGCGCATGTAGTCGAGGAGGGCGAGACGGGCGTCCTCGGGCTTGCGGTCCTTCGCGCGGAACCGGCTGTGTCCGCGCCCTAGATATGCGCCCGCCAGGGTCGCCTGGTCCGCGACGCCGCTCTCGAGAATCGCGTCGTACATCTCCCTGGCCTTGGCAGTGTCCCCGCCGAGGAGGGTCGCGTTCGCGAGTTCGAGTTTCATCCGGTTCGCGAGGCCGGGATAGGCGCCCTCGCACCGGGTCAGGAGGCTCTCGAGCTTCTTCTGGACCTCCGGGGCGGGAATCTCCCGGAGACGCTGGCGGATCAGGACCGTCTCGAGTTCGGCGTCGATCTGGAAGCGGGACGGCAACTCGAGCTTTTCGACCTCGGCCTTCCAGGCCGCGACGACGCCTTTGACCCTTTCGAGCCCCTCCCGGCTCTGCCCGGCCCGACGGTAGGCATCGCGGATCCGGTCGCTCCAGATCCTGGGAAGATAGAAGCTGTCGGGAGCGGCCTTCAGGAGTTCGGAGATCGCCTCCTTCCGATCCTCGGGAGTCCCATGGTCCCGGGCGACCTCGAAGGCTCTCCAGTAGGCGAACTGGGGAAGGAAGTCCTTCAGCTTCTTCCGAGCCTGGGCCTTGTTGCCCGCCTCCATGAACTTCTCGTAGGCCGTGGCCCAGTCCTCTTCGGTCACGGCGCGCCGGGCGCTCTTCAACATGCCGCGCACCAGGCTCTGGTTGAGTTCGACGTCGAGCACGCGCTCCCCGTCGAGGATCTTCTCCTCGGACCCCCTGCGGTAGCGCAGTTCCTTCACGTTCCAGGAGATCACCCGGGCGCCCGTGATCCTGCTTCCGTCGATCAGATGGATCGTGTCGACCGACTGGGCCCGGAGGGGGCCGGCGGCGGCCAGCAGGAGGACCGGGAACGCGAGACGTCGAAAGGGGAGGACGCTTTCCATGATTGGAGTCATCGGGAGGGTCCGATCGTCGGCGGTCGCGGGGCGGGGTCTCGCCGGGCTTCGCGGGCTCCCGCCCGAGCGAGAAGGGCGAACATTCTGCCAGAGGGGCCGACCCCGGGCAACGAAGGGAGGGCCCCCAGGTTCATCCCTCCGGACCGGGCTCGGCCCTCCTCCCGCTGCCGGTCAGGGTCGCGGGGAAGACCGGTCCGGCCTTCCCGAGCCGCCGGACGAGGATCATCTCGGCCAGGATCGCGACCGCGATCTCCTCGTGGCTCCGGGCCCCGATCGCCAGGCCGACCGGGGAATGGACCCGGGCTAGGTCCTCCTCCGTCGCCAGCCCCTCCTCGAGGAGCTTCCGGAAGAGGATCCTCCGTTTCGTGCGGCTGCCGATCATGCCGAGGTAGCGGGGGCGCTCCTTCCTCTCGAAGAGCCCGGCCAGGACCTCCCCGTCCCCCTTGTGCCCGCGGGTGGCGACGACGACGTAGGTCAGGGGTCCGATCGGGACGGAGGCTCCCAGTTCCCGGAAGCCCCCGACATGCAGGCCGTCGGCCTCGGGGAACCGTTCCTTCGTCGCGAAGGCCTCCCGATCCTCGCAGACGACGATCCGAAACCCCGCGGTCTTCGCGAGGCCGCAAAGGACCCTCGAGATATGCCCCCCGCCGAAGCAGCAAAGGGTCGGGACCGTGACCGGCTCGAGGAAGACCGTGACCTCGCCCCCGCAGAGCAGGCCGTTCTCCGGGGTCTCGAACTCGGTCAGCTTGAAGGTCAGCGTGCGCGTCGTCTCCTCCGCGATGACCTCCTTCGCCGCCGCGAAGACCTCGGCCTCGAGACAGCCCCCCCCGACGGTCCCCAGGAAGCTCCCGTCCTCCCGGACGAGCATGCGCATCGTCTCCTTGCCCGGGGTCGAGCCGCGGGTGTGGAGGATCGTCGCGAGGGCCGCGGGGATCCCGGCTTCGCGGCACCGGACGATTTCCTCGAAGAGATCGGCCATGCCCGTTGCTTAGGCCCGGAGGCTTTCGGGGTCCAGCCCCCGGGCGTGATCCCGGGCCAGGGATTCGAGATCCCGGCGGCCGGACGGATTCCTGGGGCCGCGGAAGACCCGGATCTCCCCCGGACCGCAGTTCGGGCAGACCCGGTCCCGGCGGAGACGCCCCGAGATCCAGGAAGCCGTGCAATGGAGGCAGCAATGCAGGAAGAGCCAGGCGCGATTCTTCCTGCGAGGTCTCTGCCGCCGCAGGCCTCTCGTGTCGAAGGAATGGGTGGCCGCCGGCGGATGCCCGGCACGGCGCATCAGGTCCCGCCACTCGGGTCCGTGCGGCCTCGCCTCCTCCCCGTGCCGGTCGTGAACGAGGAGGTGCGCGAGTTCGTGTGCGAGGATGGCCTTCCACGAGTCCGGGTTCTGCGCAAGGAGCCTCGGGTTGAGGTCGATCCGGTCCTCGTGCAGCCAGGCCGCCCCGGCCCGGCTCCGCATCCGGAAGTTCCAGCGCCAGCGGAAGCCCCGCCCCGGCGCTCCCCAGAGTTCGAGCAGGGAGGCCCCGTAGGTCTCGACCTCGGTCCCGCCAGGCAGGCGTTCCAGGATCTCCTTCCGCTCGTCGGTCATGCCGCTCCCAAGGATGACGGACCGGGGCCCTTCGGCCAAGGACCGGGGAAACGAGACCCGGGAGAGGCGACGCGGGTCCCGGGAAACCCGGGGATCAGGATCCCGGCAGGAGCCTCGCCCGGAGTTCCCGAGCGTCCGCGACGGACGGGACCCCTCCGAGATCCCCGCGCCGGTGGAAGCCCAGGCGCAGGAGGAAGGCCCATCCGAGGCTTCGCGCGGCCCGGGCGTCCGTCTCCCGATCCCCGACGAGCACGCAGGCCTTTTCCGGGGCCCCGGGCGCCAGGGCTGCGCGGATCGCCCGGCACATGCCCGCCTTGTCCCCCGCTCCGCTGTCCAGGCAGAACGCGAGATCGACGAGATCCCCGAGACCCTGCCCCGAGAGACAGGCCTCGAAGTAGGCCCGCCCGCAGTTGCTCGCGATCCCGAGCGGGACCCCCGCCTCCCGCAGGTCGCGGCAGAGTTCCCGCATTCCCGGAAAAACGAAATCCCGCCCTCCGCGAAGGACCTCGACCTCGAGGGGCAGGACGAGCGCGCGCATCTCCTTCCAGGCATGCCGGTCCTCCTCCGGGAGGAGCCCCTCGAAGACGGCCCGGTCCGGCAGGCCGACGAGGGACCAGGCTCTCTCCGCGTCCGGAAGCGGAAGCTCCCGCCCCCAGCGCTCCCCGAGCCGCCGGACGGCCTCCCGGGCGACGGCGGGCCACCAGGCCTCCGTATCGACGAGGGTCCCGTCGAGATCGAAGACGACGAGTTCGAAGGGAAGGCCCATCCCCTATCGGCCTAGAAATCCAGGTCCACGGCCCCGACCCCCGCGTTCTGGCAGAGATCCAGGAATCGATCGATCGCGCCCTCCGCGAGCCCCGGGGACAGGAGGCAACGGACCCTAAGTCCTTCCGCTCCGGCCTCCCGGGCGGCGGAGACCCTCGCGCGAAGCCAGTCCAGGGCCTCCGCGGGGGGGATCGCCTTTCCCTCCGGGGTCTCGATGCCGCCGTTCGGGAGGAGGCGGAGAACGACGAGGCGGCCGGAGGGTTCGGGGATCGAAACTCCGGAGCCCGCGCAAGCCAACAGGACGACGGGGAGGAGAGAGGCGGCCCGCCTCATGCCGGGGCTCCTCCCCCCAGGACTCCTCCCTCCTCCGGCCGGTCCTCGAAGCCGTAGAAGCGCTGCGCCTCGGGCGAGGTCGCGAACGAAAGGACGAAGAAGGCCGCGACGAAGAGGAGGCCGAGGACGTATTCGAGGACCCCGAGGACCTCCGCGTCCGCTCCGAGATCGTCGACAAGATCGGGCGAGGGGGATAGCCCCGGACGTTCGCGGGCGAAGCGCTCCCTCACGGCCCGCAGTCCGGCCCGCAGATCGATGTCCCCGGGTCTCTCCGCCGCCCGCCGCTCGAGGTTCAGGACCTCGACCGCCGCGCTCCGGACCCCGTCGATTTCGGAGCGTTGCAGGAAGAGGTTCGAATAGCCCCCCATGTAGGCGATGCAGGCGATCCAGAGAATCCCCCAGCCCCGGCGCCAGGACTCTCTCGTCGGCCTGAGGAGCAGGAGACCCGAGGCGATCTCCGTGGCCGCGCCGACCGCGAACCAGGCAAAGTACGTGCTCCGGATCCCGCTCCCCTCCCCGGCGCCGACGGAGAGAAGGACCACGACCCCGAGGATCGGAGCGAGGATCGCGAGGACTGCCATGCGCACCATGCCGACCGCCTATCTGAGGGGTTCCTGGGACCTGGAGAAATAGTCCCGGGACAGGGCGACGACGACCCCCGCCAGTCCGAGGGTCCCGATGATGTTCCAGAAGGCCATCGCTGCGTTGGCGACGTCCGAGAACTTCCAGACGATCTCGCCCTTGACGTTCGCTCCGAGGAAGAGGACCAGGACGTAGACGAAGCGATAGGGCATGACGGCCCGCGCTCCGAAGAGATAGGAGATGCAGCGGTCTCCGTAGTAGGACCACGAGATCGCCGTCGAAAGCGCGAAGAGGATCAATCCGATCGAGACCGTGTAGCGACCGATCCAGCCGTATCCCTCCGGGAGGCCCGCCTGGAAGGCGGCCTTCGTCAACACGGCCCCCTGGTCGCCGTCGGGGAAGGTCTCCCATACCCCGGTCAGGCAGATCACGAGGGCCGTCATCATGCAGATGACGACGGTGTCGATGAAGGGACCGAGCATCGCGATCAGCCCCTCGCGGACCGGTTCGGCCGTCTTCGCGGCGGCGTGCGCGATCGGGGCGGATCCGAGCCCCGCCTCGTTCGAGAAGACGGCGCGCTTCGCCCCCCAGGTCAGGGCCTGGAGCACGGTCATCCCGATGGCCCCCCCGGCCGCCTTCCGCGAGACGTCCCCCCCGAAGGCAAGCGCAAACATCTCCCCGATCATCCCCGGCACCTCGGAGATGTGCACGAAGATGACCGTCAAGGCTCCGCCGACGTAGAAGACCGCCATGACCGGAACGAGGACCCCGGCGACCTTCCCGATCCTTTTGATCCCGCCGATGATGACCGCGCCGACGAGGACCGCGAGGACGAGGCCCAGGATCAAGCGCAACGCATTCGTCTCCTGTCCGGGCAGCATCTCGAAGCCCTCCGACAGGGCCGCAGGGAGCGATTTCCCGAACTCGTCGGCGAAGGCCCCGGCCATCTGGTTGGCCTGCACCATGTTCCCCCCGCCGAAGGAGGCGATGACCGCGCATACGGCGAAAACGACCGCGATCCACCGGAACCGGGAACCGAGCCCCCGGGCGATCGACTCCATTGGCCCCCCGAGGATGTGCCCCTCGGAGTCCGTGACCCGGAAGCGCACCGACAGCGTGCAGGTCGCGAACTTCGTCATCATCCCGAGGACCCCGAACAAGGCCATCCAGATAGCCGCCCCCGGCCCCCCGTACCAGATCGCCGTTCCGACCCCCCCGATGTTCCCGACGCCGACCGTCGCCGACAGGGCCGCGCAGAGGGCCTGGAAGTGCGTGACCTCCCCCGGGGCGTCGGGCTCGTCGTACTTCCCCCTCCCGATCGCCACCGCGTGCCCCATCTTCCGGAACTGGAGGAAGCCGAGCCGCAGCGTGAAGTACAGACCGACCCCAGCGAGCATCAGGATGAAGGGGAGCCCCCAGGCGATGTCCGCGGCCTTCGACAGGAAGTCCACGAGGGCGGAGGGTTCACCGGCGGCCGGAGGAAGGGGAGGAACGGCGGAAGAGGACGGGAGGATCCAGGCGGAAATCAGGTTCACCTCCGGCGGACCGTAAGCGACGAATCCGGGAAGCATAACGCTCCCCGCCCCCGGGATCCCCAGGATCCTCCTTCCGCGGCCCTCAGGGAAGCGGGGGGTCGTTCGGGTTCCCGGGAGCGTAGACCCGGACGTAGTCGACGAGCAGCGAGTCCGGGAAGTCCCCCCGCCGCGCCCGGCCGGCCCAGGGACCCACCTCGAGGGAGAGGATCATGTATTGAGGACGCCTGGAGACCCCGTTCCGCGACTGCCAGGTCGCCTCGCCGTCCACGTAGAAGACATAGCGGTCCTCGGTCCAGAGGAGACCGAAGCGATGCCAGCCCTCGGACAGCCCCGGCACGGTGACGAGCTTCCCCTCGGACCGATGGCTCGCTCCGTAGCCGTCCCAGTGAAGGGTGTGGTGCACTCGGTTCCCCTCCCGCCGCAGGTATTCGAAGACGTCGATCTCCGCCCCCGCCCTGCCCGGGTCTCCAAGAGGATTCCCCATCGTGGGGGTCTGCAACCAGAACGCCGACCAGTGCCCGATCCGCCTCTGCAGTCGGACGCGGCATTCGTAGTAGCCGAAGGCCCGCTCGAAGAGCCCCCGGGTCGAGATCATCCCGGTGAAGAAGGTTCCGTTCCGAAAGAAGGTCGTCAGGACCAGGTGCCCCTTTCCATCCGTCTGGACCGCTTCCGCCACGTTGACGGCCGATCTCCGGAGGCCCGGGAGATGGTTCCGCCACCGGTTCGGATCCAGACCCTCTCCATCGAACTCGTCCGCGAAGACGAGCCGATACCCCGCCACGGGGATTCCGTCCACCCCGGCCTCCGAGCGGGGAAGCGGGGATCCGGCGCAGCCCAGGAAGAAAAGGAAACCGAGGGCGGGAGGAAGGAAGCCCGGACGGGGGGAGCGGAAGGCCATGGCGCGCCTTTCAAGATGGACCGCAGGACTCTCCGGAACCGGAGGATGGCGCTCCCGTCCCCCTCGAGGCCTCCTCCCGTTCGAGACGGCGCACTTCGCTGAGCGCGGAGGCAATCAGCCCGCTCGGGATCGCGACGACCGCAAGCCCGAAACAGAGCACGAAGAACGTGAAGATCCTGCCCCCTGCCGTCACCGGATAGATCTCGCCGTAGCTCAGGGTCGTCAAGGCGGAGACCGCCCACCACAGGCTGTGGAAGATGGATTTGAAAGCCTCGGGTTGGACGGGATGCTCGAAATGGTAGATGCCCACGGCTGTGAGGAAAAGCAGCACCAGGATCCACGTGAAAAACAGGAAGAGTTCGGCCTGCACGAGATGGTAGGCGCGCACATACCGCTCGAACGCACGGTGGTAGCGGAAGAATTTCAAGGCGCGGAAGACTCGGAGCAGACGGAGGGTCCGGAGGGCGACGAGATCGAATCGGGCCGTCAAGTAGAACGGAAGGATCGAAAGGAGGTCCACGATCCCGAAGAAGCTGAACACGTAACGGAGCGGACGTTCCGCGACGAGGATCCGCAGGACGTACTCGGCCGTGAAGAAGGCGACGAAGACGGCCTCGATCTCCCGGAGGGTCCACGTGACCTCGGGCCGGAGATCGGGCAGGGTCTCGATACTGAACGAGATCAGGGAAAGCAGGATCATGCCTTGCACGATCAGGTCGAAAAGCCTTCCCCCCCATGTGGTCGTCTCCTCGACGATTCTCCGGAGGTTCCGGAGCACGCTTCTTTCCGTGACCGCCTGTTCCATCCCCTCTTCCCTTTCCGCCCGCGGGCGCGGCCGGGCCGTTCCCGGCAGCGGGCGTCTCCCCTCGAGCATCGACAATGGAATCCCGCGAGGCGGAGAGCGGGCCGTCCCCCCCCTCGCATCGGAGGTCCGGACCCCGCGGGCGCGGCCGAGCCCAAGGGCTGGATGTTCAGGGCGTCCGGATCACGAGCAGGCGGATCTCGGTCATGTCCTCGATCGCCCATCGGATTCCCTCCCGCCCGAGACCGCTGTCCTTGACCCCCCCGTAAGGCATGTGGTCGACCCGCCAGGAAGGAACGTCGCCGATGACGACCCCGCCGACCTCCAGGCGGTCCCAGGCCCTCTGAGCCTTGTAGAGATCCCTCGTGAAGATCCCCGCCTGGAGCCCGAACTCCGAATCGTCGACCTCGGCCAGCGCGGCGTCGAAATCCTCGAAGGAACTCAGGACGGCGACCGGTCCGAAGGCCTCCTTGCACACGAGGCGAACGTTCCGGGGGACGTCCTCGAGAAGCGTGGCCTCCATCATCACCCCCTCGCGCCGCCCTCCGCAGAGGACCCTGCCTCCGGCCTCCTCCGCCTCGCGGACCCATTCCTCGAGGCGGCGCGCTTCCTTCTCGGAGATGATCGGACCGATGAAGGTGTCCTCCTCGAGGGGATCTCCCATCCGGAGAGCGCGGGTCTTCTCGACGAGCCTGTCCCGGAAACTTTTGTAGATCGAGGCGTGGACGAGGATCCTCTGGACTCCGATGCAACTCTGCCCCGATTGGTAGAAGGCTCCGATCAGGATCCGGGCCGCGGCGTCCTCGAGGTCCGCGTCCTCGTCGACGATGCAGGCGGCGTTGCCCCCGAGTTCGAGGACGACCTTCTTCTTCCCCGCCTTCGCCTTCAAGGCCCATCCGACCTCCGGGGACCCGGTGAAGCTCAGGAGCTTCAGCCTGTCGTCGGTCGTGAAGAGATCGGCGCCGTCCCGCCTGCAGGGGAGGATCGAGAACGCCCCCTCGGGAAGACCCGTCTCGGAGAGGACCTCCGCGATCAGGAGGGCTCCGATCGGCGTCAGGCTCGCGGGCTTGAGCACGAAGGGACAGCCCGCGGCGATCGCCGGGGCGATCTTGTGGGCGGCGAGATTCAGCGGGAAGTTGAACGGGGAGATGAACGAGCAGGGACCGATCGGAACCCGCTTCCAGAAACCCGAATAGCCGCGGGCCCTCGCGGTGACGTCCATCGGCAGGACCTCTCCATAGATCCGGGTCGCTTCCTCCGAGGCGACCCTGAAGGTGTCGATCAGACGACCGACTTCCCCCCGCGCGTCCCGGATCGGCTTCCCCGCCTCGATGCAGAGGCTCTCCGCGAGTTCGTCCCGGCGTTCCTCGAAGCTCGCCACGCAGCGCCGCAGGACCTCGGATCGTTCGTAGGCGGCCATCTCCCGCATCGCCGGCGCCGCCTCACGGGCCGCGGCGATGGCCCGCTCGATCGCCGTCCCGTCCGCCATCGCGACCTTCGCCGCGACCCCGCCGCGGAACTTGTCATGGACCTCGAGGTCGAAATTCGGAGCCTCGGGACGGTTCGCCAGGTAGAAGGGGTAGGTCTCCCGCAACAAGATTCCTCCTCGCGCTTCAGAGCGCTTCGCTCGCTTCGACGATCTCCTGATTCAGGACCCGGTCGTTCGCCGAATAGTCGACCGGAAGATCGACCAGGTGGACGCCGCCCTCGTAGAAGGCTCGATCCAGGACCGGAGCGATCTCCCCGACGGACCCGATACGATGCCCGTGGGCGCCGTAGCTCTCGGCATAGGCCGGAAAATCCGGATTCCCGAACTCGAGACCGTAATCTTCGAAACCCAGGCTCGCCTGCTTCCAGCGGATCATTCCGTAGGAAGCGTCGTCCAGGACGAGGACGACGAGGTTCATCCTCAGGCGTACGGCCGTCTCCAACTCCTGGGAGTTCATCATGAATCCTCCATCCCCGCAGACGGCTAGGACCCGCCGGTCCGGATGGAGCAGGCTCGCGGCCATGGCCGAGGGCAACCCCGCCCCCATCGTCGCGAGGGCGTTGTCCAGAAGCACGGTGTTCGGCGCGCGGGCCGGATAGTTGCGCGCAAACCAGATCTTGTACATCCCGTTGTCGAGCGCGAGGATCCCGTCGTCGGGCAGGACCGAACGAACCTCCGCGACGAGGCGCCTCGGATCGACCGGGAATCCCTCGATCCCCGCTCCCGATTCGATGTCCGCCTGGACCGCGTCCCGCACCTTCATGAAGAACTCGTCGACCCTGGATTCCCGGGGGACGAGCCTTCGCCCGATCCTCCAGATGCTGTTCGCGATGTCTCCGACGACCTCGACCTGCGGGAAATAGACGGGATCCACCGAGGCCGAGCTGAAATTGACGTGGATGACCTGCCGCCCTCCCCGGTGCATGAAGAACGGGGGCTTCTCGACGACATCGTGCCCGACGTTGAGGATCAGGTCCGCGGCCTCGATCGCGCGGTGCACGAAATCCCCGTCCGAGAGGGCCGCATTCCCGAGACAGAGGGGATGATCGTCGCCGACGACGCCCTTCCCCATCTGCGTCGTCACGAAGGGGATCCCTTGCCGGTCGACGAAGTCGCGGAGCATGCGGCTCGTGAGCTTCCGGTTGGCGCCGGCGCCGATCAGGAGGAGGGGCCGGCGCGCCCTCTCGATCCGCTCGACGGCGGCGACGATCGACTTGTCCTCGGCCAGCGGACGTCTCGAAAGGCTCGCCGGAATCGGGGCCTCGGAACTCTCCTCCGCCGCGACGTCCTCGGGGAGTTCGAGATGCGCGGCGCCCGGACGCTCCTCCTCCGCCAACCGGAAGGCTTCCCGGACCCTCGAGGGGATCGTATCGCCGCTGACGAGCTGCCGGGTGTACTTCGTGAGCGGCGCCATCATGTCGACGATGTCCACGATCTGGAACCGGCCCTGCTTGGAACGCTTGACCGGTTTCTGACCGGTGATCATCAGCATCGGCATTCCGCCGAGTTGGGCGTAGGCGGCCGCGGTCACGAGGTTCGTCGCACCCGGCCCCAGGGTCGAAAGGCAGACTCCGGCCTTCCCGGTCAGCCTCCCGTAGGTCGCAGCCATGAATCCAGCAGCCTGCTCGTGCCTCGTCAGGATCAGTCGGATCCTCGACTTTCGGAGGGATTCGAGGAGGTCGAGGTTCTCCTCGCCGGGGATGCCGAAGACGTACTCGACGCCTTCCTCCTCCAGGCAGCGGACGAACAGGTCCGAGGCCTTCATCGAATGCTCCGTCCTCCTCCGGCCGATCCCGCGGGAAACCCTCCCGCCGGCCGATGACACTCCATGATGCCCCGGCTCCGGGAGAGGCTCTACAGGGAACCTTCTCCCGCTTTCCGGATTCCACGGAAGGAGGCGAGGAGGACGCGGCCCGAGGACCTGAGGAGGAGGACGACCAGGCCGAGGGCGATGACGAGGTCCGGCCAGGCGCTCCCGGTCGCCCAGACCCCGAAGGCCGCCGCGAAGACCGAGAGGTTGACCGCGATGTCGTTCCTCGAGCATTCGAAGACCGAGGACATGTTCAGGTCCTCGTTGCGGTGCCGGTAGAGAAGGGCGAGGCAGACGAGGTTCGCGGCCAGGGCGAGGAGGGCGAAGGCCCCCATCGTCTCGAAGACCGGAACTCTCGGATCGAGGAGGAAGAACAGGCAGCGCCCGAGGACGAAGAGGGCGGCCGCGAGGATCAGGAGCCCCTTGAACAGGGCGACCCGGGCCTTAGCCCCGCCGCTCTTTCCGACGGCCCAGAGGCTGATGGCGTAGGTCAGGGAATCCCCGAGGTCGTCCAGGCTGTCGGAGAGCAGGGCGTTGGACCCCGCAATCAGGGCCGCGGCGGCGATCACGACGAACATGACGGAATTGATCCCGAGAACCCACCACAGGGTCCTGCGCTGGCGTTCCTCCCGGGGGTCCAGCCCCGCTCCTCCGCAGTCTCCGCAACAACCGGCCATGATCGGAGCGGAAGAATACCCTTCCTCCTCCCCTGCACGCCTCAGGAATCCTCTCGTATCCTCGATGCATGCGCCCTTGTCGCACAGGTCGAAACCTCCGGCCCGCGCCCCTCCTCGCGGCCGCCCTGTTCGGGATCCTGATCCCGGTCCCCTCCGCTTCGGGACAAGCTGCCGCGGGCAATAGGATCCTCGGACTCGTGCCGCCACAGACCTCGACCTCCAAGGCGACCATCCAGATCCAGGATGTCGATGGAGGGTGCCGGACCGCCGCCCTTCGATGTTCGGGGGTCCTTCCCGGACTCAAGCCCGGCGGGTCGGGCGGCTCCGCCTACGACCCCCGCCACGATTCCCTCTGGATCGCGGACTCCCTCGCGATCGAGGAATGGGCGCTCGCGCCGGCATGCCGGAAGATCTGCACGACGAAGACCGTCCTGATGAATCCGAAGGCCTCCCTCCGCGGACTCGCGATCGCGGACCGGCGCGGCCTGCTCTACGTCCTCGAGAGCGCGCCCGGCTACGTCGGCATCCGTCCCTGGTTCCTGCGCTCCTGCCCTCCGGTCCCGACCCGGGGAGGCTGTTCCCTGACCCTCCGGGACTCCCGGGCCCTCGCCGGAGGCCTCGCCTACGACGAGTTCCGGGACCTCCTCTACTTCACGGTCTCGAGGCCCGCCTTCGTGGGTTGGGTCACGGACCTCTACGTCGCCCCCGCCTCCAATCCCTGCAAGGCCGTCAAGTCCGCCCTCGGCACCTGCCAGACCGGAGCGAACCCCTGGGGACCGGTCACCGGACTCGCCTACGAGGCCTGCAGCAAGCGACTCTACGCCACCGACGGAAGCGACACCCTCTTGGTCCTCCTTCTCGACCCCTTGAAGCTCGTCTGGAAGAGCCTCGGTTGCTGCCGGAAAGGATCGGCCGGAACCTGGACCGGACTCGCGGTCCTGCCGGGCTGGAAGAGGCGGGACACCGGCTCGGGTTGCTCCGGTAAGGGCTGTCCGTTCTGCGGAAGGATCCGCCAGACCCTGGTCGGAGGGATCCCCTCCCTCGGGAACCCCGCCTTCGGCCTCCAGGTGGAGAACGGACCGATACCCGGTTTCGGAATCCTCTTGCTCGGGGTCGGACCCTGCGGCAAGGGTCTCCGCCTCCCCTTCCTCTGCGCCCCGTTCTTCCCCAGCCTGGCTCCTCCTCCCCTCGCGATCCTCTCGGGGGCCCTGAGCGGAAAGGGACAGTGCCTGGGATCCGTGCGCCAGCCCCTTCCCCTCCCCGCGGACCCCAGGGCATGCGGCCTCACCCTCTGCGCGCAATGGCTCGTCCTCTGCGGGGCGGGCTCGGGCCTCGCCCTCTCCCAGGCAATCGAATTCACCCTGGCCGGAACCTGAACCCCGCGGGAGCGGCGGTTCGGCGGAAGGCGTTCAAAAGCGGAAGGTCATGAAGAACTTCATCACGACCTCGGTGTCGAGGGGTTGGAGGACCCTCCGGCCCTCGGGACGCCGCCAGCCCGCGAGAAGGACGAGGAAGAGTTCCTTCCCCGGTTCCAGGATCCAGCGCAGGCGCGACTGGAGACCGAGTTCGCGGGACTCGGTGTCGTATTGGAGGAGGTTGCGCAGCACGAGATCCGGGGATCCCTGGAAGTCGAAGGAGAAGGAGGCGACCCGGTCCGTGAAGTCCCCGTGGTTCAGGCGGACCCGCGTCTCCTCGTAGAGGCCCCCGAGCTTGATCCGCGGGTTCGGAATCCAGAGGGGCGCGACCGAGACCTGCGAGATCGAACCGTCATAGATCCGTCCGGCTTCGAGCCGGATCTCTCCGGAGAGCGCGCGACGGTCCGAGAGCTCGAGGGTCAGGAAGTGCCGAGTCATCGAATAGTCCCCCTCGGGCACGACGACCCCGTCACGGATCTCGAAATCCTCCGGCAGGCGCTCGAAGATCCGATGCGATTCGATCTCGATCGTGTCCCCGGAATCGAACTCGAGCCCGAGCCAGCGCAGGGGCACGGACCAGCTGTCCCGGTCGTGCCCGAGATCCGTCGTCAGGGTCGGGGCCAGACGGAAGGTGAGGCGGCGGAGGAAGGCGCCCTCGCTGCGCCAGGCGTAACGGCTCTGCCAGCGCCAGCGGACGATCCCCTCCCTCCGGACGAAGCCGAGGGCCGGGTCGAAATCGTCATCCACGACGCGCATCGAGGCCCTGTGCACCCAGTCCCTCGTCCGGAACTCCGAACCCAAGCCGAAGGCCTGGCCGCCTTCCTCGCCCTTCCCCGACGAGGCGAGGAACCAGGCGTCGAAGCGCAGGCTGCGGTCCCTCCCGAAGGCCCGGCTGTCGTTCAGGGAGAGATCGGCCCCGACGGTCCGGGCCCGTCCCGGAGCCTCCGGACGCCCCTCGGTCACGATCACCCCCGCCGAGGACTCGCGCCCGAGGTTCCGGCTGAGTCGGAGGACTCCCTGCCCCCGCGACGGGAAGCCCCCGTGTTCCTTGTTCAGGGTCCCGAGGAATCCGAGGTTCCAGGGACCGCTCCGTCCCGTCACCTTCAGCCCCCCATAAAGGGGGATGGCCCGCCCCGACGCATCCCGGCCGATCCTGCGCGAGAAGAACGGAAGCAGGTTCCGGCGCAGGTCGGGGGCCCCGAACTCGAAGAGCCCCGCGTCCTCGAGGAAGAAGTCTCGTTTCTCCGGGAAGAACAACGGGAAGCGCGTCAGGTTGAGCCGCCGCGCGTCGACCTCGGTCTCGGCGAAGTCGGTGTTCCAGGTCAGGACGGCACTCATCGAGGGGCTGATCCGGAACCGAAGGTCCCCCCCGGCCTCCGCGGTCCCGATCCTCGCACGGCGGTCCTCGCGGAGATTCCGCCCCGCGAACTTGAGGAAGGGCGTGATGTCGAGGCCGAGGCCCTGTCGGAGTCCCTTCAGCCCGTGGATCTCCCCTCCCTCGGCAAGGCGGAAGAAGAAATAGGCGACCCTGGGGTTGGCCCAGCGGTCCTCCTCGTCGTTCGCCTTGCGCAGGCGCCGCAGATTGAAGCCCCAGACCCCGCCCCCCTCCGCGAAGGCCAGCGAGGAGAAGGGGATCGCGACCTCGGCCTGCCATCCGCGGGGAGTCCGTTTCGCCTTCCCGTACCAGATCGCGTCCCAGTCCTTGTTGAAGCTCCGGCCGTTCAAGGCGATCAGCGCATCCCCCTTGCTTCCGCCGGCCCCGATCTGGAACCAGTAGGCGAAACGGCGGTCGTGGAAGGTGTCGATCCACCACTCCACGCGGTCGTCCGGATCGAGGTTCGCATCCCGCGCCATCAGCCTGTCGTGGACGGAGGACGGCTCGTCAAAGCACTCGATCGCGAGGTAGAACCTCTCCCGGTCGTAGGCGAGCCTCACCTGGGTCCTCCTCGTGGGCTTCGCGCCTTCGACGGGATCGACCTGCGTCAGCGGACCGAGAAGGGCGGCCTTCTCCCAAGCCCTTTCCCCGAGTTCCCCGTCGATCCGGATCCCGGCCTCGGGGCCGATTCGGGCGATGCGGACCTGGTAGGACCCGGCGGAGGACTCCTGGCGAGCCGCCCGGAGGGGAGCCCCCGCAGCCGTCGCGGACAGGAGGCTCGGAAAGAGGAAGAGGAGGTTCATCGAGGCCCTTCCGGGACCCGGCCCCCGCTCCGCGCCCTCCGCGCTTCGAGACGGCGGAGGCGCTTCTCGAAATCCAGGCTCAGGGACGGAGGCGCTCCCCCCACGGCGCGGGCGAGGAGGCGCAGGGCCAGCCGTGTGCAGGCGAGAGCCGGTTCGAGACGCCGCTGGTCCCTCTCGAAGAGGAGGGCCGCCTGCCGCAGGCCGCGGAGCAGGGCCTGTCCCGGGGGCGACGAGGGGTTTCCGTCCAGGAGGGCTTCCGCCGCCGTCCGGATCCGCCCGGCCGCGCCCTCGGCCTCGCCGAAGGCGCGCGCCTTCCGGCAGAGTCCGAGGTATTCCAAGAGGGCAGCGGGGAGATCCGGCGCGTCCTCCCCCAGGATCTCCAGGGCGCCCCGGTAGGACCGGCGGGCGGCCTCGAGGTCCCCCAGTCCCGCGTACCCGCGGGCGATCTCGAGCCTCCGGACCCCCTCCCCCCCGGGAGGCTCGCGCCTCTCCCCTCCCTCCGGATCCTCGGTCGAAGCGATCGAACCGAGCCAGGAGGACAGCGCGACGAGCGAGAGCACGTCGTCCCGGTTGTGCGCGAAGACCCCCTCGAGCAGGTGGGGACGCCCGTCGAGGAAGTCCATCCAGGCTCCCGGCGCCTCGCTCCCGGGCAGGTCGGAATCCCGTTCGAATCCGCAGAAGGCCCGCTCGACGGTCGCCAGCCGCGCGTCTCCGAGTCTTCCCCGATGGAGGCGGCGCATCGGATGGTAGAGGTCCAGGTGTCGCAATCCCCCGAACGGAGGTTCGACCCCGTGGATCCGCATCTTGTCCTCGAGCCGGTGGCGGTCGAAGGATTTGCCGAAGAAGCTGACGACCGCCCTGGCGCGGGCAATCCGGCGCGCCGCCTCCCGGAGGAGAGCCGGCTCCTCCTCCGGCCCGCGCAGGAAGCCCTGCCAGAGTTCGAAGCCCCGCCCCGTGAAGCGGCCGAGCCCGACGAGGAAGACGAAGACGCCGGCGCCCGATTCGAGCCCCGTGGTCTCGGTATCGAGGAAGACCGCGGAACGGAGTTCCAGACCGCGCAAGGACGGGTCCCCGCTGAGCAAGGCGAAGACTTCGGGATCGACCTCGAAGACCGAGCGGAGGCGGCGCAGGCCGTGCCGGTGCTCCGGGGAAAAGACCTGGAGACGGAAGGCGTGGGTCTCGCCCCCGCGGACCGCCGTCCGGAGGTTCAAGGGAAGTCCCCGGGTTCGGAGCGGGGAATCCCCGCCCCCTTCCCGTATGGGATCGGAATCCCGCGCCTTTCCGGTCGCGAGCCGGCGCCGGAGCCATTCCGGCATTCCGGAACGCGGCGCTCTCCGGGCGGGGGCGCTTTCCGTTTCCCGCCGCAGGCGGCGCAGGCGTTCCCGGAACTCTTCCTTCGATCCGTTCATCCGATCCAAGCCTTCCCGATCGCCCGCCGGGGGACGATAGCGCCGGGCGCCCCCTCAAGCCCGTAGACGGGAGAGGACCTCGAGCGCGCAGGCCTTCCCCTCCGGCCCGACCTCCTCGCTGGGCCCGACGCAGGCGGGGCACCCGCTCCCGCAACGACAGTTCGCGACGACCTCGCGGGCGGCGGAGAGGAGGACCATGTGCTCCTCGAAGAGGAGCCGCGCGAGACCGACCCCGCCCATGACCCGGTCCCAGAGGTAGAGCATCGGCCGCTCGAAGTGCGGGTCCCGGATGCGGGCCGACAGACCGAGGTCCGAGGGCTGGCAGCGGAGATGGAGCGGAGCGACGCGGCGGAGGATGGCCCCCACCGCGCGCCAGGCAGCGCCCCGGTCCCCTCCTCGGAGGCCGAGTTCGGCGGCGGTCTCCTCCGAGAGGCCGAGCAGGAAGCACTCCGAATCCATCTCCTCGGGAGGAAGACGGATGTCCCCGGCGCCCAGGTTCTCCCTCGTGTAGAAACGGATCTTCTTGTAGAGCGTCGCCAGGGTCGTGACGTGCACCTCCCCGACCCGGACATCCCACTTGAGCCCTTCCCCGCTTCGTGGATGGCGCCTTTCCTCCTCGAGGCGCAGCACGCGCAACTCGGTCTCGGTATGCGCGTCCGTGAAGTAGTCCGAATCGACCCTGCGGGCGTAGGCCCTGCGGTTCTCGTAGTCGAATCGTTCGATCTTCCAGGTCTCCCCCTCGACCTGATAGATCGCCCCCTCGTGCACGGTCGTAATCGAGCCTTCGCGGTCGATCTCGCCGATCGCCTTCCCGCTCTCCCGGTCGAGGATGACGACGTTGTCCGGCTCATTGCCCTTCAAGGTCACGTCCTGCGCCGGATAGGCGTCGGCCATCCAGAAGAAGCGGCCCCCACGCCGTCGCAGGAAGCCCGATTCCTCGGCAAAGTATTCGAGGATGCCCGGAACCGCCTCGACCGCGCCGAACTCAGGCTCGTCGGGCAGCCCTCCTTCCACTTCCCGGAAGGGCAGCTCGAAAGCCGCGCACTTGAGCTGTTCGGACAGGATCACGAGGTTGTCCGGGTCGAGCGCGAGGCGCTCCCCTCCGCTCCGGAACAGGAGTTCGGGATGACGGACGAGGTATTGGTCGAGGGGGTCGGAACGGGCGATCTGCACGACGAGGGAAGGCTCTCCCCGGCGGCCGACGCGTCCCGCGCGCTGCCGGAACGAGGCCTGCGAACCCGGATAGCCGACGAGCACCGCAACATCGAGGGCCCCGATGTCGATACCGAGTTCGAGGGCGTGGGTCGCGACGACGACCTTCGTCCGCCCTTCCTTGAGGTCCCGTTCGATCTCCCTCCGCATCGCGGGGAGATACCCGCCCCGGTAGCCGCGGATCTCGGACTCGCGCAGCCCGAGCCGGGCCGCGCTTTCCTTCAGGTAGCGCGTCAGGACCTCGACGGCCGTGCGCCTGCGGCAGAAGAAGATCGTCTGGTGCCCGGGTCCGCAGACTGCGGCGGCGAGGCGGCGCGCCTCCTCGAGGGCGTTCGCACGAAGCCCCCTGCCAGGGTCGACGAGAGGGGGATCGTAGACCGCGAAGTAACGCTTCCCGGAGGGCGAGCCGTCCCGATCGACGACGGCGACCTCGCGGCCGAAGAGCCTCGCCGCGTGTTCGCCGGCCTCCCTGAGGGTCGCAGAGGAGGCGAGAAAGCGGGGAGAGGCTCCGTAATGCCGGGCGACGCGCAGCAGCCGGCGCAGGACGTTCGCGACACTCGATCCGAAGACCCCCGAGAGCGTATGGAGTTCGTCGACGACGATCCAGCGAAGGTCGCGGAAGAGATCGGACCACTTCGCGTGGTTCGGGAGGATCCCCTGGTGCAGCATCCACGGATTCGTCAGGATCAGATGCCCGCGTGCGCGCAGGGAACGGCGCACCGCGGGAGGGGTGTCGCCGTCGTAGGTGCAGCAGTTCCAGGACTCCCCCATCGCCTCGATCATCGACGTGAATCCGACGGTCTGATCCTGGGAGAGGGCCTTCGTCGGGAAGAGGCAGAGAGCCTTCGCCGCCCCTCCGCTCTCGAACAGAGACTGGAGGATCGGAATCGTGTAACAAAGCGTCTTCCCCGAGGCGGTCGGCGTCGCGACGCAGACGTCGCGCCCGTCGAGGGCGAGGCGCACGGCCTCGGCCTGGTGCGCATAGAGCCCGTCGAAGCCTCGTTCCTCGAGGACGCGGACGATCTCGGGCCGCAGCCCCTCGGGGAAGGGGACGATGTGCCCCTCCCGGGCCGGGACCTCGACCCAATGGGGGATCCGGTCCCTCCAGGCCTCCCCTTCCTTGAGGAGGCGGACGATCTCCTCGACCCTCCGCCCTCCCAGGACCCGACGTACCCCACCCCCCTCGGGAACGCCTCCAAGCTCGATCTCCCTGCCCGCGCCCTCCTGCGTCATCCTCGTCTCCGCGCCCCCTCCCGGGCCCGCCGGCCCTATGTTCGGTTTCGTTTAGGGTAGCGACGGCGCTCCCTTCCTTCCACCGGGTCTCGAGGCGGGGGGACGGACCTTCTTGTCGTGCCCCGCCCCGTCCTTCCGCTTCCGCGCCCGGGGAAGGTAGTCCTCCAGGGCCAGGTCGAGATCCTTCTTCGCCTTCTCGCTCCATCTGGATCCCCTGAGGAACTCGACGATCTCTCCCACGAGCGCATAGGCGCCGAAGCGGGAGGGATGCAGGCGGTCCCATTGCAGGAGCGTCTCGGGGCCGAAGCGTTTCGAACCCCCGTCCTTCCCGACCGGCAGAACCATGCCCCCGCCCCGCATCCGGCGGGTCCAGGCCGCCAGAGGAACGAGGAGTACGTTCGGCCGGTTCTCCGCCCACTTCCGGAGGCGGTCGTTGAAAGCCGCGAGTTCCTTTGGGCTCGGGATCGCCGTGGGGGGCAGCATCTTCGGGGAGGCCCCGCGCATGTCGGGGATGTCTCCGAGGATGATCGGGCCCTGGAATCGGGCGCACTGTTCGAGCCCTTCCTCGAAGAGCCGCTTTCGTTTCTCGGGGCTGCGGGTTCCGTAGGCGAACCAGAACAGGTAATCGACCGCGAGAAGGAGGGTCGGATCGCGCTTCAACGCGAGGTCCATGTTTCGTTTCCCGAGCCTCCTCGGCGCAAGGAACATCATCTCTCCCCCCGGGACCGTGTAGGGGCGCGCCTTCGCCTTCACGAGGGCGGCCCCGAAGGCCTTTCCAAGCGGGAGGCCGTTCCCGAAGCCCGCGGTCACACTGGCACCGACCGCGACGACGCGGTCGAAAAGCCCCTTCGATTCCGAGGGCCGGGAAGCCGGGATCCTCTCCCCACGCGCGGGACGGGGAGTCCCCTGAAACAGGAGGGACCCGCAGAGAAGGAGAGACAGGAGGGTGGCGTACATGCGGGGATTCTATCCGTCCCTCCGCCTCTGCCGAGCCCCTCGAACGGGGCCGCCCCGGGGTTCCAAGGATGGGGATCTATCTCCTCCTCCGTCTCCGCCGGCCGAGCCAGGCACCGCCTCCGGCCAGGGCCAGGAGGGCGAGCGTTCCGGGTTCGGGTGTCGGGCTGCCCGGAGGAGGGCCGTCCCCGTTCCCTTTCTTAGGGGAGGCCCCTCCCTTCTTCGGAGCGGGTCGGGGAGCGGGTCGGGGAGCGGGAGCGGAACCTCCCCCCCCCGGACTCGAAGGCCGATAACCGCGGTGGCGGATCCTCGCCCTCTTCCAGAAGGCCCACCACTCGGGCTTGCGTTCGTTCCGGACGTCCTGCGGAGACGGAGAAAGGGGCTCCGCCGGGGCGGCGGCCTCGAGGGCTTCCGCCGTCAGGGATGCACAAAGGATCAGAGTAAGGGTGGCGATCGTTCGCCGCATGATTCCCTCCCGAGAAAACGGAGTTCGAGCGGCCGATCCGCCTGCGCGTCGTGGGGCCGCCCGCCCCGCGCTACGCGTGCGTTTCTATCGACCAGAGAAACCTACCCCACCCTCTGCTTTCTCGCAGAAAAAGAGCGGCGTCTCAGTCGGGGGGCCGGCTCCAATTCCGGAGGGCCTCGCGGAGCCTGGCGGAAAGCTCGGTCGCAGGGAGGCGTTCCTGCTCCATCGAATCCCGGTCCCTGAGGGTCACCGTCCCGTCCTCGAGGGTCCGGCCGTCCACAGTCACGCACCAGGGAGTTCCGATCTCATCCTGGCGCCGGTAGCGGCGGCCGATCGCCCCTTTCTCGTCGTAGAAGGTCCGGAAACCCTCGGCCCGCAGATCGGCTTCGATCTCGTCCGCGCGCTCGGGCATGCCGTCGCGCTTGACGAGGGGGAAGACCGCGACCGTGATCGGAGCGATCCTCGGGTGGAAATGCAGGACCGTCCGCGTATCCGGACGCCCCTTCTTGTCGACTCCGAGTTCCTGCTCCTCGAAGGCGTCCACGAGGAAGGTCATCGCCGCCCGATCCACTCCGGCCGCCGGTTCGACGACATAGGGGGTATAGCGTTCCTTCGTCTCCTCGTCCCAGAAGACGAGCCGGGTGCCGGAAGCCTCGGAGTGGCGTTTCAGGTCGTAATCCGTCCTTCGCGCGATGCCCTCGAGTTCGCTCCACCCGAAGGGGAACAGGTACTCGACGTCCGTGCAGCCCGCGCTGTAATGCGCGAGTTCATCCTCTCCATGCGGCCGCAGGCGGAGCTTCTCAGGATCCACTCCGAGATCCACGTACCAGCGCAGGCGCTCCGCGACCCAGTATTCGTACCACTTCTCGTCCTCGGCCGGCGGAACAAAGAACTCCATTTCCATCTGCTCGAACTCCCGCATCCGGAAGACGAAGTTCCCGGGCGTAATCTCGTTCCGGAAAGACTTCCCGATCTGGGCGATCCCGAAGGGCGGCTTCAATCGGGAACTCCCCTGGACGTTCAGGAAATTCGTGAAGATCCCCTGCGCGGTCTCCGGACGCAGGTAGACGATCGAGGCCGAATCCTCGACCGGCCCCATGAAGGTCTTGAACATCAGGTTGAACTGGCGGGGCTCGGTGAAGAAACCCGCGTCCCTGCACTCGGTTGCGGGACGCTTCTTGAACCTCCGGTTCGGACAGACCCGGCCCTCGAGGTCGTCCGCCCGGAACCGGGCCTTGCATTCCCGGCAGTCGACCATCGGATCCGAGAACCCGCTGAGGTGTCCCGAAGCCTCCCATACCTTCGGGCTCTGGAGGATGGCCGAATCCAGGCCGACGACGTCTCTACGGGAGGTGACCATCGCCGCCCACCAGGCCTCCTTGACGTTTCGTTTGAGTTCGACGCCGAGGGGACCATAGTCGTAGCAGGAGCCCAATCCCCCGTAGATCTCGCTCGCCTGGAAGATGAAGCCGCGCCGCTTGCACAGGCTCACGACGCGTTCCATCAGATCGGGTTCGGGCTTGTTCATCGGTGGGTCCGGATCGTTTCGTCGAATCACGGCCGAGGGGCCGCCTTGTGGGGGCTCGGAGGGAGGGCTAGCCTCACCGCCTTGCTGCTCGGCCCGGGGCCTGTCCCCGGGACCTCGAGCCCCACAAGGAACAAGTCGATGGCCCTCGCTGCAAGCATAAACAAGGTCCTGGACGGTCTTCCGCTGGATCCGGAGGAAGGACTCGAACTCTATCTCGAGGCCGAACTCCCGATCCTCGGCATGCTCGCCGACAGGGTCCGGAAGCGCTTCCACGACGACGGAATCGTCACCTACATCGTCGACCGCAACGTGAATCCGACGAACGTCTGCGTCACCGACTGCGGTTTCTGCGCGTTCTACCGCCGCCCGGGCCACAAGGAGGCCTACGTCCTCGACGACGAGGAACTGGAGGCCAAGATCCGCGGACTGAAGGAGGCCGGCGGGGTCCAGCTCCTCCTCCAGGGAGGCCACCACCCCGGCCTGAAGGTCGATTGGTTCGCGGATCTCTTCCGCCGGATCAAGAGCCGGCACCCCGACATCTGGATCCACGGCATGAGCCCTCCCGAGATCGTCCATCTCGCGAAGTTGGGGAAATGCACCCCCCGCGAAGTCCTCCGCACGCTCCAGGAAGCGGGGCTCGATTCGATGCCGGGAGGCGGCGCCGAGATTCTCGTCGACCGCGTGCGCGGGCGGATCGCCCCGAAGAAGGCCTCGGCCGAGGAATGGCTCGAAGTCATGCGGCAGGCCGCGGATCTCGGGATGAGGACGACGGCCACGATGATGTTCGGGACGGTCGAGACTCCGAGAGAGCGCGTCGAACACCTCGAGAGGATCCGGGCCCTCCAGGAGGAGTGCGGGGTGTTCACGGCCTTCATCCCCTGGACCTTCCAACCCGACCACACGCCGATGGAGACCGAATGGAGACGGGAAGGAGGCGGAAAGGCCACCGCTGCCGAATACCTCCGGATGCTCGCCTTCTCCCGGATCTACCTGCACAACATCGAGAACATCCAGAGTTCCTGGGTCACGCAGGGCATCAAGATCTGCCAAATCGGGCTCGGCATGGGGGCCAACGACTTCGGTTCCGCGATGCTCGAGGAGAACGTCGTCAGTTCGGCCGGCTGCGACAACATGACGACCCTCGAAGAGATCGAGCGCCATATCGAGGACGCGGGCTTCATCCCGAGGAGACGGGACATGCTCTACCGGATCCTCGACGAGGAGAACCGTCCCCTTCCGGGAACCGGCGTGCGGCCCATGGGCCATGGAACGGTCCGAAGCCGGGAGGCGGTCTCGTGAGCGCCGTGGTCGAGGGGCTCGACCGCCTCCTCGAGGGCTCGGACCTGGCGGACATCCGGGACAAGATCGAGAGAGGCGAGCGCCTGGACTTCGAGGACGGCGTGCGTCTCTACCGCCACCCGGACCTGGCCGCCGTCGGAGCCCTCGCCCATGAGGTCAGGACGAGGAAGCACGGGCGGAAGGCCTATTTCAACATCAACCTGCACCTCGACTACACGAACGTCTGCCTCTACTCCTGCAAGTTTTGCGCCTTCGCCGCGAAGCCCGGCGAGGACCGCGCCTACCTGATGACTCCGGAGGACGTCCACGCGCGCATCTCCGCTGTCGCGGACAGCGACCTCTCGGAGGTGCACATGGTCGCGGGCATCCACCCCGACCTCGACTACGACTACTACCTCGACATCGTTCGGGCCGCCAAGCGCGCGAAGCCGGACATCCATGTCAAGGCCTTCACGATGGTCGAGATCGACCACATCCTGAAGATCTCCGGGAAGAGCGAGGACCGGGTCTTCGAGGATCTGCGCGAGGCGGGCCTCGGCTCCTGTCCCGGCGGGGGAGCGGAGATCCTCGCGACGCGCATCCACAAGGCGGTCTTCCGGGAAAAGATCGGCCCCGAAGAATGGCTGGAGACCGCGCGCAAGGTCCAGACGCACGGTTTCAAGATGAACGCGACGATGCTCTACGGCCACGTCGAGCGGGTCGAGGAGCGGGTCGAACACCTCTGCCGGCTCCGGCGGCTCCAGGACGAAACGGGGGGATTCATGACCTTCATCCCCCTCGCCTTCTGGCCGTACAACACGGCCCTGCGGAATTACGGCAAGGTCACGACGGGGTGGAACGATCTCCGGCAGATCGCGGTCTCGAGACTCATGCTCGACAACATCCCGAACATCAAGGCCTACTGGGTCATGATGACTCCGCGGGTCGCGCAGACGGCGCTCTCCTTCGGCGCGAACGATCTGGACGGCACGGTGACCGAGGAACGCATCACGCACGACGCGGGGACCTCGGCCCCGATGCTCCTCCCCCGGGACGAACTCGTGCGCCTGATCCGCGGCGCGGGTTTCGAGCCCGTGCTCAGAGACACGACCTACGAAAGTTTCCGGCCGGTCTGAGACCCAAAACGGCGGAGGCGGAGGGCGACCCCGAAACCCAGGATCGCAAGAGCCAGGACGGCGGGCAGCCAGGGAAGGGGGCGCTCCGCCGAAACGTCGAAAACCAGCCGATGGGGAACCCCTCCGATCCCCACGACGAGTTCGTAGCGCCCCGCCTCGGGCGCTTCGAATCGCAGGACGCCGTCCCTGCCGGAGGGAGGAGTGCGCAGGACGAGCCGGCCCCCTTGGTCGAAGACCTCCCCGATCAATCCCGCGCTCTCGGCCCGGATCCGCACGAGGCAGCGGTCCCCGGCCGTCGGGCGCAGGGGGTCAAGCTCGAGGCTCTGACGCACGGAGAAGGGCGCGAATCGACCAGCCCGCCCCCCCGAAGAGGATCAGGCCCGCCAGGAACATGACGACGATTCCGAGAGGGAATCCTCCGCCGAACTTCACCGAGACGAACTCCTTGTCGATCTCGGTTTCCGTGGTCTTCCCATCCTTCCCCTTCGTGAGCCGGTAGACGCTCAGCTTGACGAGCCCGGGCGCGGTCGGGGTCCAGTAGACCTCCCCTCCTCCGCCTCCGAGTTCCTCGACCTTTTCGACCTTCGAACCCGGCCTGTAGACGGCCCGAACCACGATGCTCGGATCCTCACCCCGCCAGCGGAGCTGCGTCTCCCTCCCGACGACGAGGAAGCGGTCCTCGCGGGGGGCGTAGTCCGTGATCTCAAAGCCCTGGGCCCGGAGCCCCGCGGCGAGAAGAACCGAGACGAGAAGGAAACGGATCATGAATCGACCTCCCCTGCCGTCCCCTCCCCCGCGGAACGAACTCCCGGCCCCGAGGGAAGAGGAGCCTCCAGATCGGGAAGCCCCTCCTCGACTCCCCTCCGGCCGGAGAGCCACCAGGCAAGCCCGCCCCCCCCGAGCATCCAGACCAGGAAGACGACCCAGGGAGAGACGCGCAGGAAGGAACCGAGAATCCCCTCGGTCTTCGAGAAATCGGTCTTCGTGCCGTAGAGCCCTCCCGCCTCTCCTTGGGAGACGGCCGAGATCAGGATCATCAGGAGAAGCCCGGGAATCACGAACCTGAGGAGCAGGTCGAACCAGACACCCAGACGGAACCGGCTGTTCGCATTGACGAAGTCCCGGATCCGTCCGCTGCCGACGACCCACCCGATGACGATGCATTCGACGAGTCCGACGATCAGGAGTCCGTAACCGAAGGCCCAGTGGTCGGTCAGGTCGAGAAGCCAGAGCCCCAGCGGCAGTCCCGGAAGCGCGGCGGCCGGAAGGGCGAAGACGAGCGATCCGATGACCCCCACCGTCCCGAAGATCGCGAGCGTCCGCCACCTCGGCAGGCGGAATTTGTCCTGCCCCGCCGCCACGAGGGCTTCCAGGAGGGAGATGCTCGAGGTCAGGCCTGCGACCAGGAGCAGGAGGAAGAAGCCGATCGCGAAGGCCTTCGCAGCGAAGGGCATCGCGGCGATGCCGGCCGGAACGACGTAGAACATCATCGCGATCGTCGAGGAACTCGGTGCGATCGCGAAAGAGAACAGGATCGAGAAGACCGCGACCCCGGCGATCCACTCGAAGCCGCAGTTCAAGAGGGAGGTCGTGACCGCGTTGTGCGTCAGGTCGGAATCCTTCGGAAGGTAGCTCGCGTAAGCCGTCATGACGCCGAAACCGAGCGAAAGGGAGAAGAACATCTGGCTCAACGCCCCCTGCCAGACCGAGAGATCGCCGAGGACCTCCGGCTGCGGGGTGAACAGCACCTTGACCCCCTCGAAGCCTCCCGGCAGGGACATGCCGACGAAGACGAGAACGATCATCGCGAGCCACATCAGGGGCAGGAAGACCTTGACGACGGGCTCGATCGACTTCGTCCCCCGGCTGACGATCAGGAGATTCAGGATCCAGACGAGGACCACCCCGAAGAAGGGGCCGTAGGTCATCTTGAAGGAGTCGAAGAAGGGCGGTTTCGCGGAGGCCCCGAAGGAGGCCGTCACGTCCGTCGTCAGAGCGCCCCAGGCCATCCCCGCGACCCAGCCGAGGATCGTGATGTAGTACATCGTGATGAACCCGGCGTTCAGGATCGCGAACCAACCCGCGAACTCCCCGGCCCGCCCACCCGCGACCCGCATCGCGAGGGGGAAGCTCTTCCTCGTCGAGGCTCCCAACCCGAACTCCGCGACCATGACCGGCATGCCGACCAGGAAGAGCGCGATGAAATACGGGAGATAGAAGGCCCCTCCCCCGAAACGGTAGGCGTTCGAGGAGAACATCACGATGTTCCCCAGCCCGATGGCCGACCCCGAGGCCGCCAGGATGAAGCCCATCTTGGACTTCCACTGCGCGCGGGATTCCGTCATGGGGGTCAGAGTCTAGCCCTCCCCGCCCCCCCGCGGGTAGACCTCAGTGGCCGTAGGCCTCCACGTAACGGAGAATCCCTTCGCGGATCGAATCGGGATCTAGATGGGATTCGGCGACGATCTCCTCGAGGGATCCTCCCGTTCTCCAGCGGTCGTCGTGATCGGGGGTAAGGGCGAACTCCTCGAGTCGCCGATCGGGAATCCAGTCGCGCACGATCCGCCGGGCCTGGGTCGCAATCATCATCGAACCGTACCACTCCCGCTCGGGCAGGATCTCCTCTCGGTATTCCTCATCCTGCATCCGGAACAACTCGTAGGAGATGCAACAAACGATCTTGACGTTCGGACCTTCGGAGGCGAACCACGGCAGGAGCCGGACGACACTCTCCACGGCGCTCGTCCCCTGCACGAGGACGGTGCCCTCGACCGGACGGTCGTCCGGTCGCCGCAGGACGTAGGCACCCCTCGCGGCGGCCAGATGGGAATCCATGCCGAGCTTCCGCCGGTCCGGAATCTCGACCGGCGGACGGGTCAGGTGCAGGGCGATGACCGGAACCCCGGTCTTGAAGGCCGCAACGAGGGCCGGGGCGACCTCGTTGTGTTCCCAGGGATGGAGATTGACGATCTGGCCGTCCGGGAAGAGCTGCGTGACCCCCGGCGCGAAGATCCCGAAGTGGGTCCGGGAATCCTCGGCCGTCTCGGGCCCCGAGTGCCCCGCGATCCACAGGATCCTGCCGGTCTTCAAGTCGCAGTCCTGGCTGAGCTGCGAGAAGAGGCGGACAAGTCCGTACTTGAGATAGGAGAACGACCCGTAGGTGGAGCAGGCCCCGATGAACCCCGCAAACTTCTTCTCGGGATCGGCGGCCAGGTTGACGGAGGCCATTCCCGCGCAGAGGCCTGCGTTCGTGAACTCCGTGATCTGCTGGGGAAGGAGAGCGCCTCCGGGATTCTCCTCCCGGTCGTACCAACCGCTGCCTTTCGCGTCCCCGAAGTCCTTCATGAAACCGGCGATGTTCGTCGATTCCGCAAGGTCCGCGGACATCGCGATAACGATCGGACGCCCGTACTTCGACAGGGCGTAGGAGTTCCACCATGCCCCGAACTTCTCGAGCCCCTTCCGGTTCGGCGCCTTCGTTCCGGGATCGACGAAGAGTTCCGGGGGCAGATTCTCGAGATCGGTGAAGATGGGATCGTCGGCGAGAAGGTCGACGGCGGGATCGACCCGGATCCCCTCGATTCTGTCGGGCACCGTCTCCGCGATCGCGACGAGGCGGTCGGTCAACCACTCGACGAACTCGCGGTCCTGGGCCATGGCCTCGCAGACGGTCCGGATATGGCTCGCGGCCTGCTCGGTCGCGGCGGGCATGCCCGGGTCGCCCTCGCCGAAGCCCTCGAAACGCACTCCGTAGAAATCCTGGAACTCCTTCTTGGTCTCCCAGAAGAGAGGGCTGTTCCTCTTGTGCGCCGCTCCATGGGACTTGTTTCCGGTCACCCCGTATCCGCGCCCCTTGACGGTCTTGAACCAGGCCATGCGGGGAGCGTCCTTCGGCGCATCCCCATAGACCGCCTCGTAGAGGGCGGGAACGACCCCTGAGAAGTCGCTCCCCCTCTCCGTTCCCGCGACGTGGAAACCGTAGGGCCGGAACCAATCCTCAGGATTCCCGTGCACGACCCTCGAATGGGGCGTCGGGTCGATGCCGTAGTCGTTCCAGTCGAAAAGATAGACGAGGTTCGAGAGTCCGAGTCCGTAGGCCGTGTTTTTCGTCTCATGGTGACAGCCGGCGCTGTGCCCTCCCTCCCCCTCGATCGCGAAGACTCGGACCTCGCCGCAGCCCGCGTGCTTGAGCGCAAGGGCTTCCCCGGCGGCCGCCGGGGCCCCGTGTCCGGACGGACCGGTGTTGAACTTGATGAACAGGGTCTTCCCCTCGAACTCCGCATGCCCCGGGAGTCCGCCGTTCCGCCGGAGCGTGAGCAGGTCCTCGGGAAGGAGGATCCGCGACTCTCCTCCATGGACACGGAAGCGCTCGTCCCCGGTCCACTCGTAGCGCAATTTCATCGCCTGGTTGACGACGGAGAGGCAGGCGTAGACGAGCGGGATGCAATGGCCTGCGATCAGGACGAAACGGTCGGCGAAAGGACGCGTTGGATCCCGGACGTCCCAGCGCATCGCCCCGCTCGTCATCAGGGCGGTCATCATGTGGACCTTCGAGCGGGACCCCCCGGGATGTCCGCTCTGCCTGTGGTTCAACATGATGTCGATGAACTGGTCGGCGAAGAGCCGGAACCTGTCCATCCTGCCATAGTCCTTGGCAAGATCTTCGAGCGGAAACAGCGCTTTGACGTCGCTCATCGAGGTCCTCGTGGAGATAACGGGTTCGAGCAGGGGCCCGGGGAAAAGGCGGGAATTCTAGCCGTGCGGGGCGCGGGGGCCAGCATCGCGCCGAGCGGTCGGCGTGAAAAAGGGTCGCGGGATGTGGAAAGCTCAGGGCTTCGTCGTCCGCCCCCCCCAGGGTTCGGGACGCAGGACGGGCGCGTTGAGCGCCTGCACGACCCACTCCCCGTCCTCGAAGACGTCGATCGTCGTCAACCCCCCGTAGGAATGCATCAAGGAGAGGCTCCGCGGTCCGGGGATGCCGAGAACGCGGGCGGTGACCGCCCGCATGACCTGGCCGTGGCAGACGAGGAGCACGATCCCCCCCTCATGTTCGGCGAGGACCTCCTCGAGGAAGGGGAGGACACGGTCCAGGAGGTCCCGATGAGATTCCCCGCCGTGTCCCCTGTATCCGTCGGGATCCCTCCGGTAGGCCTCCCAGGCCCCCGGCCACTCCTCCTCGATCCGGTCGAAGCTCTTGCCCGCCCAGCGCCCCCGATCGATCTCGCGCAGCCTCGGGTCGGCGCGCACCTCGAGCCCCCTCGGGGCCGCGAGGAGGCGCGCACCCACCAGGGCTCGTTCGAGGTCGCTCGAATAGACCGCGTCGAAGGGCTGGTCTGCGAGGGCGAGGGCGAGTCGTTCGAAGCGGGCGCGCCCCTCCGCGGAGAGCGGGATGTCGAGACCTCCGTAGACCCGGTCCCTCCAGGACGGATCCACCTCCCCGTGCCTGCAGAAATGGAGCCGGGTCGCCCTCATCGGCGCTCCCGACCGTTCTCCCGGTCAGGCGTTGCGGGGTCGAAGCGGAACACGAGGATCGTCATATCCTTGGGCCCGTTCCAATTCGGAAGGCGCTTGACCTGGTGGAAGCGGGCGCGCACCCAGGTATCCCAGCGCTTCGAGCGATCCCACTCGTAGAACTCCGGCTCGGTGATGACGAGCCAGACCCTCTTCCCGTCGGCCTTCGCCTCCTCGACCCAGCGAGGAAGATTCGGAAGCGTCCAGTCGGCGAGCTGTTCGACCCTCCGGCGGCCCGGATTGCGGATCGCCAGGACTCCGAGTTGCGGGTCGTTCGGGTTCAAGTACCACTCCATGCTCGGCTGATTCGTGCTGGCGATCCGGTCCTCGTGCCCCGCGTGGAGGTCGATGTAGTCCGCGGCCTCCCGCCAGCGCGGACGGTCGCCGTAACGGTAGTTGAAATAGAGGTGGTCCTCGGCCGCGAGGTCGAGGACCAGCATGCCCAGAGGCAAGGCCCGGATCAGGAGTCTCCCCAGACCCTCGACCTTGAGGGACCGTGTGATCTCATAGGCCCCATAGCCCGAGAGGGCGCACCAGGCGGGAAGCGTGAAGAACAGGTATTGCGCGGTCGCCTTCATGAAGAGGGAGGCGAAGGAGGCCTCGAGGACGGGGACCGCGATCAGGAGAATCAGGAAGAACCCCGACCGGGCTCGGCGTTTCCAGAGGAGGAAGGCGCCTCCCAGGGCGGCCACAAGCACGGGGACCCGCACGAAGAACACCGTCGTGTTCACAAGGTGGAAGAAGGACTCTCCCCCCTTGGCCCTCTGGAAGACCCGGATCGCGTCCCAGAAGAAGAGGATGGCTAGAAGGCCGAGCAGGAGCACCGGGAGCATGAAGCTCCAGAAGGCTCTCCGGTCGAAGGCCTCGGGGGGCTTCGCGAGCCGGAATCGGAAGGAAAGAACGTAGATGACGAAGACGGGAAGGAGGAAGAGGCCCGAGGGATGGGAGAGACCTGCGAGCAGCGAGGTCAGGAGGGAGCCGAGAAGGAGGACCGGCCGCCCCCGTTCGACTCCGACCTGGAAGAGTCCGATCGCGAGAAGTCCCAGGAAGAGCACGAGGGAATAGACCCTGCAGTTCTGGGACCAGTAGATGTGCCAGGGAGAGAGACAGAGGATCAGGGCGGAGACGAGGGCGGGCCCCCTCCCGAGAAGATGCCGGACGACGACGGCCATCAAGGGAATCGAAAGGATGCCGAAGAAGGCGAAGGGTAGCCGGAAGGCACCCTCTCCTACTCCGGGAAGGATCGGCGCGAGCCAGCGGATCAGGAGGAAGCCCAGGGGGTATCGGCCCCGCGTCGTCTGCAGGAACTCGTCCATCGGGATCAGGAGGGCGTCCCGAAGGGTATGCGCCTCGTCGACCCAGAAGGACCAGAGACCCAGGTGATAGAGCCTCAGGATCCCCGAGAGAATCGTCATGCCAGCCAGGAGGAACAAGCTGCTCCGATCCCAACCTCCCTGTTCGGGAGGTGCGCCGTCGAAGGCCGGCCGGGTCTCCACCCTCCTTTCCTCCTCAAAGATGTCCTCTGGCAGGGGCGGCGGGCGGTCCACGTCCAGTTCCATAGGTCGAAGTATAGCCCGCCAGGCCTAAAAAGGAGCGCAAACCCTTCCATGGCAAGAAGATGCGCGCCTCTTTAAGGAGAGATCCAGGCTCGGCCTCGGCTGACCGAAAAGGACGAGGTGTCTGGGGAGGTCTCGAGAGGGAATGGATCTTCGATTCTGTAAACGCCTGCGCTGCAAGCTGATCCTGCCGATCCTCGTAGGGTCCCTGCTGCTGGGTTCGGCGGGGGCCTTCCTCGAGATCTGGCGGAGCCGGAACGAACACAAGAACCTCCTCCTTGAAGAAGCCGTCCGATTCCGCGGACTCGCGAAGGCGATCCTCGAGCGGGCGGAGACACGGGAGGACCTCCCCGGGATCCTTGCGACCCTCCACTCGGTAACCGGACTTCGCGCGGCGGCCGTCCTTGGAGGCAGCCCACCCCGCATCCTCGCCACCAGCGGTTCCTCCAAGATGCCCCCGCCCTTCGCGACCTCGGCCGGAGACCCGCGCTCCCTCATTCTTCCGGGGAAAGGGGAGGAATGGAGGGAGTTGCGGAATGGAGAACTTCTGCGTTCTTCGAGCCCCCTCTCCCTGGAGAGACTCGGTATCCGGGATGGACGTCTTCTTCTACTCCTCGACGCGACGAAGTTCGGACCGAGAATCGCCTCCGAATTGCGGGGTATGTTCCTCACGATTCTCCTCGTGCTGTTCGGGGTGGTCGGTCTCTCCGTCCTCCTTCTCGAGAAGATCGTCCTCCAGCGCCTCCACCGGATCTTCGAGGTCGTCCACGCACGGACCCGGGGTGAGATCGGAAACTCGATCCGTCTCGACGGAGAAGACGAGATCGCGGCACTCGGACGGGACATGAACGCGATGTTCCGTTCGATCGAAGAAATGGAGGCCCGCACGAGCGCCATGATCGACCATGCGCCCGTCGGAATCGTCACCTTCGACCGGGAGGGTTCGATCGAGACCTGGTCCGAGGGAGCCGCCAGGATCTTTGGATACCAGGCCGGAGAGGTCTGCGGCGAGGACTTCCTCTCGGTCCTGGGAGTCGAGATCCGGGGCGAGGACACGAAAGGCTTTCTCGAGCGAGCCCTCAGGTTCCACATTGCGCCGATCGACGGCCGGCTCCTCGAGATCGAGGGGCGCCACAAGGAAGGAACTCCGATCCATCTCGAAATGGCGATCTCGGAGTTCGAACTCCGCGGCAGGAGGATCCTTACCGCCGTCATGCAGGACGTCGGGGAACGGAAGGCCGTCGAGGAGAAGCTCATCAAATACGCCTTCAAGCTCGAGAAAGCCTACAGCTCCCTGTCCCGGTCGAGTTCGGAACTCGAAGCGGCCTTGGCCGCGAAATCGAGATTCCTCGCCCAGACGAGTCATGAAATCCGGACCCCGTTGGCCGCCATTCTCGGTTGTACGGAGATCCTCCTCGATGAGGATCTTCCCGAGGAATCGTGGGACCTCGTCCGGGCGGCCGACGCCAACGGACGGCACCTTCTCCGCATCCTCGACGACATCCTCGATCTCTCCAAGGTCGAGGCTGGAAAGCTCGAGATCGAACGGATCCGATTCGACCTCCCCCGCCTGCTCTACGAAGTCGTCGAGCTCATGCGGATCCGCGCCAAGGCCCGGGGGAACGAATGCACCCTCGTCGCGAAGGAACCGATACCCCGCGAGATCGAGACCGATCCAACCCGTTTACGACAGATCCTCCTGAACCTCCTAGGGAACGCGGTCAAGTTCACGAAAGAGGGTCGAATCGAGCTCCGCGCAGGGATGGAACGCGGAACGGACGGGGCGAAGCTGTGCTTCGAGGTCCGGGACGAGGGCATCGGGATGACCGAGGAACAGATGCGGCATGTCTTCGACGCCTTCGCCCAGGCCGAGACGAGCACCGCGCGGCGTTTCGGTGGAACGGGGCTCGGACTCTCGATCTCGAGAGACCTGGTGCGTCTCCTCGGGGGGGAGATCTCGGTCGAATCCGAACTCGGAGCCGGTACGACCTTCCGATTCACGATCGATCCCGGTCCCCTGGAAGGAGTCCCCCTCGTCATCCCGGAAAGAGAAGCAGAACCTCGAACAGCGGCCCCGAGGCCCCCGACCACGGTCCCCAAGTTGAAGGCGCGGGTCCTTCTCGCCGAGGACGGCGAGGACAACCGCAAGTTCCTCCGCTTTCTCCTGAAGAAGGCGGCCTGCGAGGTCGCCTTCGCGGAGAACGGGAAAGAGGCCGTCGATCTGGCGACGGCGGCGAGGGAAGAGGGCAGGCCCTTCGACCTGATCCTGATGGACCTGCAGATGCCCGTCCTGGACGGTTTCGAGGCGACGAGGATCCTCCGGGAACGGGGATTCGATGTTCCGATCCTCGCACTGACCGCCTACGGCCGTAGGGAGAAGGAGGAGGAGGCCCGGGCCGCAGGCTGCGACGGTTGCCTGTCGAAGCCCCTGGACCGCGCCCTGTTTTTCCGGACCCTCGAAGCCGTTCTCGGACACACCGAGGGCGGAGAGGCGGACCCGGGGGCGGAGCTTCGGGATCCGGCGCTGACGGAAAGGCCCTCGAGGGGATAGAATCTCCCCTCGCCTTTCCCCGCCGGCCCGCCCGCGCGACCGGCCCTGAGACCCCAGGCAGAAAGCCGAACGATGTCCGCACCCTTCGAACCGCCCGGCAGAACCGGGACCCGCCAGCGCCCCGACATGCGCCTCCCGGCGGCCGCCATCTTGATTCTCGCCGCGGTCCTCTTCTGGAGATTCTCGAACCTCCGGGGCACGAGCCTCTACGATCCGGAGGCGAAACCCCAGCCGATCACCGCCCGGGGGGAACTCGAGCCCGACGAGATGCGGACGATACGGCTCTTCAAAGAGGCCTCCCCGGCCGTCGTCTACATCACGACGCGGGGAGTCCGGGAAGTGAATACCTTCTATGGTCCCGCCTACGAGAGGATCCAGGGCTCCGGGACCGGCTTCCTCTGGGGCAACAAGGGCCACGTCGTCACGAACTTTCACGTGATCGGCGACCCGAGGAACCGCTGGATCGTGACCCTCGCCGACCATTCGAGCTGGAGGGCCAGCTTCGTCGGCGGTTCCTCGACGAAGGACATAGCGGTCCTCAAGATCGGCGCTCCCCCCTCCAAGCTCCGCGCCCTCAAGATCGGATCCTCCCACGACCTGCAGGTCGGACAAAAGGTCTACGCGATCGGGAACCCCTTCGGTCTCGACCAGACCCTGACGACAGGGATCATCAGCGCGCTCGGCCGGGAGATCGAGCCGGTCCGTGGAAAGCGGATCAAGGACGTAATCCAGACCGACGCGGCGATCAACCCCGGCAACTCGGGTGGACCGCTGCTCGACAGCGCCGGGCGCCTGATCGGCATGAACACCGCAATCTACAGCCCCTCCGGCGCCTACGCGGGAATCGGCTTTGCAATCCCGGTCGACACCCTGAATCGTATCGTGCCCGAGCTGATTCGGAACGGACGGATCCGCCGTCCGATCCTCGGGATCAACATCGACCAGTTCCGCAGGATCGAACGTCAATACGGACTCGAGGGTGTCATGGTCCTCGGCGTCGCCCCGGGACTCGGCGCCGAGGCCGCGGGGCTCCAGGCCGCCCACTACGACGAAGAAGAGAACCTCGTCCTCGGAGACCGCATCGTCGAGATCGAAGGCCGGAAGATCCGGGATGTCAACGACCTCCACGACGCCCTCGAGGAGTTCCAGCCCGGTCAGAAAGTGTCCGTGACCGTCGAGCGGGAAGGCCGGCGCCGCAAGGTCGATATCCGGCTCTCCGACCCCGAGGAGCCCCGGAAGGGGCGCTGAACGCCGCCGTGCGGGGAGCCTCGCGCGCAGGGGCGGGGGCCTTTCTTCTCGCCCTTCTCTTCGGCCTCCTCTACCTGGCTCCATACCTGCTCCCGGGCCGGACCCTGCTCCCCCAGGACCCGAGGACCTTCGAACCCTGGCGCGCCGGGCTTCCGCCCGGACTCGCCCGGGCCCTGGACCGGGAGGCGGTCCCGCACCGCCTCGACAAACTCCTGCAGTTCCTACCCTTCGACCGGGTGGTCGGGGAGAGTTGGGCCCGAGGGGAGCCGCCCCTCTGGGAACCCCGCCTCCTCTGCGGCCTCCCCCTCGCCGCCCAGGGCACCTCGAGGCCCTTCTACCCGACGGCCCTGTTCTTCGGGCTCTTCCCACCCGAACTCTGCTACGCCTGGCTCTATCTCGCCCATCTCGCCTTCGGAGGCTGGGCGATGTTCCGCCTGGCCCGCGCGCTCAAGGTCTCCACGAGCGGAGCCCTCCTGGCCGACCTCGCCTTCGTCGGCTCCGGTTGGGCCCTGGCCCACATCCATCACCCGATGATCTTCATGGCCTCGGTCTGGGCCCTTCCGGCCTTCGAGGCGGTCGTACGGATCTTCGACGAGGAACCCGGGCGGGCCTGGAGCGGAAGGCGGACCACGGCCGTACTCGCCCTCTCCCTCGCCCTTGCCTGCTTCGCCGGCTTCCTCCAAGCCGGACTCCTCGCGATCCTCCTCGTCGGCGCGAGCGCCCTGGTCCTCGGCCTCGGCGGATGGAGAAACGGGGGCGGGCTCCCCTGGAGAACCTGGGGATGGATCGGAGCCGGCATCGCCCTCGGTCTGGCCCTGGCGGCCCCCCAGATCCTCCCGAGCCTCGAGATGGCCGCGCGTTCGGCCCGGGAGGAAGGAGGGAAGGCCCTCCTGACCTCGAAGGCCCTGGCCTGGCCCCATCTCCTCGAATACCTCTGGCCTTCCCTGATGTCCGCTCCCGGCGACATCTGTCCCCTTCCCGGCGAGCCACGCCCGACCTTCGCCGCCCTACTGCTCACCCCGGCCTCGCGGCTCCCCGCCCTCGCCGAGGGCGTCTGGAACCACACGGAGACCGCCGTCCATTTCGGTCTCTGGCCCTTCCTCCTCGCCCTCGCCGCCCTCCCCGGTCTCCTCCCCGGGAACCCCCGCAGGCTGCAGACGGGACTCCTGGCGGGCCTCGCCCTCTTCGCTCTTGCGACCGCGATGGCGCTCCCCCTCGTCCTGGACCTGGCCCTCCTGTTCCCGGGGACGGCCCGGGGCGATCTCAAGAGATGGACGATGCTTCCCGCGCTCTGCCTTCCCGTCCTCTCGGGTCTCGGCTACGACCGCTGGGAACGCCGCGCGCGCGGCCGCCCGGGTCCCGCGCTCGCGAAAGGCCTCCGGCGCCCCCTCCTCGGGCTGGCCCTCCTCCTCTCCGCCGTGGGGACCTGGCTGCTCCTCGCGGTCGGCGCGGAGGATTTCGGGAAGGGCTTCGCGAAGCTTCTGGAACTCAGGTACGGCAGGGAAGCGGGGCAGGCCTTCCTAACGAAGCTCGCGCCCGGAGAAGCAGGGCTCAATCTGGATCTCCTCGGGCGCTCCCTCCTCCTCGCCGGTCTCGCCCTCGCCCTGCCTCTCCTCGCACCCTTCCGGCGGCTCCTTCCTCTCCTCTTGCTCGCGACCGCGGTCGAACGCCTTCCGGTCGCCTGGTCCCTGTCCCCGGCCCCCGCCGCAGCCTCCCTCGATCTCCGCCTCCCGCTGCTGCCAGGGGAAAGCGCCGCGAGGAGACCCCCGGATCGGATCCTGAGGCTCGACACCCGCGCCGAGGTGCGGGGCCGCGGGCGGTTGCGCCTCCTTCCCCCGAATCTCCCGCTCGCGATGGGGCTCGGTGACCTCCAGGGCTACGCGCCGATCCCCCCGAGGGCCGCGGAGATCTTTTTCGGAATGCTCGACCCAGGCGCCCCGGCCCGCGGAGCCGGGGTCGCGGCCTTCCGCGATCCTAAGATCCTTCGCTCCCCCCTCCTGGATCTCTGCGCGCCCGCCTACCTCTGGACCGACCTCGAGGAGGCGGGCCCGGGCTGGAAGCTCCTGGGACGGGCCGGAACCGTCTCCCTCTTCGAGCGGCGACCCCGCGCCCCCTACCTCAGGGTCTACGGGAAGGCCCGCCTCCTGCCCGCCGCGCGGATCCCGGACGCCCTGCGGCGCATCGATCCGCGAGCCGAACTCCTGCTGGCCTCCTTCGAAGGCGAGGCCCCCGGAGCCCCTCCCGGGAATGCGGACCCGCACCCGTTCTCCCGCCCTCCTGCCAGGGTCGGACTCCTCCGATGGAAGGCGGGAGCGATGGGCATCCGTTTCGAGGCCGAACGTCCCTGCTGGCTGTTCCTCGCCGAGGCCTGGGCCCCCGGTTGGTTCTACCGGATCGACGAGGGCCCCTGGAAGCCGACCCGGCCGGCCCAGATCCTCTTCCAGGCCCTCCCCCTGCCGAAGGGGAAGGGCCGGATCGAACTGCGCTACCGCCCCGCGTCCTTCCGGCGGGGCCTGCTCCTCGCCCTCGCGGGGCTGACCCTCCTCCTCGCCCTCTTCCCGCTCCGCCCGCGAGGGCGCGCCGCGGCCCCGCCAACCTGATCCCCTCGAGGAGACGAAAACCCGAGGGGAACATTTTGGCGCGGGAGGACGCCCCGCGCGATACGATCCCCTCCCATGCCCTGGCGCAGACCCAGCTTCCAGCGGATGGGCATCGCCCTTCTACTCCTCCTGCTGCCGACGGCCCTCCTCTTCCGCCCGCTCTTTCTCGGGGAGGATTATGTCCCTTTCGACCTGACGACCTTCGCTCCCTGGTCCATCTCGCTGACCCCCGAGGAACTCGCCGCCCGGCGCAAGGGCGGGAACTACGACATCACCGAGAAGACCCTCCTCTGCTCCCCCGAATACCTGCTCGCCCGGGAGGAGATCCTCGACGGACGCTTCCCCCACTGGGATCCCTACGTCCGCACGGGCTCCCCTCTCTTCGCGAACGCCCTCGACGGTTTCGCCTATCCCGGACACTGGCCCTTCTTCTTCCTCGGCATCGAGGGCGGAGCGGACCTCGTGGCCTGGATCGCCTTCGCGGTGGCGGGCCTGTTGATGTTCGGCTTCCTCCGCTCGATGGGGCTCGGGCGCGCGGCCTCCCTCTTCGGCGCCGTCGCCTTCCAGTTCTCGGGAACCTTGAGTGCGAACGGGCACTTCTTTATGCGCATGGAGGTCCTGTCCTGGGCGCCGGGTTGCTTCTGGGCCCTGCTGCGCCTGCACCGCAGCCGCGGACCCCGCGGAATCCTTCCATTCGCGGGACTCTCGTTCTCCTTCGCCCTCTGCTGGCTCGCCGGCTTTCCCCCCTATGCGCTGGCGGTCTCCCTGGCGCTCGGGCTCTACGGTCTCGTCCTCCTCGCCCGGAGCCTTCGCGTCGACGGTTTCCGGCAGGCCTTCTCCTTCGGCTTCTTCGCGTCGGCCGCGGTCGGGATCGGGATCCTGATCGCCGCGATCCAGCTCCTGCCGATGCTGGACTACTTCCCCGATTCCCAGCGGAACCTCCACCAGAACGCGGCCTCACTGGCTTCCCAGGGTCTGGAACCCTTCGGCTGGCTGGGCCTGATCCTCCCCTCCCCCTTCGGCGACGGAGTCTCGAGCCATGTCCTCCCCTACGACCGCAACCCCCTCGTCTACCTCCTCTCGTCCCTGAAGGACCCGGGCAGCGGCCTTCCCCTTCTCCCCAACTACAACGGTACCGAGTACGCACTCTATCTCGGCGCGCTTCCGTTCCTCTCCCTCCTCCTGGCTCTCTTCTCCCCCGGCCTCCGCTTCAGGACCCTGGCCTTCGGCGGCATCCTCCTCTTCCTCGCCCTCGCGACCGGAGGATTCCTGTATTCGGCCTTCGCCTGGTTCGGCCCCCTGCGGTCGATCCCTCCGATGCGGCTCGCCGGGGTCGTCGGCTTCTTCGCGGCCGCGCTCGCGGGGATGGGTCTCGACGCGGGCTTCGCCGACCTTTCCGGACGGGCGCGCCGGGTCTTCTCGGTCCTGATCGTCCTCCTGCCGCTTTCGCTCCTCGCCCTCGGCCTCGCGGCCCTCGCCGCTGCGGACTCCCCACCATCCTGGATCCTCGAACGTATCCACGCGCGCTGGGCCGAGGTCCCTCCCGGCCACGATCTCACCGAGGTCCGTTCCCTGCTCGGCCCCTACCTTGGCCCGGCCCTCCATCGTCTCGGCTCCCAGGCCCTGCGCTCCGCCCTCTTCTTCGGGATCGGAGCCGCTCTCCTCCTCCTGGCGATGCGGGGCCGCATCCTCGAACACGGACGCCGCCATCGGGGCAGCGCCCTCCTCCGCTTCCTCTGGATCGCGGTCACCCTCCTCGACCTCGTCGGCGCGGGTCTTCCCGTCAACCCGAGCTTCCCGCACCGGGACCTCTCCCAGACCCCGGTGCACGATTTCCTCCGTAGCGAGGCGCTTCGCCACCAGACCGAGGGCGGGTTCATGGTCGCGCGCGTGGCGAGGACCGCGACTCCCCCGGAGGCCTTTCCTCCCGATCTCCTGATCCCCCTTCGGATCCGCGACCTGAACGCCTATGCCTTCGTCGACGGCCGGAGCCATCTTCCGTTCCTGGAACTCTACGGTCCGTCCCAGATGATCCGCGGCTACTGGCTCAACGCCTTTCCCGCGGACGCCCGCCTGGAGTACGGCCTCTTCGACCTTCTCGGGGTCCGTTACCTGCTGTCCCGCGAGGAACTCCCGGGGCTCGGGAAGCCCGTGATTCCCCCTCTCTCGGGCCCGGGGGGGAAATTCCTCGTCTACGAACGCAAGACCGCCCTCTCCCGGGCCTTCCTGGTCGAGAGGGGCCGCTACGCGGAGGAGAAGGAGGCTCTCGAACGGCTCGTCTCCGAGGATTTTGATCCCCTGGCCGAGGTCCTGCTGCACGAGGTCTTCACGAGGGAGGGCCTGGCCGGGACCGAGCGGCCCCCTCTCCCTGAGCCCCGCCGCCCCTCCACGCGCCCTGCCGAATCCGCGGAGGTCCCCGTCGTCGAGTTCCGCGAGGATCGGACCTCGAGCCTCCGCCTCGTCGTCCGCCGCTCGCCCGGAGCCTGGCTGCTCCTCGCGGACACGGCGATGCCGCACTGGCGCTGCCTCCTCGACGGGCAGCCCGTCCCTTGGTGGCGGGCGAACCTCTTCCTCCGCGCGGTCTGGATCCCGCAGGGAGACCACGAGGTCCTCTGGCAATACGACCCCTCCCCCTTCCGAAAGGGTCTATGGATCTCCGGAGCGGCTTGCGCCTTCCTGCTGTTACTCCTCCTCTGGTGGAACGGCTGGGCCGCCGAGCGGGTGGCGGCCCAGGAGCGCCGCCAGGCCGAGGCGATGCGGGACCTCGCCGGGGGCTGAGCCGACCCCTTACCGACCCGGCTCCGAGCCCCCGTACGAGGATCCACGGGCGTTGCAAGCCTTGACACCGGTGGATCCTTCCAGCTTCAAGTCCCCCCCCCGACCCTCCGATCTCTAAGAAGGTCACGCGAAGGGGGGGGAAGCCCATGGGGGGATGGCTTCGGGGGGTCCGATCCATCGGAATGATCGTCGTATGCCTGGGGCTGCCGGCCGCCTGCGGAGGCGGGGGCGGAGGGCCCGCCGGGGGTCCGGTGGGCGGCGGAACCACCGGCGGAGTCGGTGATCTCCAAATCCTGGGGCACGAACCCGAAGATCGGGCGCTCCAGGTGGCCCTCGACGCGGAGATCACGATCCTGTTCGACGGGGCCATCGACGAGGGGGCCCTCAACGAGACCGAACTCCACCTCGAGGACGAGAAAGGGAACACGATCCCCGGGACCTACAGTCTGAGCGAGGGTGGACGACGGGTCCATTTCCGCCCGAGTCTCCCCTTCGAGAAGGCGAAGGACTACGTCTTCTTCCTCGCGCCCACGGTCTGCGACCGGGGTTATCGGACCCTGGACCGGGACTATCGATTCACGTTCCGATCCTTCGACGACATCCCTCCGCGAATCCTGGGGGCGAACGTCGATCCCGGAGCGGTCGGAGTCTCCCGGACCTCGTCCTTCACGGTCGACTTCGACGAGGCAATGGATCCCGCCTCGATGAACGCGAAGACGGTCACCCTGAAGGATCTCTGGGGAAACCTGTACGGATGCGATCTCCTGCTCGAGGGGACACGCCTGACGATCGTCCCCTGGCAGGACCTTCCCGGAAACCGGAAGTTCGTGTTGAGCCTCCGCGGCGGTACGGGAGGTGTGAAGGACCGTCCCGGCAATCCTCTCGTCTCGACCTGGTCGGTCGGTTTCACGACCGAAGTCGATTCCAAGGCCCCGGTCTTCGTCCGTTCCGACCCTGAAACGGGGTCGATCGAGATCTCCCCCAGGGTCCGGATCTCCCTGACCTTCGACGAATCGATGGATCCCTCGACCTACGATCCCTCGGCGGCCAGCCTCCTGGACGCCTCGATGAATCCCGTGCCCCTGAACATGACGGCGACCCGGAACCTCCGGACTCTCCACTTCCTGCCGATTCAGCCCCTGAACCAGGGAGAGACCTACCTGCTCCACCTCGAGGCGGGTTTCACCGGCCTCAAGGACGTGAGCGGAAACCCGATCGCGATCCCGCAGGACCTGAGCTTCACGGTCGGATCGGACGCGACCGGCCCGACCCTCCTCTCCGCCTCCCCCGCGGGAGGCTCGGATCGGATCTCGCCGAACGCGGCCTTCGACCTCGTCTTCGACGAGGCCCTCGAGACTTCGACCGTCGACATGGCGACCATTCGGCTCGAGGCCGGAGGAACGGTCCTCCCGGCCTCGGTCTCCCTGGACGCGAGCCGAACGAGGCTCAGGGTCCTCCCGGCTTCGAACCTCCCCACCTCGACCGCCTGCAGACTCACCCTGGTATCCGGCTACGACGGAATCCAAGACGTCGCGGGCAACCCCCTGGCGGGGGACATCCTCCTCGACTACACGACCTCGTCCTCGACGACTCTCCCGTCCTATCTCTTCAGCCCGGGTGACGGAGCTACGGGGGTGCCTCCCGCGGGGAGGATCACGATCCTCGCGAACGAACCCCTCGATCCGGCGACCGCGACCTCGAGCACCTTGAACGTCGTCGCCGGGACGAACACGAAGGTCACCGGCAGCCTTCGCCTCGAACGAGGGAACCGGGCCCTGATCTTCACCCCAGACTCCGGTCTGCCCTCGGGTTCGATCATCACCGTCAGCCTTCGCGGCGGACCGTCCGGCCTCCGCCTGAAAAGCGGGAACTGGTCGTCCTCCACCGACACGGTCAGCTTCCGCACCGGATATCAGGGCGATCAGACCCGCCCCGTCCTCTCGGTCACCGCGAACGAGATCGATGTCTCGAGGAACCGCGGGCTCGTTCTGCCGCCCTCGGGATTCACGCTGGACTTCAGCGCCCATGATCCGATCGACGCGGCCCTCGACTGGACAACGCTCGCCCTCGACCTCGAGGGACCGGGAAGCGTTCCGGGATCGGATGAACTCTTCGCCCTCTGCGCCTTCGGCACGGAAAAGGCCTCCCTCGAACTTCCGGCGGCGATGCGTCTCCCCACGGGAACCTACAACCTTCGTGCGACCGTCAAGGACCTGAGCGGCAACACGAGCCTCGTCGCCACGCTCTCTTTCGAAGTGGCCGAGAGCACTGTCGAACTCCGCCCCTTCGAGCGGACCCAGATCGTCTGGGTCCGTTTCGACACCGACCGCGAGGGCAAGGGAAAGGGGGACGGGACCCCGGATTTCGACCAAGACCTGCTCGATTACGGTCTCTTGAGCAAGGGCGACCCGATCAAGCGCAACGCCTTCATGCGCAAGGTCGTCGAGGACGGCATCATCGCCGTCGCCAACCGGATCTTCCTGAGGGCGGACGAGGGGGGGCGGAAGTCGGGCAGCGTATCCATCCGGCTCGTGACGCGGAAACCCTGCCGGGCTCCCCACATGCAGATAGCCGTCGGGGGCAAGGATCCCGACGGCCCGCCCTCGAGGGGCTACGGCGCGGAGAGCACGGGCATCCTCGGCCGCGCGCTCTTCGACTACCGCAACGCCACCCCGAACGAGAACAACGCCGGCACGACCCCGGGTCTTGGGGTGTTCCCCGGCGAACTCTTCCTCTACCAGGCCCGTCAATACCTGGACCTCTACCCTTACTACATCACGACCTTCGGCCGGCGCTTCCGCGGAATCTCCCCGCACATGGGTGGGGTCCCGGCGGGCTCCCACGCCCTGGACGCGAAGGTCCTGGCGGAAGGTTTCGAGTACGCGAAGGCGACTCCCCAGGAGAAGGCGCGCTATGACGCGGTCATGGACGCCGCGGACGACCTCGCCTCGGCCATCGGAGTGATCCTCGCCCACGAGATCGGCCATTCCTTAGGACTCGTCGCGACCGGCGCGCCGAGCGCGGGTCTCCACGGGGACAGCAGCCTGCACAACAGCTACGCCGGGATCGGAGACGTCATGAGTTCCGTCATCGGCTACGAGAGCCTCGTCACCCAGGCCTTCCGCTTCCGGGCCCTGAACCTCGCCTATCTCCGCGAGCGCATCCTGTTGAAATGAGGAGACCCGCCGCATGAACGCCTTCGCCGGAATCCGCATCCACTCCGCCCGCGCGGGGATCCTCCCGGCGGTCGGGGCGGTCCTCTTCCTCCCCGGTCTCTTGGCCGCCCAGGCCGAGGCCTCGACCCTCGAGGTCCTGACCCGCAAGGCCCCCCTCGTTCTCGAGGTCGAATGCGGGAACCCCGAGGTCCGGGGGGGATTCCTGAGAATGCCCTTCCGGGTGATCGAGACGATCCGGGGACGGCTCTCGGCTCCGCCCGTCTTCCTCGAACCTGCATCTGGAACCGGGCGGGTCTGCGGGGGTGCCCTCGCGGGCCTGCGGAAGGGGGACCGACTGCTCGCCTTCCTGCTCGAGCGCCCGAGGGGTCCTCTTCCGATCGGAGGCGCCCGCGGGCTCCTCCCCGCGAAGAGCGCCGAGGCCAGGGCGGCCCGGCTCCTCCTCTCGGTGAAGGACCCGGACTCCAGGATCCGCCTCGTCCTGCGCCAGTGCGGGAGCGATTCGCCCCGGGTCCGCGCTGACGCCGCCTTCGCCCTCCCCTCGATGCCGGGTTGGGAAAAGGCCGGCCCCGACCTGCGCGCGCGCCTGCGCGCCGCGTGCGGCCGAATGCTCCGCCGCCGCGGGGACAGGGTCCTCGGCCTTTCCCTCCTCCAGGCCCTCGCCCGAAGCGAGCCGGTCCAGGCCGCGAACCTCTCCTGGACCCTCCTCCTCTCCGAGAAGGACCGCGACCTTCACGCCCCGCTGCGCGCCTGGATGCTGCGCGCGCTGCCCGCCTCCGTCGTCCTCGGCGCCTTCCGCGCGCCGCCTCCCGCCGCGCGGGAAGCCCGCCGGAGAGCCGCGACCCTCCTCCGCGCCCTTCCCTCGCCCTCCGGAGTCCGTCTCGCCCGGCGGCTCCTCGGAAAGGACGCGGCCCCTTCCGTTCCCCCACGCGACCGCAAGGCCCGCTTCCGCGCGATCTTCCCGAAAGCCAGATCGCGCCGGCCCTGAATCCTCAGGCTCCGCGCCCTCCGTCCGGACCCGACAGCAGGAGGGGCCGGAGACAGAGGAGCGAGCCCTTGTGGAGGCGGAATAGGAAGCGGGGCCAGGCGGAAAGCTTCCGGTAGATCCGGCGGGCGGCGGGGGAATCCCCTCCGCAGTACGCGAGGCAGATCCGGAACCGGAAGGCGCGGGACATCTCCCGTCGCCGCGGCGGGCTCAACGCGAGGTTGTAGAGGTCGACGAAACCGGGGCGCTTACCCCGCACGGAGCCGGGCCAACGCACGAGGGCCACCGGATCGCAGACCCAGAGCCGGAAACCTCCACCTTCCTCCCGGCGGAGGAGCCAGTTTCTCGGGGAGGCCGTGTTCCAGCAGAAACCGGCCTCATGCAGGGCGGCCAGGGTCTCTCCCAGGTTGCGCGCGAGACGGACGGGATCCCCCGAAGGGGCGCGCAGCCATTCCCGGAGATTACGGGCGCCTCCGACCCAGCGTGTCGCGAGTTCGGACCAGAGCAGCAGGCCGAAGCGGCGCTCCTCGCGCCATTCGAGCGCCTCGAGCGAGGGGAGCCCGGCCCGGCGGAGGGCGTTCAGGTTGTCGTGCTCCCTCCGCGCCCGGGACCGCCGGCCGATCGTCCGCCACCTGAGCCAGGGTTCGACGACGTAACGCTTCGTGCAGATCCCCCCCTCGACCCGGACCGAGGTCCAGGTCTCCCTCTTGATCCACCGCGCTTGCGTCGTGACGGGGCCTTCCAACTCGGCGAGCCTCCTGCCGGGCGGAATCCCTCCCCCGCCCCCCGGGCCGGATCCCGCCTCCTCGAGACCCCTCGGATCCTGCCCGCTCAGACCGCCTGGGTCATCCCGTAATCACCATGCTTGTTGCAGTGGGACCAGACGACGAGGTGCCGCGCTCCCTCCGGAACGCGTTTCTTCGGGAAGCGGAACTCGTGCTTCCATTCCCCGTCCTCGGCCTTCGCGATGTAGGCCTCCGGGTACTCATGGGAGGCGACCGGCGCGAAAGCGGGTCCGGGACCGGCGATCTTCACACCCTTGATGTAATGCCGGGGATTCACGACATGGGGAACCCGGACATGGAGGATCCATTCCTCCCCCCCGTCCTCGAGGATGCAGCGGGGCGTGTGCTTGTTCGCGAGGTCGACCCTGACCCCCTCGGGGACCCCCGGTAGCTCCGGAAGACCTCCCTCCTCCTCCTTCTCCTTCTTCGAACAGGAGGGGATCAGGGAGACGACCGCGCCGAAGAGGAGACCCTCTGCGGCCAGGGAGAGGAAACGCCGGCGATCATGCTTCATGCCGGGAAGCTAGGCCGGGCGGAAAGGACCGACAATCCCTTGACGGAGAACTTCCCCGCAGTTCCGCTGGACGCGATGCCGGGTTCCCTTTCCTGCCTGCTCTCCGCCGCCTGCTGGGCCTTCGCGGTCACGCTCTTCCGGCCGGCGATCCGCGATCGGGGCAGCGCGGCCGTCAACTTCTTCAAGTGCCTCGTCGCAGGCCTCGTCTTTCTGGCGATCCTCTGGACCTCAGGGTCCCTCGAGGGCCTGTCCGAGGGGATGACGACCTGGTACTGGTCCTCCCTCGCGGCCGCGAGCCTCCTCGGCATGAGCCTCGGCGACACCTTCGTCTTCCTCGCGGCCTCGAGGATCGGAGCCCAGCGCACCTTCCTCATCGGGACTCTCGGCCCGATCCAGAGCGCGCTGCTCGGGCTCGCGTTCTTCGGCGAAAACCTCGAGAGCCTGCAGGTCCTGGGCATTCTCCTCACCCTCGGCGGGGTGGCCCTCGTCGTCCTCGCCGAGGCCCCGCGCGGCGGACCCGACCGGCCCGGATGGACCGGCTGGCTCCCGGCCTTCCTCGCGATGTTCTTCCAGAGTCTGGGGCTGATCCTGAACAAGCCCTCGCTGGAAGTCATGGACGCGGGTCCGAACGCGATGCTGCGGCTCTTCCTCGCCCTTCCCTTCATCCTTCTCCTCGGAGGGAGGCCCGGGAAGGCGGGGAACATCGCCGGTATCCTCCGGCCGGGAAAGCACACGGTCCGTCTCGTCCTGGGTTCCCTGATCGGGACCGTCCTCGGTTTCTGGCTCTACATCTACGGCGTCAAGCACACGAAGGCCGGCATCGCGGCCTCGATGGCCGGGACGACCCCGATCTTCGCGATCCCCGCGGCATGGGTCCTCGAGGGCCGGAAACCCACGGCGCGCAGCCTGGCCGGCACGCTCCTCGCGGTCGCCGGGGCCTCCCTTGTGAGCCTCTATTGAGCGCGCGCCGCGGCGCCCGATCTCAACGGACCTGCAGGAAGCGCCCGCCGTTCTGCGCGGCCAGCGCCTTCATGAAGGTCAGATTGTTGCGTTCGTTCCCGAAGACGATCGTGTGGATGCGGATGCGGCGGAGCGCGTTCGTCTTCCGCACCGCGGCCAGGATCTCCTTCGTGTCCGTCGTCCTTCCCCAGGTCGGCGCCCCGTCGCTAAGGAAGTAGAGCGTGTCGTAGGCCGCCTTGTAGAACTTGTCGTAGACGCCCCGCTCCCCCATCGAGAGCGCCGTTTCGAGCGCCCCGTAGACGTTCGTCGCCCCGCCGGGCTCGGTGCTCCAAACGTATTCAAGGAGATCGGACTTGTTGCGGTCCGTCATCTTGACGAGAGCCGGCCGGCCGTTGTCGTCGCGCTTCCAGACCGCGACCTCCGAACTGAAGAAGACGACGTTGCAGATCGTGTCCCTGGGCAGCGAACGAATGACCTTCTCCAGCTCCTTCTTCACGATCTCGTACTTCGGGCGTTTCCGTCCCTTCGCGTATCGACTGTCGACCGTGACCTTCTCCGCCATCGACCCCGAGAAGTCGACGACGAAGAGGACCCGGCGGCTGCGCAGCGCGAAGTCGAAGTATTTGACATAGACCGGCATCCCCTTCCCGCCGGGTTTCTTCGCGCCCTTCTCTCCGGCCCCCCCGCGGCCGCCCTTCCGGGAAGCGCCCGGGCGGAACCGGAAGCGGGCTCCCTCCTTCTTCCAGAAATCCGCCCAGAGCTGGGGCGAGGCCTCCGGCAGATCCCTGCCCGTGAGTCCGGCGAGGGCGTCGTGGAAGGCCCGCACGAGCATCATGCTCCTGCCCTTGCCGCGCTTGACTTCGGCCGCGAAGCCCTCGATCAGGACCGGGATCGCGAGGCGGGTCTTGAGGGTCGCGAGTCCATCGCAGGCCGCGGCCCGCACCTGCCAAAGGGGATCCCGCTTCAGGATCTTTCCGAGGCGGTCGACGACCTCCGGCGTCCAGCGGGCCCCGATCCCGCCGGGCTCCAGGTTCGCCTCCTTCGTCTCGTCGCTCCACCGGGAGAGAAGCCCGGTCAGAGCCTGGATCGCCGCGATGCGGAGGTTGGGCTCGCGATCCTTCAACAGCCGGAGGAGGACCTCGATCGTCGAGGGGTCCCCCAGCTTTTCGAGGACAAGGACCAGCGGGATGCGCTCCTCGAGCGGAAAGGCATAGATGCGCTTCTGCAGGAGGGCGCCGAGGCCCTTCGACCGGCGGCGCCCGATGATGTCGACGGCGGCCGACCGATCGCCCCGGGCCGAGCGACCCGAGCCCCGGCGCAGGACCTTGCGCAGGAGCCAGGCATCGATTCTCGGATCCTCCAGGCCGGCGATCAGGCGGCGCGCGAGATTGCGGACGCGGTCGGGCTGGGCCGCCAGGCGTTTGAACTTGTCGAGGTCCGCCCGGAGGCGCAGGGTCGCGGCCGGCCACAGCCGCTTGGCGGCCGTCAGGTCCCCCGAGGAGGCGACGGCTCGAAAGAGTTTCTCGCAGCGGGCGATCCGCGTCTTCTCGACCCGTCCGCCCGAGACGAAAGGGAGGTTTCCCTGGAGATAGGCCTCGAGCCACCGTTCGAAGGCCCGGATCTCGAGGGCGCTGACGGCGGGCTTGTCCTTCCGGCCCCCGTTCCGGGGGGGCTGCGATCCGGCGATTCCCGGAACGAGCAGGCCGGCCTGGAGGGCGAGCAGGAAGGAGAGGAGGAAAGGGAGGGGAGATCGCGGCATCTGGGGGACCGTGGCGTGAAGCCCGCGTGGATCCGGGAAACGGCGGGGAGCGGAACCAGGATAGTCGCCGCTCCAAGGCGGGTCACGGCGGCCGGGCGAGGATCCCGGGAGGGAAAAGAAAAGGCCTTCCGAGATGGATCCGGATCCGCCCTTCCATGCCCCTCGCGGGAAGGGGAGGGCCGCCTCGAATCGCCCCGCAAGGATCCGTCATACCGTTCCTTCCGGACCCGGACTTGAAGACCGGCGAGGGAAATCCGAAGAAGGAGGGGAACCCGGAAACCAGGAGGAATCACGATGACGATCGACCGAATCGTATTCGCCGTGGCCGGAAGCCTCGTTCTTCTCGGACTTCTGCTCGGGTACTACCTCTCCCCCTACGCCTACTGGATCCCCGCCTTCGTCGGGGCCAACCAGCTCCAGGCCGCGTTCACCGGTTTCTGTCCCCTCGCCCGGATCCTGAAGCACTTCGGCGCCCAACCGGGCCCGGCCTTTTGACTCCTAGGTCCCCGCTTCCTTCCTCCGTATTCGAGGGAGGGCCGGGAGGGTCTCGCGCGCCAGGGCGGCGAGATCGCGGTCGAGGGTCGCGAGGAGCAAAAAGAAGAGCGCGCCCTGGGCGCCGAGGACGAGGATGCGGGCGGGAAGGCTCCGCGCGCCGAGGAGGTGGACGCAAATGAACCCCAGGGCGAGGGCCGCGCAGGCGGAGAGGACGGTCGGGCCCAGGAGTTCGAGGTAGGACAGGGAGAGGCGGCGACGCGTCCAGGAGAGGTAGAACGGTGCGGGGAGGGCCCAGGCCGCGAGGACGCCGAGCGCCATCCCCTCGATGCCGAGGAGGCGGAGGCCCAGGAATCCGAGCGGAGGAAGGGCCAGGGCGAGGGCGAGACAGCTCTTGACGACGAGGTCGAAGCGATCCTCGAGGGTCGCGACGTCGGCCCAGTGCGCGGTCGCGCCGCGGGCGGTCGCGAGGAGGAGAAAGATCGTGAAGGCCCCGGCCGCGGGGACCCACTTCGGGCCGAAGAGGAGGGCGAACAGGGTCTCGCCGTGCACGCAGCCGAAGACGAGGGCCGGGGCGAGGATGGCCAGGGAAGCGCGCATCGAAACCGAGAAGACGCGGCGGCGGGCCTCGAGGTCGCGGCGGGCGCCGAGGACGCCCAAGGAGACGCGGCCCAGGGCCTCGCTGGCCTGCAGGAGGGCGTGCGGCGCCTGGAACGCGAGCGCGTAGTAGCCCGCGGCTGCGGCCCCCAGCCCCGCGAAGACGAGGACGTCGTCGATGCGCCAGTAGAAGGTCGTCAGGAATCCCGCGAAGAGCAGCGGAAGCCCGACCCTCCCGACCGAGGCGAAGTCCGGGCGGGAGGGGCGCGCCCGCCGCAGGCCCGGACCGGCGCAGACCTGGCAGGCCAGCGTGCGTCCGAGAGCGGCCGCGAGGAAGCCCCCGAGGAGGGCGAAGGCTCCGGCCCCGGCGAAGGCCAGGGCGACGCCCACCCCGAGCTGGCCGAGGGCGGCGGCCCCCTCGATCCTCGCGAGGGCGGGGAAACGTCCCTCGACCTCCAGGAGGGCGGCGGCCGGCAGTCGGATTCCCTCGAGCAGGGGCCAGCAGGACAGCGCGAGGAGGAGGGGCGCGGCCTCGGGGTGTCCGAGCCCCGCCGAGATCGGGCCGGCTCCGAAGGCGACGAACAGGCCGAGGACGAGGCCGAGAGCCGCCTGCACCAGGAGATAGGCCTTGGCCCGCGCCGGACGGCCCTCGTCGAGGCGGACGAGGTCCCGCCGGACCTCGAGCTGCACGGCCTGTCCGAGGATGCCGAGGACGGCGAGCGCGAACGCGAAGAGCCCGAAATCCCCGGGAAGAAGGATGCGGGCGAGGATCAGGGTCCCGAGGAACCCGAGGGCCTTCGTCCCCAGACGGACGCCGACCATCGCCCGCACGCCGCGGACCGCCTCCCTGCGGGAGCCGCGGGGCGGGGCGGCGGCCGGCGGATTCTCGAGAGCCGCGGGCACCGGGAAAGGCGCCTCAGACCGGGGCGCCCTCGCGCGTCGGCCGGGGCACCTCGACGCCCTTCGTCTCGCGACGCGTCCTCGCGCAGCGGGCCTTCCAGGTCTTCGCGAGTTCGTTCTCCGGATCGACCGCGAGTATCGCGTCGAAGCATGCCTCCGCCTCGGCCAGGCGGCCCTGGAGCGTGCGCGCCAGCCCAAGACCGATGCGGGCCTCCTTGTTTCCCGGCTCGTCGACCAGCGCGGCCTCGAAGGAATGCGCGGCGGCCTCGCCCTCCCCGGCCTCGAGCTGGAGGGTCCCGAGACCGAAGTAGAGTTCGGCCTTCCAGCCCTCGGGCCGGAGCCTCCTTCCGAGTTCGGCTCCGAGGGAGGCGACGTTGCGCCGGATCGCCTGGATCGGATCCCGGCGTCCGACGAGCAGGAAGTAGCCCGCGCCGCAGTCCATCTCCTCCTCGAGGACGAGGCCGACTTCGCGGACGAGCAGCCGCCCGATCATGCCGGGATCGATTTCCCTGGAGGGCACGACGGTCGCGAGAACGCCGCCGGGCTTCAGGAGCCGGCGCCATTCCGAGAGGAGGCGCGCGTTTCCCTTCTCATGGGTCCAGGAGGGGTCGGCGAGGATGAAGTCGAGGCTGCCCTCCTCCCGCTCCGCCAACTCGGAGTCCGAGGGTGCGGGAACGTCGGGCAGCGGGGCCGCCCCGTCCCGGAAGCGCTGGATGCCCTCGCCCAGGGCGTGGAAGCGGAGGAACTCGACGAAAAAGGATTCTGGTTGGGCCATCGGAAGGCTCCTTGGGGGAAAGGGGGCAGGAGCCCCGTCTCGAATGCTCCTTCCTATCGGCGTTTCACCCCCTCCGCCTGAATCCCCCCCGGCCGCGCGGGCATGCGCCCGCCGCCGCGGGCGGCTAGGGTCGCCCCCATGACCGCCGCTCTGGACCCGAGGACCCGCCGCCAGATGCGCAAGGTCTGGTTCTCGGTCTTCCTGAACTCGACGGCGATGATGGCGGTCCTCCCCCACGTCCCCCGCTACCTCGAGGAGCGTTTCCATCTCGAGGGGGACCGCTGGGCCACGATCTCGGGTCTGGTCTTCGGGGCCGCCCCCCTGGCGGCGGCCGCGGCGGGCCCTCTCTGGGGTGCGCTCGGCGACCGCTTCTCGCGGAAGTTCAACCTCGCCCGGGCCCAGCTCGCGATCCTCGCCTTCTTTCTGCTCTTCCCCCTGGCGGGCCGGATCTGGCTTCTCGTCCTGCTGCGTTTCCTGCAGGGACTGTTCGCGGGCTACGTCGCCCCGGCCTTCTCCCTCGCGACCGCGGGCTGGCCCGCCGAGCGCCGCGGCTCCCTGCTCGGCAGGCTGCAGGTCGCGATGACCCTCGGCCTCCTTCTCGGACCGGTCCTCGGGGCCGAGGCCCTCGCGACCTTCGGGCGGGCGGCTCCGTTCCGCCTCGCCGCGCTCCTCGTGGCCCTCGCCCTCGCGCTGACCCTGTCGGTGCGAGAGGACCGGAGCACCCTCAAGGACGGCAGCGGCGGAGCCCCGAAGGGGCGCCTTCTCGACGGCTTCCGGCTCCTCTTCGGTTCCCGCGTCCTCCTGCTCTTCCTCGGAGCGATGGTCCTCGGTCGGCTCGGGGCAAGCCTCGTCGAACCCCTCCTCGCGGTCTTCGTCCGGGAGGAACTCGGGCCCCTGGCCCTCCTCGTCCCCGGGAACGGCGAGGGCGCGACCGACCGGACGATCGCCCTCCTTTCGACCATCCTCGGCCTCGGGGTCCTGCTCTTCGGACCGATCTGGGGGCGGCTCGGCGACCGCTTCCGGCCGGTCCGGACGCTGGCCGTCGCCGGGTCGATCATGGGGATCTCCCTCGCGGCCATGACCTTTGCGGGCGACAGCCTCGGGCTCCTGGCCTGCCGGGCCCTCTTCGCGCTCGGCTTCGCCGGCATGCTGCCCCTTTCCTACGCCGCGATCTCCAGGATCACGCCGCGCGCCTCGGTGGCCGCGGCCTACGCCCTCAACCAGAGCGCGATCCAGGTCGCCCTGGGGCTCGGCTTCGCCTCCGGCGGCCTGCTCCGGGGCGGGCTCGGCATGCGTCCCCTCTTCGTCCTCGCCGCGGCCCTCGCCCTCCTGGGCTTCGGCTCCCTCCCCCTCGCCCGCCGGGCCAGGCGCCGGGAGGAACGGGGGGGCATCGACCTCGACGGGCCGAAAGCCTGAGGAGCCGGAACACCACCCCCCCGGCCGGGCCCTCTCCCGGGACGACGAAGGAGGCCCGCTGGAAGAAGGTCGCTCTCCGACCTATGCGGGGGCCTACGATGCCCGGGGCCCCCCTCCGGAACTCTCCGGAGGAACCTCGTCCTCCTCGATATCTGTCTCGAGAACCGCTGGAATCACGGAAACGGCATGGATCCGATCGTCTGGGTTGCGCTGCTCATCCTCGTCCTGAACATCCCCTTCGGCTGGTGGCGGGAAGGGACGCGGAAGTTCTCGCTCTCGTGGTTCCTCGCGATCCATGTCCCGGTGCCGGCCGTCGTCGCGCTCCGCCTGGGCGCGGGGATCCCGTTCCGCTTCACGACGATTCCGATCCTCGTCGCGGCCTTCTTCGGGGGGCAGACGATCGGGGCGCGGATGCGGCGCCGGCGTTCCCCCAGAGGAGGAATCCGGCCAGGAGGGCCGCGAGGAGAAGGACCGTAGCCGCGAGAGGGTCCCCGAAGCAGAGCTTGCCGACCCCGAAGAGCAGGCAGAAGGCCAGGAAGGTCGTCAGAGCCCAGTCGACGAGGGCGGACCGAAGGTCGGCGGCGGGTTCGGGCGGGCGTTTCCCGTCGAAGACCGGGGCCCAGAGCCCCGAGGGTCGGACTCTCTCGTAAAAGGCGCGCAGCCGCGCCAAGGGGACCGCGGGCGTCATCAGGGTGACCCCGAGCCAGACCAGGGTGCTCGCGCCGAAGATCGCGAAGAGGCGGGCCCCCTCCCCCGGGATCGGCGAGGCGGGCAGGCCGGACCAGGCGGACCAGGCCTCGGCGCCTTCCCTTCCGAGGACGAAGGCGCGGAGGCCGGGTTCGAGGACGAAGGCGCAGGCGAAGGAGGCCGTCATCGCCGCGATCTCGGACCAGGCGTTGATCCGCCACCAGAACCAGCGCAGCAGGAGGACGAGCCCCGTGCCCGCGCCGAGGGCGATCAGGATCTTCCAGGCCCCGGCGACCGAGGTCACCGACCGGGCGAACCAGAGCGCGACGGCCGCGACGAGGAGGAGGGCGAGGCGCGCGGCTCGCAGGAGGTGGCGCGGACCGGCGCGACGCGCGAGGAGGGGCTTGTAGAGGTCGTTCACGAGGTAGCCGGCCGCGAGGTTCAGGTGCGTGTCGACCGTGCTGAGAAAGGCGGCGAGGAAGCCCGCGAGCGCGAGACCGAGGAGGCCGGGCGGCAGCAGGTCGCGCATCGCGAACACGTAGCCCTTCTCGACCTGGTCCTCGGGGAGGGCGTAACGACCCGCGGCCCAGAGTCCGACGAAGATCCAGGGCCAGGGCCGGAGCGCGTAGTGCAATAGGACGTAGAGCGTGATCCCGCGCCTCGCGTCCTTCGGACTCCGCGCCGCCAGCATCCTCTGGGCGAGATAGCTCCCCCCGCCGGGCTCGTTGCCGGGGAAGACGACGGCCCACCACTGCATCGAGAGCTGGAAGAGGAGCAGGAGCCCCGCCCCCTCGCACAGCCCCTGGCCGCCCAGGTCGGGGAGGAAGGAAAAGGGGTCGAAGCCCCCCGCCGGTCCCGCGGGCAGTCCGTCCACGAGGCGCGCGCGCAGGCCCTCCTGCCCTCCGGCTTCCGCGGAGGCCAGCACGGCCAGCGCGACCGCCCCGAAGGAGGCCAGGACGAGCTGCACGAGGTCCGTGGCGACGACGCCCCAGAGCCCCGAGGCCAGCGTGTAGGCGAGGGCGAGGGCGACCAGGCCGTAGAGAACCGCGTCGTTCCATCGCGGATCCAGGTCGAGGAGGACGACGAGCACGACCCCCATCGCCTTCAGCACCCAGGCGAGGATGATCCCCGAGAAGAACAGCGACATGTAGAGCGCGCGGAATCCGCGCAGGCAGCCCCCCGGATTCCCTCCGTAGCGCAGGGCCGCGAACTCGACGTCGGAGACGAGGCGGCTGCGGCGCCACGGGGCCGCGAAGAGGCAGGCCGTCATCGTCGTTCCGGCCAGGAGGCTCCACCAGAGCCAGTTCCCGGCGATGCCCCCCTTGCCGACGAGCCCCGTGACGGCCAGCGGAGTGTCGGAGGCGAAGGAGGTCGCGACCATCGACAGTCCGAGCAGACCCCAGGGCAGTTTCCTTCCGGCGAGCAGCCAGTCCTCGAAGCCTCCCCCCGCCCTTCCGGGAAAACGGAAGCCGAGCCAGGCGAGCACGAGGAGACACCAGAGGCAGACCGCGATATCGATCCCGTGAAGGGCCATCATTCCCCCCCGCCGTCGGACCCCGGCCCCTTCTCAGGTCCCCGCCCCTCCTCGGCGCGCCCCCCGTCCTCGGCCCCCGGGTCCGCGGTCTTCCCCTCCCTCGTCAGAAGGAAGGCAGCCAGCGCGCACAGGAACAACGCGAGGGCGAAGCCCTTCTCGAGCCTTGCCGCGACCTCGCCGCCCGCCAGGGGAAGCCCCGCGAGGGGAGCCGGGACCAGGGCCAGGAAGGCCCAGGCCAGGGGACGCAACGGATGACGGCTCTTGAACATGGTTCCGGACCCCTCCCAGGCCTCCCTTCCCCCGCCACCATAGGGAAAGCCCGGAACCGTCCCAATCCTTACAGGGCGGCCGAAGAAGATGTTTTTGAGGGCGATCGCCCGATCAGCAGGAAGCGCAACCGTTTTCTCCGCCGCCCGATTTTCGAGGCGCGCCGGACGAAAACCATCGGCTGTGGCTTGACCCCATAGGAAAAGCCTTCCTACGATGCGCGGACAAACCAGGTCCGCTCGAATTGCAATGAGGCCGGGGCTAAGAGGGACCGCAACATCGGGCTGACTCTCATGGTCATGCAGCGCCGCTTGCCCGGCAGCCTCTACGCGAAAGGCCGGTTCCGAGGCGCGCCCGCAATCTGCAAGACGACCTGGCGGGCGCAGCTTCCCAAATCCATGAATGCGGTATTCGAGCAGGGATCGGAATGAAGGCTTCGGCGAATCGATTGGAAAGATCGGAGAACGGCATCCCGCGTCCCGGGATGCTGGCCTTCGTGCGGAACCGCCGGGGGATCGTGGCGGCCGTCGAGCCCTTCGACGGGGAGGACGGGCGGCTCCACTTGGTGCACATCGAGTACAAGGACGATCAACTTCCGGCGGGAGAACGACTTCTCTGGGAGCTGGAGCCGCACCGCCGTCTTCTCGAACCGACGGCCTTACCGGAGGTCGCATCGGCGGACGCGATGCCTCCGGAAGACTGCGACGCCCTGGTCCGCGCGGCGCGATGGACGGCGCTCAGGCCTTACCTCGACCCCGACGGGACGGGTCCCCTGGATCGCCATCCCTTCGCGAGTCCTTTCCACGGCGCCGTGCAGGTCGAAGATTACCAGCTCGTACCGCTCTTGAAGGCGCTGCGCATGCCGCGCGTCAATCTCCTTATCGCGGACGACGTCGGCCTCGGCAAGACCGTGGAAGCCGGCTTGATCCTGACGGAACTCCTGCTGCGGCGCAGGATCCAGCGCGTGCTCGTGCTCACGCCGGCCTCGTTGCGCCTCCAGTGGTGCGAGGAGTTGTGGGAGAAGTTCTCCCTGCGCTTCGAACTCGTGGACCGCGCCGCGACGCATCGCCTGCGCCGCTGTCTCGGCATCGACGCCAGCCCCTGGCGCTCGTTCAGCCGCATCGTCACCTCCTATCACTATCTCCGCCAGCCGGACGTCCTGGAGCAGTTCCTGGCCTCGTGCCGCACGCCGGAGGGCTCGCCGCACCTGCCCTGGGACCTGCTCATCGTGGACGAGTGCCACAACCTGATACCCTCGCCGTTCAGGGAGGACAGCGACCTGTGCAAGATGCTGCGGGTGATTTCCCCGCACTTCGAGCACCGGATCTTCCTCTCGGCCACCCCGCACAACGGACACACGACCTCTTTCACGGGCCTGCTCGAGATCCTCGATCCGGTGCGTTTCAGCCAGACGAGCGAACTCGCCCCGGCCCAGCGCGCGCGCATCCGGCAGATCGTCGTCCGCCGCCTGAAGCGTGAGATCAACGAGCGCACGTCGCCGCCGCGCTTCAGCCGCCGCCTGCCGCCCAGTGGCCTCCTCCTGGCGTCGAACCCGCGCGAGGCGGCGCTCAGCGAGGCCTTCGCGGCCTTTCGCAAGGCCGTGCACGCCACGATCGGATCCGGCCCGAATCCGAAGCGGCGCTCGGGCCGTTTCACCGTCGAGATCCTCGGCAAGCGCCTCCTCTCCTGCCCCGTCGCCTTCGCCGAATCCTGGCGGCGGATCAAGGAGGGACTTCGCGCGGAGGAAGCCGCCGGCGAAGCCGAGGTC
>JALUUL010000009.1 GCA_027021385.1 Planctomycetota bacterium | reverse complement strand
CGTGAATCCTCGCGGGAACTCGCGCGGAGGTTCGGGGCCGACAGGGTCCTGCACCCTCTCGAGGCCGGGGCGGTCGACCTCTGTTTCGACACGAGCGGGAACCCCGACGCCCTTCCGCTGGCCCTCCGCCTCGTGGAACGGGAGGTCCATCTCAAGTCGACGCACGGGCGGCCGAGCGCGGGTCTCTCCGATCCGACGGCCTTCGTCGTCGCCGAGCACAGGATCCTTCCGCTGGAGGAGGGGGAGCGGGCCCCCGACGGCGTTCCCGTCCTCGGAGGGCTCGGCGAACTCGAGGAAAGGATCGGGTCCTCCGAGGATCCCCTTCCCCCCCGGACGGAGATCCGGATCCGGGGGGGGAGCGGTCCGATCCTCTCTTCCTCCCGGTGCGGGGATTTCCGAAAAGCCCTGGAACTCCTCGATCGGGACCCCTTGGCGCGCGAGAGGCTGGCCTCGATGCCCGTTCGGCTCCTTTCCGAGCGGGACCTCCCCGAGGCCTTTCAGCTCGCGTCCTCGGGGGAGGCCGTCAAGGTCTGCGTCCTCCAGGAGGGCGCGGAACTCTGACGGCCCTCCGAGGAGGGCGGAATCGGGCGTCCGCCCGCCCCGTACCGGGGCTAGCGGCCTCTGTGTCCGAGTTCGAGGACGTAGAGGGCGAGCGCCCGCTGCAGCTCGGTCTTGCCTTCGAGCTGGGGGTTCGGGGGCATCAACGGGCTCTTCCCGATCGCGGGCCCGCCCTTCAGGATGACCTTCATGATCGTTTCGACCTTGGCGGTCTCGAGCCAGGTGGGTTCGCTGTAGGAGCGGGGCTTCGGTTTGAGTTGGGCCCCTGCCGGGCCGTCCCCGTGTCCTTCCGGCCCGTGGCAGAGCTTGCAGGTGTTCGAATAGTAGGTTTTCGCCTCCTCCCGGAGTTGGGCGGGGAGGCTCCCCCAGGCCGGCGTCTTGAACGAGGGGGGCGCCGAAGCGTCCTCGTTCTCGTCGGGGGCCGGATCTCCTCCGCATGAGGTGAGGGCCAGGAGGGTCAGGATCAGGCCGGCGGGCAGGAGGATCGAACTACGCATCGTCTTCATCGTGCTCCTTCGAGTGGGACCGCACGGGGGCGGTCGGGTCGCGGGGCGGCTTCGGGGACGAATCCCTTCCGGGATCGCGATTCCTAGAACAACATCGATGCGGATTCCACGCAAAAGCGGGGTGGAAGCGACCCTCCGGATCCTCCCGAGCCCGGGAGGATGGCCGGGCGGCCTTCCAAGAATCCGGCGGAACCCCTGAGCCGGCTCTCCGGTCTCGGGAAAGCGCCGGGCTCACCTCCCCTTCCGTTGCAAGCCCTGTTTCGGCAAACGATAGAGGTGAACGGCATACCCGTCGAAACGGTCCTTGAAGGTCCCGTAGGAGACCGGGATTCGGCGGTCCTCGTCGAGAACCCGGGCCTCGGCCCGGGCGGGCATTCCCTTGACCCGGAACTTCGCCTCGGCTGGAGCGGGCGCCATCGAAACGGCGAAGATCCAGATCGATTCCAAGGCTTCCTTGACCATCGTCGCGATCGGGACCTTCCGTGAAGAGGAGCGGACGGAGACCAGGTCGGGACGGTCCTCGCTGTTCAGGACCGGGGCGAGGCGGAGGATGCGGTGGTTGATCCGGGAGATGGCCTCCCTCATCTCGGGATCCCGGAGGAGGGCGTCCTCGCGGAAGCTGGGGACCCATTCGTGGGAGAACCAGATCAGCCCCCGGGAGCCATGGATCAGAGCCATCCAGGCCTCGGTCCGGACCTGGGCGGGGGTGGGCCGTGTCTTGCTCCGGATGCGGCTGGACTCGAGTACGTTCCAGACGATCTTGGGGCGGGATCCGCGTGACGCCTCCCGGCTCCATCGGACGAGCCGTTCGACCCCCTTCGCGACGTATTCGAGACGCCCCCGAATATGAGATTGGGGGGAAGTGACCGGATAGATGTCGAAGCTCAGGATGTCGGCGCCCCGGACGTATTCGGGGTAGTCCTCGATCTGTCCGGTCCTGACGCCCCGTCCCCGCCACTGATCGTTGGCGACTCCTTGACCGAGGTTCAGGAACACCGGGCGATCCGGATCCTTTCGCAGGAACTCCCGGTACCTGCGCTGGATCTCGGCAGGGGGGATCGGAGGACCGTAGCCCCCGCCGGGCTTCCGTTGCGCGTTGTCCGGTTCGTCCTTCTGCATCCAGGCCGCGACGACCCCCTCCCCCTCTTCGAGCCCGACCTCGTTCTGGGCGCAGACCACGATCATCCCCGCCTTCCGCAGGGCCTCGAGCTGTTCGCGGGTCGGACCTTTCCAGAGGCCCACGTAGACGTTGATTCCGATCGCCTTGTAGGCCTCGGCCCGGGAGGGATTTTGGAGCCAGACCCCGATCGGAAAGAAGTCCCGTCCCTGCGGGAAGGCCCGGGGCCAGCGGGCATAGGGCGAACGGAAGGCTTCCTTTCCGAGAGGTCGCGCTCGCTGTTCGGTCCCCTCGGGATCGAGAGGTCTTTCCCGCGCCCCGAGGATCCTGCGACCCTTCGGGGGTGAAACCGCCTCTTTCCTCTCCGGAGGTCTTTTCCTAGTGTCGGGAGGGGGCGATCCGGCATGCGGAAAGGGAAAAAAGAAAACGAGGAATATGGCGCTGATTGCGAGGCGATCGGATCGAGGGATCATGTCGTTATTCCGGCCGTTTCGGGGTTGCAGGGATTCGCGGACGAGGGTGCGTAGAGCATCGGCTTTCTCGGAAGGAAGGGCAAGGCCTTGACGGGAAAGGAGCGGTTCGGGCGGGCAGAGGAGGCTTCCGATCGGTCGGGGAAGGTTCTCCTCGTCCTCTTGGGGCTCGTCCTCCTCGTGCACCTTCCGTCCCTCGGTCACGGATTCGTCTTCGACGACGAGTTCCTCGTCCTGAAGAATCCGGCCCTGCACGAGGGGGCCGGTCTTTTCGAGATCCTGACGACGCCCTACCTGGGGCCGAAGGGGAACGGGGGGTTGCACGTCGCCTACTGGAGGCCCCTGACCTCCCTCCTCCTGCGCGGCTCCTGGTCGGTCGGCGGGGGAGGACCTCTCGCCTTCCACCTCGTTTCGCTGTTGGCCCATCTGGCCGCGTGCATCGCGGCCTTCGGACTCGCGAAGAGGGTCGGACTCGACCGCGGAGCGGCTCTCCTTGCGACCGCGATCTTCGGAATCCATCCCGTCCAGGTCGAATCCGTGCATTGGATCTCGACGATCAGCGAGATCCTCGCGGGGGGGCTCATCCTCCTGGCCTGCTGCCGGTATCTGAGCCGCCGGCGCGCCGGCGGGCATTGCCTGGAACCCGCGCTCTGGCTGTTCCTGGCCCTCCTCGCGAAGGAGACGGCCGTTGCGTGCCTGCTTCTCTTCGTGCTTTGCGAAGTCTTCCTCCTGCGGAAGAGGGGCTGGGGGGCCGCCCTCCTCCCCTCCCTGGCCGCCCTCGCCCTTTGGGTGGGGCTCCGCCTGGCGGTCCTGGGCACCGAGGCCTTTTCGCCCCCCGCCTCCCCGGGCCTCGCGGTTTCGGATGCCGTGATGGAACGGCTCGAAATGTTCGGCGGGTTTCTCTCCCTCCTCGTCTGGCCGGGGACGCTCTCTCCCCTCCGCCCCCTGACCGGGCGGATCCTCCTCCCTCTCGTCGCGGTGTTCCTCTGGTCCTTCCTGCTCGCCGGGGCCTCGAGGAAAGGGGACCGTCTTCAGGGTTTTCTCCTCTGCTGGATTCCCGTCGTTCTGCTTCCGATCCTGACCGTGGGGGGAGGGGCGGGGATTTCCGCTTTCGGGGATCGCTACCTCTATCTCGCAGTCTTCGGTTTCGGCGCCTGGTCCGCTCCCTGGATCCTGGACCTCGGTGCGCGGGCCGGATCGCGCTTCGGGCGATTCGTCCTCCCGGGACTCGTCCTGCTCGGTTTCGGGAGCCGGAGCCTCTCGCAATCCGCCCTCTGGCGGAACGAGGAGTCCTTCTGGAGGAAGACCGTCGCCGCCTGGCCGGAGGCGCCGTTCCCGGCCTACAACCTCGGACGACTCCTGCTCCGGACCGGGGGCAAGCATCCGGGGCTGCTTTCCGAGGCCCGTCTCCTCTTCGAGCGTGCGCTTCGCCTCTGCGAGGAGGCCCCGGGACGCAGGAAAAGGTTCGCCGACCCAGCCTTCGTCGCGGCGATCCGGTTGGGTCTCGCATGGTGCATGTTGTTGCAGGCCGAGGGGAAGGGCGGCGTCTCGCTCGAACCGGCCGCCCGGATCTTCCAGGAACTCGTCCGCGAACGACCTGGCTTCGCAGATGCCTGGGGGGGACTCGGCGTTTCCCGGGCGATGGAGGGCCGGATGGAGGAAGCGGAGAAGGCCTTCCGTGAGGCTCTTCGCCTGGCGCCCGACAATCCCGAGGCGTGCAACAATCTCGCGCGATTTCTTCTTTCCAGGGGCCGGAAGGAGGAGGCCCTCCCCCTTCTCCGGCATGCTCTGCGGGTGCAACCGGGGAATCCGACGGCCCTGCGATTGCTCGAAGGAAGGTGAAGATCATGGCCGGTCGATTGCGGATCCTCTTCCTCTGCACAGGGAATTCCTGCAGGAGCCAGATGGCCGAGGGGATGGTGCGGGCCTTCGCCGGGGAACGGGCCATGGCATGGTCCGCGGGCATCGAACCAAAGGGGCTGGACCCACGGGCCGTTCGCGTGATGTCCGAGATCGGCGTCGACATCACGCACCAGGGTTCGAAGACCCTCGAGGCCCTCCGGGACCTGGACTTCGATGTCGTCGTGACGGTCTGCGGGGATGCACGCGAGCGCTGCCCGGTCCTCCCCGGGGCGCGCCGTCTCGTCCATGTCGGTTTCGACGATCCCCCGCGCCTGGCCGCCTCGGCCCGAACGGAGGAGGAGGCCCTGCGGCATTACCGGAGGGTCCGGGACGAGATCCGTAGCTTCGTCGAGAGGCTGCCCGCTTCCCTGGGAAACAAGTCCTGAGCCCGATCCCTGAAGGATCGATGGGGATCCGGTAAGTTCGTCCTCCATGAGAATCCAGGCTTCCGCCGCCCTCGTGTTTATATTTCCCGTTTCCCCCCTCGTCGCGCAGGTTCCGGCGCGGGCCGTGCCCGCCGTTCTCGAGGAGGGGCTCGCCCGCAGCCGGGTGATGGAGCACCTCGATCACCTGACGAACTCGATCGGACCCCGTTTGACGGGGTCCGACGCCTTCCTGGAAGCGGCCCGCTGGGCCAGGGACCGTTTCGCTTCCTGGGGGCTCGAGGCGAAGCTCGAGACTTGGGCGACCTGGCCGCGGGGATGGAACCGGGGGCAATGGAGCGGGCGGATCCTCGAGCCGGAACCCCTCGAACTCCAGGTCGCGACCTATGCATGGACGGTGGGTACCAGGGGAAGGGTCCGTGGTCCTCTCTTTCCGCTTCCTCGTTCCAAGACGAAATACCTGAAAGTCAGGAAGAAGATGAAGGGGTATTGGCTCTTCGGGCCGCAACCCTCGAAGAAATCCGTATACGGGCGCTTCTTCTGGGAGGCCGTGCGGAAGGATGGCATCCTCGGCATCGTGACGCCCACGAGGGGGGACAAGAAGTATCCGAACCGGATCCGGGTCTTCGGGCGGTATCGAAACCTCTTCCTGAAGCCCGAACAGCGGTTCCCCTATCCGGTCGTCCACGTCCGCTACGACCAGGCGAAGGAGATCGAATCCTGGATGAAGAAGGGAAAGAAGGTCGTCGCCGAGTTCGAGATCCGGAATCGTTTCCGGGAGGGCCAGGTCGACATTCCGAACGTCGTCGCCGAGATCCGGGGGACGGAGAAACCGGATGAGGTCGTCATCGTCTGCGGGCACCTCGATTCCTGGCACCAGGCGACGGGGACGACTGACAACGGAACCGGAGTCGCGACGACGATGGAGGCGGCACGTATCCTCGCGAAGGTCGGAGCGAAGCCTAAGCGGACGATCCGCTTCCTCCTCTGGGGGGGCGAGGAACAAGGCTTGCTGGGGTCGGTCGCGTACGTGCGCAAGCACCGCGAGGAGATGAAGAAGGTCTCCGCGGTCTTCAATCACGATGCGGGGACGAACTGGGTGCATTCCCTGACGGTTACGAAGGCCATGGAACCGTTGATGAGGAAGGTCTTCGCCCCGGTGATGAAGATGCGTCCTCCTGAGAAATTCGACGGTCCGGTCTTCGTGCTCAAGGCGGTTCCGAAGATGGGGGTGGGAGGAGGCAGCGACCATGCTTCCTTCCGGAAAGTCGGCGTTCCGGCCTTCCCCTGGGGTTTGACCGGACGGAGCGATTACGGTCGCTACACCTGGCACAGCCAGTGGGACACCTATGACGTGGCCATTCCCGAATACCAGAAGCACTCGGCGACCGTCATCGCTCTGGCTGCCTGGGGCACGGCGAACCTTCCCGTCCTCCTGCCGAGGAAAGGACTTCCCGGGCAGCCCCCGCGGACCGCGGCGGGCCTCAGGGCCGGAACCCGTCCCGCCGCCGGAGGAAAGCCCCCTCATGCGGAAAAGGGCTCGTCCGATCCGAAGGAGGGGGGGAGGCCGGAATCCGGAGAGGAGAAGTCCGGGAATCCGCCGCAGGCGCGAAAGAAGAGAATCGAGCGGAAGAAGGCGGTTCTCCTCAATGCTTCGCCCGGCTTCTCGGGATGAGAACGGGCCGGGGACGTTTCGCGCGTTCCTCGACTTCCTGCAGGCCGACCTCGACGGCCTTCATCAGCTGCCTGTCGAAGTCTCGGATCTCGTCGGCCGGAGTCGCCGGGACCCTGTGGTCGGGCATGCATCCGTTCAGTTCCATGTCCCTGCCCGTCGGACCGACGTACCAACCACGGAAGGGAAGCCTCAGGAAGCTCCCGTCGACGAGGATGGTGCCGCCGGTCGAGATCACGCCTCCGGCCGTCCGTTCCCCGACGATCGGACCCCGGCGAAGGGTCTTGATCGCATGAGAGATGATCTCGGCGTTCGAGAAACTGCGTTCGTTGCAGAGGAGGACGATGGGTTTCGTCCAGGTCGCGTAGACCCTCCGGTCCTGCGGATAGCCGGGAATCGAGGCCCCGCGGGGAATGGTATAGGCGTGGGAAGGCTGACAGAGGAGCGTCAGAACATGGTCAGCGGTCGATCCGCCGCCGTTGAAACGGACATCGATCAGGAGCCCTTCCTTTCCGACCCCCGCGGAATAGATCTCCCGTTCGAGGCGTAGGAAGCTGCGCCAGTTCATGCCGCGGATGTGGACGTAGCCGAGGCGGCCTTTCGAGATCTTCTCGACGCGGGTCCGGTTTCGCTCGACGAAATCCTCATAGAGGAGGGTCCTGAGGGCCGTGACGGGGACCGGAACGAGCGATACCTTCCTCTTCGACCCGTCTCGGGCCTGGACGAGGAGTTCGAGGGGCTCCTCCTTGTAGTTTCGGAGGAGAGGGGTGAGGTCGGTCCCGGGTTCGACGGAACGCCCGCCGATTTCGAGGAGGCGTTCCCCTTCATGGATCCGGGATCGATGCAGGGTGGCCGGCCCCTTCGCGAGGACTCTGCGCACGAGAAGGCCCGGTCCTCCGGCCCTCCTGTCGAAGAGGAGGCCGAGGTGCCGGTCCTTGGGTTCCCAGCCTTCTTCCCCCTTGCGCGGAGCCCGTCCGGGCTTCGAGGTGCTGAAGAACCCCAGGTGGGAACCGTTCAGCTCTCCGAGCATCTGGTTGACGAGGGCGGTCATCTGGTCCGGCCAGAGGCAATGAGGGGCGACCTCCCGATATCTCGCGTAGACGAGGTTCCAGTCCCGGTTGTTGAGGGCGGCGTCGTAGAAGTGCGCGCCGATCGTCCGCCAGGCCTGCCGGAGAACGGCGACACGGCGGGCCCGCCAGTCGATCACGCTGCGCGCCTCGAAGCCGAAGGTCTCCAGCTTGAACCCCTTCGTCTTCACGAAGGCGGGCAACCCCTTCGCCAGGCCATAGAGGTCTCCGTCCGGAAGGCGCTTCAGGGCCTTGACCGCCTTCTTCAGGACCTGTCGGGGCTTTTCGAGCTTGTCGGGGAAGACGATCTCGTAAAGGCCTTCCTTCCCTCCGCCCCTGGATTCGAACCAGCATTTCTTCCCGTCCCGCGACCAGATCGGAGAACTCTCACGGCTCCCGGGAAGGGACAGTCGATGCACTCGTTCCCAGGCGCCGGCGAGATCCTCCTCCGTCAGAGGGCGGATCTTCACCTTCTTCGCGGAGTCTCGCCGGCTGGAAGGTTTCGAGGCGGCCCCTGAGGCCTTCTTCCCGCCCTTCTTCTTTTCGAAGGCCTTCATGGCCTCGCGGAGTTTCCGGTCTCTCGGGGTCTCCTCTTCGAGCGCGGGATCCAGCTCGACCCAGAAGAGATCGCGTTCTCCGAAGGTGCGTGATCCGACCCAGACGATGCGGCGCCCGTCGGGAGACCATTTCGGGGACGAATCATCGGCCGGATGCCTGGAAAGGTTGACGGGTTTCCTCTTGGCCGCGGCATCGAGGATCCAGATGTCTCGGTTGAAGTCGGAGTCGTTCCGGGAGACGACGATCCAGCGTCCGTCGGGAGACCAGTCGTAGGAAGGACGGTCCCAGCCCTTCTGGACGAGGACGGGGTTCTTTCCATCGAGGGCGCAGTGGTAGAGATCGCCCTCCCTGACGAAGGCCAAGCGCTTTCCGTCCGGCGAGAGCGCGAGGTTCCGCTCCTCGGCCCGATCATGCGTCAACCTGCGGAAACGGAACCCCTTCTGCCGGAACCAGGGGAGTTTCGGGTTCTCGCGTTCGGCCACCCAGATATCGGGCCAGGGTTCCACCGACTCCCGTCCTCCCGGGGCGGGCATGTCGGAGCGGAAGAACAGGAGATCTCCGCGCGGACCGAAAAGGGGTTCTCCCTCCTCTTCGGGACTCGCCGTGATGCGGACCGGCTCCTTCAGGATCCGGTCCATGACCCAGAGGTCCCCGCCCGCGATGAAGGCCATCTCCCGGCCCTTCGGTGCAAAGGCGACGGCGGAAGCCTCCTTCTCGGTCTTCCGTTCCTCGAGAAGGAGAGGATCCTCGGGCACGAGGATCCTGATCGGATGGATCTCTCCGGTCCTCAGGTCGAGGCGCCGGAGGTCGAAGCGGTATCTGAAGACCGCGGTCCGGCCGTCCCGGCTGAGTCTCGGATCGAGGACTCCGTCGTCCCAGCCGTCGGTTCCCGGCGCTCCGCCGAACCGGGTCAGGGCCTCCTCCTTTCCGGTTTCGAGGTTCCTCACGAAGAGGTTCCGGACCCCGCCGCGCTCCGCGACGTAGGCGATCCGGGAGGGACCGATCCAGGCGGGGGAGGTCCACGGCCGGTTCATCCCGTTCTCGTGGTCGGGGGAGATGCGTTCGAAGGAAGGAGGATCCGAAAGCTTCGCGAGCCAGAGCTGAGCCGCCGCGGCTCCGACGTACCCCTTGCGGCTCGTTGGGCGTCCGTTCCGGACGAAGAGAAGGCGGGTCCCATCGGGCGACAGGCGTCCGTTCCGCGCGTTGGCGTGGAAGAGGGGCTTCGGAGCGGTCGCCGCCCGGTCCCCTCCGCCGGCGGGGATCAGATAGAGGCGGGCTCTCAGGAAGGCATGTTCGTCCGAACGACCGCGGCAGAGGATCGAGGAGCCGGAGGGCGACCATTCGATCGGGCGCAGGCCCCTTGGGGAGGGGAAGCGGATCCTCTCCGGCATGCCTCCCTTCGCCGGAACGGTCCAGATGCCGCGGCCTTCAGGGTCCCTGTCGGAGCTGAAAGCGATTCTCTCTCCGTCCGGGGACCAGCATGGGTCCCCATCCTCCGCGGGGCCTTGGGTCAGGCGTCGTGCCGCTCCCCCTCGGGAGGGGACGACCCAGAGATCTCCATGCCAGGCGAAGGCGAGTTCCTTTCCGTCCGGGGACAGGTCGTAGGAGAGGATCATCCGAGCGGGAACGGTGTCCGGACCCTTCTGCGCCGTACCGGGGGAAGGAAGGAGCGCGGCCAGAGAAAGGAGGAGGACGGAGTTCATCGGCGTGTCCTGTCGGAGGTCGATTCGGGGTTCTGGATCAAGAAGAGCGAGGATAGCCTCCGATCCGGAGAGATGGTCCCGATTGATGCCGGGGGCGCCGGGGGGTATCCAGGGGGCGGGCTGCGAAGTCACGAGGAAGGAAAGGGGGCGATGGAGGATCCGAAGGAGAAAGATGGAAGGGGATCGGTGGAATCCCCCTCCATCTCGCTCGTCATCCCCGCGTACCGGAGCGAGGCCTTTCTCGAAGGGAGCCTGGAGCGGGCGTGTGCCTGGCTCGCCTCGAAGAATCGAAGAACCCAGCTCGTCGTCGTCGACGACGGCAGTCCCGACCGGACCTGGGAGGTTCTCCAGAGTTTCGCCGCCCGGAATCCCGGGGGCAGCCCCGAGATCCTCGCGATCCGGAATCGGGAGAATCGAGGCAAGGGCTTCGCGGTGACTCGGGGGATGCTCGAGGCCTCGGGGGACATCCGGATCTTCACGGACGCCGATCTCACCTATCCGATCGAATGCGCGGACCGGATCGTCGAGAGTTTGGAGAACGGGGCCGATCTCGCGATCGGGAGTCGGCTCCATCCGGATTCGGTCTACGAGGTCGGAGCGGGCTTCCTCCGATACATCTATACCCGTCACGTCTCGGGGAGGATCTTCAATCTCCTCGTCCGGCTCCTCGTCGTCCCGGGGATCCTGGATACCCAGGCCGGCTTGAAGGGGATGCGGGCCGAAGCCGCCGAATCGATCCTTCCCCGGCAGCGTCTGCTCGGGTTTTCCTTCGATGTGGAACTCCTGTTCCTCGCCAGGCGGCAGGGAAGGAGGATCGAACAGGTCCCCGTGAAGTTCCTGTACCGGAAGGAGCCCAGCACGGTCCGCTTCGTCCAGGACAGTTTCCGGATGGTGCTCGACATGCTGCGCATCCGGTGGAGGGCCTTCCGCGGCCGTTACGACCGTTGAGGACGGGGGAGGGCGCCGGAGGGGCCTTCAGGAAGCAGCGGCGATCGAACGGTAGTCGGTCACTTCGATTCCGAGTTCCTCCAGAAGAACCTTCGTGCCCGGATCGCAGAGGGTCTCGAGTTCGAAACGGCAGCGCTCCTCCTTCGAGGGATCGAGATGGTCCATGAGAGCGAAGGAAGGGTCCGGGTTTCTCGGATGGACCATCCATTCATAGGTCCCCGGGCGGAGGTTCCGGGCCGTTTCCTCGAAGATTTTCCGGTAATCCTTCCGGCCGAATGCTCCGAGGCCGAGGAGGGGGAGCGGTGGAGCGAGGGAGATCCCTCGATCGACACGAGCAGTGAAGATCCGTGAGAGGAGACCCAGGAAGGTGCCTCGGAGCCCGAAATACTTGCGTTGTGTCGCCAGGGGAAGCCTCAAGTAGGGGATCGGCTTCCTTCCGAGGACTTCGGCGAGGGCGGCGGCGATCTGAGGATAGACATGGACGTGATGGTGCCCGTTGATGTGGCTGATCTCGAAGCCGAGGTCCTGAACGGCTCGGATCTGAGCCTCGATTTCCTCCCGGAGTCTCTCCTGGTCGAGACACGAAAACAGGCACCTTCTCAAAACCGTCTTGAGCGGGAGGAAGCGTCCCTCGTCGTCGCAAAGGCCCGGAAGGGGGCCGGTGAGCGGTTTTCCGAGGGTGAAACTCAAGTGGAGGCCGAGGTTCACCCTTCCTGCGAGGCGGCGGGCGACTTCCGCTCCTTCCTCGACGGCGCCACCCGTCACGCAGAGGCTCGCTTCCCGCACGAGCCCCGCCTCGCAGGCGGTCGCGATGCCCGTATTGTTCCCTGTGGAGACCCCGAGGTCGTCCGCATTGAAGACGATGCGGATCCGACGGGATCCGGGAGAGGAGGACAGGTTTGCGGGCGGGTTGAATTCTGACATCGAAGGTCCCGCAGGATAGCAGGGGCGGGGATACGAAATCCGGCCGATTTCGGTCTTCCCGGGGGCCCGCCCTTCCCGGTGGAAGGTGGAAGACGGGCTTGAAGGGCCGGTGGGGCCTCCATACAATCCCGCGCCTTCGATTCCGGGAACCCGGGTCGGGAGCCCGTGGGGGCGTAGCTCAATCTGGTTAGAGTACCGGACTGTCGATCCGGTGGTTGCGGGTTCGAGTCCCGTCGCCCTCGCCATGGAATCTCCGGAGGCCCGTCGCCCTTTCGGGCGGTGGGCCTTCGTTCGTTTCCCGGTCTCCCCGCGAATCCGGGATTCAGTATCCGCTTCCCAGCCGATCGACCCAGTACCCGAGCACAGGCACCGGAATCCTGCCGGGAACCGGGTTTCCCTTGGGATCGAGTCCGAACTGCAGGACGTAGAGCCCCCATTCGAAGCCGTGCTTCCGCGCCGATCTCCGGTCGGGGTACCCTCCCAACCGGCCGCGGAAGAGGGTTCCGGACAGGATCTTCACGCGGAAGAGGGCGTTCTCGAGCTTTCCCGCCCCGAGCGGTCGGACTCCCGCATGGCCCGGGAACAGGACAGAATACCCGCTCCTCGGGTCGATCTCGTAGGTCCGGGCGGAGACCTTCGTCCCGGGATCCTTGAAGGGGAGGGAGATTTCCCGATGGCCCCTCCCGATCATCGGGGCGTGCCCCGGGCTCATCCAGCCGCGGAAACCCTTTAGGAGCGCTTCGATCTGCGCCTTGCGGAGATAGCTGGCGGGATCGCCGGTCGAATGGGGCCTGACCTCGTTCGAGAGACGGGCGGTGACAGGCATCGAGCGATTGTATTTCTCGAAGGACCATCGATAGGTCTTCGTCGCGACCGGCACCAGGAGGGCGACCCGATTCCCCGCAAGTCCGGCGACCGGGGATTCCAGGACCTCGTATTCGAAACTCTGGAAGAGGGCTCCGAGGAAGAGGACGGCGTCCCGATTCCAGGCGCCTTCGAAGGCGGGGAGGAACGCGGTCATCCCCGCCTTCCCCATGCTCAACCTGACCTGTCCGGCGAGGGCGTTCCGAACGGGGGAGGTGAGGACGCGGTCCAAGGCGGCCGCGTCCAGGCGCGGATCGTGGGACAGGACCGCTCCGACGGAGATCTCGTGCGTTCCCCCGGCGCCCGGTGGGGCTATCGTCGAGGTTCCCGATTCGGCGATCGACTGGCCGATGCCCCCCTTCGCCGGTGGGGCGTGAACGACCAGCAGGGGGACGGGGTCAGGGAGAACGAGGCGGCGGGTTCCGGTGAAACGGAGCACGAAAGCCTCTCGGTCGAAGTCGGCGCCCAGGATCCTTATACGGGAGGAGGAGTTCGAAGTGACCGCGTATTGCTTCCGTTTCAGGAAGAGCGGACGTGTCAGGTCGAGCCCCGAACTCTTCTGCGTGGATTCGGTCCGGTAGATATCGAAGGTCGTGTTCAGGTTTCCCGGGTAGATCTTTCCGAGGATCAGCTCGTCGCGGGCGTCTCCGTCGTCGTCCAGGGCGGCGAGTTCGTCGAACTCGAGACTCAGGTCGGTTTCGAAGGTCCGCGCGGTCCATTTCCCGGAAGAGGGGAGGGGGCGGAATTCGAAGAGAGTCCGTCCCGCCAGGAGATAGACCTCGTCGATCCGGTTCCCGTCCAGGTCTCCCCGGACCCAGGCATCGGTCTTCTGGAGGGAAATACCGGGTTTCCTATGGAGACCGATCCCGATCTCGACGAGGCCTCCGGAGGCCGTGTCGAAACGGAAGAACCTCGTCTTCTGCTCCCCCCCGCTCGGAAGGAGGGGGAAGGCGACGTCGGCCCCCGGTTTCCCGTCGAACTCGCCGGTCACGAAGCCGAGGGCGTCCCGGATCCGAGGTCCCCCCAGGGGTTTGAATCCGTGCTTCGCGTCGTCGCGGAGATTCATGAGGTCGTTCCTGAGGAGGAGGATCTCATCCATCCCGTCGATGTCCAGGTCCGCGACCTTCAGTTCAAACCTCGTCGTCGAAGGATGGACTCCGAGGTCGATATGGAGGATCTCCCTGGCGCCGGAAGGCGGGTCGTCGAAGATCTTGAGCCAGGCGTAATGGGCGTTGCGGCTGTCCTTTTCGCGGGCCCAGAGTACGAGTTCGGAGAAGCCGTCTCCATCGAGGTCCCCGAGGGCGATCCTGGCCTCCTCGTGGATCCTGAGGCCGTTCGGGAGGTCCAGGGTCTTGAGGTCCGTCCAGCGCCCCTTGTCGTCCAGCCGGAAGAAGCGGATCCGGAATTCCGGCTTCGCGTTGGTCGGGGAAGGACGGAGCCCGATCAGGGCCATCTCCTCTCCCTGCAGGGTCGAGAGGGGGCCAGCCGCGGCGTCGAGTACGCGGAAGTTCCCTCCGAGCCGGACCCGATCGAGAGTCGGCCCCTCCCCATGGTTCGCCGCCGCGTCGTCCCAGAGGAAGACAGGATGTCGGGGGACCGGTCCCCGGACGAAGCCCAGGAGTTCCCTGCGGGCCACGGCGCGGAACCTGTCCGTCAGGAGAGGGTGGAAAGAAGGGGGCCGCGGATCCTTCCAGCCGAAGGCCTGGATGTCGTAGTTTCCGTCGTCCAGCTTGAACCCGGGGTTGCCGGGTCTGCGATCCCAGGGAGGCGCGCCGCCTCCGCCTCCCCCGCAGGAAGAGAGGGGGACGACCAGGAGGCCCAGGACGAAGGGGGCGAGGCGATTCCTTCGCAGGCGGATGCCGGGCGAGGTGAGGATCATCGGGGAGGAGCGAGGCTTCGGGGCCGAAAGGAGAGACCGGAGGGTCTCGATAAGCTTACCCCAGACGGGGTCGTTCGAGAGGGGGCCGGAGTCGGTGGAGGGCTCGATCGCCGAACGAACACCCTTCCCCCCGGAGAGAGGAAAGCCGGGGGCGCCGAGACGGCGATCGGGTCGGCACTTCCGGCACTTCCGCGGGTTGCCGGCGGCTGGTCGCCTTCCCTACTTCCTTTCTCCGGGTTTCGTATGCTTTTTCGTCTTTCTCGGAGGGACATCGATGACGATCGTTTCCTTCTCGGGATTGCGGCGTTCGACCTCGAGAATCCGTTGCCCGGTTGTTCCGAACCAGCGTCCTCCGACTTTCACCCTTGCCCATAAGTAGTAGGACTCCTCGAGGAAGGGGAGGGGGATCCGGAACCGGCCGGCCTCGTCCGCGGTCCACGTGTTTTTCCAGATGCTCCGGATCAGGAGATTCTCGGGCTTTCCATAGACCCGGAACGGATTCAGGGTGATCTTCGCTTCCGGAACGGGTTTCTTTCTCAGGTCCTCGACCCTTCCCTCGAGGAAGACGGCCGGTTGGAGGTTGAGGGTCAAGAGACCTTCGATCTCTCCGAGTTTCGGAAGGTCCACGATGCAATAGGCTCCGTCCCGCGTGCCGGCGAGGTGGAAGCGGCCTTCCTTTGGACCCAGGAACCGCAGGCTTCCCCTGCGGTCCGCGAAGAAATCGAGGATCGGAAAGGAGGTCAACCAGTTCCCGAGTCCACGAGTGATCTTCTCGCGGAGGACGACCCGTGCCCCGCGGGCCGGAGAGCCGTCCGCGTTCAGGATCCTGACCGCGACCTGGGCGAGGGAATCGAGGGAGATGTCTCCCAGGTCCTCGTCCGCCGCCTCCTTCTTGTAGATCAAGTGGAGGGGAACGAGTCCCGCCCAGGGTTTCCCGGGTGGAAGCCCCAGGGCCTCCAGGATCCGGGGTTCGAGGAGGAGGGAAATCCTCGTTCCGACCCGGGGAGCCAAGCCCTTGGCTTCGAAGCCGCCATCCGCGTCGGTCCGGAGGAAGCGCGGATCCTCTCCCCGCGGGGGAGGAAAGGCCCTCCCGTTCGGTGGGTAAGGCCCCTGCAGGAGCAGCGCGGCCCCCGGCAGCGGGCGGCCCTCCCTCGCAAGGAGCCTTCCCCGGACCGCGAAACCCTTCTGCATGTGGATGGTCAGCGGAGCCCGCAATGCCACCCCCTCGGGCAGGGGCGGGCCTCCCTTCTTTTTCCTTGCGCTCGCGACGTAGATATAAGTCATGTCGGCCAGGCCCTTCGCCTGTGCCAGGAAGGGAAGACGGGTGTATGGAGTCGAGGAAGCCTTTTCCCGTCCGTCGAAGATCGGGATCCGGACGAGAAGAGGTTCCCGGACTCCGGTCGTTCCCAAGGGGATCCAGCGGTCGAGCGCCCAGAGGCGGATCCGGGCGTTCACGGGGGCCTTGCCCCCGGGCTTGGAGACCGCGCGGATCCTGAATTCCGCCGTAGGGGGGAGGGGGGACCCGAGCCCCGCGACCTCGTTCGGCTCTCGGGGATCCAGTTCCCGGTCGAGAAGGGGGAGGCCGTTTTTCGCCACGAACCGCATCCTCAGAGGAGGCGGAGGGTAGGGGGCAAGGCTTTCGGCCTCTTCGGGAAGGACGAGGACCCTGCGGCCCAGAACGGTCTCCCAGTGGAAAGGCCCCTCGTCCCTCCAGGGGCCGGGGTCGATCTCCGGGAGAGGAAGAGGGGCGTAGTCGGTCGCGCTCCCTTCCTGCAATACGACGACCGAACCCGCGCGCAGACCCTGTCGGATACCGGTGGCGCGCCAGGTCCTTCCCGGGCCCTGCTTCCAAGCCCAGGCCTGGTAGATCCGCGCCGGGAGCACGGGGGCCCTGAATCGTCCGGCGAGGTCCGTCTTGACCACCAGGCTGTCTCCGATCCTCGCGGGCGACGCTCCCGGAGACCAGGGGGAGAAGAGGCGGACCTCCGCCTCGGCCCAGGGCTTCCCGTCGGCCCCCCGCACCTTCCCGAGGATCCTCTCCCGGCCGGTTCCCCCCTGGAGATTCCAAAAGAAGGGCGGGGCGAGGCTAAGGAGGGCGAGAAGGAGGGGAGTCATCAATGCATCACATGGACCGTGACGGGGTTCGGACGGCCGAGGATGTGTTCGACCCGGGTGCCGGTGTTCTCGGCCGAGGGGATCTGCCCGGGTTCGGCCGGGGCTCCGCTCGAGACGTAGAGGTCATAGGCTCCCCCTCCCTCGAGGCACCAGATCGTGAACTTTCCGTTCGCATCGGTCATCGCCTTCCTTGGGAAATCCTTGGGGGGGAAGATCTCTTCGCTCAGGGTCTCCAAGACGATGTCCGTCCATTTCGAGGGTCCTCCTTCTTCCGATCCACCCTGTGGAACGAGGGAGACCGTCCGACCCGAAACGGGCTTGGCGTCCTGGTCGACGACGACGCCCTCGATCTTGCGGATCCGACCGATGCCGATCCGCACGTCGAGGACCGCCGGCCGGTTCGGAGCCCTCGAGACCCGGAGCCCGACTCTGGAGAACCCCCTTTCCTTGGAGAAGGCGATCAAGACGTATTCGCCGTCTGCTACGACCGGGGAGAGATAGGTTCCGTCCTTCATCCGGTAGAGACGCCGGAACTTCGACCATTCCCCGTATTCCTTCGGGCCGTAGAGACGCAGCTCGACCGGGGGCGGCACGGTCTCCTTGCCGAGGACCAGGCGGGCTCTGACCCTTCCCGATCCGATCTTGATCGTTCCGAGGTCCACAGGCGACGTGTCGCTGAAGATGGTCCGGATCTGCTGGGCCTCCCCTCCGGGGAGCATCGCATAGAGGTCGTAGGCGCTGAAGGGATCCATTTCGCTCGAGCGGAACGTACCGTCCTCCCCGGTCCGGACGAGGAAACTCATCTCCTCGACCGGCAGGCCGCTGGGATGGACGACTCCGGCGAAGACCAGTTCGAAGTTCGGGAGGGGGCGCCCGGAGATGTCCACGACCTTCCCCGAGACTTCGCGTCCGGACCGAAGGGAAATCCGGAACTGCGGGGCGGGATCCTCGGGGGAAAGACCGGGTTCGAGGGCGTAGACGTGCTTTCCCCAACCCTCGGCCCGGATGACGAGCGTCGCCCCCGGTCCGAAGTCCAGGCCCGGAAGGATCATTCTCCCGGCCGCATCCGCACGGCCGCGGAAGAGCCGCGTCCCGTCCAGGAGTTCGAACTCGGCGAAGGGCACCGGGCGGCCCATCGGCCCGCCCGCCAGGAGTTCTCCCTCGAGGGTGATCGCCTTCTTGAGGTCGAGGACGTGCTCCTTCCCGTCGTTGGTGACGAAGGCCGGCTTCTTCAAACGCCGGTCGGGGAGGTCGCCCCCGGCGAGGAGGACCTTCCAGGAGGCTTCCGGGAGTCCGCGGACGCGAAGGAGTCCATCGGAGCCGCAGGTTCCGGAGAACTCGAGGGGGGCGTCCTCGGGATGGTGCGAACGGCGACGCAGGCGGACCGCGAACTCCTTCCCCGGGGGCTTTCTCCGATAGCGGAAATGCAGGACGAGGTCCTGGGCGGGCCGGAGTTCGAGTTTCAAGTCCGAGGTTCCGGCCACGATCCGATCGAGGATCGCGCTGGTCGCGCCGTCCTTCGACGCGAACAGGCTGGCCTTCCGTCCGATCGGGAGGGGGATGCGGAACCCTCCGTCCTCCCCGGTCCGGACCGACCGTTCGACGAGGGCGGCGGCCAGGGAGGATTCCCCCTTCGGAAGGGGGAGATGCCGGTAGAAGAGGCGGACCAGGGCTCCGGCGACGGGCCGGTTCTCACGGGTCACGGTTCCGCTCAGGTCGAGGGTCAGGGACAGGGGGGACTCGGCCGGGGCCTGAAGGGAGAGAGTCGTCAGCAGGAGCGTTGCAAGCATCTGTTTCCGTCGTGCGAGGGGGAATCGGGGTCGATCCGGCCCGAAGGCGATACGACCGGTCCCAGGCTA
>JALUUL010000008.1 GCA_027021385.1 Planctomycetota bacterium | reverse complement strand
TTCCCCCGCGTCGGGGGCTGAGGGTGTCGGTTTCATTCGAGCACCAAGGATACGCCGCGTTTCGTTTGTCAGCTCACCGTCCACAGCTTTCGACCATATCTCCTGTCATGATTCGATGGCCGGCTAACAACGGCATGCACCTGACGGCGCTACGCGCCGCAGGTGATGCCGAAGGCGTTGGAATGACAATAGGATTCAATGGGAAGCCCTGGCCGTTACGTCATCCATGGTTTTTGATGGCCGCCATGTCCATATCCTTTTTACATTCGTGTTCCACTCAGAAGCCGCCTGAAATAAATAAAGAATTGCTTCAGATCGAGAGAGATCGGGCGGTTCATCGAGCCTTCCTTTATAGATGTTTGGTTTTAAAGGAGCGGATCAAGATCGTTTTCTTCTCTAGCTATCGGGGACCTGATGGTAAGTGGGTGAGAGAGCGAAGCATTCATGATCGAGCTATCCCGTTTCGCCCGCCTGGAGGTGCCGTGTTTCATACAATCGAAAATGCGAATGAGTTGATACTCAAAGCGAGGCTGAGTATTCATATGGTGAAATGCCGTCGCATTCTGAATTTGCGCTTGAAGAAAGAAGAAATGCGGAGGTTATTCGCTAAGCATATAAAGAAAGATGCGTACTGCGGTTTTGTGCAGGCCGGATTTCTCCTAGGAGCCTTGCCTTTGAGCGAGGAGCCACCGTCGTATTTTAGCGTAAACCTGCCAAATGGTTCTAGTTGCCAACTGGACCCTCAATGGGAGGAGGGTCTTGCAAGGATCTATTCGGATGATTAGGTCAGGCTGTTTCTCTATGGCTGCAATGAATACGAAGCTGATTGTTCTCTTGTTGCTGTTTTCTTCTTGCCGCTCATTGCCGTACATGGACTATGGATACAATCTTTTCGGGCCGGAAAGGTTGGATCTCCCTGTCGCCAGAATCTTGAGGGATGATTTTCTGTACAAGGTAGTTTATAAGAAGCGCAGGCCGATCCTGGTGTTTTTCGCTTTGGGAGACAAGCGATACCCAAATGTTGGAGGCAGCTTCTTCGTGCGTGGGGAGCCGATGATCGCCAATATTCCTCCGCGCTTCATCTTGGAGAAGGTCGAAGATGGTCCGGCTGGAAGTTTCCTCAAGGAGGCCTCAGTAAAGAAGAGTCAGGATGGCGGGCCGGCATTGTGTTTCTCGTATGGCACAAGGGCATTGAGCCCCTTTGCTGAAGAATTCTTTGTCACGGATTTTCCTGTTTATATCGGATTGATCTGGGGCGATTACTTGGTCTCATGCGAAGCCTTCACGCGACCTGATGAATACTTTGGGTTTTTCGAGGCGAAATTTCAGGCAGAGCGGAACCTCCGAATGTATCTGCCTGGGAATTCGTTGGGGGTCTACGATGAGAAGACCTTGGACCTCTTGGCAAAGATCCTTGAAGGCCCGGATTCACCTCTAGTTCGTAAAGAGTGATGCCCCAGGCCGGGGGCGGGGCCTGCCCAGCGGACGGTCAGGGTTGGGGGGCGAGTTCGCGGGCGGCGTCGAGGAAGGCCTCGCTGAGGGTTGGGTGGTACCAGGGGATCCTCGTGACGAGGTCCTGAGCATTGCCTCCGTAGGCGAGGATCGCGGCGGGAACGTGGATCAGGTCGTCGGCCCGGGGGCCCAGGATCTGGCAGCCGAGAAGGCGCCCGTCGGGGGCCGCGTTCAACCTGAGGAAGCCGTATTCCGCGCCCATGACGATGCCCCGGCCCTGCTCGGGAAAGCGCTTGACCGCGGTCCGCCATTCGAGCCCGCGGGCCTCGCATTCGACCGGACCGAGGCCGGCGGAGGCCATCGGAGGATCGGTGAAGATGACCTCGACCGGGGGGATGGCGGGATCCAGGGTCTCGAGGTCCTCGTTCCCGTCGAGAAGGCGCCGGACGTTGCGGCCCACGAGGGCGCCCTCGAGATTCGCGTCGTGCAGGATCAGGCGGGACCCGGTCATGTCCCCGGCGACGAAGACATGCGGAACCTTCGTTCGCAGATCGGGTCCGCAGGGGATCCGACCTCCTTCGACCTCGAGGCCGAGCGCCTGAAGACCCTCGACGCCCTCGGTGTTGGGAATCCGGCCCAGCGCGTTCAGGACGAGATCCACCTCGAGGGTCCGCCGTCCTTCCCCGGGGATCTCGAGGTCGACGAGGGTCGAGTCCTTCCCCGCTCGGACCGCGAGGAGCCTCGAGGGGGCGATCACCTCCATCTCGGAAGAGAGCGCCCGGGCCAGTTCGCGGCCCATCTCGAGGTCCTTCTTGCGGAGGAAGGGGCTGCGGTTGACCGCGTGGACCTTCGTTCCCATGCGGGCGAGCCACTGGGCGAACTCCAGCCCGACGGGGCCCGCGCCCAGGACGCAGGCGCGCGGGGGAGGGGCCTCGAGCTGGAACATCGCATCCGAGTCGACGACCCTCGCTCCCTCCTCGACCTCGACCGGAAGGGGGGGGACGACCGAGCCCGCGCTCAGGAGCACGTATTCGGTCTCGATCTCCCTGCCTTCGAGAAGGAGGCGATGGGGACCGAGGAAGCGGGGTCTGCCGAAACGGACCTCGTAGCCCGCGTTCTCGATGCCCCGGACCTTGGCCGCCCTGAAGCGTTCGACGAGGCCGCGCATCCTCTCCATCTGCGCGGGGAAATCGACCTCGCCCTGCGCGTTCCGGATCCCGAAGCGGGAAGCCTCCCGGATCTCCGCGAGGCGGTGAGCGGTCTCGAGGAGGGTCTTGGTCGGCATGCAGCCGCGCAGGATGCATAGACCGCCGAGCCGTTCCCCGCCCTCGACGGCCAGCACCTTGACGCCCGCCGCGTGGGCCGTGGCCGCCGCGCGGGATCCCGCGGTTCCGCAACCGATGACGCAGAGATCGAAGCGTTCCATGACCGGAGGATTCAGAGCCGGATGTGGATCAGGGGGTCGACCAGGAGGCTCGGGAAGATCCCGAACAGGAGGATCGCGGCCCCGGAGAGGCCGAGGGTCAGGGCGCCGGCGAATCCGGCGGCCGGGATCCTCGCCTCCTCGGGGGCGGGTTCGAAGTAGAGGGCCACGAGGATCCGGAGGTAGTAGTAAAGGCCGACAACGGAGCCGAGGATGCCGACCACGGCCGCCGTGGTCTGGCCGGCGGAGAGGGCGGCCGCGAAGACCTGGTACTTCGCCCAGAATCCGGCGGTCGGGGGGATGCCGGCGAGGGAGAGGGCGGCGAGGGCGAGCACCGCGGCGCAGAAGGGATTCCGCCTCCCGAGTCCGCGGATCCCCTCGAAGGTCAGGACGGATTCCTCCCTGCGTTCGAGCCAGGCGAGGACTCCGAAGGCGGCCAGATTCGTGATCCCGTAGACGGCGAGGTAGTAGAGGATCGCGCGGATCGCGGTGTGGGCGTCCTGGTGGCCCTGCCCCAGAGCGATCGCGCAATAGGCGACGAGGAGGTATCCCGCATGCGCGACGCCGGAATAGGCGAGGAGGCGTTTGAGATCGGTCTGGCGCAAGGCCCCGGCGTTCCCGACGAGGATCGAGACGATCGCGAGGATGGGGATCAGCGGGAGGATCTCGTGGGGGAAGAGACGGGCGGCGGTGATCAGGAGGAAGAAGGCCGCCGTTTTCGTCCCGGTCGACATCAGGGCCGTGATCGGAGTCGGAGCCCCCTGGTAGACGTCGGGGGTCCACATGTGGAACGGGGCGACGGAGGCCTTGAAGAAGAGGGCGAGGAAGAGGATGCCGCCCCCGAGAGCCGCGAGCCCCACGGGCGCGGGAAGGCCCTCCCTGGAGATCGCGCCGAGATCGGGGAGATCGAGGGTTCCCTTCCCCGCGTAGATCAGGGCGGACCCGTAGAGGAAGATCGCGGCCGCGAAGGCTCCGAGGAGGAAGTACTTGAGTCCGGCCTCGACCGCGCGGCTCCGGGTCCGGCGCATCGCCGTGAGGACGTAGAGGGCGACCGAGAAGATCTCGAGGCCGACGAAGGCCAGCATCAGGTTCCGGGCTCCGATCAGGAGGATGGTCCCGATCGGGAAGAGGAGGAGGAGGCACTGGTATTCGCCGTAGGCGGGGCGATCCTCTTCCCGGAGCCAGCTCGTGGAGATCCAGTGGACGGCGAGCGCGATGCCGCAAAGGAGGATCGCGCCCACCGCGGTGAAGACCTGGTGCCTCCAGATCGGGGTCAGGAGGGGGCCGAGCCTCTCGGAGGGGAAGCGGAAGGATCCCGGGGAGAGGGAGATGTATTGCTCGATTCCCGCGCCGAGGGCTCCGAGGAGGATCAGGCTCGTGAGGGGGGGGAGGACTCTCGACCGGGCCTCCTCGCGGAGGAACAGGTCGATGAGGAGGACGAGGCAGGCGCCCGCGGAGAGGATGACCAGGGGCAGGAGCGCATGCAGATCGGTCGTTGTGAGTCGGAAGTCCATGTTCAACGCGCCTGTTCGACCTTGGCTTGGATCTGGGCGAGGGTCTTGCTCGTGCGACTCGTGAAGGTGGAGGGGGAGACCCCGATCCAGACGAAGAGCACGACGAGGGGGACGAGGACCAGGGATTCCCTGAGGGAGAGGTCCTTCAGTCTTCGATTCTCCTCCGAACGGAGGGGGCCGAAGGCGACCCGGCGCATCATCGAGAGCATGTAGACGGCTCCGAAGATGACGCCCGCGGCCGCGACCGCCCCGATCCAGGGAGAGGCCTGGAAGGCCCCCAGGAAGATCATGAACTCGCCGACGAAACCGGAGAGCCCGGGCAGGCCGACCGAGGCGAAGGTGGCGAGCATCAGGAAGAACGCGAAGCGGGGCATGACCCGGGCGAGGCCTCCGAAGTCGCCGATTTCCCGGGTGTGGCGGCGCTCATAGATCATCCCGACGAGGAGGAAGAGGGCGGGCGTGGCAAGGCCGTGGCTGATCATCTGGAGGACCGAGCCCTCGAGCCCCAGGGCGTTGAGGGCGAAGGTCCCGAGGACGATCGGACCGAGGTGGCTGATCGAGGAATAGGCGACGAGCTTCTTGAGATCGGATTGGGCCCAGGCGAGGAAGGCTCCGTAGAGGAGACCTACGAGTCCGATGCCCATCAGGATCGGCGCGAAGTCGAGAGTCGCCAGGGGAAAGAGGGGAAGGCAGAAGCGGATCAGCCCGTAGGTCCCCATCTTGAGGAGGACGCCGGCGAGGATGACCGACCCCGATGTCGGGGCCTCGACATGGGCGTCCGGGAGCCATGTATGGAAGGGGACGGCCGGGACCTTGATCAGGAAGGCCACCGCGAAGGCCAGGAAGAGCCAGGTCTGGGTCGAGGCCGGAAGCCTGAGGTGCGCCGTGTGGTCGAGGATCGAGGAGGTCAGGGCGGGGCCGCCGGCGCCGGGGAGGGTCAGCGGATGCGAGACGAGCCAGACGATCGCCAGGAGCATCAGGACCGATCCGGCCATCGTGTAGAGGAAGAACTTGATCGTCGCGTAGCGGCGCCTGGGGCCTCCCCAGATCCCGATGATGAAATAGAGCGGGATCAGCATCACCTCCCAGAAGACGTAGAAGGTGAAGAAATCCAGGGCGAGGAAGACGCCGAGCATTCCCGACTCCATGACGAGGAGCCAGAAGAGGAACTCGCGGGCCCGGTCCTTGATGTGGCTCGACGCGGAGAAGAGCACGAGCATGCTGACCAGGGTCGTCAGCAGGATCAGGAGGACCGAAAGACCGTCCACGCCCAGGGCGAAGCGGACCTGCAGGGTCTGGAAGCGGAACCAGTCGGCCGAGAACGCGAACTTGACGCCCTCCTCGCCGGGTCCGTATCCGAACCAGAGGGGGAGGGAGGCGAGGAAGGTGGCGACGCCGATGAGCTGGGCGAAGCCCCAAAGGGAGGCCGCCCCTCCGTCGCGACCCCGGACGGGCGCGACGAGGATGCCCAGGGCTCCGGCCAGCGGGAGGAAGGTCAGGATCAGGGGTAGGGAGCTATCCAAGGCGGGACTCCGGGAGGTTGGACGGGACCTGTTCGCGGGTCACCATAGTTGCATCACGAGCCAGGCGAGCACGACCGTCGTCGTTCCCGCCATCCACATCGCGTAGGACTGGATATGTCCGTCCTGCACGCGCCGGACGAGGAAGCCCGCTCCCTGGAAGAGACGGCCGAGGCCGTTCACGAGGCCGTCGACGATCCCGAGGTCGAACCATCCCGCGAAGCGCGAAAGCGCGGCGAGAGGCGTCAGGATGCAGACCTGGTAGATCTCGTCGACGAACCACTTCCCCGCGAGCAGGACGTGGACGGGACGGAAGGTCTTCGCCAGGCCGGCCATCCTCTCGGGGCCGTTCCGGTAGAGGATCAGGCCCGCGAGGATGCCGACGACCGCGATGATCGAGGAATAGACCATGAAGAGGCCTTCCTGGGCATGGTCGAGACCGTGCCCCCCCTCCGAGGCGAAGGGGCGACCCTCGGCGAGGACCGGCGAAAGAAGGTGATGGATCCAGTTGCCGTCCTCGACGAAGACCGCGGGCAGGCCCATCAACCCCCCGCCCAGGCCCAGGAGGGCGAGGATCACGAGGGGGAGGGTCATCGTCCAGGGGGATTCATGGGGATGGACCTCGCCGGGATCGAAGCGCTCCTTCCCGAGGAAGGTCAGGGAGACCAGGCGGAAGGTGTAGAAGGCGGTCAACAGGGCCGTCAGGGCGCCGAGGCCCCAAAGCGCGTAGGCGGCGCTTCCTCCACTGGAGACGGTTTCCCAGAGGATCTCGTCCTTGCTGAAGAACCCCGAGGTCAACGGGAAGCCCGCGAGACAAAGGCCGCCGACGAGGAAGGTGATCCAGGTGATCGGCATGTGCCGCCGCAAGCCTCCCATCCGGAACGCGTCCTGTTCCTCGTGCATTCCGTGGATCACCGACCCCGCTCCGAGGAAGAGGAGGGCCTTGAAGAAGGCGTGCGTGCCGACGTGGAAGATCGCCGCCGAGAACGCGCCGACGCCGCAGGCGAGGAACATGTAGCCGAGCTGGGAGACCGTCGAATAGGCGAGGACCTTCTTCAGGTCCCTCTGCGCCAGGGCGATCGTTCCCGCGAGAAGGGCCGTGACGGCCCCCACGACGGCGACCACCGCCATCGCGGTCGGGGACTGGACGAAGAGGAAGGACATCCGGCAGACCATGTAGACCCCCGCCGTCACCATCGTCGCGGCGTGGATCAGGGCCGATACCGGAGTCGGGCCCGCCATCGCGTCCGGAAGCCAGACGAAGAGAGGGATCTGCGCGGACTTGCCGGTCGCCCCGAGGAAGAGCAGGAGGCAGATGAGGGTCGCGACGCCTCCCGAGAGGGCGGGGGCCTCCTTCATGGCCGCGACGTCGAGGGTCCCGAAGTTCGTGAACAGGAGGAACATCCCGATCAGGAAGCCCATGTCGCCCACGCGGTTGGCGATGAAGGCCTTCTGTCCGGCGACCGCGGGCCAGCCTCCTTCCTTGTCGTACCAGAATCCGATCAGGAGGTAGCTCATCGCTCCGACCCCTTCCCATCCGACGAAGAGGAGGGGGAGGTTCGCGCCCAGGATCAGGAGGGACATCGCGAACACGAAGAGATTCAGGTAGGCGAAGTACTTCGCCCGGCCCTCGTCGTGGGCCATGTAGCCGATCGAGTAGAAATGGATCAACAGGCCGACGCCGGTGACGATCAGGGCCATGAAGCCCGAGAGGGCGTCCAGGTGGAGCTTGAACGGGAGGAGGAGGGTTCCCGTATGGATCCAAGTGAAGCCCTCGTAGACCAGCGCCTCCGCCTCGTGCCCCCGGATCTCGAGGAAGGCGAGGACCGCGACGAGGAAGGAGCCGAGAACCGCGAGGTTCGCGACGGGGCCGGCGAGGTCGCGCGCCTTCCCGCCCCGGGCGTGCAGGATCCCGCAGAGGAGCGCGCCCAGGAGGGGGAGCGAGGGGATCAGGAAGAGGTAGTCGGACATTCCTCAGCCCTCCAGTTCGACGGCGGTCTCGACGTCCAGGGTCGCGCGCAGGCGGAACCATGCGATCAGGAGGGCGAGCCCGACCGCGGCCTCGACCGCCGCCACGGTGATCACGAAGATCGCGTAGACCTGCCCCTCGGGATCGAGCATCCGTTCCCGGGCGGCCGCGAGGAAGGTCAGGTTCGCCGCGTTCAGCATGAGTTCGATGCTCATGAAGACGACGATCAGGTCCCGGCGGACGAGGAAGCCGTAGATCCCGAGAATGAAGAGGAGGGCCGCGAGCAGCAGGACCCAGGAAGTCGGAATGGATGGGTTCGGGATCCCCTCCGCGGCGGGGAGGACGGCCAGGATCGAGGCGATCATGAGGCGACTCCTTCCGAGCCCGCTCCGACGAGGGGCGGCTCCTTCCGTTCGGTCCGCGACTCCGCTTCGATGTTCTCGAGGAGTCGTTCGAGATCCGCTTTCCGGGAAGTGCGGCGCTTGGCGAGCACGACGACCCCGAAGATGCCGGCGAGCAGGAGGAGGCTCGTCGCCTCGAAGGTCAGGAGATGCCGCCCGAAGAGGTAGTTCGCGAGTTCCTTCCCTCCCTCGGCGCCCCCGGCCCCGGCGACCGCGCCCCGCCCCGTCGCCACGGCGACCGGCATGTCGGGCAGGACGACGGCGAGCAGCCCGAAGAGCAGCCCCATCGCGAGAGGGGCGATCGTCGAGATCCTCGGGTTTTCCCGCGGCTCCTCCCTGCGGAGATCGAGGAGCATGATGACGAAGAGGAAGAGGACCATGATCGCCCCGGCGTAGACGAGGAGCTGGAGGGCGGCCAGGAAGGGGAAGCCGATCATCAGGTAGATGCCGGCCAGGCAGAAGAAGGAGCCGACCAGGTGGACGGCGCACTCCGCCGGATTCCGCCGGAGGACGACGTTCGCGGCGAAGAAGACGGCCCCCGCGGCCAGGATCAGGAAGACGGGGAGTGCCACTTGTCGTACTTCTCCTTGGTGTAACGAATGCGGTTCGAGAGTTCGGAGACCGGGGTCAGGAGACGCCTCTTGTCGAAGACGAGGGATTCCCGCGTGAAGTCGGCCAACTCGAGACGGTCGCTCATGACGATGGCCTCCTTCGGGCAGACCTCCTCGCAGAGACCGCAGAGGATGCAGCGGAGCATGTCGATCCGGAACTCCTCGGGCTCGCGCTCGATCTCCCGTTCGGTCTCGCCCCCCGTGATCGTGATCGCCTTCGGCGGGCAGACGACCTCGCACATCGAACAGGCGACGCAGCGGGGCGTGCCGTCCTCGTTCTCGACGAGCAGCGGTTGCCCCTTGGCCGCGATCGGGGCCTCGTAACGCTCCTCCGGATACTGGCGGGTCACCCTCTTGCGGAACATGATCCGGAACGTGAAGGCGAGGCCCTTCAGGATCTCGGGGATCGCGAGCCGCTCCGCGATGGTGAGTCTCTTTTCGAGGCGTTTGACCTGCATCACAGGACTCCCGTGGCCACGAGGGTTCCGGCCAGCAAGAGGTTCGCGAGGCTCAAGGGGAGGAGGAGTTTCCAGCCGAGGTGCATCAACTGGTCCCAGCGGAATCGGGGGATCGTCCAGCGCACCCAGATGAAGAGGAACAGGAAGAAGCAGACCTTCGCCAGGAAGACCCCGAGGCCCGCCAGCACCTTGATCCAGGGGTCCTCGATTCCGTTCACGAGCCCGAAGAGGCTCGGGCCGCCGAGGAAGAAGGTCGTGATGAGACCCGACATCATGACCATGGCCGAATACTCGCCGAGGAAGAAGAGCGCGAACTTCATCGAGGAGTATTCGGTGTGGAATCCGCCGACGAGTTCGGTTTCGCACTCGGCCAGGTCGAAGGGATGGCGGTTCGTTTCGGCGAAGGCGGCGATCAGGAAGATGCCGAAAGCGATCGTTCCCACGGGGAAGACCGCGATGTTCCAGAGGGGGATCTGCGCCTCGAAGATCCGGGTCAGGTTCATCGAACCGGCGAGGGTCAGGACCGTGATGACGGAGACCATCATCGCGAGTTCGTAGCTGATCATCTGGGCCGAACTGCGCAGGCCGCCGAGGAGGCTGTACTTGTTGTTGCTGGCCCAGCCTCCGAGCATGATGCCGTAGACGGCGAGGCTGCCCATGGCCATGAAGAAGAGGACTCCGATGTCGATGTCGGCGATGGCCATCGGGATCCTCGTGCCGTCCAGGATCAGGGGGAAGGTGAAGGGGACGACGGCCACGGTCATGAAGGCGGGGGCCGCGGCCATGGCCGGCGCGAGGCGGAAGAGGAGCCGGTTGGCGCCGGCGGGAGCGACTTCCTCCTTGAAGATGAACTTGAGCCCGTCGGCGAGGGGCTGCAGGACCCCCCAGGGTCCGACCCGGTTCGGGCCGTAGCGTTGCTGAATCCAGGCGGAGATCTTCCGTTCGAAGAGGGTGCTGACCGCGGCCAGGGAGATCGTGATCCCGAAGAAGACGGCGATCTTGACGAGGGTCGCGATCAGGGCGGCGGTCGTCATGCCTTCACCTCCTGCGGGCGGGCGAGTCTTTCGGCGAGTCCCCGGAAGACCTCGAGGTCGTCGGGGACGAGGGTCGGAGCCCTGAGGGCCGGCCGGATCCTCTGCTCGATTCCCGAGCCGTTCACCCAGCGGCCGTTCTTCTCGGCCGGGGTCCTCGCGGGGATCAGGAGGGCGGGGTTCCCGAACCCCGGCCGGCGGTGTCCGTGCACGATCAGGCGCTCGGCCCGACCGAGGGCCGTCCGGGCCTCCCCGTGGAGGAGGACGTCGAGTCCGAAGCCGGAGAGAAAGACCGTCTTTCCGGCGCAATCCCCGATCTCGGAGGGGGCGACGGCCTCGAGTCCCTCGATCCGGGAGAGTCCCGCACGGTTCGGACAGGGGTCGTCGGTGTGGAGGAGCCGGTCGGCGCGGGCGCTCCGGCCGGGAGCCAGGAACCCAGCCCGGGCTCCGTCGAGGCCAGCGAAGCAGTCGCGGAAGGCCTCCCCCTCCTCGACCGTCGCAAAGGGGGAGAGAAGGGCGAGCGCCGGGCCCTCGCGGCAGAACTCCGCCGCGAGAGCGAGGAGTTCGGAAAGCTCGGCCGGCCGCTCCCCTTCCCCATCCCGGATCAGGGGTTCGGCGAGACGGCCCTCCTCGGGTTGCATGTTGTAGGCGTCGAAGTCGAGGCGCCCCTCGTCGCACATCCACCAGCGGTTGATCTCCCCGTGGAAGCGCGGGCGGATCCTGAGGATCCTGTTGTTCCGCACGTCGATCGTGATGTTGCACCCGCGGGAGCAGAGCCCGCAGACCGAGGGGGTCGAGGTCATGAACCAGGGCCGCGAGCGGAAGCGGAACTTCTTCAGGGTCAGGGCCCCGACCGGACAGATGTCGACGATGTTCCCCTGGTAGTTTCCCCGGAGCGGTTCGCCGAGGAAGGTGTCGAGGTAGGAACGGTCCCCCCGGTCCACGACGGTGAGCTGGGGTTCGCCGCAGACATCCTCGAAGAAACGGACGCAGCGCGTGCAGAGGATGCAGCGTTCGTTGTCGAGGAGGATCTTGTCTCCGAGGCTCTTGCGCTTCGGGAGATGCCTCCGGGGTTCGACCGTGCGGCCGGCCGCCTGCCCGGTGCCGTAGGCCGTGTCCTGGAGCATGCATTCCCCGGCCTTGTCGCAGATCGGACAATCGAGCGGGTGGTTGAGAAGGAGGAACTCCATGACGCCGGCCCTGGCCTTGCGGGCGGCCTCGGAATCCGTGTGGATCTCCATCCCCTCGACGATCCTCTCCCTGCAGGAGACGATCGTTCCGGGTCTCGGTCCCTTCCCCACGCTCTCGACCTGGCATTGGCGGCAGGAGGCCGCGACCGAGAGACCGGGGTGGTAGCAGAACCTCGGGACGACTTTGCCTATGGATTCGAGGAAGTCGAGGAGGCGTCCTCCGAGAGGGGCCTCATGCTCGACCCCGTCGACCTTGATCGTCGTCATCCGGGTTTCGCCCTCGGCGCCGGAACTCATGATGCGCTCCCTTCTCCGGATCCGGCCGCGACCCCGACGACGGTCCGGGCGCGGTCGATGGCCTCTTCGAACTCGCCCCTGAAATGCCGGAGCGCCAGTTCGACCGGCCATGCGGCGGCGTCCGAAAGCACGCAGATCGTCTTGCCTTTCATGTTCGCGCAGGCTTCCAGGAGGATGTCGAGGTCCTCGGGTCTCCCCGCCCCGCGTTCGATCCTCGCGAGGATGCGGGCGAGCCAGCCGGTGCCCTCCCGGCACTGGGAACACTGGCCGCAGGATTCGTCATGGTAGAAATCGGCGATGATCCGGGTCGCCCGGACGATCGACGCGTCTTCGTCGAGGACGATGACCGAAGCCGTGCCGAGCATCGTCCCCTTCTCCTTCAAGTCGTCGTGGGTCAGGGGGACGTCGAGTTCGGAGGGGGGGAGGAAGCCGGAGGAGGACCCGCCCGGGATGAAGGCCTTGAGCCCCTTTCCGTTCCGCACTCCGCCGCCGAAGGCCTCGTCCTCGATCAAGCGGCGCATCGTGATGCCCAGCGGCACCTCGTAGACCCCGGGACGGGCGACATGTCCCGAGATGCCGGCGAGCACGTTCCCGGGGGAGGCCTGCGTGCCGATTCTCCGGTACCAGGCCACGCCCTTCGCGAGGATCGCGGGGACGTTGCAGAGGGTCTCGACGTTGTTCACGGTCGTCGGTTTTCCCCAGAGACCGACCGCGGCCGGGAAGGGCGGCTTCGGCCTGGGGTGGCCCCGCTTCCCTTCGGTGGCCTCCATCAGGGCCGTCTCCTCCCCGCAGATGTAGGCGCCGGCGCCGCGGGTCAGGTGGATGTCGACGCCGAACCCCTTGCCCCGGATGTCCGCGCCGATCCAACCGGCCGCATAGGCCTCGTCGATCGCCCGCTGGAGGACGCGCGCCTCCTCGACGTATTCCCCCCGGATGAAGATGTGCGCCGCGGTGATCCCCATCGCGTAGGAGGCGCAGAGGATGCCCTCCAGGAGCAGGTGGGGGTGCCGGCGGATCAGGACGCGATCCTTGCAGGTTCCGGGCTCGGATTCGTCCGCGTTGACGGCGAGGAAGCGGGGCCTGGGGTCGTCCAGAGGGGGCATGAAGGTCCACTTGAGCCCGCAGGGAAAGCCCGCCCCCCCGCGCCCCCTGAGTCCCGAATCCTTGACCGCGGCCGTGACCTCCGAAGGTTCCATCTCCTCGAGGACTCGTTCGAAGGTCTCGTAGGCGCCGTGCGCGCGGGCGGTCTCGAGATCCGCCATCCCCTCGATCCCGATCCGGTCGAAGAGATAGGTCTCGTGGCCGGGATGGGGGGTCCGCAGCGGCCAGGCGTAGGCGGGGTCGGTCGCGCCGCTCATGCCTCCTCCTTCCGGGGCTCTTCGGTCCAGGAGCGGGCGAGGTTCGCCGGAACGGGGGCGAACTCCGCCGGGCCCTCGGGGACCTCCTCCCGTCCCTCGCGAATCGCCCGAACGATCTCCCGGGCCTTCTCCGGGGTCAGCTCCTCGAAGTAGCGACCGTTGACGTCCATCATCGGGGCGGCCGTGCAGGCCCCCATGCACTCGACCGTGCGGAGGGACCAGTCCCCGTCTCCCCCGCGGTCGCATTCGAGGCCGAGTTCGTCCTCGAGGGCCTCGACGATCCGCCGCGCGCCCATGAGATCGCAGGAGATGTTGCGGCAGACGGCGATCCTGCGCTTCGCACGAGGTTCGAGGTCGTACATCCAATAGAAGGTCAGGACCCCATAGACCTCCACGGGGGAGATCCCGACGAAGTCCGCGGCCCACTGCATCGCCTCGCCGTCCACGAGCCCGCGATGATCCTGGATGTCGTGGAGGAGGGGAAGAAGGATCGCCCGGGCCTCCGGGAAGCAGGCCTTGCGGCGTTCCCACCAGGCCGTCCGATCGGGGGGCAGGGGGGCTTTCGTCGTGCTCGTTTCCATCTTCCTCAACTCCTCAGCGGTCGCATTCGCCCATGACGAAATCGAGGCTTCCGATGATGGCGACCATGTCCGAGATGTATCTGCCGCGGGAGAGCTTCGGCAGGGCCTGCAGGTTGATGAAGGATGGGGAGCGGATGTGCAGGCGGTGGGGCCTGGGACCGTCGTCGGCCACGAGATAGAACCCGAGTTCGCCCTTCGCCGCTTCGACCGCGGCGTAGACCTCTCCGCGGGGCACCTTCATCTCCGCCACGACCTCGAACTGGTGGATCAGCTCCTCCATGCTCGTGAAGGCCTTCTCCTTCGGCGGCAGGACGAACCTCCGGTCCTCAGCGTAGATCTCCCCCGGCGGCAGCTTGTCGACGGCCTGGAGGATGATGCGGGCGCTCTGCCGCATCTCCTCGATCCGCACGAGGTAGCGGTCGAAGCAATCGCCGACCGATCCGACCGGGACCTCGAAGTCGTAGTTCTCGTAGCCGCAATAGGGATCGACCCGGCGGAGGTCGTGTTCGACCCCGGATCCCCGGAGGTTCGGGCCCGTCAGGGAGAACTTGATCGCCTCCTCGGCCTCGATGATCCCGATGTCCCGGTTCCGCTCCCACCAGATCCGGTTGCCGGTCAGGAGCTTCTCGTATTCGTCCACCTTCCCCGGGAAGGCCGCGGCGAACTCCCGGACCCTCTTCAGGGTCTCCGTGGAGATGTCGTTTCCGACCCCTCCGATCCGGATGAAGGCGTTGTTCATCCGCTGGCCGGTGATGATGTCCGCGAGGTCGTAGAGATCCTCCCGTTCCCGGAAGGAATGGAAGAAGATCGAGGCCGCGCCGATGTCGAGAGCCGTCGTCCCGATGTAGATCAGGTGGCTCATGATCCGCATCATCTCCATGACGATGACGCGGATGGCCTGGGCCCGGGGCGGGATCTCGAGCCCGCAGGCCTTCTCGACGGCCCTGCAGAACGCGACGTTGTTGATCTGGGGGGCCAGGTAGTCGAGGCGGTCGGTATGGGGGATGTATTGGAAGTAGCGGAGGCTCTCCGCCATCTTCTCCTTGCCTCGATGGAGGTAGCCGACGACGGGTTCGGCGTCGACGATGATCTCGCCGTCGAGGGTCAGGACGATGCGGAGCACCCCGTGGGTCGAGGGGTGTTGCGGCCCCATGTTGAGGGTCAGGAGGTCCTCGTGGAGTTCGTGGCCGAACTCCCGGCTCAGACGTTCCCGCTCTTCGCGGTTTTCCTGGATTCGCCGATGGATCGGAGAGATCCCCTGCGTCCCGATCTCGATGACCTTGGTCTCCATGCTTCGTGATCCCGGTGAAGAGGGATTCAGCGCGCGCCCCGCGAGAGGTGCCACTGCCTGTAGAGTCGGTCGGGAGACAAGCCCCGAAGAGGAAAGTCCTTGCGGAGGGGATGCCCTTCGTAACCGTCGGGCATCAGGATCCGTTTGAGGTCGGGATGGCCCTCGAAGGGGATGCCGAAGAGGTCGTAGACCTCGCGTTCCATCCAGTTCGCGCCGGGAAACAGGCCCGTGCAGCTCGGGATCGCCTCTCCGTCGTCGAGCCAGACGACGAGCCGCAGGCAGCGCGGTCCCGTCCCCTCCCCGATCCGGGAGAGATGGTAGACGACGCGGAAACGGGCCCGGGCGCCGGGGCGCAGGGCCGGAGAGCTATCCTCCGCGTCCGCCCGAGGCAGGCTCTCGTCCGTCGCGGTCAGGGAGGCGAGGGCCGGAAAGCCGGATCCGGTCGATCCGGACAGGCTCTCGAGGACTTCGAGGAGGCGCGTCTTCGGAACGACGAAGCCCGGGATCCCGTCGGCCGGCGGAAGATAGGCCTCCGCATCCCGGATCTCCTCGCCGAATTCCGCGCGGAGGTCTTCGACCGTCAATCCCATTCGAGCCCTCCCTTCCTCCAGATGTATGCGAGTCCCAGGCCCAGGACGACCATGAAGAGGATCATCTCGACGAGGAGGAAGGTCCCCGCCCCGGCGGCGGCGAAGGCCTTCAGGTTGACCCCGAGGGGGATCAGGAAGACCGACTCGATGTCGAAGAGGATGAACAGGACGGCGACGAGGAAGAACTTGACCGAGAACCGCCCGCGCGCATTGGTCTCCGGGTCGATGCCGCATTCATACGTGCTGGCCTTTCCCCGAGTCGCCCGCCGGCGCCCGAGGATCTCGGAAACGGCCAGGTTGAAGACGACGAAACCGATCACTACGAGAAGCAGGATCAGGATCGGAACGTAATCGGCCAGCATGGCCCTCTCCCGGTCGGGATTCCCCTGAAATGCCCATTGCCGAGGTCGGCGGATCCGTGAAATCGGGAAGGACTGTACGGGGGGGGCTCCGGGAGGGCAAGAAAAGCCGAGTCTCCCCTCGCGCCGGAATGACGCAGCGGGGGAGGGCGCTCGGGTATGCTTTCCCCGAGGTCCCGCGCGCTGCTGGAAGACCCGAAGGACGGCCTCCGGTCATGAAACGAACGAGTCTCCGGATCCTCTGCTCGAGCGGCATCCTCCTCCTCGGAATCCCCGCCGTCTTCCTCCTCGGGAGGAGCGATTCGCGGACGGAGGGGAGGAATCCGCCCGACCCGGAGGCCCGGTCCGTCGCTCCCCCCGCGAAGGGGCGGGGCGTCGGAACGGGGGAAGGCCCAGCCGCGCGGAATGGAGACGGTCCTCCTCGAAGGAAGGACTCCGGGACTCTGGGAAGCCCGAGACGGGGGATCGGCCGGACCGGGCCACCTCCCCCCGGCGCCGCGGTGTTCCCGGACGGGACCTGGCTGCCCCCGTTGAACGGAGTCCTCGAGGCGCCTCCCTTTCCCGGCTTCGAGGCGGGGAGGCCCTACGCTCCGGTGATCCGGATCGACACCGACCCGGTGACCGGCCTGCAGACCTGGGTCCACGCGGACGGGACCCGGTCCAATACCCAGAGGATCCGGCGGGAAGAGGGCGGAAGGGTATGGTTCGAGCCGGGCTGGGTCGTCGGACATCCGAGGTCGCCGCTTCCCTTTCGCGGGGGAGCCCGGGGAGAATCCCGCCGTGAGGAGTGAGGGGAGGGCGGGTCCCCCGGATGCGTCAGCCGGCGCGAAGGAGATCGACCGATGACGAGGCCGGAATCTCGAGGCGATGGATGGGTGGAAGCGGGCCGCGGGCTCGCGCACGAGGTCCGGAACCGTCTCGGTGTCGTCCTCGGTTCCCTCGACCTCGCCCTCGAGAGGACGGAGGATCCGGCGGTGAGGGCCGATCTCGAGCGCGCGCTCGCCGCCGTCCTGGAGATCGAGGCCGCCCTCGATCTCGCACACCGCCTGCTGCGCTCGCAAGGGGGGGAAAACACCCCCTGCGACCTCCCTTCCCTCCTTTCCGACTTCGTCCGTGCGGTCGAGGGGGAGGGTGGGCGGGTCGAACTCGACCTGTCGGAAGTAGGCCCGTGCAGGGTCCGGATCCCCCCCGCGGAACTCGAGGATCTCCTCTTCGGGCTCTCCTGGGGGGGGGAGGGGGGACGGATCGCGCTGTCGTCGTCGGGGGGAGAGGGCCGGGTCCGCCTCGAACTCGAGACCGCATCGGACCTCCCCAGGGGCCGGAAGGAGGCCTGGGAGAGATTCCGCTGGGAGGTCCTGGGGGCGCGGTTCTCCCGGTCCCCACGGGGCTTCACCCTTCTCCTGCCTCTCGAGGACTAGGGCCCGTTCCCGCCCCCATCCGGCCCTCCGGCAAGGAGCGCGGGGATTCGGCCGATATATAGGGCCATGATCCCCATGCCGGTACGGATCGGAGTCCTGCTCGGTTCGATGGTCGGAGCCGTGGTCTTGAGCGGCTGGATGATCCTCCAGGCCGAGTCGGAAGTCTCCCGGACCGCGAAGGGCCGGCGCCGCTGGATCGCCGCCCAGGTCTCCTCCGTCCGGCAGGTCGATCCGGTCCCCGAGGATTTCCGGACGCACCCCCTGGCCCGAAAGAACGAACTCGTCGAGATTCGGGTGCGGTTGAAGAACCTTCCGGTCGGTTTCCATCCCGGGGACCTCGTCCTCGACCGCTTCGACGGGGGACCCGGACGGATCCGGTTGCTGCGCGAGGGCATCGATCCGGTCGGGCAGCTCTGGGACTACAGCCTGCTCTCCCCGCGCCGTCCCGAGGGGCGGGGAGCCCGTTTCCCAAGGAAGGGGCTCGTCGTGCTCGCGCTGCGCTTCGTCGTCCCGATCGGATTCCGGACCGCCGTGCTCGACCATCGCGGGCGGGCTCTGGCCCGGATCGAGCGCTGACCTGGGGGGGGAGCGTCTCCCGAAGGGGACGGGAAACCTGGAATCCGGCGATGACGGGCCGAAGTCCGCCGGAAAGCGCGGGGAATGGAGTTTGCTCCGGAACCCCAACCCGCCGGTATCCTCGCGAAGGGGCCCGCGCGCGGCGCGGCTTCGAGGATGCCCCGGCCAGGAGGAATGACCCTCATGCATGCGATTCCGCTCCTTCCCGCCTCACGACCCTGCGAGGATCGGAGGATGCTCCCGAATCTCCGGGTCCTCCTCCCGGTCCTGTGCCTCGGTCTCCTCGCGGCCGGCGGATGCGTCCCCCTTCCCGTCCCCGGGCCCGGCCTCCCGCTCGTGGACGGGCGGAGCGTCCGCGAAGGCCCGGTCCTCGTCGACCCGACCCTCATGGGTTCGCTCGAGGTCGGGACCGTCCGGGAGGACCGCCTCGATTCCGGCAGGCTTCGGCTCGTCATTCCCCTCCGGAACCTGGGAGGGGAACGACTCGAGCTCCTCGTCAAGGTCGTGTTCAAGGACGCTAAGGGCTTCGTGATCCCCGGGGACGAGACTCCGAGAACCTACGTCGCCGTGCCCCGGGGGACCGTGCACCATACGGTGACGAGCTTCCGGAGCCTGGCGGAGCGCTTCGAGGTCGAGATCGAACGCTACGCGCCCTGAATCGCCCTGAATGGAGGGGCCGGCCGGTTCCTAGGCGACCTCGGCCCCGCGCCCGGTCCCGGGAACGCGACTCCGGCAGAGCGCCAGGAGCGCCCGGAGGTTCGCGAAGTTCCGGGGGATGAAATCCCAGGGATCGAGACGGATCCCGAAGCGGTCCTCGAGCGCCCCGGCGATCTCTACGACCTGGAGGGAGTCGAGCAGGCCGGAGGCGAGGAAGTCCGCATCGCCCTCGAGTTCGACGGCGGGGAGTCCCGTCACGGAGGAGACGATGCTTCGGATGCTCTCGAGGTCGGGCTTCATGAGACCGGATCCGGTCCGCGGCGGGGGAGGGGCCGTTTCCCCCGCCGCCGGTACGGCCGGACATGCAAGCATCCTCCCCCCCTCCGTGCAAGGGGCCCTCGGGAAATGGGGGGGCCGCCTCGGCCCCCGGTCGCCTCCCCGGATCGGCCCGGAACCTCTCAGCCCGAAACCTTGCGGTAGCCCAGGTCCTTGAGGATTGCGAGGATCTCGCTCCAACCCGGGAACGGGCGGTTCTCCCGCTTCTTGTACTGGTCGATGGCCCGGATGAAGGCCATGACCTCGGCGTCGATCTCGAGGTCCGGGTCCTTCCGGATCGGCTTCTTCGCCGTCTTCGCCTTGGAGAGGGTCTTCTTCGGCTTCGTCTTGGCGGAGGTCTTCCCTATGCTCCGAGAAGGGGAACGAGAACCCGTCTTGCGGGTCGCGGAACCTTGGGCCTTTCCCTTCTTCGAGGAGGCCTTCTTCGAATCGCGCTTCTTGGCGGTCCCCTTCTTCGACGTGGCCTTGGAACGGCGCCGGGCCGGCGTGCTCCGGGAGGCCGTGGCGGCGGCTTTCCTTCGGGTGGACGGGCTCATGTGCGGCTTCCTCCTTCGGTCGGGCGCGCGGGCGCGTCCGTCCCTTATCGACCGGAGTCGAGGAGGGCCTTGATCCCGTCCCGGTCGGGACTGCGGCAGATTCCGTGCTCGGTCACGAGGGCCGTGATCAGGTCGGCCGGAGTGACGTCGAAGGCCGGATTCCGGGCCCGGGTCCCCGGGGGGACCCTGTCGCCGAGGAGGGAGGTCACCTCATCCCCGTCCCGCTCCTCGATCGGGATGGATCTCCCGTCGGGAAGGGAGGGGTCGAGGGTCGTGGACGGAGCGACGACGTAGAACGGGACCCCCGCCCTCGACGCGGCCAGGGCGAGGGGAAGGGTTCCGACCTTGTTGGCCGTATCGCCGTTGGCGGCGATGCGGTCCGCCCCGACGAAGACGGCCTGGATCTCCCCGGCGAGCAGGAGGCCCGGGCCGGCCCCGTCGACGAGGAGGCGGGCCTCGATCCCGGCCTCGGCGAGTTCGAAGAGGGTCAGGCGCGCCCCCTGGAGGAGGGGGCGCGTCTCGTCCGCGTAGACGAGAAGGCGCTTGCCTTCCCGGTGCGCGGTGAGGATGCAGGCCAGGGCGGTTCCGACGCCGGCCGTCGCGAGCCGGCCGGTGTTGCAATGCGTGAGGACGGTCATGCCGTCCTCGAGGAGGGTCGCCCCGTGCCGGCCGAGGGAGGCGCAGAGGTCCTCGTCCTCCCGATGGAGGGTTCGCGCCTCGTCGAGGAGGGCCGCGGCCAGGGTCGCGGGGTCTTCGCCAGGAAGGGCCGCCGCCCGGCGCCGGAGCCTGGAAAGGGCGTGGAAGAGGTTCACGGCCGTCGGACGAGAGGCGGCCAGAAGGTCAAGGGCCTCCTCAAGGCGCTCGCGGGGCGAGGGCGGGCTCTCCCGGAGGGCCAGGACCCCACCGTAGGCGGCGGCGACCCCGATCGCGGGGGCTCCGCGGACCGCGAGTTCGCGGATCGCGCGGGCCAGGCTCTCGACGTCCCGGATCTCGAGGACCTCGAGCTTCGAGGGGAGCTTCGTCTGGTCGAGGAGGAGGAGGCGACCCTCGGGACCCCCTTCCCAGCGGATCGCGGGGATCGGGCGGGCGTCCACCTCAGTCGTCCCAGCCGTAGCGCTTCCGGAGTTCGACGTCCTTCGCCTTCACTCTTTCGGCCTGGGCCTCGATGAACTCCCGGAGCCGCGCGTGCAGGGCCTCGTCCTGCAGGGCGAGGATCCGGACCGCGAAGAGAGCGGCGTTCTTCGCCCCCGCCTTGCCGATGCCCATCGAGGCCACCGGGACGCCGCCGGGCATCTGCACGGTCGAATAGAGTGCATCGACCCCCCCGAGGGAGGAGCCCGGCATCGGAACCCCGACGACCGGGAGAGTGCTGTGGGCCGCGAGCACGCCGGCCAAGTGCGCCGCGAGCCCGGCCGCAGCGACGAGGATCCGGACGCCCTCGCGCTCCGCCGAGGCGGCGAACTCCTGGGTTTCCTTCGGCGTCCGGTGCGCGGAGAGGATGCGCGCTCCAAAGGAGACGCCGAGGGACTCGAGAAGGTCGAATCCCTCCTGGAGAACGGGGAGGTCCGAATCGGAACCCATGACGAAGACGACCGGTGGAGCCATCGATCTCACCTGAGGATCCTGGAGAAGAGGAGAGGGTTCAAAAAGGACTGCGGCCGGTCAGGGCCTCATGGATGTGCAGATAACGGCCGAGGGCCTCCCGGACGACCTCGTCCGGAAGGGAGGGGGCGGGGGGCCGCTTGTCCCATCCGCTCCTTTCGAGCCAGTCGCGGACGACCTGCTTGTCGTAGCTTTCCGGGAAGGCTCCCTCACGGACCTGGTCGGCCGGCCAGAAGCGGGAGCTGTCGGGGGTCAGGCACTCGTCGATCAGGATCATCTTTCCGTCGAAGAGCCCGAACTCGAACTTCGTGTCCGCGATGACGAAGCCTTTCTCGAGAGCGAAATCCCTTCCTCTCTCGTAGAGGGCGAGCGCCAGGTCCCGTCCGCGCCGGGCATGCTCCTCTCCGAGGAGGGAGACGACTTCCTCGAAGGAGATCGGTTCGTCGTGCCCGCTCTCCGCCTTCGTCGACGGGGTCAGGATCGGCGGGTCGAGACGGGCCGCGTGGCCGAGCCCGTCGGGGAGTTCGACTCCCGAGACCCTGCCCTCCCGGAGGTAGTCCTTCCAACCGCTCCCGGTGAGGTAGCCGCGGACGACCCATTCGACGGGGAGGGGATCGGCCTTCTGGCAGCGCATCGCGCGTCCCCGGAGGAGTTCGCGACTTTCCGGATCGAGTTCGGGCCAGTTCTCGACCTCCGTGCCGAGACAGTGGTTGTCGACGATGTCCCGGGTCATCCGGAACCAGAACGAGGAGAGCGAGGTCAGGACGACGCCCCGGCCCGGGATGCCGTTCCCCAGGACGACGTCGAAGGCGGAGACGCGGTCGCTCGCGACGAGGAGGAGGTCTCCGCCGAGCGCGTAGATGTCTCGGACCTTGCCCTCGCCGAGCTTCTTCGCGCAGGGGAGATCAGTGTGGAGGACGGCGGGGGGAGGAGGAGTCATCCGGGCTCCGGCGTTGCAGGAAGTCGAAGTGGCGCCCATCCTGGCCGGAGGACAGGTCGAATCCAAGCCCGATCGGAAGAGGTCCCGATGACCGGAACGCCGCCCGCACGCTGCACCCTGCCCCCCTGCAAGAGCAGCCTCCAGCGGGTCCTCTGCCTCGTCGCGCTGACGGGTTCCGCCGGGCGGATCCGCTTCGCGGGGCCGATGAACGAGGACGCTTCCGTTCTCCTGGACGCCCTTGTCCGACTCGGCTGGCTCGAACTTGTCGAGGATCGCCGGGAGGAGGGGTTCTGCAGGCTTCGCGGGACCGGGGGAGGGCCGGTTTCCGGGAACCCTGTCCTGCACCTGCGCCAGAATGGAACCGCCCTCAGGGTATTGACCGCCCTCGTCGGCCTCTTCGGCGGCAGGGTGGGATTCACCGGGGATCCGGGGCTCGCCCGCCGGCCACTGGGAACGATCCGTTCTTTCCTCGAGGACCTTGGGGCGCGCTTTCGTTTCGCTGTGGAGGAGGGAAGGGTCCCCTTCGAGATCGAATCTCCCGGCCTGACCCTTCCGGAAGGGGTGCGTCTCTCCCTCGAGGGGGGCAGCCAGGGAGCGACGGGTCTCCTCCTCGGGCTCGCGCTGCGGAAACCGAAGGGCCGCATCCGTTTCGAGGGCGAGGCCTCCCGGGGCTATCTCCGTCTGAGCCTCGCCTGGCTCCGGCGTTTCGGTTTCCGGGTCCGGGTCGAGGAGACGAAAGGAGCCCTCGATGTCTCCTTCGCTTCGTCCGTCGAGAGGACCTTTCCCGACCTGGATCTCCGTCTCCCCTCCGATCCCTCGGCCATGGCCTTCCCCCTTGCGTACGGGTTCCTGACCGGACGGACGGTCGAACTCCAAGGCCTGGACCCGGACCTGCCGCATCCGGACCTCCGTCTGCGCGCGGACCTCGAAGGCTTCGGGGGACGTTTCGAGGAAGAGGGCGAGGTCCTCCGCTACCTGCCCGCTTCAGGCGAGGGTGGGGTCGAGATCCTGGATCTCGAAGAACGCCCGGACGTCTTTCCGGCCCTCTGCGTAATGCTGGCGTCCCGGCCGGGGCGCCACCGGCTCGGGGATTCTCCCAGGCTGCGGACGAAGGAATGCGACCGGATCCGGGCGATGGCCGCGGGGCTCGCCGCCCTCGGGCTCTGGGTCCGGGAGAACCCGGGAGGCCTCGAATTCACCGGGGGGATTCCCGGGGATTCGAGCGAAAGGCGGGCGGAGATCCCCCGAATCGACACCCGCGGCGACCATCGCGTCGCGATGGCCTTCCGGGTCTTGAAGGCGGCCCGCGGGATTCGGCTTCGTCTCTCGGATGTCTCTTGCGTAGGAAAGAGCTGGCCCGCCTTCGAGGAGGCGCTGCAGAATCTTCAAAGAACCTGAGGAATCCGGCGAAGTGGCCGGATCGAGTCCGACCTCGAACCCCTCTTCGCCTGCACACGAACCAGGGATTGCCGGATGGAGCGAAATCGAAGGAAAGCGAGGATTCCGGGAAGACCCTCGTTCTGGGTCCTTCTGGCCTTGCTCCTCGGGGGAGGGGCGTTCTGGGCTCTCCGGGGCGGCCTCCCCGGGGAGGACTCACCCCCGATCCCCGGAGTGAGGGGAGAGGCTCCGGAGGAGGGTCTCGGCGCGGAGCGGGCCGGGAATCCCGAGGAGGCCTCGAGTCCGGGAGCCTTGCCGGCCAGGAGGAGGGGTTCCGGGGCCGCGGGAGCCCGGATTCGGGGGAGGGTCCTCGCCCTCGGAACGAAGCGTCCCCTCGCCGGAATCGAGGTCCGCGCTCTCGACCGTCCTCCTTCCTTCGCGCGGATCGAGGTCGGGATCCGGGACCTGCTTAGGAAGGGATTCTGGGAACCGCGCCCGGAACCTCCGGCCGTCCGGGTCCTGGCCCGGACGACGAGCGGGCCGGAGGGCGTCTACGAACTGCGCGGACTTCCTCCGGGCAGGGTTTTCCTGGACGCGGGCGGGCGGGGGGTCTTCCTCCGGGCGCCTAGGGCCGTCCGACTCGTCCGGGACGAGCCTAGGGACGGGGTCGACCTCCTCCTGGACCGGGGGGCGCGCCTTCTCGGACGGATTCTCGCCGCGGACGGGACCGCGGTGGCAGGGGCCCGCGTCGTGCTGCGTCCGGGGGCGAACGCCTTCCTCGCGCAACTGGCCTCGGGCTCCTATCGCTGGGTGGAGACCCGGAGCGACGAGGAGGGGCGTTTCGTGTTTCCGGGGGTGCCCCCGGGGCGCGGGTACGCGGTGACGGCCCTCCCCTCGGGCTTCGCCCCCGCGACCCGGAGAGGTCTCGTCCTCGAGCCGGGGGGCGAGATCCATGTCCTCCTGCGCCCGGGCGCCGGGGGGACCCTGCGGGGACGGGTGAGGGACAGCCAAGGCCGGCCCCTTCCCGGAGCCCTCGTCGGCTACGTCTACCTGGACCTCGAACGGGCCCTGTTCTCGCTCGGTCCGTCGAACCCGGTCGCGGCGGGAGAGGGGGGGCGTTTCGAGATCCCGAACGTCGGGCGGGGGCCGATCGCGGTCGCGGGACTCGCCCGGGGGAGAGGGCTGTCGGAGCCCCGCAAGCTCCTGGTCCCCGAGGCCGGGGCCGTGGAGGTGGACCTCGTCCTTCCCCGGGGGGAGGTCCTCCGGGGGAGGGTCGTGGGGGCCTCGGGGAAACCCCTGCCCGGGGTCCGGGTCGCCGCGCGGCCGATGGACCCTCCCCGCGGGGTCGACTTCGCGGACCTCTTGAGACTCCGTCGGGTGGAGACCCGGAGCGGGCCCGACGGGGGCTTCCGTCTCGAGGGGATCCAGGGGACGCGGCTCTTCCTGACCGGAGAGAAGCGGGGATATCTCGAGGGGCGGCTCCAGTGCCGTCGGGGAAAGAAGGGTTGGCCCGAGGTCGAGCTGCGCATGGACCGTGGGCGCTGGATCACCGGACGGGTCCTCGACGAGCGGGGCGCTCCGGTCCCCCGGTTCCGCCTTTGGGCCCAGCCGTCCGGGAAGGGACGCCTCCCGATCGGACCCCGTTGGGGGAGACCTGCCCGGAGCGTCAATCCCTACACCGATCGCAGCCCCTGGTCCCGGGGCCGCGAGGACGAGATCCAGGACGCGGAGGGGCGGTTCCGGCTCGGCCCCCTTCCCCGGGAGGTCCTCGAACTCCGGGTCGCGGCCGAGGGATTCCTCGAGGTCAGGAAGAAGGTGCCGGCGGGGGATTCCACCGAGGTCGAAATCCGGCTGCGGCCGGGGTTCCGGCTCGAAGGCCGGGTCCTCGCATCCGGCAAGGGCTTGGCGCAGGCGCAGGTGACCTGGCGGCCCCCGGGCCGGAGACGCTCCCCGTCCCTGCTCCCGTTCCGGATCGAGGCCGAACCCGAGGACCTCGACCTGATGTCGTTCTCCTCGGTCCTGAGCGCCCGCTCGGTCCTCAGCGGGCCCGACGGCCGTTTCGTGCTGGAAGGGCTGCCCCGGGGCAGGTTGCGGATCACCGCGCGGCATCCCCGCTGGGCCAAGGCCTCGAAGGTCGTGGAGCTTCCGGCGAAGGGGCCCCTGATCCTGGAACTCGGGTCGGGAGGCGGGATCGAAGGAAGGGTGACCGGCTTCGACGGACGCCCGCTCGAAGGGGCGATGGTGCTCGCCCTTTCGGTCGCGAAGGGCGTCCTGCGCTCGGCCGTGACCGACGAGCGGGGTTTCTACCGGATCGAGCGCCTCGTCCCCGGACCCTACCTCGTCGCGAAGTCGCGGGTCGACGTCAAGATCGCCGACCCGATGGCCTCCTTCGTCGGGGCCTTGCGGGTCAAGGCGGCCCGGGTCCGGGAAGGACGGTGGACACGCCTCGACCTGAAGGACCGAAGCGAGGCCGGAGTCGACCTCTTCGGGCGGGTCCTCGAGGGCGGGAGACCCCTTCCCAGGGCGGTCGTCTCCTTTCTCGGGCAGGACCGGGAGGGTCCGCTCGGAGTCGGCTTCCGCACGGCGACGGCGGACGACCGCGGCGACTACGAATGCCGCTCCCTGCCTCCCGGGCGCTACCTCGTGCGCATCACGAAATACGGGGGCGGGCGGCCGATCGGGGCGATGCGGTCCCTCGTGGTCCCCCGGGGGCCCAGGAGGCTGCGGAAGGACCTCGCGTTCCCGGGAGGGCGCCTCGCCGGGAGAGTCGTGGATAGCGAGGGGCGCCCCCTGCCCGGCGTCCGGGTGCGGGCCCTTCCCGAGGACGGGGGAGGACCCGGAGGTCTCGTCGGGCTCCTCCGCGGTTTCGGAATCCAGGGACGGGCGACGAGCCGGGCCGACGGGAGCTTCGAGATCCGCCGGCTCTCCGCCGGACGCTGGAAGCTCGCGGCCGAACCGCGGGGGCGGGTCGCGGACCGCTGGGGGGAGACGACCCTCGAGGGGATCCTGCTCGACGCAGGGGGAGAGCGGGAGGGCCTCGTGCTCAGGCTTCCCCCCGCTGGGGTTCTCCGGGGGAGGATCCTCGACGGACGGGGCCTTCCGGTTGGCGGGGCGACGGTGCGGGTGCTCCCGGGCACGGGATCCGAGGGGACCGGAACCTGGAGCCCCGCCGCCGCGAGGGGGGGGACCGCCGAACTCGCGGACCGCCTGCGGCGCGGACTTCGCCGCACGACCCGCAGCGACGCCTCGGGACGGTTCCGGGTCCGGGGCCTGCCCCCCGGGTCCTGGAGGATCGAGGTCGAACACCGGGACCTCGCGCAGGCCGAGGCGGTCCAGGCCGTCCTGCGCCCCGGGGAGAACCCCGAGATCCGCGTCCCGGTCGTGCGGGGAGGAAGGGTCCGGGTCCGCGTGCTCGATCGCGACGGCAGACCGTTCCCCCCGGGGAGCGTGCGGGTCTTGGACGAGAGAGGCCGGGTGGTCGGGCGCCGGTCGCTGTCCGCGATCTTCCGGAGCCTCCTCGGAGGGAAGGGCGGCGGGAACGGGGCCTCCCCCTGGATCGACCTCGGGACCCTGGCTCCCGGCGCCTACACGCTCGAGGTCCGTCACCTCGACGCCGAGGGCCGGCGGATCACGAAACGGGTTCGACGGCGGCTCGCCGAGGGGGAGCGGGCCTCCTGGGAACTGCGCTGGAAGGACCTCGTCGGGGGGAAGCCCTTCGAGGCCCCGGGCGGGGGTCAGGGCAGGAAGTAACGGATCAGCCGACGTTCCCTCGCTTCCCCCCCGGGAGAAGGGGGCGGAAGGCGGTAGGGGAGGTCCGCGAGGGATCGGAGTCCGCGGACCTTCGGCCCGGCGAGCGCGCGGCGGCGTTCTTCCGGGGCGATATGGGCGGCCTTCCAGTGGCAGATCCGGCCTCCGGGACGGCAGAGCGGGCGGGCCCAGGCGTTGACCCGGTCGAGGGAGGCGGTCGCGCGCGAAAGGCAGAGATCGGCGGTCCCGAGGAGCGAGGGCTCGTGGGCCGGGATCTGGGAGGCGTCGAGCTCCGCCACCTCGACCCGTCCGAGCTTCGAGGCCTCGAGGCAGGCTCGGATCGCGCGGGCCTTCTTCCGGGTGCGTTCGACGAGGACCACGCGGGCCTCGGGCCACAGGACGGCGGCCGCGACGCCCGGAAAGCCGTTGCCGCTGCCGAGGTCGACGACGCAGCGGGGTTCGGCCTCCACGGCCTCGAGGACCTGGAGGGAATCGACGACGTGCAGACAGAGCGCCGCGTCGAAGTCCCGGATCCCGCTGAGGTTCACGCGCCGGTTCCATTCGAGCATGCGCCGGAGATACGCGCAGAGCGGGGGCAGGGCCGAGGAGGGGGGATGCAGGCCCATCTCCCGGCAGAGGGCGAGGATCCGGGCGGGAGCGGGATCCGAGACCGGCTCGGAGGGGGCGGATCGCCTCCTCCGAAGGGGGTTCGTGCTCTTCGGGCGCCTCGGCCTCACCGGGGATCTCCGCCGGAGGAGCGGGGTCCGAGGTCAAACTCGGTCTCGAGCCGTTCCAGGGCCTCCTCCCTGGTGAGGTCCTGCAGGTCAAGACGGACGAGACCCGGAAAACGCCGGAGCCAGGTCTCCTGCCGGCGGACGAGACGATGGGTGTGCGCGCGGACCTTCGTCACGAGTCGATCGGCCGGAAGTTCGCCGTCGAGGAAGGCCAGGACCTCCCGGTAGCCGATCGCGACCCCCGCTGTCTTCCCGAAGCCCCCGGCCGCGCGGATCCTACGGACCTCGTCGACGAGCCCGGCCTCGAACATGCGCCGGCAGCGTTCCCGGACGCGTTCCCGGAGGACTTCCCTCGGGAGAGAGAGCCAGACGCCCCGGTAGGGATGGCGAGGGGGGCCTTCGTCGAACTGTCGCTGGAGACGGCTGATCGGCCGTCCGGTCCGACGGTGCACCTCGAGGGCCCGGACCAGACGCTTGCGGTCGTGCCGGTGGATGCGGGCCGCCGCCTCGGGATCGACGCGGGCGAGTTCGGCATGGAGGCGGCCGGGCTCGCCTCTCTCGAGGGCCAGGAGTTCCTCCCGGAGGCCGGGGTCGGCCTTCGGGCCCTCGAAGAAGCCGCGCAGGAAGGCCATCAGGTAGAGGGGGGTTCCTCCTACGAGCAGCAACCGGCCCCCGCGGGCCGCGACCTCCGCCCGGACCCGGTCCGCGTGGGCGCAGTATCGCGCGGCGTCGAAGTCCTCGGAGGGGTCGACGAGGTCGAGCCCGTGGTGGGGGACACGGGCCCGAGCCTCCAAGGTGGGTTTGGCGGTCCCGACGTCCATGCCGCGGTAGACGGCCATCGAATCGACCGAGAGGATCTCGAGCCCGTGGCGCGCGGCCAGTTCGAGGGCGAGGTCGGTCTTCCCGCTGGCGGTCGGCCCGCTCAGGACGAGGAGGGGCGCGCGCTCCGCCCGCGCGGGAAAGGGTCCGCAGGTCGGGGGATCAGTCGGCACGCCGGACCTCGTAGCGGCGGAACAGGGCCTCCCGCAAGGCGAGTCTTTCCGCGCGGTCGGGAGGGGCCTCGAGGTAGGCCTTCACGAGTTCCTCCCGGACGTCCTCGAACCGCGTCCTCTTGCGGGAGACGAGTCGGATCAGATGCCAGCCGTGGCTGCTCCGGACGGGGCCGGAGACCTCGCCGGCGCGAAGGCGGCGGACGGCGGCCGCAAAGGCGGTCCCGTACCGCTGGTAGTTGTATCCCTCGATGCGCCCGGCCTTCCCGCGGGTCTTCGGGTCGCGCAGGGCCTCGGCCACCCCGGGTTCGTCGGAGGCGGCGAGGACCCGGTCGAAGTCAGCTCCTCGATCGAGCAGGGACTGCAGGCGTTCCCGCGTCTTCCGCTCGAGGAGTTCCGGACTCGGTTCCCCCCCCTTCGGGTTCCGCTCCAGGAGCATCCGGCGGGTCACGAGGAAGGAGAACAGGGCATGGTCCACCTCGACCTTGACCCCGTCGACCCCGTACTTCTCCTCGAAGAGGGGGCGCAGGGCGGCCTCGTCGGGCTTGCGGTTCCGCCGGACGAGGGCCGCGACCCGGAGTTCGTGGCGGAAGATTCCGAGAAAGCGGTTCCTGAGGTCCCGGTCGAGCCGCGGGTCGGGGTCCGTTCCCCGGCTCCGCATCTCGATCTCGCAGCGTTTCCGGGCTTCCCGTCGGATCTCCTCCTCGAGACCCGCCTCCGAACTCGCCCGGGCGACGGCGGCCTCGAAGAGAAAGGCTTCGAGGTCGGTCGTTCCCTGGCGGGAGAACAGCCAGTCCTCGTAGTCCCGGAGGGTCGGGGTCCGTTCCCCGGGAACCCAGCGAAGGATCGGACGGCGGGCCGGATCCCCCTGACGGAGGAGGGGATGGACGGGCCAGAACCCTTCCCCCCCGGGGCCGGGGGGTCGGTCCGGCCCCGAGACCAGAAGGACCGGGAAGATCGCAAGAATCCAACCGAGCGTTCGCATGTCGACCTGCTTCCTGGTTCCCGACTGGAAGTCCGGAGGCACGGATCCTAGATTGCTTCGCCTTTCTCGGGACGGCAAGGCCGATCCGGGGGCCGGACCGGATCTCCTCGACGATGATCGCATTCCTTTCCGACATTCACGGCAACACCGCCGCCCTGGAGGCGGTGCTCGAGGACGCCCGGGCCGAGGGGGCCGGCCGTTTCCTTTGCCTCGGGGACGTCATCGGGTACGGACCCGAGCCCCGGGAATGCCTGGAGCGGATCATGGACATCTGCGAGGTCTGCCTGCTCGGGAACCACGAGCAGGGGGCGATGTTCTACGCCGCGGATTTCAATCCGAAGGCCCGGGCCGCGATCGAGTGGACGAAGGACCAGCTCAACTCGAAGGACCGGGGTCGGGACGAGAACTTCCGGCTCTGGAACTACATCTCCTCGATGCCGGAGCGATGGAGCGAGGGGGAGATCCTCTGCGTGCACGGCTCCCCCCGCGATCCGGTGCGCGAATACCTCCTTCCCTCCGATGCGGCGGACCCGGTGAAGATGCGGGAATGTTTCGAGAGGATGGGCGAGTCCCGGATCTGCTTCATCGGGCATTCCCATGTTCCCGGGGTCTACGAGGAGAGCGGCGGATTCCGCAGTCCCGGCGAGTTTCCGGAAGGGTTCCGGCTCGGAGCGGGTAAGGCGATCGTCAACGTCGGGTCCATCGGGCAACCGAGGGACGGAGACGTGCGTTCTTCCTACGTCCTCTTCGACGGGGACACGGTCCGCTTCCGGCGGGTGACCTACGATGTCGAAGGAACGATCCGGAAGATCCGGGACACCGATCTTCCCGAATACCTCGCGGAACGTCTCGCCGTAGGCCGCTGAATCCAGGGAAGAGCGGAAACCCCACGATGGAGAATCGAATCACACGCTTCCTTTTCCCGATCCTGCTCGGGCTAGCCGCCTTCATGCTCCTCCGTTCGGTCTTCGCTCCGAAGGAGGGAGAAGTGCGCCGGCAGGAGGAATCCGGCGAAGTCTCCCTGGAGATCGACCCCTCGAAGGCCCCCGCGGTCGTGAACCCCGCTTCCTGGGAGCGCTTCCCGTCCTCCTTTCCGGAGACCGTGCCCCCGGATCTCGTCGGCCGTCCCGGGATGCTCGTCCAGTTCGATTCCCTCGGGGGCGGGGTGCGCAGCGTCCGTCTCACCGATTTCTACGAGCATCCGGGCACCGAGCCCGGGGAGGACCTGCCGACCCGGGAGCTCTACGAGGCCGTCCGGGCCGAGGAGGAAGGCCTCTACTCCTTCGTCATCGAGGACTTCAAGGGCTCCTACCTCGTCAAGAATCCGAAGAGGCCGGGTTCCCGCTGGGGCGTGCCGTTGCAGGAACTGCACTGGCGCAGGGTCGGGGACCTCGAGGGCCGCGGAGCGAGGTTCCGACTCGAACTCGACAACGGCCTCGTCTTCGAACGAGATTTCGCGCATGACCCGGAGAGCCGCGAACTCCGCTTGACCCTGCGGATCCTGAACCGCTCGAAGGCTCTCGCGGGGGAGGTCTTCAGCTACAAGCTCCGGGGAGCCGCCACGATGGCGACCGACCCGCCCGGGGCCAGCTTCGTGAACCCTCCGCAGGCCTTCGCGGCCTGGACGGAACGGGGCGAACTCGAGATCTCCCACGTCCCCGGGGACAAGAAACCCAATCCCCCCGACCTTCCCGATCTCATGCGGGTCAACTTGGGCGGGCAGAGCTTCGCGTACGCCGGGAGCACGAACCGCTTCTTCACCTGCATCCTCTTCCCCGCGGACCCCGGAACCCGGCGCGCCGTCCGCGCGGTCGAGGCCTTCAAGCTCCCCTTCCGGAAGACGATCCACGCCGAGGCCTACCAGAACATCGCCCCCCTCCTTCTGATCGAGCAGGAGATCCCGGATCCGGAATCGGACGGGCGACCGGGCCGGAGCGAACTTTCGTTCCGGATCTACATCGGTCCCAAGGACCGCGATCTCTTCGACGCGGTCGAGGACTACCGGCCCTTCCTCGCGGCGGCCGACCTCGATTACCAGATCTCCTGCTTCTGCGCTCCGGGCGCCTCCTCGATCGGCAAGGTCCTCCTCTCGATCCTGAAGTTCTTCCACGGACTCTTCGGGAATTGGGGCCTTTCGATCATCGTGCTGACGATCCTCGTGCGCGCCGCCCTCAGCCCGCTGAACTACCGGCAGATGAAGGCGATGGGGCTCTACCAGAAGCGGATGGCCAAGTTCAAACCGCAGCTCGACGCCCTGAAGAAGAAATACGAGAAGGATCCGAAACGGCTGAACCAGGAACTCATGAAGTTCAACAAGGAGCACAAGCTCTTCCCGCCGTTGATGGGATGCCTGCCGATGTTCCTGACGATGCCGGTCTTCTTCGGGCTCTTCACGATGCTCCGGGCCTCCTTCGAACTCCGGCACGAACCCTTCCTCGGCTGGATCGAGGATCTCTCCCAGCCCGACCGGCTCTTCCACATCGGGGACAGCGGGTTCTTCCTGATTCCCGAGTATTTCAACTTGCTGCCCGTCCTGATGATGATCTTCTGGGTCCTCAACTCCTTCGGCCAGAAGCTTCCGGACGATCCCCAACAAAGGCAGACCCAGCAGATGATGCGGTTCATGCCGTTGATCTTCGGGATCATGCTCTACAACTACGCCTCGGGACTCGCCCTCTACATGGTCGTCTCGAGCGTCTGGAGTCTCTGCGAACAGAAGCTCCTGAAGAAGCGTCTCGGACTCGGGACCGGCGGAATGACCCCGACCTTCTGATCCGAGGCTCCGGAAGGGCCGGGACCCGCTTCAGCGCCCGAAGGAGCCCCTGTCATCGGAGGGAACGAGCGGAAGAGGGCCTGCTATCCTTCCCCGGTCCGTTCCGCATCGATCCGGGGTTCGAATGACGATGGGTTCCCTTCCGCTCTTCCTGACCTTTCTTCTCCTGCCCGTTCCGTTCCAGAAGGACGGGGGGCTTCCTGCCCGCGGGCGCGCGCCCGAAACCGGGCGCGGGGAGGGGAAGGCCGCGGTCCTTGGGCTCGAGGACCTGTTTCCCGAGGGGGGACTCTTCGGTCCGACGCCTCGAGCCCCCGCCTTCGCCGCCGATTCGAGGACGGCCGCCTTCCTGTGGAGACCTCGAAGGGAGCGCAGGCACGGCAACGACCTCTACCTCTGTGATGTTGAAACCGGAGCGGTGAAGAGGTTGACCTCGGCCGGGATCCTCGCGGCCTTCTTCCGGGCCGACCGCAAAGTCGTGCGCGCCCGCCGTGCGGCCCTGAAGGCTCTGGCGAAGCGTACGGGGAAGGAGGGGGAGGAACTCACCGAGGCCTTCTGGGAGGCGGACGCGAAGGACAAGAAGGGCCCGAAGCACAGCGGGGTGCGGGCCTTCCTCTGGTCGCCGAAGGGGAGGCGTCTCCTCTTCCTTTCCAGGGGGGACGTGTTCACCTGGGAGGAGAAGGAGGGGATCCGCCGCTTCACCCGGACCTCCAGGGTGGTTTCCGAGCTTCGATGGATGCCGGACGGAGAGGGGTTCTGGTTGCGGGAGGATCGGCGGTTGGCGGCGGTCCGGCTCCGGGACTCCCGCCGGATCGAATGGGATCTCGGACTCGGCCCGAAGGACGCCCTCCTTGCCTGGGAGCCGGATCCGGGGGGACGAAGGATCGCGATCGTCGCGCGGAAGATCGCGGGGAAGGACCCGGAACCGCGGGAGGTCGGCATCGCGAGCTACCGGAAACGTTTTCTCGAGGTCAAGAAGGTCAAGCGGAGGGTGGCGGACGATCCGCCCTCGGCCCGGGACTTCACGGTCTCCGTCCTCGACCTCGAGGGCGCCATGCGGGAGAAGCACGAGCCCGTCACCGTCTTCCGCAGGCGGATCACCGGACCCCGGGACCTGTGCCTGAAGCCGGATTGGTCCCCCGACGGGAGCCGCTTCTGCTTCACGGAGTTCACGCAGAAGACCTCCCTCGTCGTCCTCCACGAGGTCCGCCTCCCCCCTCCCTCGAAGGCGGGAGGGGGAAAGGAGAAGGAATCCCCCCCCGCTTCGAAGGGAGCCGGAAAGGAAGGCCTTCCGGAATCCCGGATCCTCTTCCGCTGGCTCCACACCGGAGGGCCGAACAGCCCGAGACGTTTTCGTCCCCGGTATCTCGCGGACGGGCGCCGGATCCTGCTGCCGAACGAGATCTCGGGCTTTCTCCACCTGAGCGTGTTCGATCCGCTCTACGAGAGTCTGGCCGCCCTGACCTCGGGACCCTACGAGGTCCTCCCCCTGCATCTTTCCAAGGATCGACGGAAGGTCTTCGTCCAGGCCTCGAAGGAGGGGCTCGAGCGGATCGATCTCTACCGCCTCTCCCTCGAGGGGAAGGGGATGCGGCGCCTGAGTAAGGACCGGGGCTGTCATCGGAACGCGGCCTTCTCCCCCGACGGCCGGTACGCGCTCTGCAATCTCTCCGCCTACGGGCGGCTTCCCGCCCTCATCCTGATCGATACGAAGACGGGGAGGAGACGGACGATCCTGAGCGATCATCGGAAGGAAGCGGCTGGGCTCTGCGCCCGCCGCCCCCGGTTCTTCACCTACGAGAACCGGCACGGGCAGCGGATCCACGGGTTCCTGTTCACGCCCCCGGGGCGCCGGAAGGGGACGAAGCTCCCTCTGCTGGTCTACGTCTACGGGGGACCGCTCCGTCCGTTCGCGAAGAACGTCCAGGAGGGGAACTACGGCGGGTCCCCCTATCTCTTCGCGCGCTACATGGCCGAACGTCACGGATACCTGACCTGCACGATCGATCCCCGGGGAATGTCCGGCTACGGGGGGTTGTTCGAGAAGTCCAACTTCGAGCACGTCGGCCGGCCCCAGGTCGAGGACCTCGTCGACGGTGTCCGCCGCCTCGTCCGGGAGTACGACGTCGATCCGGACCGGGTCGGCATTCACGGTTGGAGCTTCGGAGGCTTCCAGACCCAGCTCTGTCTCTACCTCGCCCCGAAGGTCTTTCGGGCGGGGATCGCCGGAGCGGGGCCCACGGAGTGGGAGAACTACAACTCCTGGTACGCGACCGGAACGATCGGTCCGTCCCGCCCCGGCAAGCTCGACCTGAGCCGGTACTCCCTGTTGCCTCTCGCGAAGAACCTCGAGGGCGAACTCCTCCTCCTCCACGGCATGGAGGACGGGAACGTGCTCTTCCAGGACACGGTGCGCATCTACCGCGCCCTCCTCGAGGCCGGCAAGGGCCTCCAGGTCGAACTCTTCCTGGATCCGACCGGGGGGCACGGTCTGGGCGGTTCGATCAAGCGGATCGACCGCTACCGGAAGTACGAGGAGTTCCTGCTGCGCACCCTCGGGGAAGGGCCCAAGCGGAGGATCTAGGGCCGGAGGGCCCGGGAAGGGGGGCCGCTCAGACGCCCCTCGTCCCAGTAGATCTTGAGCCGTCCTTCCCGGGCGAAACCCACGAGGGTCGCTCCGGCTTCCCGGCAGAGGTCGAAGGAGAGGGCCGAGGCGGCCGAGACGCTGACGATGATCGGAACCCTCCTCCGGATGAGCTTGGCGACCAGTTCGTAGCCGGCCCTCCCCGAGAGCAGGGCGAAGGCGGGTTCGGCCCCCGTTCTCGCCGCCATGCCGAGGGCCTTGTCGAGGGCGTTGTGGCGCCCGACGTCCTCGCCGAATCCGCAGACCTTCCCCTCCCGGTCGCAAAGAGCCGCCCCGTGGCAGCCTCCGGTCGTGTGGAAGAGACCCTGCCTGCGGCGGAAACGTTCGAGGGTCGCGAGGATGAGTCCGGTCTCGACCCGGGGACGCCCGGGTTCGATCGCGCCCTTCTCGGGGAGGAGGCTCTCGAGGTCCTCGAGCCCGCAGACTCCGCAGGAAGGCCGGATCGGGTGGCTGCGGCGGAGGATCCCCTCCCTTCTCGGATCGATACCGCCTTCGAGGAGGATCCGGGCGCGGTCGGGACGTCCCGCCGAACCGGCGGGCCCGCGGCCCGGTTCCTCGTGGGGCTGTCCCTTGGAGAGGAGGATTCCGCGGATGCGCCTTGGATCATCGACGAGACCCTCGGAGAGGAGGAAGCCGCGGACGAGGTCCTCGTCCTGGCCCGGGGTGCGCATCGTCAGGATCCGGAACTCTCCGATCTCCATGACGAGGGCTTCCTCGCGGACGAGGTAATCCCGTTCGTTCCCATGGAGGAGGCGTTCCGAGGCTCCGATCGCGGCGTCGTCGTCCATGGGCGGATCATAGCCTCCCGGGCCGCAGGGCCGGAGACGGGAGAGGCCCGCCTCCGTTGACCGGGACCCTCGCCGGTCTGATGATGCCGGGGGGAGCGCCTCGTGGGGGGCGGCCGGGCCTTCGAACAGGAATCGAGCATGCCGAACCACGGGATCGCGTTGCAGAACCGTTTTCTCGGGCGGGGAGAGACCCTGTACGACCGTCTGGCCGCCCGATTCGAAGCCGGAGGGGGGCTCGCAGAGGACGATCTCCGGGCCCTGGCCGGGGAGACGGGGCTGCCTCCGGCTCTCGTGCGCTCGGTCGCCGCCTTCTACGAGGATTTCCGGAGGAAACCGGAAGATCCGCGGATCTCCGTCTGCAACGGGGAGGCCTGCGCGGTCGCGGGAGCCGGGTGCTTGCGGACGGAGATCGAGGACGAACTCGGAGAACGACCGGGGACCGTGACCTGTCTGGGACTCTGCGCGCAGGCCCCGGCGGTCCGCTGCGGCGATCGGGTGCTGTCCCTGGCCGGAGCCGAGGACCGGCGGAAGTTCCGGGAAGCGCTCCGGTCCGGAGCGGAACCGGAAGGGCGGGAGCCAAAGCTTCCCTTCTTTCGAGCCCGGGACCCCCGGCACGACCGTCTGCTCGCGAATTTCGATCGGAGAATGACCGATCTCGAGACCGCGCGGGCGGCCGGGGCCTTCGAGGGACTCCGGAGCGCGTTGAAGCGCGGGAGGGAGGAGACCCTCCGCGAGATCGAAATCTCCGGACTCCGCGGCAGGGGCGGGGCGGGTTTCCCCTGCGGGCGGAAACTCCGGACCGTCGCAGAGGCCCCGGCGAGGGACGGACGGCGCGTCCTCGTCTGCAACGCGGACGAGGGGGACGCCGGCGCCTACATCGACAAGGCCCTTTGCGAGCGGGATCCCTTCGCCGTGCTCGAGGGCATGGCCCTGGCCGCCTATGCGGCCGGGGCGGAAGAGGGCTTCCTCTATCTGCGGGCCGAATACCCGCGGGCCGCCCGGATCCTGGCCCGCGCGATCGAGGACGCCGAGCGGGCCGGATTCCTCGGAGAGGGGGCCTTCGGAGAGGAGGGAGGGTTCCAGGTCCGTCTTGTGAAGGGGCACGGCGCCTACATCTGCGGTGAGGAGACCTCGCTCCTCAGGAGCCTCGAGGGGCTTCCGGCCCAGGTCACGCCCAAGCCGCCGTATCCGGCGGTCGAGGGATACAGGGGCCGGCCGACGGCGGTCCAGAACGTCGAGACCCTCGCGAATCTCCCCCCGATCCTCCGGGAGGGGGGGAGGGCCTTCGCGGCCCTCGGCAGGGGGCGGAGCCGGGGGACGAAACTCGTGAGCCTCAACGAGGCGGTCGCGCGCCCCGGTCTCTACGAGGTCGAGATGGGGATCACCCTCCGGGACCTGATCTTCGATCTCGCCGGAGGGATGGCCGAGGGGAAGGAGTTCCTGGCCGTCCAGGTCGGGGGACCTCTCGGCGGGATCTTTCCGGCGGCGCTCCTGGACACTCCGCTCACCTTCGAGGACATGGAGGACGCCGGGGGGCTCCTGGGCCACGCCGGGGTCGTCGTCTATCCGGAAGGGATCGACCTCGTGGCGATCGGACGGGGATTGATGGCCTTCTGCGCGGTCGAATCCTGCGGGAAGTGCTTTCCCTGCCGCCTCGGTTCGGTGCGGGGAGTCGAACTCTTCGATCGGATCCTCGGAGGGAAGGGGTCCCAGCGCGAACTCGACCTTCTTTCCGAGCTCTCGGAAACGATGCGCTTCGGTTCGCTCTGCGCGCTCGGAGGGGGGATCCCGACCCCGATCTCCAACCTTCTCGAGTTCTTCCCCGAGGCCTTCCGCGCCCACGTGCCCGGGGCGCGGACCCCGGAGAGGGTGCTCGAAACCCTGAAGGAGGACTCCCTGTGAGCGTGACCCTTCGAATCGACGGAACGGAGGTCGAGGTCGAGGCGGGGACCTCGATCCTTTCGGCTGCCCGCGCGGCCGGGATTCGGATTCCGACTCTTTGCGATTCCCCGAGGCTGAAACCCTACGGGGCTTGTCGTCTTTGCATGGTCGAGGTCGAAGGGAGCGCTCCCGTTGCCTCGTGCCACACTCCTGTCCGGGAGGGGATGGAGGTCCGGACGAGGACGCCGTTCCTCCGCCGCCTCCGGAGGAACGTCGTCGAACTGGTCGTCAGCGACCATCCTCTCGATTGTCTCGGCTGTCCGGCGAACGGAGCCTGCGAACTCCAGACGGTCGCCGCCGAGACCGGCTTCCGGGAGCTGCGCTTTCCTTCTCCCGAGAGGGGGGAGCGTGCGGCGGACGCTTCCCATCCCTTCCTCGTGCTGGACATGGAGAAGTGCATCGCCTGCGCGCGCTGCGTTAGGGTCTGCGATGAGGTCCAGGGGAGTTTCGTCCTGGCGATGGAGGGGCGGGGCTTCGGAATGCGGGTCCTCGCGGGCGACGACGCCCCTCTGTCCGAGGCGGGCTGCACGAGTTGCGGGGCCTGCGCCCTCGAGTGCCCGGTCGCGGCGATCATGGACCGGGGGAGGATCGAGCACGGAACGGCAGACCGGGTCGTGGCGACGACCTGCGCCTATTGCGCCGTCGGGTGCAGCCTCGACGTCCATGTGGCCGACGACCGTGTGGCCTGGATCGAACCGCGGTCGAACGGTTCGGCGAACGGGGGGCACGCCTGCGTCAAGGGGCGTTTCGCGCACGGCTTCGCCCGCTCCCGGGACCGGCTTCGCGCTCCGTTGCGAAAGGGCGGGGACGGGACCTTCCACGAGATCACCTGGGAGGAAGCCCTCGACTTCGCGGCCGCGCGCCTGACGGAGATCCGGGATCGTCACGGGCCCGGGGCCTTCGCGGCCATTTCCTCCTCGCGGTGCACGAACGAGGAAAACTACCTGATGCAGAAGTTCACGCGGACCGTCATGGGGACGAACTCCATCGACAATTGTTCGCGGGTCTGCCACAGCCCCAGCGCCTTCGCCCTGGGGAAGGCCCTGGGAACGGGGGCGGGCACGAACTCCTTCGAGGACATCGATCGGACGGACTGCATCCTCCTGATCGGGGCCAACCCGACCGAGGCCCACCCGGTGTTCGGCGCGAGGATCAAGAGGGCCGTGCTCGCCGGGGCGCGGCTCCTGGTCCTCGATCCGAGGAGGATCGAACTGGCGAAATACGCCGATCTGCATCTGCAGCTGGATCCGGGATCCAACGTCGCGGTCGTCAACGCCCTGCAGCAGGTCTGTCTCGAGGAGGGGCTCTACGACGAGGCCTTCGTCTCCTCCTTCACCGAGGGCTTCGAGACCTATCGGGAGGAGATGGCCTCGTTCACTCCCGAGAGGGCCCAGGAGATCTCGGGCGTTCCGGCGGACGACATCCGGAAGGCCGCCCGGATCTACGCTTCCGCGGAGCGAGCCTCGATCCTGTGGGGGCTCGGCGTGACCGAGGCCGCGAACGGCAGCCTCACGGTCTTCGGACTGATCAACCTCGCGCTGATGACGGGCAACTTCGGGAAGCCAGGAACCGGGGCCAACCCGATCCGCGGACAGAACAACGTCCAGGGGGCCTCCGATGTCGGAGCACTGCCGAATGTCTTTTCGGATTACCGGCCGGTCGCGGATGCGGCGGCCAGGGAGGATCACCGGCGGATCTGGGGGGTGGAGATCCCGGAGGATCCCGGATTGACGATCCCGAAGATGTTCGAGGCGGCCCTGGAGGGGCGCCTCAAGGGGATGTGGATCACGGCGGAGGACGTCGCCCAGTCCGATCCGAACACCGGGCATGTCGTCGCGGCCCTGGACTCGCTCGACTTCCTCATCGTCCAGGAGATCTTCATGAACGAGACCGCGAAGCACGCGGATCTCGTACTTCCCGGGGCGACCTTCCTCGAGAAGGACGGAACCTTCGTCAACTCCGACCGGCGCATCCAGCGGGTCCGCCGGGTCGTCCCACCCCTGAAGGGTTACCTCCCCGACGGGGACATCGTCCAGGAGGTCGCGTTGCGGATGGGGGCGGACCTCGGTTTCGGCACCCCTCCGGATCCCGCGAAGGTCATGGAGGAGATCTCCCGGCTGTCCCCGAACTGGGGGGGCGTTTCCTACGAGCGCCTCGAGCGACCTGGCGCATTCCTCCAGTGGCCCTGTCGTTCCCCCGAGGATCCCGGGACCTCGATCGTGCACAAGGGGGGGCGTTTCCTCCGGGGGAAGGGCCTTTTCCATCCGACCCCCTGGAAGGGGCCCGCCGAGACCCCGGACGAGGAGTATCCGTTCTTCCTGACGACCGGGCGCCAACTCTTCCATTACAACGTCGGTACGATGACGAGGAGGACGCCCGTCGTCGAACTCGCGGCCGCCTCCCGGGAACGCCTGAGGATCCATCCCGTGGACGCGGAGCGTCTCGGCGTCCGGAACGGGGAACGGGTCCGGGTCCTCTCGCGACGAGGGGAGGTCGAGGTCGAGGCGGAGGTCGAGGGATCCGTGAAGCCGGGAACGGTGTTCATGACCTTCCATTTCCCCGAGACGCGGACGAACCTCCTGCTCTCCTCCGCGGCGGACGAGTTCACCGGTTGTCCCGAATACAAGGTCAGCGCGGTGCGGATCGAGGCATGCGCGCGGAAGGCCGGGGAGTGAGGAGGCTTAGGCCAAAGCCGCCGGTCCGCGGCGGTTGCGGGGCTAGCCTCCTCGCCCTGGCCTTGCTTCCGTCCCTTTGCGGCGCGCAAGGGGTCCGGCATGTCGAACCCTCGGAAAGGGTCGCGCGGGCCGGTGGGCACCTGCCATGGAAACACCGCCTCGCCGAGGCGCTCGTCGAGGCGCGGAAGACCGGCCGGCATGTCCTCTGGTACGTGCCGACCGTCCCCGGCTCTCCGATGGACCGGACCCGGATCCTGGACCTCTACATGCGGGCGGGTTTCTTCTCGGAACCCTCCCTCGAGCCCCTTCTTCGCTCCTTCGTCCTCTTCCGCGGAGTCCCCGGCCGGAAGGAGGCGAGGACCTACGGGCTCCGCCCGTTCCGCTTCATCGAGCCGGGTTTCCTCGTCCTCGACCCGGTGGGTCGGGAGCGGCTTCGTCTCCATGCCCTGACGACCTATTGTCCGTCCTGGCTAAGGGAGAGGCTGTCGGGTTTCGCGGGGCCTCGGCCCCGAAAGCGCCCCCGTCCCGGGGCCGAGGGGATGCGGAACCTCCTCGAGGCCGGGAAACCTCTCGAGGCTCTCCGTTTCTTCGAGAGGAAGAAGCCCGAGGAGCCCGAGGCGCGCTTTCTCGCCGGAGCCGCGAACTGGAGCCTGGGGCGGCACGAACGGGCGGACCGGATCTGGAAGCGTCTCGCCGGGGACCTTCCCGGGGACCCGTCGGGAATCCGCGCCGCGGCGGAACTCGAGCGTTTCGGCCCGATCGCCCGTGGATTCTGGACCTGGTCCCACCGGGACCGGAGAGGGAACGCGGCGGTCCGGACGACGGCTCTCCCGATCCGGGGGACCGAGCTTCCGGCGCTGCGCGATTCGGGTATCCGTTTCCTGCTCTCGATGCAGGACGAGGACGGCGGCTGGAGGGACAGCAACTACGATTTCGGGGGACTCGATTCGGTTCCCAACGTGCAGGTCGCCGTGAGCGCGATCTGTCTCCAGGCTCTCGCAGACGCCTGGGAGGATCGGAAAGCGAGCTCCCCCCCGGCCGGGCCCGTGAAGGCCGGGAAGAGCCGGGAGAAAAAGAAGGGGAGGGTCTCTCCGCCTTCCCCCTTCGATCCGGCGGTCCTGTCCTCGGCCCTGTCCCGGGGACTGCGCTTCGTCTTCGATCCGAAGAATCGCAACGACGACGATCGGGACGAATGGATCTGGGCCCGGGTCTATCCCCTGCGGCTCGCCCTCCAGTGTTCGAGGATCTCCTGGAGTTCGGAGTCCTTTCCCAAGAAGCGTCTCGAAACCGAGATCCGTAATTGCATCCGGGATCTCGGCTCGCGCCAGACCGGCGACGGGTCCTTCCGGCATGAATACCCGAACCCCTTCACGACGGCCCTCGTGCTCCTGGTCCTGAAACGAGCGGAGCAGCAGGGTTTCGAAGTCCCGGAGAGCCTCCTCGCCGGGGCGCTCGAATCCTTGAAGCGATGCCGCACGGAGGAGGGAGGGTTCACCTACGGGCAGGTCCGTTCCGGGCGCCGGCCCCGCGTGCGGATTCCGGGGGCCGCGGGCCGGATGCCCCTTTGCGAGGCCGCGCTCTACGTCTGGGGAAGATCCGACCGAGCTTCCCTGAGGAAATCCCTGGAGACCGCCGAGAGTCATCGGGAGGTCCTCGAACGGAGCCGGAAGTACGACGATCACACGCCGCCCTGGATGACCGGAGGCTTCTTCTTCTGGTACGATCTCGACGGGATTTCCCTGGCCCTGGAGGCGATTCCGGACGATGCCTCGGCCGGCTGGAAATCCCTCGTCCATCGGATCCTGGCCCTTCCGGAGATCGACGGTTGCTTCGTCGACTCCCATGAACTTGGGCGTTGCTACGGTACCGCGATGGCGTTGCATCTTCTCCACCGAGCCCAAGCCTTTTCCCGTTGACATGGGGGGCGGGCCCGGGGTTCGTGCTCTCCCCTCGAAAATTGCTCCGCGGCTTGCTGCAGGCTTGAGAACAGAAGCAGCCAGTATTTCAACGGGGCGATCATCGGAGGCGCTGGGATCTTGATCGAGGGGAACTCGACGGGCGGTCGGCAGGCGGTCATGTACTTTCCGAACACGATCCAGAACCTCGAGACCTACAACAACCAGGACAAGGTCCTGACGCGGACCGGGTTCACGGTCCTGCCGAGGGAAGGGATCAGTCCTCCGCCCGGGGTGGTTTCCGCGCCGCCCCGAGCAGACTGTGACCGATGGGCATCGAGACCCTGGGGAGGATCCTTCCCTCGCTGCCCATGATCCGCGCCAAGACTTCGTTCACGACATGGGGGATCCGGACCGAAAGGTTCGTGTGCCCCTCGTTCCGCAGACCGATGATCCGTTCCTTGAGTTTCGTCAGGAGGACCGCGGGGAGGATCAGGGGGAACAGGAACGAGTTGAAATAGGAGAGGCGCAGGGTTTCGAGCCCCGCTCGATCGAAGGCCGCCGCGAGTCCGGACTTCGTGTACCTCCGTTGGTGGTGGGCGACCCGGTCGTTGTTCGACCAGAGGAACTGATAAGCGGGCACGCTGAAGAAGGCGATGCCCCCGGGTACGAGCACGCGCAGGATTTCGGACAGGGCCCCGTGCTCGTCGGGGATGTGCTCGAGGGTGTCGAAGAGGCAGACGAGGTCCATGCACTCGTCCGGAAGGGGAAGGCGGCAGGCGTCTCCACTCAGAATCGGAAGTTCCGTCCGGTCCAGGGCGAGGGCGGCGAAGTCCCGGTCGAGTTCGATTCCGAGGACAGGACCGTACTTGGTCAACCTCTTCAAGAGGCCTCCGGCTCCACATCCGATCTCGCAGACCCTGAGATCGTTGCGCGCCCCGATGAGCCGGTCGAGAACGGGAAAGAAGATCGCGCGCCGTCCCCGGAACCAGAAATGGTCCTCTTCCTTCTCGGCCAACTGTCTATAGGCGGACGGGTCCATCTCGGTTCAGGGGGTTCGCCGGCCGACGAGGACCATCTCGTCGCGGGGATTCGCGTAGAAGCGGAACCCGTCGAAAGGTTTCAGGGGCAGGAGGAGGAAGGAGAGGATCGGGTGGACCCGGGTCGCCCTCTCGCGGAGGAATCCGATGTTGATGTACTTCCCGCCGAAACGTGAGGTCGATTCCAGGACCTCGAGGCCGGCCTCTTGGAAAAGGCGCCGGATCGTCCGCGGAGAGAAGTGGTAGAGATGTTCGAGGTGTTTGAAATGCTGCCATTTAGGGCCGAGGACCCGAGCAAAGAGACTATCGATGTTCTGCGTCTCGAGAATCAGGATCCCGTCCGGTTTGAGGAAGCTCGCCGCCTCCTCGAGGAAAGGGACCGGCTCTTCGACGTGTTCGATCACGTCCCAGAGGCTCACGAGATCGTAGGCCTCCTTCTCGAACGGAGCCCCGTCGAGGGTTCCGAGGTGGATCGCTTCCCCGCCCAATGCCTCCACCGCCATCGCCCCGATCTCCGGCGAGAGTTCTACGCCTGATACCTTCCAGCCGTGGTCCCGCAGGACCCTGAGGAAGAAACCCGCGGCGCAACCGATGTCCAGGGCCCTTCCCGGTTTCTTCCTGTGGCGGCGGACGAGGGTCATTCTCCGTTCGAAAGTCGCGAGGTAGAGGGGCGCCTCGCTGCGGTAGTCCGCATAGCCGCGGTCCTTCGGACTCTCGCTGGACCAGTATCCTTCTCCGTAGACGAGGGGAAGGGCCTCGGAACGGAGCCTCGGAGTCACGTAGACCAGACCGCAGGAGGTGCATTCGACGACGGAGAAAATTCCCTCCTCGAACCTCTCCCTTCGTTTCCCGGAACCGCAGAGGGCGCAGGTGTCGATTCCACGGAAGTTCGAGGGATCTTCGAGGGCCCGTTCCCTGCGAAAGGTCTTCTCCCTCGCCTCCCCGGAGGGATTCATCGACTCTCGTCTCCCGGCTCGGATTCCGCGATCTCCTTGAGATCCCGGTCGATCTCGAAGAGTTCGTCCTCGGCGGCGATCCGTTCGTGGTCGAAACCTTGCTTCCCTTGCACAAGGGCTTCGGCCATGCGCCGCCCCATCTCGATGGACTGGTCCATGTTGTTGTAGCGGAACAACCCCTGACGCCCCCCGGATTTGAGGTTCCGCAAACCGTGTACGAAGTCCATCACGGTCTCGAGATGTTCCCGGTAGGAGAGGTCGTAGATCGGATAGGCGAAGGGGATCTTCTTCGAGAAAGTCTCGAGGACCTCCTCCTCCCGGATCAGGCCCGCGAGAGAGAGATCCCGGACCGCGATCCGGCGGAGTTCCTCCTCCCCGGCATTCCAGATCCGGTCGCCGACGCGGCATGTGATTTCCGCGCAGATCAGCGTCTTGTCGGCGGGGGCGCAGTAGGGGGAGAAGTTCTTGAACTCCGAGATCCGGTGGACTGTCAGGCGCTTCTCGGGGAGGTAGACCCAGTTGTCCGGGGAGACCTGCGGCTTGTCGATCTTCAGGTAGACGAAGACGATCGCGACATAATCCAGACCGGCCAGGGCTTCCCGGACCTTCGGAGGAGCCGTGGGGACGACGCACCGGGCGAGGGAGGTGACCGGAATCGTCGAGATGTATCCATCCCCGGTGAGGAAGGCGGGCTTACCTTTCCGGCGATACTCGATTCTTTCGACGACTCCCTCACGGCAATGGACCTTGATCGCAGGAGACCCGCAAAGGACGGTTCCGCCCATCTCCTCGATCCTTCGTTTGTAGCCGCGGGCGAGTTCCCCGATCCCTCCGACCCTCGGATAGACGAAATCGGTGACGAGCGTCCTGGGGGTGTTCTTCGGGCGGAAAAGGGTCTTCTTGATCGTGTCGAAGAGGTTGAGGAGGGTGATCCTCTGGCTGGCCCAATCGGCCGAGATCTCGGTTGCGGGAAGCCCCCAGGCCTTTTCCGTGTATTGGACGAAGAAGATGTCCGAGAGCCGCTTGCCGAAACGCTTCCGGACCCATTCCTGGAAATGGCGATCCCGGAATTTCCGGATCCCGGTAAGATCGAGAAAGCGGGTCCAGGCGTAGTCGAAGAGGATATGGGCGACGGTCCAGGGGGGCAGGCTCGTCAGGACGTTCTTCGCGCTGAGCGGGTAGTTGAAGAACTTGTCGAACATGAAGATCCGGGAGAGACGTTTGGCCCAGACCTTGTTGTCGCCGAGGATCTCCTCGACGTGCTGCATCAGTTCCTTTTCCTTCGTATGGAAGCGATGAGGGCCGTAGTCGTAGCACCAGTAGTCTCCGCCCTTCCTCCCGGCTTCCCCACGATCCCCTTCCTCGAAGGAGTTGGCCATTCCTCCGACGACCGGTTCCCGCTCGAGAACCGTGACGCGGAGGCCGGCCTTGGCCATTTCGTAGGCGCAGGAGAGGCCCGCGAGGCCTCCCCCGAGGATGACGATGTGTTTGGTCATGGACGTGGATACGGACTCCCCGGCGCGGGCTGCGTCCGGAACGGGAATCGCGACGGCGGAACGAAGCGAAGAAGTCTACAACCCCGCGGATAAGCCCGGAAGGAGCTTCGAGGGGCGGGCGGAACCCTCTCCCGGGAACTCCGGCGAACTCCCTTGGGATGGGAAGCTCCGAAAGACGGGAAGGCCCTCTGCCCTTTCTTCATCGACCCAGGAATCTTTTGCGAGTGATGATCTTGAACATTCCCCAGGCCGTGCGGCAGACCTTCCAGAAGCTCTCGGAGTGTTTCGAATGTCCTCCGAGGCGGGGGTGGTAGTTGACTGGGACCTCGACGGTGCGGAGCCCTTTCCGCAGGGCCTCGCACATCATTTCGGGGGAGAAGGAGGGTCCGTCGCAGGTGAGGGAATCCTCGATCTTTGCGAAGGTCTCCTTCCAGAGGGCGCGGTACGTGCAACCGACATCGGTGAAGCGCGGTTCGCTGGAGAGATACCAGCAGAGTTCGAGATACTTCGCCATGCAGACGTTTCCCCAGCGGAGGAAGAACCCCATGTTCGCGGCCTGCTGGACCATCTGCCTCGTGGTCCGCGTCCCTACGACGAGAGCGGCGTCTTTCAGGTAGACCAGGAGCTTGTCGATGTCCCGGGCCTTGAAGGAACCGTCGGCCTCGGTCAGGACGAGGATCTCGGATTCCGAGGCGCGCATACCGGTGAGGAGGGCTCTTCCGTAGCCCGGGACCTCCTCTCTGACGACACGGGCTCCCGCATCCCCCGCGATCTCGGCGGTCCGATCCCGGCAGTTGTTGTCGACGACGAGAACTTGGTCTACGAGTGGATGCCGGAGGAAATCCTCGACGACCTCACGGATCGTGGCTTCCTCGTTGTAGGCGGGGATGATCGTGCAGACGCTCTTGCCTTCGAACATGTAGGTGTTCCGGTCGCTAGGTTCGAGAAGGGCTTCCCCGGTACACTTTCCAACCCGGATGCCGAGCGGAAAGGGGGACTCGGGCCTCCGCGATCCCCTCCGATGAATCGAGATCACGGGGCGCCGGGGCTAGGATCCTGCCAGGAAGCCCCTCTTGAAGCGAAGCCCAGGAAGAATCCGGCTCCTCGAAGGACTGCTCGCCCTCCTCGGGGCGGCCGTCGTTTCGATGTTCGTCTGGCCCTCGGTCTGGTTCGAGGGCCGGCAATCCTATTCGACCGAGGCCCTGTCCCGGCATGAGCCCTGGTCCCTCCAACTCCCGGGAGGCCCCCCGATCCACAATCCGGAACTCGGGGACCTGGACCTCTATTTCTTTCCTCAGATCGCCCGGGTGACCCGCATCCTCCACGAGGAGGGGCGCCTTCCCCTCTGGAACGACGCAGCCTTCGGAGGAGCCCCGGGTATCGGCAACGTCCAGGTGCCCCTCCTCTCCCCCTTCCTGCTGGGCCTCCCCCTCTTCCAGCCGCGGGACGAAGGTTTCTCCCTCTTCGCGGTCGCCCGGGGACTCAGCTGGATGGCGATCCTGCGCTTCGTGCTCTGTCTCGCGGGGGCCTACCTCTGGCTGCGGCTCCTTCCCTCCGGGCCCTGGACCGCGGCCCTCGGGGCGCTGGTCTGCGCGGCGGGGCCCTACGCCTCGCTCTGGAGGCATTCGACGCCGGAAATGGTCTTCTCCCTCGTCCCCCCGGCGCTGTGGGCCTTCGAGGCCTGTCTCGCCGCCCGCCGCCGCGGAGGGGGGGGCGGGGGCTTCGCGGTTCTCGGCGGCCTCTTCCTCGCCCTCTCCCACCACGGCGGCTACCCCCAGACCTCGATCCCGCTGACGGCCTTCGTCCTCTTTTACTTCGTGTTCCTGCGGACCGTGCGGGGGGAGCGGCGACGCCTCCTCTTCCCGATCTTTCTGGGGGTGGGCGCCTCCCTGCTCCTCGCCCTCCCCTCCTGGCTCCCGTTCCTCTTCTATCTGACCCAGGGAAAGGTCGGAACCTATCGCAGCGCGGAAGGCCTGCTTCCGCCGGGGGCCTCGGGGGCGACCGTCCTCGGGACGACCCTCCTCGCGGCGGTTCTGGCCGGATCCGCCTTCGGCCTCGTGACGCGACTGCGGAGACCCCGGTGCCTGAGGCCCCTCGGAATCGGTCTCCTCCTCGGCGCGGCCCTCGGCCTGGCCCAGTGGGGAGGGGGGATCGACCTGGGCTTGGCGCGGCTGCTGCCCGGCCTGCAGGCCCGACCCTGGGAAGGGGGGGGCGCGAGGGGGGGGCCTCCCCTGATCGAGGTCGCGCAAGGAGCCTTCGGGATCCTTCCGGCCCTCCTCCTTCTTTCCGGGGTCGGGCGGGCGGCAGGACGGCTCAGGGTCCTCGGGATTCTCGTCCTCCTCGTCTCCGGGGGATTCCCGATCTTCCACGCGGGCCTGCGCTTCGTCCTCCCCCTGCTGGAACCGAGTCGGCTCGCCTGCCTCGTCCCCCTGTGCGCCGCCCTCGCCCTCACCCTCTCCGGAGCCTCCCTGGCGGCCGCCGAACGCGCCGTCCGCCTGCGGCGCCTGCGCGGCTCGGGCCTGGGGCTCCTGGGCTTCGTCGCCGCCCTCGCCCTCTTTCCCGGGCAGCTCCGCGATGGTTTCGCCGCCCTGGGCCCCGGCGCCTGGGCCGCGGGGGCGGTCCTGGCCGCCGTGCTCCTCCTTCCCGGCCGCCTCCTCCTCGTCCGGAGGGGGCTCGCACCCCTCTGGTTGCTCCTGGGGGCGCTGCAGCTTCCCCTCCTAGCCTGGAACGCCCAGCCCTCCCTTGGGCCGGAGCGGACCTATCCGACGACTCCCTTCCTCGAGGAGCTGGCCCGGGTGGTCCGAGCCCGACCAGGAAACCGCGTGTTCACCTGCGACTTCGGGGTCTTTCCCGGGAACAGTCTCCTGGCCTTCGGACTTCCTTCCGTCCTCGCCTACGACGGGGTCGAGCCCGCCCGTTTCCAGGATGTCCTCCAGTATCTTCCTCGGGAGGGGCCGGGGTTGCCGCGGAAGGAGTGGAGGGCCGCGAGCCTCCGCCTCGATTCCCATCTCTTCGATCTCCTCGGGGGGCGCGTCGTCGTCGCCAGGGCGGGCACGAAGTGGCCGGATCATTTCCGGGAGATCCGAAAAGAACCCCTCGCCCTCGCGCTGAACCCCCGTGCGGTCGGCGAGGCCTGGCTCGTCGACGAGGCCTACGACCTGTCCGAGGACCCCTGGGCCTTGCTGCAGCGGCCCCCCCGAAAGGCCCTGGGACTCGAGGAGGCTCCGGACCCGGAGGAGGCCGGGCCTCCATCCGGAGCGACCGGCCCTCCGGGGGACCTGCGGTTCCTACGACGCGAGAGGGAAGGACGGCTCCTCGAGATTCGGGCGCGGCGGCCTTGCTGGCTCGTTCTCCGCCTCCCGCCCGATCCGGACTGGGAGGCCGTTCTGGACGGAAGACCGGTCCTGCTCCGGCCGGCCTTTCATCTCTGGTCCTGCCTGCGGTTGGAAGCCGGCACCCACCGCCTGAGCTTGACCTACCGTCCGCTGGGCTTCCGGGTCGGGCTCCTGGGGGCGCTGCTCGGGTTCCTGGTCCTTGCCGCAACCTGGATCCTCGGAAGGGGACGGGGAAGACCCGCCGGATAGGGAAACCCCTCCCGGGGGAACCGGTTCAGGGAATGAGGTGGATCGCCCCGACCGAGGCGAGGGTCCAGAGGAGGGCCAGGAGGGCTTCCCTGAGGCCGAGGCGCCGCAGTTCGTTCCGGCTCCAGCCCCGGTTTTCCCGGAGTCTGCGATCGACGACCCAGGTCCGGTAGAAGAAGAACGGAAAGAGGGAGAGGGCCAGCAACCAGGCTCGGAGGGGCGCGACGCCACCCGCGCAGGCGGCGCTCGGAGCGGCGACGAGAAGAGCCGGGACGGCGAATCCCCAGGCGAGCTGGAAACGCACGCCTTCGCGGAGCGCGAACCAGCCCGAGAGGGCCGCCGGGAAGATCGCGACGAGGGCATGGGAGAGGAACGCGGGGTCCGCCCCGCTGAAGAGCGCGGATCCCGCGGCGCCGCCGGCGAGGGCCGTTCCCGTCAGGACCCGCCGAATCCGGCGCGAACCGCGGAGGGAGAGTCCGCTGGACGCGAGGAAGACACCGGCGAAGGCGAGCCCCGCGAGAAGGGCCGGAAGCACTCCCCGCCCGGTGGCGGTCAGCACTCCGGCGAGGACGGCGAGGCCCAGGAACACCCAGGCGCCGTGGGCCTTCGTCGGATCCGGGAGGTTCCGCATCCGACCGACGATACCCGATGGTTCCCGCGGCTCGCAGGCCCGTGTACATTCCGCGCATGCGAAGGGAAGAGGCTCTGGAGATCCTGCACGAGATGACGAAGGGGGAGAGTCTCCTCCGTCATGCCAGGAGCGTCGAGATCGTCATGCGCCACTTGGCGGCCGCGCAGGGGGAGGACGAGGACGAATGGGGGGCGGCGGGTCTCCTGCACGATGCGGACTACGAGGCCTGGCCCGAGGAGCATCCCGGGCGCATCGTCGCGAGGCTGCGCGAACTCGGGGAGGAGAGGATCGCCGACGCCGTCGCGGCCCACTACACGAAATGGGGGCGGCCGTACGACAGCCCGATGGCCCGAGCCCTCGTAGCTTCGGACGAGCTGACCGGCTTTCTCGTCGCATGCTGCCTCGTGCGGCCCGGAGGGATCACCGACCTGAAACCCAAGAGCGTGAGGAAGAAGTTCAAGGACCGCTCCTTCGCGGCCAAGGTCGAACGCGAGGAGGTCCTGCGGGGGCTCGAGATCTACGGGGTGGAGTTCGGAGCCCACGTGGAGACCTTGATCGAAGCCTTGAGACCGCATGCCGCCGAACTCGGTCTCGAGGGGAATCCGGGGTGAACGGGGCCGCGCCGGTCTTCCTGCTGACCGACTTCGGGGATCGCGACGTCTACGCGGGCGTCCTGAAGGCCGTCATGCTGCGACTCGCGCCCGGGCTGCGTCTCGTCGATCTCGCGCACGGGATCCCCCCGGGAGACCTGCGCGCCGGCGCCTGGCAACTGGCCGCCGCCTGGCCCTACCTCCCCGAACCCGCCGTCGTCCTCGCCGTCGTCGACCCCGGCGTCGGAACCGAGCGGCGGGCCCTCGCCCTCGCCTTCGGGGATCGGGTGCTCGTGGCCCCGGACAACGGGCTCGCGCACTTCCTCCTCGAGACCGAGGGGCCGGTCCGGGTCCACGCCCTCGAGAACGAGGCGGCCTTCCTGCCCGAGGTCTCGGCGACCTTCCACGGCCGGGATCTCTTCGCCCCGGTCGCGGCGGGGCTCGCCGCCGGCGCGGCGATCGAGACCTTCGGGCCGGAGGTGGAGCCCGACTCCCTCGTCCGCCTCGACATCCGGGCGCCGATCGAGGACGGGGAGACCTTGCGGGTCCCCGTCCTCGTCGCGGACCGTTTCGGGAACCTTGGCCTGCATCTCGAGCGCGCGGCCCTCGAAGCCTGGAAGGGGGGCGGAACCTGCCATGCGGAGACGAGGGCCGGTCCCGCCCCCCTCGTCCGGACCTTCGCGGACGTTCCTTCCGGCTCGCCCTGTCTCCTGGTCGGCAGCGCGGGCCGGCTCGAACTCGCCTGCCGGGACCGGCCGGCCGACCGGGAGCTGGACCTCCATCCCGGAGATTCGGTCGTCCTTCGCAGGAGTTCCGAGGAGGGGGGGAGGTGACGGTCTCCGATCCCGGGGGAGGGGGCGGCCCCCTTCGATCCGATCTCGTCGCGGATCCGGACCTTCGGGCCCGGCTCCGTCGGGCCGAGGCGGTCTGCCTAGAGGCCGGAGACCTCCTCCTGTCGGATTTCGAGAACCGCGAGGCGGCCCAGGTGGACCCGGAATACAAGGGCAGGAGGGAACTCGTCACCGCCTCCGACCGGGCCTCCGAGGAGAGGATCGTCGAATCCCTCCGCCGTGAGTTCCCCGAGGACGCCTTCCTCGCCGAAGAGGGGGTCGCTTCGGAGGCCGGAGAGATCGACGGGGAAGGCAGGTATTGCTGGGTCCTCGATCCGCTGGACGGGACGACGAACTTCGTTCACGGACATCCCCACTGGGCGGTCAGTCTCGGGCTCCTCGAGGAGGGCCGGCCCGTCCTGGGCCTCGTTCACGCCCCGGCGCTCGGTCGCGGCGGGAAAGGGGAGTTTTGGGTCGGAATCCCCGGCCTGGGGGCCTGGCGGGGAGGGCGCCCGATCCGGGTCTCCCGCTGCACGGACCTCGAGAAGGCGGTCGTCGCGACGGGCTTCTCGTACGACCGCAACGAGTCCGGCGTGAATCCGAACCTCGGGAACTTCGAGCGGATGTTCTGGATCGTGCGGGGGATCCGGCGGTGCGGCTCGGCCGCGATCGACCTCGCGATGACCGCCTCGGGGATCTACGACCTGTTCTGGGAACTCCATCTCCGACCCTACGACGTCGCGGCCGGAATCGCGCTCGTCCTGGCCGCCGGGGGGGAGGTCCGAGACCTCGGCTCGGGGGACGGGGCGCTGTTCGGAGGAGAGATCCTCGCGGGTTCGAGCCCCCTCCTAGAGCGGGCCGCTCCCCTCTTGAAAGGGCGGGCGGAGGAGCGGAACCCCTGAAGAGCCGATTCGGAATCCGGGTTTCCCGCTCCGAATCGCAAGCCCGGCGTTGACCCGGAGCGGCGGAGGGCCCTATGGAGGGGCGATGCGCGAAGTCGTCGTCGAGGGTGCCCGCGAGCACAACCTGAAGGGGGTGGACCTGCGCTTCCCCCGCGACAGCCTCGTCGTCTTCACCGGAGTCTCGGGCTCGGGCAAGTCCTCGCTCGCCTACGATACGATCTTCCGCGAGGGGCAGCGCCGCTATCTCGCGAGCCTCTCCGCCTACGCCCGCCAGTTCCTCGGGGGCATGGAGAAACCCAAGGTCGACCGCATCGAAGGGCTTTCGCCGACCGTCGCGATCCACCAGAAGTCCGTCTCCCGCAACCCCCGCTCGACCGTCGGCACGGTCACCGAGATCTGGGATTTCCTGCGCCTCCTGATGGCGCGCCTCGGGGTTCCGCATTGTCCGACCTGCGGTCGGGAGGTCGTAGCCCTGGCCCCCGAGGAGATCGCGGACCGGGTCCTGGAGGAGGGCCCGGAGGGGGAAAGGATCCTCGTACTCGCCCCCGTCGTCCGGGGCCGGAAGGGTTCCTACCGGAAGGAACTCGAGGCCTGGAAGCGGAAGGGCTGGGTGCGGGCCCGGATCGACGGGCGGGTCCACCGTCTCGACGAGGAGATCCATCTCCATCGCTACAAGAAGCATGACATCTCCCTCGTCGTCGACCGGCTCCGGATCCGCAGGGAGAGCCGGGAACGCCTGCTCGAGGCCCTCGCCCTGGCGATGGCGGAGAGCGGAGGCGCGGCCGGGGTCCTCCGGGATTCGGGGAAGGGCGAGGTCCGCCTCTATTCCAGCCTCGCCGCCTGCCCGGAAGGGCATGGATCCCTCCCCGAACTCGAACCCGTCCTCTTCTCGTTCAATTCCCCGAAGGGGGCCTGCCGGACCTGCGAAGGGCTGGGGGAGATTCGGGATTTCGATCCCGAGAGGATCCTCGGAGACCCCGGGAAGAGCCTCCGGGACGGCGCCCTGCTCTGCGTGAACAAGCAGGGCTTCCTCCACTACACCCGTTTCCACCTGCAGGAACTCGACCAGATCCTCGCGGCCTTCGGCGCCTCGATCGATCGGCCCCTCGCGGAGTTTCCGAGGCAGGCGGCGCGGGTCCTTTGGAACGGCGCGGGGGACAGGGTCTTCACGACGAGCTTCGTGCACGAGGGGAGACGGGGGCGGGTCAAGGGGGAGAACCGCCGCCCCTTCCCGGGGGTGCTCGGAATCCTCCGCCGGGTATGGAGCGAGTTCCGGCCGCCGAGCCTCGCCCGATTCCAGAGGGTGCAGGTCTGCGGAGCCTGCGGCGGGGCCCGCCTCGGCCCCGAGGCCCTGGCCGTGACCTTCGAGGGGCGGAACCTCCGGGACCTCTCCTCGATGACCCTCGCGGAAGCGGAGGCCTGGTTTCGGGAGGCGGCGACACGGATCGAGGAGGAGGGCGGGCGCAGGGCCGCCGTCGGACGGGAACTCTTCCGGGAAGTCCTGGACCGCCTCGACTTCCTCGGGCGCGTCGGGCTCGGCTATCTCCGGATCGACAGGCCCGCCGGCAGCCTCTCGGGGGGCGAGGCGCAGCGGATCCGTCTGGCCGCCCAGGTCGGGTCGGGCCTTCGCGGCGTGCTCTACGTGCTCGACGAACCCTCGATCGGTCTCCATGCCCGGGACAACGAGAGGCTCCTCGAGACCCTGGCCGCGCTCAAGGACCGGGGCAACACGGTCTGCGTCGTCGAGCACGACGAGGAGACGATGCTCGCGGCGGATTGGCTCGTGGACATCGGCCCCGCGGCGGGGGTCCACGGCGGGAAGATCGTCGCAAGCGGGCCGCCCTCGAAGGTCCGGCGCGATCCCCGCTCCCTGACGGCCCGCTATCTCCGGGGCGAGCGGCGCATCGAGATCCCGCCACGCCGCCCGCGGGCTCCGCACCGTCTTCGGCTTCGCGGGGCGAGGAAACACAACCTGAAGAAGATCGATCTCGAGATCCCGCTCGAGCGGTTCGTCTGTGTCAGCGGGGTCTCCGGTTCGGGAAAGAGCAGCCTCGTCCACGGCGTCCTGAAACCCGCCCTCGTCGAGGCTCTCGGGGGGGAGCCGGAAGGAGGGGAGCGGTGCTGGACCTCCCTCCAAGGAGCCGGGCGGGTCACGAAGGTCTTCGAGATCGACCAATCCCCGATCGGGAGAACCCCGAGGAGCAATCCGGCGACCTACACCGGACTCTGGACCCTGATCCGGGACCTGTTCGCCTCGCTGCCCGAATCCAGGATGCGGGGCTACGCGAAGGGGCGCTTCAGCTTCAACGTCGAAGGCGGCCGCTGCGCGGTCTGCGAGGGGGCGGGAGTCCGCCGTCTCGAAATGCAGTTCCTCGAAGCGGTCGAAGTCCGCTGCGAGGCCTGCGAGGGCACTCGATTCCAGCGGGAGACGCTCGAGATCCAGTACCGGGGCCGCAACATCCACGACATCCTCGAGATGACGATCGAGGAAGCCTCCGACTTCTTCGAGAACCATCCGCGGATCCGCCGGATCCTCGAGGTCTGCGAATCGGTCGGTCTCGGCTATCTACGCCTCGGCCAGACGAGCACGACATTGTCCGGCGGGGAGGCGCAGCGCGTGAAGCTCGCCTCGAAGCTCGCGAGGCCCGGAGGAGGAGGGCATTTCTACATCCTCGACGAGCCGACGACCGGGCTCCATTTCGAGGACGTGCGGCGCCTTCTCGACGCCTTGCAGGCCCTCGTCGACCGGGGGGACACCGTGCTCGTCATCGAGCACAACCTCGACGTGCTCAAGTCCGCAGACTGGATCCTCGATCTCGGTCCGGAGGGGGGGGAGGAAGGGGGCCGCCTCGTCGCCGCCGGGACCCCGGAAGAGATCGCGGCATGTCCGGCCTCCCGCACGGGGAAGGCGCTGCTTCCGAAACTCTCCTCGAAGGGGGGGAGACCCCCCCGCCCCGGAAGGCGACGGAAGCGGAGGTCCGCCGGCCGGGACCTGCGCGTGCGGGGGGCGAGGATCCACAATCTCGCCGGTCTCGACGCGAGGATCCCCAGCGGGAGTCTCACGGTCGTGACCGGAGTCAGCGGCTCGGGCAAGTCCTCGCTGGCCTTCGATACGCTCTTCCGCGAAGGACAACGGCGATTCCTCGAGAGCCTGAGCACCTACGCGCGGCGTTTTCTCGGGCGCATGGAACGGGCTCCCGTGGACCGGATCGAGGGGCTCCTGCCCGCGATCGCGATCGACCAGCGCGGGGGCGGTCGGAGCCCCCGATCGACCGTCGGAACCTCGACGGAGGTGCTCGATCATCTCCGTCTCCTCTTCGCCCGGGCGGGCGTCCCCCACTGCCCCGAACACCGGGTCCCGCTGTTGCGGCGCGGCCCCTCGGTCCTGGCCGCCGAGTTCTCGAAGCGCTGGGACGGATGCCGCGGGGTCGTGCTCGCGCCCTCCCCCCTCCCGGTCGCCCTCGAGGACGCGGACTTCCGGGAGGTCGTCCGGGAACGCCTCGACGAATGGAGGCAGGAGGGATTCGCGCGCTTCGCGATCGGCGGCGAACGGCGGGTCCCCCGTCTCCACCGGCTCGAGGAGGACCTTCCGGTCTCGGAGTTCCGCAAGGGGTTGATGCTCGTCGTCGACCGCCTGCGTTTCGGTTCCCGCAGCCGTTCGAGGCTGGCCGAGGGTCTCGAGCTGGCCGGGCATTGGGGGGGAGGGGTCGTGGCCCTCGCCCCCGAGGGGGAGCGCCCCGTCCTCCGGGCCCTCGATCGCTCCTGCCCGCATTGCGGGTTCCATCTCCCCCTGGATCTCCATCCCCGCTTCTTCTCGTTCAATCACCATTCCGGAGCCTGTCCGGAATGCGAAGGGCTCGGGGTCCGGATGCAGGCGGATCTCGAGGCCTTGATCGCCGATCCGGCCAAGCCCCTGTTCCACGGCGCCTTCGCGAAAGGACTCGGCCCGGGATTCTCGATCCTCCTCCATCCGCGACGGGCGCTCGCCCGCACGGCCCAGGCCATGGCCGAGGCCCACGGCTTCGACCTGGACCGACGACCCTGGAATCGGTTGACCGAAAGGCAGCGCCGCCTGGTCCTCGAGGGGACGGGGGAGCGGCGCTACCCGGTCGAGATCCGGAGAGGGGGGGCGGGGAGGACGAGGAGGATCCGCCGGGAAGAGGCTTGGCCCGGACTCCGCCCCTTCCTCGAGGAGAGACTGCTGCGCCTGGCCGAACCGGGAGGTCGTGCCTCGCGGGTATTGCGGGAACTTCCCTGCCCGCATTGCAGGGGAAGCCGGCTTTCCCCCGCGGCCCTCGCGGTGACGGTCGGCGGCGCGAACCTCCCCGAACTCTGCGCCCGCCCGGTCTCGGGCCTGCGCGCCTTCCTCGATTCCTGTCCGTTCTCCAAGGAGGAGCGGAGGATCGCCGCTCCGGTCCTCCGCGAACTCGAAAAGCGGCTCTCCTTCCTCGAGGAGCTCGGTCTCGGATACCTGACGATGGACCGTTCGTCGGGGACCCTGTCGGGGGGAGAGGCGCAGCGGATCCGACTCGCCGGCCAGCTCGGGAGCCGGCTGACCGGGACCCTCTACGTCCTCGACGAGCCGACGATCGGCCTGCATCCGAAGGACACCGAGGCCCTCCTCGACAGTCTCTGCGGATTGCGGGACGCAGGGAACACGGTCCTCGCGGTCGAGCACGACGAAGCCGTCATCGAACGCAGCGACTGGATCCTCGACCTCGGACCGGGGGCGGGGAAGAACGGGGGCAGGCTCTGCGCCCAGGGGCCGATCGAGAGGATCCGGAAATCGCGCGCTTCCCCGACCGGCGCCTGGCTCTCGGGTAGGCGGAGCTTTTCGGTTCCCGAGCGGCGAAGGAAACCGCGCGCCCGGCTCAGGCTCTCGGAGGTCTCCGTCCACAATCTCAAGGGATGCACGCTCGACCTGCCGGTCGGCTGCATGACGGCGGTGACCGGGGTCTCCGGATCCGGGAAGAGTTCGCTCGTGCTCGACGCCCTGGTGCCCGCGCTCCGGGGGGAATCGGGTCCCTGGCGCCTCGAGGAGAGGGCCGGCATCCGTGAGACGATCGTCGTCGACCAGGAGCCGATCGGCTCGACTCCGCGGTCCTGTCCCGCGACCTACCTGGGGATCTGGACTCCGATCCGGGAACTCTTTGCGAGGACCGAGGATGCCCGGCGGCTCGGCTTCGGACCCGGAAGGTTCTCCTTCAACGCGAAGGAGGGGCGCTGCCCGGCCTGCGAGGGCCTCGGCCAGATCCGGATCGAGATGCATTTCCTTCCCGATGTGTGGGTTCCCTGCGACCTCTGCGGGGGGCGCCGCTACGACGAGCAGACCCTTCAGGTGAAGTGGAGGGGGAAGGACATCGCCGAGGTCTGCCGGATGGAGGTCGTGAACGCCCTCGAGTTCTTCCATGCGCACCGCAGGATCGCCGCCGGGCTCCGGATGCTCCAGGAAGTCGGGCTCGGCTACCTGGAACTCGGCCAGGGGGTGCAGATCCTGAGCGGGGGGGAGGCCCAGCGCTTGAAACTGGCGGCCGAACTCTGCCGGCCCCCCCGGCGGGACCGGCTCTACGTCTGCGACGAGCCCACGACCGGACTCCACATGGAGGACGTCGAACGCCTGCTCCGGGTGCTCCGCAGGCTCGTGGAGGGGGGAGCGACGGTCCTGATCGTCGAGCACCAGATGGACGTCGTGAAGACGGCCGACCATGTCGTTGACCTCGGGCCCGGTTCCGGGGAGGAAGGCGGGAGGATCCTCGCCGCGGGGACCCCCGAGGAGGTCGCCGCCTGCCCGGATTCGGCGACGGCCCCCTATCTGCGCCGCGCCCTCGAGGGGAAGGGGGCTCCGGGATCGACGGGACGGGCGGGAGGGCGCGGGGCGGTCGCCGGGCTCGGCCGGAACTGAGTCGGTCCCCTTCGTCCCCTTGTCAAGGCCCATTCGGGGAAGCCGGAAAGATGGCCCGGGACGGTCCGGCGCCCCCTCGAGGCGGTGCTGGTCCGTTCCCCGGTTCCAGGGGTAGAATGCTTCGCTTTTCTGACGGCGCGATCCGGGCGCTTTCCCGCCCTCCGCCCCCTCCCGGGGGGGCCGTCAACACCCCTCCCGACTCTTGGAAGCAAGGATCCACAACCCCGGCAAGGAGCTTCGTCCCGGCTCGATGATCGTCCAGGGGGACGGAACGATCCTTCTCGAGGTGGACCAGGAGGGCTACGAGGAGGCCCGGGATTTCCTCGCCCTCTTCGCCGAACTCGAGAAGGCGCCCGAGCACGTGCATTTCTACCGGGTCGGCCCGATCTCGGTCTGGAACGCGGCCGCGGCGGGGCTTCGGCTCGAGGACCTCGAAGAGGGCCTGGAGCGGGGGAGCCGCTTCCCGGTGCCGGGGGTCCTCCTGGAGCGGATCCGGGACTGGTATCGGCGCTACGGCCTCCTGCGGCTCGTTCGGAAGGACGACCGACTCCTCCTCGAGGGCGCGGATTCCGAGGTCCTCGGGGAACTCGCGTCGGCGGGGAGCGTGGCCCCGCTCCTCCGGGACGGACCCGGCGGCTCCTTCCTGATCGAGGAGGGGGACCGAGGGCGGCTCAAGCAGGCTTTGATCAAGCTCGGCTACCCGGTCGAGGATCTCGCCGGATACCGCCGGGGATCGCCCCTTCCGGGCTTCGGCCTCCGGGAGCGGACGCGCTCCGGCTCCCCGTTCCGCCTGAGGCGCTACCAGGCCGAAGCCGCCCGCGTCTTCCATGCCGGGGGATCGGTCCGGGGAGGAAGCGGGGTCCTGGTCCTTCCCTGCGGCGCGGGCAAGACGATCGTCGGCCTCGCGGTCATGGACCTCCTCAAGGTCCGTACGTTGATCCTGACGACGAACACCGTCGCGGTCCGCCAGTGGCGGCGGGAACTCCTCGACAAGACCCTCCTCTCGGAGACCGAGGTCGGGGAGTACACCGGAGACCGCAAGGAAGTGGCTCCTGTCACGGTCGCGACCTATCAGATCTTGACCTGGCGCCGGAGCAAGGACGGGGCCTTCGAGCATTTCTCCCTCTTCGAGGACGGGGACTGGGGTCTGATCATCTACGACGAGGTGCATCTCCTCCCGGCGCCGGTCTTCCGGGCGACCGCCGAGATCCAGGCCCGCCGCCGGCTGGGTCTGACCGCGACGCTCATCCGGGAGGACGGGAAGGAGGACGATGTCTTCAGCTTGATCGGACCGAAGCGCTACGACGTTCCCTGGAAGGAACTCGAGGAGCAGGGTTGGATCGCGGCGGCGCGCTGCATCGAGATCCGTGTGCCCCTGCCCCCCGCGTCGAGGGTCGCCTATCTCGAGATGACCCCGCGACTCGCGGTGAAGGCCGCGGGTGCGAATCCCGCGAAGCTCTCGGTCGTTGCCCGTCTCCTGGAGGAACACGAGGGGGACCAGGTCCTGATCCTCGGCCAGTACTTGGATCAGCTTCGGGAACTCGCCTCGCGTTTCGCCCTGCCCCTGATCACGGGGAGGACTCCGACGGCCGAGAGGGAGCGCCTCTACACGGCTTTCCGAAACCGGGAGATTCCCGTTCTCGCCGTTTCGAAGGTCGGGAACTTCGCAATCGATCTGCCGGACGCGAACGTCGCGATCCAGGTCTCGGGCACTTTCGGTTCGAGGCAGGAAGAGGCGCAGAGGTTGGGCCGCATCCTTCGCCCCAAGGCCGGCGGGGGCGGGGCGACCTTCTACGCCCTGGTGACGGCCGGCACGAAGGACCAGGAATTCGCGGCGAAGAGGCAGCGCTTCCTCGCCGAGCAGGGGTACGGCTACGAGATCCGCGAATGGGAGACCGAAAGCGAGGCCGCGGACCGGGGGGAGGCGAGTTGAACGGCATCAGCTTGAAGGAATTCCTGTCGGGGCTTCTGCAGGCCCGTATCGAATCCCTGCACGAACGGTGGATTCCGGAACGGAGTCCCCCCTCGAAGGACGGCATCGAACGCCTGATCGGGTCGATGTGCGACCCGGACCGTCTCGCCCGGCGTCTCGAGGGCATGGATCCGTTCTGTAAGGATCTCTTGAAGGAGTTCGTCGCGAGCCCGGACGGGGTAAGGACCCACGAGCAGCTCCTTCGCTCGGCCGCGGAGAGGGGGGTCCCGCAGCAGGCGCTCGAGGCGCGTCTCGAGGAACTCGCGGACATGGGGCTCGTGTTCCCGCTGGAGGACGATCGTTGGGACCGGTATCGCCGCCCGGCCTGGGGGCTCGGCCGCGAACTCGTGACCCCGCTCCAGGAACTCCTTCGTTCCCCCGGCGGGTCCGAGCGGGAAGGGGAGGGGCCGGCCGAAGCCGGCCCCCTGACCCTGAAGGCCTTCCTCGGGGATCGCCATTTCCGCAAGACCCGGCGGGGGGATGGGGACGAGGAGACCCGCGAGAAATCGGCGCGGCACGCGCGGCAGGCCTACAAGCTCTTCCTGATGCCGGGGGCGATCCGCGGGCGGCTCCGGCGTCTCGCCGCGGAGGACCGGTGTCTCGTCGAGACGACCGCCTACCGTTTCGGCGGTCTTCTCCCGAGGACCCTGGCGGAGCGGGCCCTCGACCCGGAGGAAGGAGCCCTTCTCGGTCCGGAACTCGGAAAGCGGCTCGAGGAATCCCTGACCGGGACCTGGAGGAATCTGGATCTCCGGGCCTATGGCATCGATCTGGCCGAACCGACCCTGATCCTCTTCCAGGAGATCACGCTGGCCCTCCTCCGCCGGCGCGCCTCCGAGGGGGAGAGGATCCCGGCGAAGGAGGTCGTCGCCGGGGTGGACCTCGCGACGAACGTCATGCGCTTCCTGCGCTACGTCGATGAAAACGGGGTCCGCTACACGGTCAAAGGGGAGGTCTTCAAGGCGACGCAGAAGCGCATCCAGTCCCGGCTCGTCACGGTCGAGGGCGGTGAGGACCCCGAGGGGATCTTCCGTTTCATCTTCCGCTTCTGCAGGCAGCGGAGGTGGATCGACCGCAGCGGGGAACGGACCTTCCGCCTGGGGGCGAAGGGACGATCCTTCGAGGCCCTCGCCCTGCCGGACAAGCTGCGCGACCTTCTCGCCTTCGCGGTCGAGGATCCCGATCTGGGGGGGGATCCGTTCCACCAGACCCATCTCCGGCGCATCCTCCTCCGGCTCCTCCGCCGAATCGAACCGGGGAGATGGTACGACGCGATGTACCTTCCCCACCTCGCGCGGAACACCTACCTGAGCCAGCTGGACGCGCTCGGAGTCGCCGAATGGTTCGCCGCCGCGAAGGCGCAGGGCCGTTACCTCCGCTACGAGGACCTCGTGCAGATGTCCTGGCACCTCTTCCATTGGGTGCGCCACAGGCTTCACCTCCTCGGAATCGTGGATCTCGGATTCGACGAAGGGGGCATGCCGGTCGCGTTGCGGCTCTCGGACCTCGGGTCCTCCCTCCTCGCGACCCAGCCCGCCCAGGGGGCGGAGGGGGCCCGTTCGACCCTCGTCGTGAATCCCGACTTCGAGATCCTCCTCTTCCCCGAGGCGGACGCCTTCGAACTCGTTCACACCCTCGATCGGTTCAGCCGGAGACGGAGTTCGGACCGGGTGTTCCGCTTCCAGCTCTCCGAGGAGAGCGTGCGGTCCGCCCTCGCGGACGGCATGACCCTCGGCGAGATCCTCCGCGTCCTGAGCGAGCGCTGCAGGACGCCGCTCCCGCAGAACGTGCGATTCAGCATTCGGGACTGGGGGGACCGCGCCGGGATCCTCTACCTCGGAGAGGACGGACGCTTGCGGACCCGGAGGCGGGAGGTCATGGACGCCCTCTGCGCGAACAGCCGGGTCCGGGAACTCTGCGGAGAACGACTCGGAGCTCGGGAGATGGAGTTTGGAGACCGGGTGTCGCGAGACGAGTTCCGGAGACTCGTGAGGGATCTGGGCTTCCACCTCGAGAGCGGTCGCCCCCCGGAGTCCTCCAGCTCCGAAGATCGGAACTGACCCGGGGTAGGATGCCCGTATGAGGGAACGCGGACAGCGAGGCCGCCTTCCGCGCCTCTTCTGGATCAGTCCGGGAAAGGGGGTCGGTCCCGGGCTCCTCGCGCGGCTTTCGGCCTGCGTCCAGGCCGGCCTGCGGGGCTTCCAGTGCCGGGAGAAGGGGGCGTCCGCGCGGGAACTCCGGGACTTCCTTCCGGCGGTCCGGGACCTCCTCCGGCCCCGTGGGGGGCTCTGTCTCGTCAACGACAGGATCGACGTCGCGCGGGTCGCCGGGGCGGACGGGGTCCAGTTGGGCGGGGGGTCCCTCGGGGTCCGGGAAGCGCGGAGCCTGCTCGGTTCCGGCGCCTGGATCGGGGTCTCGGTCCACGACGCGGAGGAATGCGCCCGGGCGGAGGAGGAGGGCGCGGATTTCCTCCTCCTGTCCCCGGTCTTCCGGGTCCGGAAACCCTCCGCGCGGCCCCCGCTCGGAATCCGGGCCTTCGAGAGGCTCGCGGCGCGCGCGGAGATCCCGGTCTTCGCCCTGGGGGGCGTCCGTCCGGAGCATTGCCGGACCCTGCTCGAGGCCGGCGCCCGGGGGGTCGCCGTGCTCTCGGGGATCGGGGAGGCCGAGGACCCGGGCGAGGCCACGGCCGCCTATCTGGAGGCGCTCGGATGAGGGCGGGTGACCTGCTCCGCGCGATCCGGAAGGGACGTTGGGCCGTCGTCCTCCTCCTCCTCGGGGTCCTCTACCTGTCCGTCGGAAGGCGCTACGGCTTCCTCGTCCTCGAGGGGGATTCGGTCCGGGCGATGGAACCCTATCTCCACCGGGGCGGTCGCCACCTCGTCGATCGGGATCCCCCGCAGCGCCTCCTGCGGGGATGGATCGTCGCCTGGTCCCTCGAGGGGGCCCTCTACTTCGCAAGGGTGCGCGCCGTTCCCGGCGACCGGATCCTTCGCGCGGAGGGGCGGTGGTGGGTCGAAACGAAGGACCGTGGACGCCTCTCGATCCCTCCGGGATTCGAGCTTCCCGGGGCCTGGGACGGGGAGGTCGTTCCCGAAGGGCGCTATCTCCTCCTCCACGAGAACCGAAGCCCGGATGTGCCCGATTCCCGGACGGAGGGGTGGATTCCGAGATCCAGGATCGTCGCCCGCATCGTCTTCGCCCTCGGCGGAGAGGGGGGGACGTGAGCGGGGAACAGGAGGATCTCGAGTATCTCGCCGCCCTGCTTCCCGGCGACGGATTACGCTCCCCCGGGGATGACGCGGCCCTGATCGAGGCGGGGGGGAAGCTGCTCGTCACGACGGATTCGGTCGTCGAGGGGATCCATTTCCCTCCCGGTGCTTCGGCAACCCGGATCGCCGCCAAACTCCTCCACCGTAACCTCTCGGACCTGGCGGCGATGGCCGCCGAGCCGAAGGGCTTCGTCGCGGCCTTCGTCTTCGGGCCCGGCTGGCCCCGGGTGCGCCGGCGGCGCTTCTACAGGGCCCTGGCCCTCCGGGCTCGGAGTTGGGGGCTCGAATGGGTCGGCGGGGACCTCTCCTCGACCGAGGGTCCGGCCGTACTCTCGCTGACGCTCTGGGGCCGGCCGCCGCGGGGAGGGGGGCTGCGGCGCTCCGGCCTTCGCCCAGGTGATCTCCTCCACGTCAGCGGACGGCTCGGGGGGGCGCCGTACGGGGGGAGGCACCTTCGCTTTCGACCGCGGGTCGCGCTCGCCCGGAAACTCTGCACGGAGGTCCGGCCCCGGGCGATGATGGATCTCTCGGACGGGCTCGCGGCGGACCTTCCGAGGATGCTTCGAGCCTCGGGAGCGCTCGGGGCCCTTCTCGAGGCCGACGCGCTCCCGGTCCACCCCGACGCCTGGCGCTCCCCGCTCCGGGCGGGGCCGCTCGGCCCCCTCGCGGCGGCCCTGGGGGACGGGGAGGATTATGAACTCCTGGTCGGACTCTCCCCCGAGAGGAGCCGTGCTCTTCGAGGGGCGGCGGGCTTTCCGCCGGTCCTGCGCCGGCCGATCGGCCGGGTCGTGGAGGAGCCCGGGCTCCGGTTGCGCATGCCCGGGGGCGAGGTCCGCCTTCTCGAGGTGGAGGGTTGGGAACATGGATTCGAATGAGCGGTTCCGGGTTCGGAGCCGGAGCCCCGAGGCGACGAAGGCCTTCGGCCGGGCTCTCGGGAGGCTGCTCCGTGGAGGGGAGATCTGTCTCCTCGAGGGGGAACTCGGGGCCGGCAAGACCGTCCTGGCCCGAGGGCTCGCCGAAGGCCTCGGGGTGATCGCTCCGGAGGAGGTTCGTTCCCCGAGCTACCTGGTCCTCTGCGAACACGAGGGGCCGAAGCCCTTCCTGCACCTCGATGCCTACTTCGCCGGGCGGGCCGAGGGCCTGATGGACGAGGCTCTCGCCGCCTGCCTCGAGGAAGGGGCCGTCCTCGCGATCGAGTGGGCCTCGAGGCTCGACGACCTCGCGCGGCCCTCCGGATCCCTCCGGGTCGAACTCGCCCATCTCTCGCCCGAGACCCGGGAAATCCGCTGCGAAGGGACCCGGGAGCTCTGGGGGGAACGGTTCCGAAGACTCGAGGAGGCGGCCGCAAGGGGGGATTTCTGAAGGCCGGGAGGGCCGAGTTCAGGCAGGGGGCCGGGAATCCCGAGGATGTCCATGAACCGGCGGGGCCCTCCGACGTTGGGCCGAATGAGCCCGGATCCCTTAGAATGACCCCGATGAAGGCCTCCGACAGTCCGAAGAACCCCTTGGAGCCCGGGGCTCCCCAGGGCGGGAACGGAAGCGGCCCCGAGGTCGATCCCGACCTGCTGGCCCGCTTCCGGGCCGGGGACCGGGAGGCCTTCGACGCGATCGTCACGCGTTACCAGGAGCCGTTGATCCGGTTCTTCTATCGTCTCTGCTGGGACCGGGACCGGGCGGAGGATTTCGCCCAGGACGTCTTCCTGCGCCTCCTTCGGGGCGCCGCTACTTACGAACCCCAGGGGAAACTCTCGACCTTCCTCTATCGGATCGCGACGAACCGCTGGATCGACCATTACCGTTCCCGCCGGCCGCGGCCCCGCCTCCTCTCCCTGGACGCCGCGGCCCACGAGGAGGACTCCCCGTTGCTCGAGGGGCTGGCCGCCCCGGCCCCCGCTCGGGACCCCCTGTCCGCGGCCGAGGACCGGGATCGACTCCAGGCCGCTCTCCAGCGCCTTTCGATGCACCACCGGCTCGTCTTCGAACTCGCCGTGTTCCAGAATCTTCCCTACAAGGAGGTCGCCGACCTCCTGAAGATCCCCGAGGGCACCGTGAAGTCCCGGATGCATCACGCCGTCCGGGCCCTGAAAGGGATCCTGAACCCCGGCGAATCCCGGGGAGGAGGGGGCGCCCGGCCCGACCGGGTCCTCGCTTGATGCCATGAACGGCGAGCGCCCCCGAGACCGAAGCGAGCCCGGAGCCGCCCCCCCCGGCGGCGGGTTTCCCGCTGCGCCTTCCCCGCCCGGCCGGACCCTCGAGGCCGAGGACCCCTGTCTCGCGCGGGAGATCGCCGATCTGCTCGATCCCCTCAGGCGGATCCCCGTTCCGGAGCCGACGGGGAAGGTCTTCTCCGCGGTCAAGGGGCGCATCCTCCGGCGCAGGTCCTGGACGGATCCCCTGAAGAGTCCGGCCGATCTCCTCGAGGTCCTCCTCCTCTTCGCCGGCCGGGCGAAGGCCGCCTTCCAGGCCTCGAGGGGGGTCCGATCCCTGGTCTACCTCCTGCTGCTCCTGCTGCTCCTGCGGATCGGGATCGCGGCCTTCGGGGCCGCCGGCGGGACCCCTTCGAAACCGTCGCGGGAGACGGTCGTCTTCCTTCCGAAGCCGACTCCGGAGAGGACGCTTCCCCGCTCCTCCCCGCGGATGCGGCCGGACCCCGCCCGGCTCGCCTGGCTCGGGGCGCAGAACGACCTCCAACGGCTGCGCCGTCTCCTCGATCCCTCGGGGAAGGGCGATCTCCGCCAGAGACTCGCGAGGACAGGGGTCGTCGACGGACGGACACGAAGGCGGATCGCGGACCTCTCCCGGAAGGTTCGGGAGGGCCTCGAGGGGAACCCTTCGTTGGCCGACCTGGCCTTGGGGCTCCGGGCCTTGATCCTGACCGGATCGACTCCCCGGAGGGGACCGGCTCACCGGCTCGTCCGGTCCGTACTCGACCGCCTCCAGGACCGCCTTCCGAAACTCGCCGGGGAGGACCGGGTGCACGCCCTCGCCGGCTTCCTCGAGGGGGCCCTCGTCTCGGGAGGGTATCGACTCGCCTTTCTTCGCCGCGAGGTCGTACGCTTCGTCCGCGAGGAGGCCGCGAACCTGCAGGCCGCCGAGGAGGCTCGCTTTCTCCTCGAGCGGCGGCGAAGGATGGAAACGGACCTCTACACCTTGAGGGTCGGAAAGAAGGACTCGGTTCCTCCCTCCCTGGCGAGTTGGGCGATCTCCTCGACCTGTCTCGCGGACGCAGGGCTGCTTCTCCGGCTGGCGCCCGCGCTCGGGGCGGATCCGGTCTCCGCGGCCCGACTCCGGAAGGCCCTTCTCGAGCATCTCCGGGCTCGAACTTCCCGGGGGGGTAGCGGGGGGGCCGTCGCCTGCGCCGCCCTCCTCTTCGGATACGGGGACCTCGTCGACCGTCCGGAACTCTTCCATCGGCTCGAACTCGAACGGCGGGATCCTTCCTGGCTGGAGGCTGAACCCCGGGCGATCCAGTTCCTGGCCTGGGCCTCTCATGTCGAGGGAAAGGGCTGGGCCCGCTTCGAAAGGGCGCTCCGCCGCCATGTCGCGAGCGCGAAACCCTCGGACCTGCACGGCGCGGCCTCCCTGCTGCTCGCGCAGATGGTCTATCTCGCCCCCATGCTCGATCGTTCGGATTGAGATCCGGCCCGCCCCGGCCCGGAGCACATGGGCGGGCCTGGGGAAAGGATATATGGCGAGCGGGAGGTCTGGAGGTCGCGGTGCTTCTCCTCCGCGAGGAGGGCGTGTCGGAGGAGACGACGGATCCCCGCCTTCCTGAAATATCCTTCCGCCTCCCCGTCATCGGAACCTATCCTCGCCCGCCTCGAACACCCAGGAGGATTTCCGACCGTGTCGATCCCGTTCATCCTCGGCTTCGTTCTCTGGCTTCCCCAGGCCGGGCGCGCGGTCGATCCGGAACCCCCGCAGGGGGGTAGGACTGCGCCCGCTTCCCGGACTCCCGGAGGGCCGGAACGCCCCTCCCCGTCCGGAAGGAGGAGGATGCCCCCCGCGTCCCGGGACCGGCGGGGGCAAGGGCCGCGCAATCCGCAAGGAGCGAGGGCCCCCGTTCCGCCGACCGACCGGAGAGCGGGACCGAGCCTCGAATTAGGGCTCGAACAATGTCTCCGGCTGGGCCTCGAGGGAAACGTCGATCTCCGCCTCAAGTACCTGGACGAGGTCCTGGCGCGTGAAGCGGAGCGAAAGGAGCGAGGCGCCTTCGATCCCCTCTTCTTCTCCGAAGCGGACTGGGCGCGCCGGAAGGTTCCGAGCCGGAACTCCTTCGTTCCGAGTTCGATCCAACGGACATACGGCCTCAACCTCGGTTTCCGCCAGAAGATCCTGAGCGGAGGTACCTGGGAGCTGGCCTTCCGCCCGACCTTCACCGACCAGCAGGTCAACTCGATTTTTTCCTTCCCGAGCACGCAGTTCACCGGAGAATTGTCACTGACCTTCACCCAACCCCTCCTGAGAGGAGCCTGGGTCGGATTCCAGAAGGCCGGGATCCGGAAGGCGCGCCTCGACCAGAGAGCGAACCGGAAGGATTGGGAGCGGCAGCGCCAGACCCTGCTCTCCTCGATTGTCCAGGCATACTACGATCTGGTCTTCACCCGTGAGGAGTGGAGGGTCAAGTTCGAGACCCTGGAGGTCGCGCGGGAGCAGTTCCGGAACACCGAGAAGCGGATCCTCCTCGGGGAACTGGCTCCGAGGGATCGGATTGCGGACCGGACCGAGGTCGCACGCCGCGAGGAGGAGCTGATCCAGGCGGAGAACGCGATTCTGGACGCTGAGGATGTGTTGAAGCGCCTGCTCTTTCCCTTCGAGGAGATGGGAGACTGGACCCCCGTGATCCGTCCGAGCGAGAATCTCGGCACCAAGGATCCGGTTTTCCATCCTCCGAGTCCGGAAGAGGCCAGGCGCACGGCCTTCGCCGAACGACCGGATCTCCGGGCCGCGAGGATCCGTGTCGAGAAGGCGCGGATCGAGGTGGAGGAGGCCAGGTCCGGGCTGCTCCCCTCTCTGGACCTCAGTGGATCCTATTCGGTCGACGCGGTGACGGACGACACCGCGGATCTGCAACGGGACATCTTCGAGAGGAAGTTCCCCGATTACAGCCTGAAACTGAGCATGGAGGTCCCGATCGGGAACGTGGCCGCCGAAAGCGCCTGGAGGCAGGCGAGGATCCGGTTGGAACAGGCGCGCCGGAATCTCCAGATCCTGAGGATCGAGATCGTCAAGGAGATCCGGGCGGCGCTCCGGGCGATCCGCGTCCAGTGGAAATCGATCCAGGCGGCGCGGGTCTCCGTACGGCTCGCGGAGAGCAACCTCGAAACCGAGAGGATCAAGCTCAAGCTCGACAGCACGACCCTGTTCGAAGTCCAGCGGCGCAACCAGGAACTCTCGGACGCGAAGTCGAGGCTCCTCCGCTCGCGGCTCGAATACCGGAAGGCGTGGTTCGTGCTCCAGGCGGCTTTGGGCCGGATCGACCGCTCCGACGCCCTGCGTCCGCTGGAGGCTGCCCGGAAGAAGGGGGCGGTGGAAGGGGGACAGGATGCCCGTTCCCGGAGGTGACCCCCGCCGGATTCCGGCCTATGGAAGGAACATGGTGCGTGTCTCCATCACGATTCTCCTTTTCGCTTTCCTCTCGGTCTCCTGCGGGGGAGGTGAGGAGGCCCCCGGCGGCGGAGAGGAGGGAGGGCCTACCTCGGGGACAGCCCCCCGGCAGGCGCGTTTCTTCGATCCACTTCCTCTCGATGAACCCTGGGCCGCCTCCAGGGCCCTCTATCGCTTCTCGAGAGGAGAGGCCCTGGGTCGCCTGATCGAGCGGCTGCCGGGAGGAACGACCGCCCGGGCCTGGAGGTTCGCGAAGGGTTTCCTGTCCCGCCTGCACGATCCCGACGTCATCGAGAGGGTCGGGGCCTACCTGGACACCTGGCTTCTCGGATCCCTGGATACCGCACCCCTCTTGAACGGCTTGGAGGTCATGGAGGGCAGCGGGGACGAGAGATACGACCCTTGGATCCGGAAGGCCATCGGCCATCCCAAGGGCCGGGTCCAGGCCGCCGCCCTGAAGGCCCTCGAGCGCTGCGCAAAGCCAGAAACGGTCGCGGCCCTTTGCGATCGTTTCGACAGGGTCACCCCCGGGTCCCGGATCCGGATCCTCCGCATCCTGATCAAGGCCGGGAAGCCCTCCGTGGCTGTCCCGTTCCTACGCTCGGTACTCGCCGGGGAACGAGGTCTCCGTGAGGCCCCGGAACTCCGGGTCCGGATCCTCGCCACCTTCGAAGAGGGGGCCGACCCGCAAATCGTGAGAGGGGTCCTCGAGGGGAATCTCGGCCGTTTCCGGGGAAAGGACGGACTCCTGGCCGCCCGTCTCCTCCATGAGGCGGGGTCCGAGGAGGGGCGGGCATGGCTCCTGCGCGCCCTGGCGAAGTCCGGGGACCCCCTTGGAACCGCCTCCCTGATCGCCGCCCTCGGGGTGCGGGCGGCTGCGTCTTCCCGCCGGGAAGTCGCGGACCACGCCGCGTCGGAATCACCCCTCGTCCGACAGAACGTGGCGGCTTTCTTTGGTGGGATCCGCGACAAGGCCTCGACGAGAATTCTCGAAGTCCTCCTGAACGACGAGGATGCCACGGTCCAGCGTGCTGCGGCCAGGGCCCTAAGGGGGCGTCCTTCCTCGTCCCTTCGTCGTCTTACGGAGGACCTGGGGGGGTTGTCCGGGTCCCGATTCCGGCAAAGGCTTGACCTCTGCGTCGATGCCGGACTCGCGGCGGCGATCCCGGTCCTTCGCCGGCGCCTGCGGGATGCGGATGGAGCCGAGCGGCGGCTCCTGCTTCAGGCCCTCGGCCACATGCGGCTTCCCGAAGGAGTGCCGGTTCTCCTGGAAGAACTCAGGGCTCCGTCGAGGGTTCTCTCCGAATCCAAGAAAATAGAATCCGTCGGATATGCCGCGCTGATGCTGTCGAACATCCCCTCGGCCCTCGAACCCGTCTGGAAGGCCTATCGGGAACTCCGGGGCGATCCGGTCCGCCGGAGCCATCTCCTAGGCTGCATCGCGAACCTTTCCCGACTCGAGGGGAAGGAGGACGGCGGGCTCCACGCCCGCGCGGTGAGGCTCCTCAAGCGCGTTCTCTACGATCCGACGGCCCCCGTGCGCGATCGAAACCAGGTTCTCGGGTATCTGAAGGGAGATCTGGACCTCGAAGACTGGAAGCGTCTCAAGGAGATCGCCGAAGGGATCGGAAAGGACCCGAAGGGGTTTCCAGGGATCGCGAACGACTTTCTCTGGACGCTCTTCTGACTTTTCCTCCCCTGCTCCTCCCGCCGCTGGCGCCGCGCTTTCCGCAGCGGCGACGCAGCCCTCAACTTCCTTCCGGGGGGCGACCGAAAGGGAGAGTGAAACCCGAATCCGGCGGGCCCGGCCCGCATTCGGGCCGCCCTCGATCGAGGGGACGCACCTACGATGGGCTTTATCAACCTTCAGGAAAAGACGATCAACGCCAAGCTCGTGTATTACGGGGTTGGGCTGGGCGGCAAGACGACGAGCCTCAAGGCCGTCCATGAGATCCTCTGTCCGAAGAACGAAGCTAAACTCGTTTCGATCAATACCGAGCAGGATGCGACCCTTCTCTTCGATTTCCTTCCGATCGACCTGGGTTCGATCGGAGAGTTCAAGATCCGGATCCAGGGTTTCACGGTTCCCGGCCAGGCGAAGTACGTCGTCATGCGCAAGTACGTGCTCTCGGGAGCCGACGCAGTGGTCCTCGTGGCGGACAGTAAAGCGGATCGCCTGGAGGAAAACCTTCAGGCGATCCGGGATCTGAAACGGAATTTACGGGCGAACGGGCTCGATTGGCAGCGGATCCCGCTGGTGTTGCAGTACAACAAACGCGACCTCGAGGACGCCTTGCCCCTGGAGGAGCTGTCGAAACGCCTCCGGTTCCGGGAGGTCCCGGAGTACGAGACCGTCGCGACCAGCGGGGAAGGGGTCCTGGAGGCCTTCGCGAGGGCCGCGGCCTTGATGGTCGAGGAGAAAGTCTGCCAATACGGTCTCGCAGGAGAGGGAACGGACCCGGTCAAGGTCGCGGAGGAGGCGGCGGAGCGGATTCTGGAAGCGGCGCGGAAGAGCGGTGGGGCATGTTCCCACGACTCCGGCGCGGTGCGAGAGCAGGGCTTAGTGGACGTCATAGTGTCGGAGGAGGCGGCGGAGGACTTGGGGGTGAAGGGGGACGACCCCGAGGCCTCGGGCTCCGACCTTGCGAGCGGGAAGGGGGGCCGCCTCCTGGTGGACGAGGGGTTGCTGGAATCCGAACGGACCGAGGAGACCCCGGACCTTCTCGAAGAAGGGCTCGAGGAGATCCGCCTGGAGGGTTCCTCTCAGGAAACCGCCGGCGCCGAGGGGCGGGAGGCCGCGCCAGAGAGGTCCTCCCGGACTGAGGAGGCCGTCGAGGGTTCCACCAGGTTCTCCGAGGAGTCCGGGGAGGTTCCGAAGGAGCAGGAAGGTCTCGGGGAGGAGGAAGCAGTCGGACTGCTCGGCCAGGCCATCACCTCAAACATGGAGATGGCCGGTCTCTATGCGGAACTCGCAGAATACAAATCCCTCCTGGAAAGGAAGAACCGCGAACTGGTCGAGGTCAACCAGTTGATCAGCCACGACCTGAAGAAACCCCTGACCGTCTTCAAGACCGTCGTGCGGTTGATGCTTGGAGGACAACTTGGGGAGTTGACCGAGACTCAGAAGGATGCGATCCAGAACGCCTCGGACTCCGTGGACTATATGGAGGAGTTGATCGAAGACATCGTCGAATCCTCGAGACTCGATTATGACGGGGTCAAACTCGAGTTCGAGGAGACCGACATGACCCTCCTGTTCGGCACGATCGTGAAGCGGCTCCGCTACCTTCTGGGCGAACAGGAAGTGCGCGCCTACATCGAGCCCCTTCCCAAGATCGTCGGAGATCCGAAGGCCTTGACGAAGGTCTTCATGAATCTCCTGGGCAATTCGATCCGGTACCGGGATCCTCAAAAGCAGCCCCGGTACATCAAGGTCCGGGCCGAGGAGCGGGAGAACGATTGGGTCTTCCTCGTGGAAGACAACGGCATCGGAATCCCCGAGGCCTCCCTGTCCGAGATCTGGGGCAAATTCTCCAGGGGGAGCAATACCTCAGGGGTCACCGGGACGGGGCTCGGCCTCTACATCGTCCGGGAACTGGTCTTGGCCCATGGAGGGGAGGTCTCCGTCGAGAGCGAGGTCGGCAAGGGAACGACCTTTTTCATCCAACTTCCGAAGGAGCCCGTGCAAGCCGACCACTCCCCGGTGCATTGTCCCTGTTGACGGCCGGCGGGCCGCTTGCTCAGTTTTCCTTGATCGTCAACGTGATCCGCGTGGTGCGGCCCTCGTAGAGAGTGATCCGCTGGAGGCTCCGCTGCATGTCCGCCATCTTGAGCAGCGGGTTCGACATGTCCGTTCGACTCGCTTGGATCTCGTAGGATCCGGGCCGGAGTCTCCGGGCCAGCTTGAACTTGCCCTTGGCGTCGGCGAAAACCTTTTCAAAGACGGCCTGCCCCTCGCCGAACTGGGCGCTGATGTTGACCTCGGCCCCGGGAACCGGAGCGCCCCGGAAGTAGACGACGCCCTCGAGGAGGGCCCCCTTCGTGAGTCGTAGGATTCCGGTGTCGAAGACCCGGTCGTTCACGACCTCGATCCCTTTCTGGTAGAGCCGGGAATACTCGGGATGATCGATCCGGACCTGGTAACGCCCCGGGGCGAGGAGATCGAGGCGGAAGCGCCCCTTCGAATCGGTGACGGCGGTCTTCCGCGTGATGTTGTAGGTGATAAGGCCGGAGAGCATCTGGACCAGGGGATTGTCCTGGTAGTTTTCGGAAAGAGTCTGCACGGCGGCCCCCTTTACGGGCTTCCCGCTGGAGTCGACGACCATGCCGGTGATCGTCCCCCCTTTCGTCATCCGCACTCTGACGATCGTGTCCTGTTCCTGTTCGTTCTGGATCGTGAACTTGGGGCTGAAACTACGGGCATAACCGACGGCCTCGACCATGAGGACGTAGTTGCCGGCCTCGATTCCCGAGATCCGATATTCTCCGTTCCGGGCACCGCGGACCTCCACGGGGGGGATCGTGGACCTTCCGTAGTCGTCCTGGCCCTCGAACCAGGTGCGGACCTCGACCCGGTAGTTCCGCAGAGGGCGGCCCTGGGCGTTCGTCACGCGGGCGATGATGCTGCCTTGGCGTTCCAGGACGACCTGGACTTCCCGGTTGCCCGCCTTCACGGGCTTGACCTCGGTCGTCGCGAAACCGGCCGCGGAGGCGCGGACCGTGTATTGGCCCTCGTCCAGTCCGAGCACCGAGAAGGCCCCCGAGGAGTCCGAAGTAGCCGAGCCCGGTGTCGGTCGGTTCTGCGAGAAGGGTTGAGCCTCGACTTGGGCTCCGGGGATGGGTTTGCCCTGCGCGTCCACGACCCATCCCGAGATCTGGAAGCCCTTGGGGAGATCGAGGTCCTGTCGCATCAGTTTCTCCCCGGGGGCGAAGGCCAGATCGGGGAGGACCGCCGTCCCGTAATCCTTGGCGTACCCGCGGAGTTCGAAGGGGCCGTCGGGAAGCCCTCGGATCTCGAAGGCTCCGCGCTCGTCCGTCTCGACCTCGATGCCTTCCTCGTAGCCCGGGGTCGGAACGAGGAGGTTTACGGTCGGGATCGTGACCTTCACGAAAGCTCCGCGGATTCCGGCCTTCGTGATCTTGTCCCGAACGATCCCCCGGAGGACCTTTCCCTGCTCGAGGCGGATCGTCCGCAGGTCCGTCCAGTGCTTCGCCTGCACCCGCAGCTTCTGCCGGAAGACCTTGTGCCCGGGGGCGACGACATGCAATTCGTATCCCGCCTCCCCTTCCGTTGGAGCCGCAGGCAGCCGGAACGAGCCGTTCCTCGAGGTCTTTCCCTCGGTGGCGATGCGGGCCCTGGGCCTTCTTCCCTGTCCCTGCAGGAGGGCGAGGTGCTGCAGCATCCGGCTCGGGGGGACATCCCGCAGGAGATAGACTTTCACGCCCGCCGCGGGCCGACCGAATCCATCGAGAACCCTTCCCTGGACCCCTTGGGGGAATTCCTCCTCCTTGACCTCTTCCCGCCGCGCCTCGTCATGGCCGCCGGTCTCGGGTCCCTTTTTCCGGCGGATCTCGATTCCCCGCTTTTCGATGGGATCGGTGTCCGTTCCCGTGCCGTCCTGTTCGAGGAGCGGCGGCGGGGTCCGGGTTTCGCCAGAGTCCTCCCCTCCCGGGGACCCGAGCCGATCTCCCTGGATCATCAAGAGGATGCCGGCGGCGAAGAGGCCCAGGAGGATCAGGATCAAGAGGGGGTTGCGTTTCATCGGTCACGTCCAGGCGGGAAAGGGGCCGGATACGACGCCGGCGAGGGGGACTTCTTCCCGGGAATCCGGGAAGTCTAGCCCGGCCGGAAGGCCGGGCGAAGGGAATGGAGGCCTGAGGTCTCTCCCGCAATCAACGGGAGGAGGAACCGCCCAGCGGAGGGAGGCGTCTCCGTTCTCCGGGACGCAAGTCCAGGTCGGGCAGAGAGCGGACGGCGCCTCCCCGGTCGAGGAGGCGGATCCGGAGACGGCCGGCGGGGACGAGGACCGGCGGGAGCCTCCCCCCGGGCCCGAGGGGAAGGCGGATCGGTTCGGAGGACCATGTCCAGGCCGTGGGGGGAGTCTCCCCGGACAGGACCCGGATCCTGAGGGCGACGGCCTCCGGGAAGGTCCCCTCGATGCGGCCCGTGGGGAGGGCGGGAACCTCGAGAACGAGGGCTTCGGGGAGGTTCCGGGAATCGAGAACGGGGGACCAGAGAACGGAGGACTTGGACGCGCGGATCTCGAGGCGGAAGCGACCCGAGGGGAGGGAGTCGGGGATCCAGTCGCTGCCGGTCCGGTGGAATCGGATCGGGATCCGCCGAGGGGGGACGGAGGGCGAGGGCCGGGGATTCCGGAGGAAGAGGCGACCGACCGGGGCCTCCCCGCGGAAGCGGATCTTGAGCTTCGGTCCCCCTCGGATCACGAGGTCGAGGAAGCCCATGCCGGGAACACGGACGCCGGAACGGATCAGAAGAGGGATGGCGGACCCTTCCGGCAGGACCCGGAGGATATAGGTCCCCTCGGGGACGGAGGGGAAGCTCCACCGGCCCCGGGGATCGAGAGGGCAGCGAAGCCGGGGCAGGTCCGGGACGGCGTCCTTCAGGACCTCCGCGTTCAGTTCGAGAACGAGATCCACCGGGCCGGAAGAATCCCGGAACTCTGGCCAGCGGACGCGCCCCTCGAGGCGGTACCCGCGCCTGAGGACGAGGATGCGGGGGGACAGGGTCTCGGTCGGGGCCGCTTTCCAGGCGGGAATCGAGAGGGGGGCGAAGGGCTCGGGAGGGAAGAGTTCGATCCGGTATTCCCCCGGCTCCAGGCCCTGGATGCGGAACCCGCCCCCCGCGTCCGTCGTGCGCTCCTCGGTCTTTCCGGAGAAGGGTCCCGATTCGGGAAGGAGACTCCGGCGGATCCGGACACGGACTCCGGCGAGGGGGGGGCCCTCGGACCCGCCTGTACGCACGATCCCGGCAAGGCCGAAGCCGCTCCTGAGGCGGAACGGGGGCAGGGTGCGCCAGCCAGGCTGGAGGGAATCGCACCGGCCGGCGGGTCCAAGCGGAGCGAAATCGGGGTGTCGGATGTAGAACGTCCAGATCCTTCCAGGGGGAAGGGCGAGCCGGAAGCGGCCCCCCTCCCCACTGCGGGTCTCGAGGCTCAAATCGGCCGGATGCCAGCCGTCGCGTGGACTCCAGGCCTCGATTTCAGCGCCGGGGATCCCCTGCCCGAAGGGGCCGGTGACCCTTCCGAGGACGCCCCTGTCCTCAAGCCGCTCCGAAAGGGTCGAGGAGGGGGGGGCGGCGGTGGGGGCGCCTTCTTCGGGGGTTCCTCCCGTCCGCGGAACGGCCGGGCGGGAACCGTCCCCCTCCCGAACGAGGGGGAGGCCTTGGGGGGGAGGCCTGTCCACGGAATCCCCCGAAGAGAGGGCGGGTTCCCGGAACGGCGGAACGAGAAGGAAGCCGAGGGCGCCCAGAACCGCCGTGGAGAGGATTACGACCGATAGAGGTTTCCGAGACATCGAAAAAGGCTTCCTCAGGAGAGCTTAGCGCCTCCCAGCGGCGCCCACCCGGCGGCGGGGAAAGACCCCCGCAGGTTTCGGAGGGAAGGAGGGAGGAACTGCCGCTTGAAGACGTAGAGGACCGGGGCTATTCGAGACACCCGTTTCCCACCGTTCTGGAGAGAACCTGAGGATGACCGCCTTCTTCTACTTCGACCCACGGTATTTCCTGCTCGTAGGTCCTTTCATCCTGCTCGCGATGTGGGCTTCTTGGAAGGTCAAGGGAACCTTCGAGAAGTACAACCGAGGCAGACTGCGTTCCGGCCTGTCCGGCCTGGATGCAGCGAAGCTAATCCTGGAGGCTTCCGGCATTCCGGAAGTCACGATCGAATCTGTTCCCGGAATCCTGTCGGATCACTACGACCCCCGAACCCGGACCGTGAGGCTCTCGAGGGAGATCCTCGAGGGCCGGACCCCCGCGGCCGTTGCGGTGGCGGCCCATGAATGCGGGCATGCCCTCCAGCACGCCGAGAACTACCGGCCGATGGAGGCCCGCTCCGCGATCGTTCCCGCCGTCAATCTCGGAAGCAACCTGGCGATGCCGATGATCTTCCTGGGTTTCCTCCTCGGCGGCCTGCGGGGCGGCGGACCCGGAACCCTGTTCCTGTGGCTGGGGATCCTGGGTTTCGCCATGGCGGTCGTCTTCCACCTGGTGACGCTCCCGGTCGAGTTCGACGCTTCGCGCCGGGCGATCCGGATCCTCGAGAGTTCGGGGCTCGTGGCCTCGGACGAGATGCCGGGAGTCCGGAAGACCCTCTTCGCGGCGGGTTTCACCTATGTCGCCTCCGCCCTCATCGCCATCGCCACTTTGCTCTACTACCTGCAGTTCGTGATCGGCGGAAACGACGACTAGGGAACGGGACGCACCCCGCTTCGAGCCGGGGGAGAGACGGTGCTCCGTCCCCGGTATGACCTCAGAACGGGGAGGAGAGGTCTTCCTGGACCCCCTCCTCGTTCGTCCGGAGGGCGACCGAGACGCTGGAAAGGAGGTCCTTGATTCGCTTCTCGACGAGGTTGACCTTGACGACGTTGTCGATGACCAGGGCCTCCCGGACGTTCGAGGGATAGAAGATCAACCTTCCGGAGCGCAGGAGCACGTATTCCATCAGGTCGTAGATCTCCTTCTGCATCCTCATCGCGTGCGTCGGCGTTCTCGTGATGTCCCCCAGGTAGCCGTGATGGTGGAGGATCTCGTTCCTGTTGATTTCGAAGTAGTTGAAGCGGGTGTTGATGAAAACCAGCATGAAGATGAAAAGCATGAAGAAGGCCATGAACCCGTAGAACTGGGTATTCATCCGGATGTCGATCTTGTTGACGAGGTTCCGGATCGAGGCCATGACCTCCCATCTCGTATTGGCCCAGGCCAGAGCGAACACCAGAGCCACGAAGACGAAGATCAAAGTGATCGACTTGATTCTCGAAAAGTCGAACGCGAAGACCAGGAGGTTCAAGAAGAAGATCGTGCAGAACAGGAGCCCCAGGGTCTGGGAGAGACTCGTGGAGTCCGGATTCATGAACAGGAAGGAGATGAACCAGGCGACGAGACTGTAGACCATCGTCGGATAGAGAAAGATGACCTTGGGCCAGGGCCTGATGATGACTCGGTCGACGTTCGTGGGTTTCTTTTTTTCTTCCTGCGTCATTTCCTGTCGCTCCACTCCATGTCCCGGGAACCGGAACCTGGTCGATGGTTCCGCCCTCGTGCATTCTTCCCTGGCTGGGGAAGGAACGGAACCTTGGGTCCTGGATTCGAGGAAAGTAGCCAAATCTCGTCATCTTTCGAATAAGACCCCGGCGACGGGCGCGGCACCGAAACCGGGTTCCTCGCCGGGGAGACGGGGCGGGGGGACTCACCCCCTCAGGCCCCAGAATCCGAAGAGAGGATCTCCAGGGCCTTCTTCCGGAGACCGGGATCGGGATGTTCCGCGGCCCGTTCGAGCAGTTCACGTCCTTCTCCGCCGGAATGTTCGCCCAGAACCCGAAGCGCGCACCCGCGGTTTTCCCGGTCCGATCTCCTTCGAACCATCGCGGGGGGATCGAAGAGCCAGGACCTGAAGAGGTCGATCGCCTTCGAGCGGTCGGCCAAGTAGAGGGCCCGCAGGGAATCGTGACGCTCCTTGAGGGAGAAGTCCCTCTGTCGTATCCGGAACCAGTCGAGGAGTCGCCGGAATCGTTCCGGGTCCGGAGGCGAGTCGAGGAGCCGTCGTAGGGCCTGGAGTCTGACGCCTTCGTTCGGATCCTCGAGGAAGCGAAGGGCCTCTTCCTCATCGAGCTGTTCCGGGCGTTCCTCGACAAGAATTCTCAAGGCCTTCGTTCGGAGGAAGGGCGCCGGGTGGCGGGCGAGATCCCGAAGCAGACCGGTGGGGATGCTTCTCTTGGCGGAATGGAGGAGGTCCAGGGCCCGCTCCCTGGCCTCGGGATCCTCATCATGGCCCAGAACCTCGAAGAATGGGGAGGGATCGAGTTGGACCAGGGTTTCGAGGAGCGTGTGCAGGGCCGCGGAGCGGTAGCGGATCGATTCCTTCAGGAGGGCGGGGGCGATCTCGGGTCCGAGCCGCATCAGGAAGGCCGCGTGTCCGCTGTCGGGATGGGGGGGGAGGTTGTCGAGGAAGGAGCGGAGATAGCTCGGTTTGCGGAAATCGTGAAGAAGGGAGTCGAGGATCGCACGTTCCCGCTCCGAAAAGCCGGGGGAAAGCTCGATGGATTCCAGGAGGGCGAGGGCTTCCCTGGGTTTACCCTGTCGAACGAGGCTTCCGATGACCGGTCGCAGGGCCCGCAGTTCCGCGTTGCGCAGAGGGCTGTCGGCGGGACAACGCGCCATGTCCTCGGAGAGAGCTTTTCCGAACTCGAAGTCGAGATTTCTGTTCATCTCGACCCGGGCCTGGCGTTCCGCCCAGAATTCCCGGAAACCCGCAAGCGGGAGGCCGCTCGGATCGCTCCAGTAGACACCCTCCCCCGGGCCGAGGAGCGCATTCTCCATGTCGAGTTCTTCAGGATCGATGCCCCGGAGGATTCCGAAACTGATCCCGGGGAACTCATCGTTGAGGAGGCGCTGCCAGAGTCCCGGCCTGTGTCTCCAATGGCCCCTTACGGCCAGGTAGGAGCCCAGCATGACCAGAAGACGGTCGAGGGTTTCGTCCGTGGTCTCCTTGCGGATGTGGATCGAGCGGATTCCCTCGTCTCTGAGGAAAGCGGCCAGAGCCATGGCTTCGGTGTCGGCCGGGAGCAGACAATGATCGACCTGGAACCCGTCGGGGTGGATGCGGATCGTCAGCGTTTCCCGGGAATCGAGGATCGACCGGAGCCTTTCGATGAAATCCCGGTCGAGGGATTCCCTGAGTCGCGGTTGTTCCTCGATGCCGAGACTCTGGGCTTGGACCGCAGCGTGGAAGGCCTGAAGCAGCCGGCCCGCGACCTGGGGCTCGAGGTGGTGAACGGACTCGGAACCTTCTCCCGCGGGTTTGCCTCTCCATGCATCCCGAATCGCTTCCATGACGGGTATTATCGGCACGCGGAGAGGGGTGGCTGGGGAGGGCCCCGGCCGGGGCCTCCCGGTTCCTTGCCATGGAGGCTTGGGACTTCCGCGGATCCTCAAAAGACTCGAACCGAATGCTGACAGAGAATCCCGAAAAGGTCCGACGAAAACGGACATGGTCCGTGCTCCTCGCCGCGTTCCTCCTGGGGGGGGAGGCCTTCGCGACCCCCGTCCAAAGGAAGGGGGAGGAGAAAGCCCCTCCGGAGGTCCTCGTCGTGCCGATACAGGGCCCGATCGATTTCCGGACCGTCGCATTGATGCAGCGCGGTCTTCGGGAGGCCCGAGCCGAGGGGATTCCTCGGCTCATCCTCGAGATCGACACCCCGGGCGGGGCCGTGACCGAGATGGAAGAAGTCGTCTCGATGCTCCGGCAGATGCGGGAGTCCAAGATCGCGACGCTCGCCTATATCCGAAGGCAGGGATTGAGTGCGGGGGCCGTGATCGCCCTGGCCTGCGACCGGATCTTCATGGGGCCGGGGGCGACCCTGGGCGCCTGCACCCCGGTGTTCGGAGGTGGTATCAAGGGGCTGCTCGAGGATGAGTTCTACGCCAAGCTCATCTCCGGGATGAGGGCGGAGATTCGAACGATTGCCTCGAGGCATGGGGGCAAGGCCGCAGTTCTCGCGGAGGCTATGGTGGATCCGGGTCTAGAACTCCATGAAATCCGATACCGGGGGAAGGACAGGGTCCTCCGGCGCGATCTCCTCAGCAAGGAGGCCCTCGACAATCTCAGGGACAATGAAGTCGAGATTTTGGAGGATCGGATCCTCGAACCACGGCCGCTGACCCTGACGGGGGAAGAAGCCCTGAGGCTCGATCTCGTCAGGGGGCTGGTTTCGAGTCCCGAGGAGTTGTATCGCGAACTCGGAGTCGATCCCGCCGAGGTGCGAAGACTCAGGAGGACCTGGTCGGAGGAGCTGGCGGGGTTCCTGTATGGAGTGCGCTTCTTTCTGCTCCTCGGAGGCGTCCTGATGGCCGTCATGGCCTTTAAGATGCCGGGCACCGGGCTGCCGGAGGCCCTGTCGGTCCTCTGCTTCCTGCTGTTTTTCGGGGGGTCCTGGCTCGTCGGCCTGGCAGCCTGGACCGAGATCCTTCTGTTCTTCCTGGGGGTGGGCCTGATCCTCGTCGAGATCTTCGTGATTCCGGGGACGGTGATCTCGGGACTCGTCGGGCTGATTTCGATCATCGCCGCCCTCTTTCTCTCACTCCAACCCTTCCTGGCCCCCGAGGGGGCCTTCGAGGGGGAGATCCTCAACGAGAATCTCTGGGCCCTGACCTGGGTCCTCGCCGGAGTGTTCGCCCTGGGCTTTCTGCTCTCGAAACTGCTTCCGCATCTTCCACTCTTCCGGAATCTGCTCCTCGAGAAAAGCACCACGGCGGACCAGGTGCATCGGGCCGCGACCCAGGAGCCGGCCTTCGCGAAACTGCTCGGAACGGAGGGGGTCGCCCTAACCGACCTTCGTCCATCCGGAAAGATCGAAATCGGAGGCGAACCCTACGATGTCGTTACGACGGGGGCCTACCTCGAGTCCGGGAAAAGGGTCCGGGTCGTCCAGGTCGAGGGGAACCGGATCCTGGTCGAGGCGGAGGAGGGACGGAAGACCGGGCCGGAAGCTCCGGTGCGGGAGGAGGCGGGGGCGGTCTCGATCCCCTGGCTCCTCCTGATGTTGCTCGGAGGTCTCCTTGCGATGGTGGCGGAGGTCTTCTTCCCCAGTTTCGGGGTGCTTTCGATCGCTTCGGGAATCCTGATCGTCTCCACAGTTTTCCTGGCGTTCCAGCATGGAACGGTGACTGGTTTTCTCTTCTTGGTGAGCGTGCTGATCAGCGTCCCTTTTCTTCTCCTTCTCGCGTTCAAGTTCCTCCCGAGCACCGGAATCGGCAGGAAGCTGATCCTGGACGGTCCGACCTTCGACCCGAATGCGGAACCGGTCGGAGAGAAGGGCCTGGAAGCTCTCGTCGGCGGAACCGGAATCGCGCTGACTCCCTTGCGGCCCTCCGGAACGGTGAAGATCGGATCGAGGAGGGTGGACGCGAAGACCCGGGGGGAATCCCTCGACCCCGGAACCCCCGTGAGGATCCTCTCCGTTGAGATGTCCCAGGTCGTCGTTGCCAGAGCCGCCGGAGGTCCCGATGAAACTTGAACGAGGATCGCGGCGGAGGTTTGTTGTCTCCCCGTGCCTCGAGTCCGTTCTTCTTCCGAGTTCCCCCGGAACGGGATCCGGGGGGTACTAACCTCTCGATCGGAGCGATCCATGACTGTCTCCCCTTACCCGCCGGGATTCCTCCTGGCCAACAACCTGCTCTACATCGGACTGGGACTGCTCCTGGTCTTCCTTCTGATCCTCGTCATTTTCCTGATGAAGTTCCTGAACCTCTGGGTTCAGGCCTACTTCTCGAAGGCGGGGATCACCCTGTTCCAGTTGATCGGGATGAGTCTCCGGAAGATCAATCCGACCGTGATCGTCCGGGCCAAGATCTCGGCGGTCCAGGCGAACGTCCTAGTCCATACCGCCGACCTCGAGGCTCATTTCCTGGCCGGAGGCAATGTGATCAACGTCGTGAGATCCCTGATCGCCTCGGACCGGGCCGGTCTCGATCTCGACTTCAAGCGGGCCGCCGCGATCGATCTCGCCGGCAGGGATGTTCTCGAGGCCGTCCGGACCTGCGTCAATCCGAAGGTCATCGATTGTCCGGACCCCGCCAGGGGGAAGACCGAGGTCAGCGCGATGGCGAAGGACGGGATCCAGGTCCTTGCGAAGGCCCGGGTGACGGTCCGGACGAATATCAACCGGCTCGTCGGGGGAGCGACCGAGGAGACGATCATCGCCCGTGTCGGGGAAGGAATCGTCTCTACGATCGGTTCCTCGGATTCGCACAAGGACGTGCTGGAGAACCCCGACAACATCTCCAAGACTGTCCTTGCGAAGGGGCTGGATGCGGGGACCGCGTTCGAAATCCTCTCGATCGATATCGCGGACGTCGACATCGGCAACAACATCGGCGCGCGCCTCCAGGCCGATCAGGCGGAAGCCGACAAGAGGATTGCCCAGGCCAAGGCCGAGGAGCGGAGGGCGATGGCGGTCGCCCGTGAGCAGGAGATGAGGGCGAAGGTCGTCGAGAACGAGGCGGAGGTCCCCCTCGCGATGGCCGAGGCCTTCCGGTCGGGGAATCTGGGCATCCTCGACTACATGCGCCTGAAGAACATCGAGGCGGATACTTCGATGCGGAAGGGTTTCGCCGATCCGAAGGACGAACCTTCGAGCGGGAAGTCTTGAGGCCTCCAGGAGAACTGGACCTACGATGGATCCGATCCTCGAACTCCTCAAGGACGCGCTTCCGCTGATCGTCCTCGCCGCTTTCGGCATCCTCGGACAGATCGCGAACCAACAAGGGAAGAAGAAACGACGGACCGGGAGTCCTCGGAAAACCGGAGGCTCCCCCCCTCGGGAAACCAGGGAACGACCGGCGGAGGCGAGCCCCGAGGAGGTCCTGGGCCGGAAGATCCGGGAACTCCTCGGTGAGGGGCTTTCCACCAGGACCGCGCCTCCTCCTTCTCCTCCTTCTTCGCCTCCCCCTGCTCCCTCCGTCCTCGGGAAGGAGGCCGCCACGCAAACGGAACCGCCTGCTTCCCCCGTGAGAAAATCCATGGAATCTCCTTCGATTCCCCCTGTTCCGCTCGAAACCGAGCGGCGGCGACCGAGAAGCGTGGGGAAGGAACTCCGGAAGACGGTCTCAGGCTTCGGGAGCGAAACCTTCGTTTCACTGAAGGAGGGGGTGGAAGCGCAGAAGCGGACCTTCGTTCCCGAGGAAAGCGGGTTCGGCGGGAAACCCGGAGGGAGGACCGAGGTCGTCCCCCGCGGATCCGTTTCCCTGCCGGGCGGCCTGCTTCCTCGGGATGCGTTCCGTGCTGCCCTGATCCTCGGAACCCCCCGGGCTATGTCCGGATTCGACCGGGATCCCCTTGCCCCTCCGGGCTTGGAGGCCCCCTGATCCTTGCCTGGTCGGGCCCCCTCGGAGAAGGGCCTTCCCATCGAGGTTTCGGGGAAGGCGCGATCGAGGCGCCGTCGGTTTGTGGGGCCACGCTCGATGGGGTACACTTGAGAGTATCATTTCCAGTCCCGGTTCGCGGATGAGCGTGCCCGCGGGTTTCGGGGATCTCGTCCCGGTTACGGTTCTCCGGTCTCCGGCCCCACCCTTTTCGATCTGATTCATCATGTCTACGATCTTGCGTCCCGCCTTCCTTGCGGCCCTCTTCCTCCCTCTCCTGCCCGGCTGCCGGCGCGGTGGCGGCGGTGGCGGCGGAGCCGGCTCCGTCTCCCTGACGAAGGTCAGCCTTCTGACCCGTCAAGAGATCTCCGCCTTCGGCCGGGGACTCCGCTCCTTCCTGGCTGCGGATCTGACCGGTGACGGGGCGCCGGAAATCTTCGTCTCCAGTCTGATCGATAAAAAGATCGTCTACATGGTCGCCAGCCCGGCTGCGGTCTTCTCGGTGAAGGCCGGTTTCCAGAAGACCTACAAGGAGACGCCGGGAGCCTTGCGGAGCGGTGACCTAGACAAGGACGGCGACCTGGATGTCGCCTGTCTCTTCGAGAATGCAGGAAGGATCCGGATCTTCCGGAACAACGGACTCGGAGGACTCACGGAGGAGGCCAGGACGATCTCCCTGCCCGGGAAGGCCAACGACCTGGCCTTGGCGGATGTGGACGGTGACGGGAGGGCCGATCTGATCGTGACGGCCGGGGCGAAGGTCCATATCTTCGTCTCCCTCCCGGTGGGAGGATTCTCCCCCTGGGCTCCCCTCGATGCGGGCGCCGGGAGCGATCTCGGAGGGATCGCCGTCGGGGATCTCGACGGCGATGGATGGAACGATCTGGCGGTGACCGACACCCCGAAGGATCGGATCCATATCTGGAAGGGATCGAAGGCGGGCTTCGTTTCCTCCGGGAAGAAGGTCATGGCGAGCCTCGGCCGCGGTCCGATTTCGATCCGTTTCGACGACCTCGACGGGGACATGGACCTGGACTGTCTCGTCGGGAATTACGGAGCGGAAAGTCTCGCCTGGTTCCCCGGGGACGGGAAGGGCGGATTCGGCGCCGGGATCCAGTTGAAGCTCGACGGAGATCCTTTCCATGTGAACTCCGGGGATCTCGACAAGGACGGCCTCACGGACCTCGTCGTCTCCTACCTGGATCGCGCAGCCGTGGGTGTCCTCAAGGGGCTGGGAGGAGGTCGTTTCTCCAGGGAGCGACAGTTCGGCACGACCGGCCTTCCGACTGAATCCCGCCTCGTCGACCTGGATCGCGACGGGAATGTCGACATCCTCACCTCCGGCCTGAACGCTTCCCACTTGAGCTGGATGCGGGGGCTCGAGAGCGGACGGCTGATTGCTTCCGAAAACTTCGCGACTGGACATCGCGACCCTAGCTTCGTTCTTGTCGAGGATCTCGATGTCGATGGAAGGGCCGATGCCATCGTTTCAGACCGGGTCTCGGGCTCCTGCACGATCCTTCTAGGTTCGAGTGAGGGGAGACTCCAAAAGGTCCTGGATTTCCAAGTCGGCGCCATGGCGGGCTCGATGAGTCGCGGTGATTTCGACAAGGACGGCCGTCCCGATGTCGTCGTTGCGGTTTCCGGGGGACTTCGCTTTCTTCTGAACCGGAACTCGGGAGGAAAACTGGCCTTCGACGTCTTCCCTCCGATCAACCAGAAACCGTTCTCTGCCGGGATCGGACCCTTCGAGGTCGTATCTCTCGAGGCGGACGGCGATTCCGTCCCCGATCTCCTCGTTGCGGACTATGGAGGGAACAAGATCCATCTCCTGAAGGGGTCCGGGAAGGGCTTCGGATTCTCCTCGCCCTATCCCCCTGTTCCTCTCGCCGGAGGGCCTCTGAGCCTCGTCGTCCATGATTTCAACAAGGACGGAAAACTCGATTTCGCCGTTTCCAGGTTCAAGATGGGAATCGTTTCCGTCTTCACCGGAGACGGAAAGGGCGGCTTCGTGAAAGCCGCCGACCTGGCCGCCGGAGACCGGCCGAATTACTTGCGGCACGCCGACTTCGACGGAAACGGATTCGAGGACCTCGTCGTCAGCAATCTCGGAGGAACGGAACTCACGCTGTGGCTCGGGTTCAGTTCGGGGTTCCGGCCTTCGAACCTGAAGGTAGGGGATGGTCCGACGGCGCTTCTCGCCAGGGATTTGAATCGAGACGGGTGGGCCGACCTCCTCGTGGCCAACGCGGACAGCGCGGATTTCCACGTGCTTCTCGGCGATGGGAAGGGCGGATTCCCTAATATCGTCCGGATTCCGGGGTCGATGAAGTCCCTCTCCGCGGACATGGGGGACGTCGATGGAGACGGTCTGGCCGACGTCCTTGTCGCGAGTCTCTTCACGAACCGCGTCAGCCTCTTCCTGAACCAGTCCCGTTGAGACGGAGATCCGGGGAGGGAGGGCGTTCGTGAAAGGCGAGGATCTACTGGGAATCATCCTTGCCGCCGGGAAGGGGACCCGGATGCTTCCCTTCTCGGAGAGTTGGCCTAAACCCCTTCTCCCGATCGGTGGCAAACCCCTTCTCCTTCACCAGATCGAGGCGATGCGGGAACTCGGGATCCGGGAAATCCTGATCGTCATCGGCCATCTCGGCTTCGAGATCGTCCGGAACCTGGGGGACGGAAGCATCCATGGGGTCTCCCTGAAATACGTCGAGCAGGAAGAGACCCTGGGGATCGCCCATGCCGTCGGGAGGCTCGAACGGCATGTGGACCGCCCCTTTCTCCTCTTCCTGGGCGACATCTTCTTCGAGACCCGGAACCTGGGGCGGATGATCGAGAAGATGGGGAACGGGGCGAAGGGGGATACCGCGGGGGTCCTGGCCGTGAAGAAGGAGGAGGATCCTCTCGCGATCATGCGCAACTTCGTCGTTCATCTAGCGGATGACGGGTCCGTTCGCAGGGTCGTAGAAAAACCTCGGCATCCGCGCACGAACCTGAAAGGCTGCGGACTCTATCTCTTCGATACCGCCTTCTTCGATGCCGTGCGCCGGACTCCCCGGACCGCGATGCGGGATGAATACGAGATTACCGACGCAATCCAGATCTTCATCGACGATGGATGGAGGGTCGAGGCCGCCGAGGTCGTCGAGGAGGACCTCAATCTCTCCTTCCCGGGCGACCTTCTCGATTTGAATCTCCATTTCCTGGAATCCCACGGGAAGGACAGGATCCTGGGAAATGGGGTGAAGATCGCCGAGGGAGCGGAGGTTCTCCGTTCGGTCGTCATGGACGGAGCCGTGATCGAAAATCCGGTGATGATGAAGGAATGCCTGGTCTTTCCGGGAACGATCGTCTCCCGGACGGGGAAGATCCGCAGGATGATCCTGACCCCTGAACAGGAAGTTCCCTGCAGCGGGTGAACCGGATCGAAGCCCCGATTTCCCTTCGGATCGGGCGGCCGCCGCCTCCCGGGTTCATCGGACCCACGGATCCATGATCCGTTAGAATGCACGATCACCTCCCGGGAACGGAACATGCGTCGATCGAAACCTTTGCTTTCTCTCCTCCTTTTTCTCGCATCCTTTCTGCCTGCACAGGGCAGGGGCGGCTATTTCAATCAGGAGAGCCCTCAGGTCTCCCCCCTTGCCCTGATCGATTTTCGGGGCAAGGACTGGTTGCTGGTCTGCAACACCCCGGCCAGCCTTCTCGAACTCTGGGATCCCCGCCGATTCCTCAGGATCGCCGCGGTTCCTGTCGGATTGGAGCCGGTCTCCGTCACCGGAGTGAGGAGGGGGGGATTGGTCGTCACCGCCAACATGCTCGGGGATTCCCTCAGTCTCCTTCGTCTCGTTCCGGACGGAAAGGGAGGAATGAAGCTCGTATTCCTGAAGACCGCCTGGGTCGGGGATGAACCGATGGACGTCGCCTTCGCCCCCGACGGTGCTTCGCTGTTCGTTTCGCTGAACGGCAGTTCGGCCTTTGCGTGGTTGAAGCTTCCCGACCTCGCTCCAGCGATCCCCGGGTTTTCCGAGAAGATCCCCTGCCTCGATCGCTACGACAGACCGAGCATGGCCCTTGCGAAACCGCGCCGGATCCTCGTCGATCGGGGCCGGCTCTTTCTTTTGGGGTTCTCGGGAGGGCACAGCTGGGCGCACGACCTGGATCTCTGGTCCCTGGATTTCTCGAATCCCGTTCCCGTCGTCACCGGAGGCCTGGGAACGACGAAGACGGCTATGGCCTTCGCGTCCAACGGCGATCTCTGGGTTACGGCCTGTGAAGCGAGAAACGACCTCGTGGGGGAGGCCAAGGTCGCCGCAGCGAAATCGGGTTTCGTCCGCAGCCTTCTCCACCGGATCCGCTCCCCCGGAGGACGGAATCCGAAGGTTGAGACCCGGGACCTGAACCTCGATCCGACGGGAGCCCCGGTCAAGAAGGCCGACTCCCTCGCACACCCCTTCGCCCTCGCCCTGGAGGAGAAGGGAGGGGCCGTGCGGAAGGTCTTCGTGGCCGCCTTCAACCGGGATCGGATCGGAGTCGTCGTTCCGGGGACCGGCGGGCCTTCCTCCTGGACGGTGCGGGGTTTCCCCGTTCCTCGATACCCGGGAAGTCCGAATCCGATGGCCGGACCGAGGGGACTGGTTTTCAAGCCGGCCCGTCCCGGCATCCCCCGGGATCCAGGCGCCAGGCTCTATATTCTGAACCGCCTCGACAATTCCTTAGCCGTGGCCGACCCCGTGGGGGAGAAGGTTCTCGCGGTCCGTCCCCTTTCAGCGAATCCGACCCCTTCCTACATCCGAAAGGGAAGGCGATTTCTCTATGACGCCTCGCTTTCGGGGAATGGCTTCGTCTCCTGCGCCAGTTGCCATGTGGACGGGAGAACGGACGGTCTGGCCTGGGACCTCAGCGGATCCCCGGGAGCCCCCCCGTCCCCCCTGGACCGGAACCTGATCGACGGGGTGACGGACGTTCGGGTCCGAAATCTCAAGGGCTACCCTTCGGTGAAGGGCCGAAAGACGACGCAGAGCCTGCTCGGACTCGTTCGCGGAGAAATGGAAGGTCCGGGACAGGAATGGTTCACTTCCTATCCTCTCCATTGGCGTGGGGATCGCCCGGGTTTCGAGGATTTCAATCCGGCGTTCGTGAGTCTCATGGGGATGCCGAACCTAGGGAGTCCCGGCAGGCCCAGGGGGCTATCGCCCCGGGACATGAAGTCCTTCGAGACCTTCGTGAATTCCTTGAGGCTCCCCCCGAACCCGGAAGAGAGGCCGGACCGCCGGTTCGGAGGCTCTCTCGGGATCCCGGGCAAGGAGGATGGAAGCGGCGCTCTCCGCGGTCTCAAGCTCTTTCATGAGCGCCCGATGCGGGATCCGAAGACGGGAAGGGCGGATCCTAGGACCGCGGGGAGATCCTGCGTCCAATGCCATGCGCTTCCCACCGGATCGAATCTCCGGCTCACGGCCTTCGGACTCGCATCCCCGCAGATTCTCAAGACTCCCAGGCTGCGCGGCGCGGGGAGAAAGGAGGCGAGGTTGGAACCCTCGATTCCCAGCTCTCCGATCGCGAAGGGGGAGGCCGGGCTCGGGGATTCCGGTTCCTTTCCCTCGATCGAGGAGTTCAATCGCCTGGTCTTCGCGCACAACTTCGCCCCGGGGGAACGCGACAAGGTCGAGGACCTGAACGCCCTCGTACGGCAATGGGATTCAGGGACCGCTCCAGCCGTGGGGCTCGCCTGGACGGTAACGACGGCGAACCGGAACCGGAAGTCCACGGCCGCTCTCGCCGACCTCCTCGAATCCCAGGTCCGGGAAGGAAGCCTCGGGCTTGCAGCGCATCTGTTCACGGGCGGGAGGGTCGAAGGATACTGGTTCGATCCTGGGGCGGGTCAGTATGCAAGGGAACCGGGCGGCGCCCGGATTTCCCGGAACGGGCTCTTCCTTCGCTTGAAGGGGGCCGCGGACCGCCTCGTTCTGCAGGGAACCCCCTTGGGGAGCGAACGGAGGATCGCTTCCCCCACGGGGAGGCCCGGTAAGGGCCGTCCCTCGAAGGTCACGAGCATCGAGTTGCTTCCGATGCGCCCGCTTCCTCTATGGGAACCCGTGCTTCGCCTGCGGAAGAACTGGGTGCCGGGTCCCCGCTCGAACCCCACGGCCTTCGCCTGGGAAGGGGTCTACAGCGGCACCCTGCTGTCCGTCCCCGAGCCGCCTTCCTTGAAGACCTTGCGTCTTCTCCAATACGGTTGGATCCGGGATGGAGGGGGGAAGGCCTCGCGTGGGCTCCGGCACGAAGCGCCCCTGCGCCTGCGGGTCGCTGCTCGGGGGATCTTGCCGGGGGCGCGGCTGATCCTGATCGTCCCGATGGACCCCCACACCCCGCCGCCCTACAAGGTGCCACGCCCGGCGATGCCCCTCGTCTTCCGGCTACACCCGACGGGGGATCGTCTTTCAGGCGGCAGGAGGGTCTGGGTCTGCGACGTGGAGATTCCTCCGGTCCTCGCTCATGTCCTGGCGCTCGGTGGGCCCGCCGCTCCCGGTGTGCGCGCGGCCTTGCAGGCCAAGCTTCCCGAACCTCCTGCGAAGGGAACCTTCCGGCCCAAGACCTGGAACCGACATTGGGTGTGGATCGTGCAGGAGGCCGGAGACATCTACGACGGAGGGTGGCAGGCGCTGCGCTTTTGATTCCGTTCCCCGGTCTGCATGATGGGGGCATGAGGTTCCCCCGGAATTCGGTTCTGCTTTGCGGGCTTTTGTCCTGCTGCGGTACGGGAAGAGTCGAAGGACCGGAAATCCTTCCTTCTCCCCCTCCCGCCGCCGATCTGATCCTGGTCGTCTCGCGGGTCCATCCGCTCGAGAAGAGCACCGAGGAGGCTCCCGAAGCCCTGGCGGTCCTCGGGGGGAGGATCCTCGGGGTTTCCGACAGGGTCGGAATCCTGCGGTTTCGGGGAACCGGGACCCGGATCCTCCGCTTTCCCGGTGCGCACCTCTTTCCTGGATTCACCGACGCGCACGGGCATCTGGCCTCCCTGGGGGCTTCCCTGGAAGAACTGGATCTTCGGAAGACCCGGAGCTTCGAGGAACTGTGCGATCGGGTCCGGAAACGGGCCTCCCGCCTCCCGAAGGGCCGGTGGATCCTTGGGAGGGGATGGGACCAGACGCGCTGGGATCCGCCGATCATGCCCGAACACCGCCGCCTGTCGCGCCTCGTCCCGGACCACCCAGTCTTTCTCGTCCGGATCGACGGGCATGCGGCCCTGGTCAATCAGGCCGCCCTGGAGGCGGCGGGAATCAAGAAGGACACGAAGGATCCCCCCGGCGGGAAGATCCTTCGCGGGGGGGGAGGGGTTCCGACCGGGGTGTTGCTCGATTCCGCGATGAACCGGGTCCGGGAGCGCATCCCCGCGCCCTCCAGGGAGACGCTTCGAAGGCGGCTCCTTCTCGCGCAGCGGCGCTGTCTTTCGAAGGGTTTGACCCGCGTCCATGACGCGGGCACCTCCGATCGAGTGTTCGCTCTCCTTCGGAGCCTGGAGGACGAGGGCGAGTGGAAGCTCGGCGTCTACGGGATGCTCCCGGCTCCTTCGAATACCGGCTATCCGTCCCTCGAGGAGGATTCTCCCCGCTCCCGGATCCGAAGAAGAGCCGTCAAGTTCTACGCGGATGGAGCCCTGGGCTCACGCAGCGCCGCCCTCCTCGCCGACTATGAAGATCGACCCGGGTACCGCGGCTTTCTTCTCGAGTCTCCGTCCGAGTTGGAGAAACGAGTCACCGAAGCCGTCAGGGCCGGCTTCCAGCCCTGCATCCATGCCATCGGCGATCGGGCGAACCGGCTGGTCCTGGACATCCTCGAGCGGGTCCTGGGACCCACGGGGATCCGGAGGCTGCGGCCCAGGATCGAACACGCCCAGGTCCTCGCCGTGGGGGATCTCGATCGTCTGGCCCGTTCGGGGATCCTCGCCTCCATGCAACCGACCCACCTGACCTCGGATCTGCGATGGGCGGGTCGGAGGCTCGGGCCGAGCCGCCTCGAGGGTGCTTATGCCTTCCACGCTCTCCTCGAACGGGGAGGGCGGGTATGTTTCGGATCGGATTTTCCCGTCGAACCCGTGGATCCTTTCGCCGGAGTCTTCGCCGCGGTGACGACGCGTCCCCCGGAATCCCCAGATTCCCCGGCTTTCGCTCCCTCCCATGCGGTGGACCGGAAAACGGCCTTGATCGGTTTCTGCAGGACGCCGCACACCGCGGCCTTCGAAGAAGGGGTCAGGGGTCGTCTCGCTCCGGGATTCGAAGCCGACTTCACGATCGTGGATCGTGATCTCGAAAGGGTGCCCGATCAGGCGCTCCTCGGTACGAGAGTCCTCGCGACGGTCGTCCATGGGGAGGTCGTCTGGACCCCTGACGGTGATTTGCGATGAATCCTCTCGAGGAACGAGGGACCGTCCGGGGCGCCGCCTGGTGGATCCGAGCCCTTCGGCGGGTGGCCGGCTAGCGCTGGTGGATCGGAAGGTACTGGAACGGGAGAACCAGGACGAGGAGGTTCATGGCCGTCGCGTAGGCCTCGCCGTAACGCGGCGAATGCCAGCTCCCCCGTTGGCTGTCCCGGGTAGCGGAAAGATCTACGACGAGGGATTCGTACCATCGGGAAAAGCGATCGAGGTTCTTGTGGAAGAAGAGGGCTTCTCCGACGTAGAGCCGTTCATAGAAGGGGAACCTTCCTTCTCCTTCCGGGATCCGACCGGGTCGGAGGAAGGAAGGACGGGGAGCGCAAAGGTAGGCGAGGCCTTTGGCGAGGGATGGGGAGTCGTATCCACCTCCGGCATCCAGGGTCGCGAGGGCCGCGGCTGTCAGGGCGACCGAACTTCGATCGCTTCCAAGCTGGTAACGGAAGCTGCCGTCGGGTTTCTGGCTCTGCTCCACGTAGCGGATGGCGCGGTGGACAACCTGATCGTCGACCGCGAAACCGATGTTGTGAGCGGCTCTCAGGGCCTGAACCATGCAGATCGTGATCGAGCCCTCGTGCCCGACGGGAATCGGCTCGTAGGTCCAACCCCCGCTCTTGTCCTGGGAGCGTTGGATCAGCCGGATCGCGGCCCGGATCGAAGATCGGAGTTCCGCGGAGCTGACGAGGCGGCTCCCTCCTCCAGGGATTTGACCGAGGGCCTGGGTGAGGGCGAGGGTCGCGAACCCATGCCCGTGCATTTTGCTGTACCTGTCGGCGGGATCGGAGAAGTAGCCGTCCTTCGGGCCTCCGTCCCGGATCTGGTTGTCGAGGAGGTAACGCAGAGCGAGTTCGATCCGGGAACCCTTCGGGGTTCTTCCCGGGATTTCCCCCATTCCCAGGAGGGCGAGGGTGCAGAGCGAGGTCACGGCGATCGGGGCCGGCAATCGTGCCCGCTCGAGCCGGAAGGCGCCCCTCCGGTCCTGCAATGCGGCCAGACGGTTTGCGGCGTCGCCGGCGAGGGTCTCGACCTCCTTCCAGAGCTTCGGGGGAAGATCGAGGGAGCTTGCTCCCTGGGTTCGGGGAAGGCGATCGGTCTGCTGTGGCGGACGGGGACCGCCGAGGAGGAGGGGGGGGAGAAGAAGGAACGCGAGCACGGCGATCGATTTCAGCGTTTTTTCGCGCGGTCCACCTTCTTGAAGAACTCCTCGGCGAAACGGCGGTATTTCGAAGGGATTTTTGGGGCTCCGCCGCGCTGGAACAGGAACTTCAGGTAGGCGGGAAGGTCTCCCCACCGTCCCGCGCCTTTGCGTTTCGAAGCCGGACCGGTGGGATCCTCGGGTTTTCGAACCCCTTGCTTCCGTTGTTTCGCGGTTTTCGGGTCGGTCGCAGCGGAACGGGGATCCCCCTCCTTCTTGCTCATATTACGGGGCGATACGCCCTCCCTGTCGTCCGGGCGATCCGAAGGACGTTTCTTCGAGGGCGAGGAGGAGGAGTCCTTGCTCCCGCCGGGATTTTCGCAGGAGGAACCCCGGTTTTTTTTACGGCTAGCTATCTTCAGGAGTTCGTCGATGTAACGGATGACCCGTTCATTGCTTTTCGTCGTCGATTCGAGGATCTTCTTCGTCTCGGAGATCCCGATTCGGGAGGAATCCTTCGCGGATCCGGAATTCCTTCCGGACCTCGACGCCGTGGCCGTGGCCTTCTGAAGGAGTTCGTCGATCCTCTTCATTTCCGAGGTGATTCGATCGAGGATCTTCTTGACCCTTCCATCCTCCTGCCCCCGGGCACCGGATGGGAATCCGAGGAGGAAGGCGGTCAGAAGAAGGGGAGTGAAGCCGAGAGTCGAAGGGAGTCCGAACTTCATCATTTTCTCTTTTTCTCCTTCGCCGAATCCTCGTCCTTCTCTCCTCCGCTCTCGGATCCCGGGATTCCGCGGGATTCGAGAAAGCGCCGGAAGAGGTCGGAGACCTTCGCGTGCCGCAAGGCGAGGCGTTCGATGCTGTTCCGGAGATCGAGTTCCAGGGACGGGGAGGATTCGATCAAGCTCAGGAGAACCTGGATTCTCGCCTTCGTGTCCTCCTCCAATCGCTTGAGCATCTTGAGTTCGGCGTCATCGGGGACGAGCCTCGGTTTGGAATCTCCCTCGTTCGTGTTCTCCGGCGCTTTTGGACGCTGCGGATCCTTCCGTTCTTCCTTGGAGCGTCGAATCTCCTCCTCGAGGCTGGCCTTCATCATTTTCATCCTCTCGAGGATCTCCCGCTGGAGACCCAGGACGAAACGATCCAACTGGGGCCTGCGTCTTCCGAGGAACTTGCCGACAAGTTCCAGGTCCTCCACGATGGAACGAAGGACGTAGGTGAAGACGATCGTCCGCTCCTTTTCGAGGTTGTCCGCCAGGAAACGGGCTCTCCCGGCGAGTTCGTTCTCGGCTCGACTGAGAGCGCGAAGCCTGGAACGGAGCCTTCGGGGAATCCGCACACTGTCTCCTCGTTCCGCGGAGACATCCAGAGTTTTCCGATTGATCTCCCTTTGCTTGAGGATCAGGGAGGCGACCTCATCCTTGATCCGGAACAGGAGTTCCTCCTGGCGGAGGCGCCAATAACGATCCCGCTCCTTCTTCAGGTGCTTCTCCGCCTCATCGAGCTTTCGCTCGGCCTCCGCCTGGGCCTGTTCCGCCTCCCGGGGCCTGTCCTCCCGCATCTCCTGGTTCGCCTTGGAGGCGGCGGACCTGGCTCGATCGAGGGCCCTGCGCGCTTCGGGGTTCTTCTTGGGGTCGATCCGACGCGCGAGTTCCAGGATCTCCCGTGCGAGACGTTCCTGGGCTTCGGCGAGACGGTTCCATTCACGCTTCTGGTCCGGTCGCAGGCTCCGTTCCCTCTCCAGGGCGCGGGCCGCGCGTTCCAGTTCATTCGAAGCCCGGGTCTGCGCCTTCGCGGCTCCCCCCATGAAGCCCTCCGCGAGATTCTTCTCCGCGTTCCTCATAGCTTTCAGGGCTTTCGTGACCCGATCCCGGACCGCCCGTTCCTGGTTCGGATTGATTCGCCCTTCCTTGGATGCCCGGGCGAGGGCCCGAAGGGTCTGTTCGGTTCGTTTTCGAAGGTTTTTCTGGCCGGAGGCCGCCTCCGCAGCCCGCTCCGCATTCCGGGAAGCTTGGGAAGAAGCTTCGTCCTGCAACCGTTTCCTGGCGTTTTCGATGGCCTGGATTCCGTTTGCGAGATCCGCGGGAAGGGCCCGGGAATCCCCCGCCGCTTTCTTCAGGTGGGACGCGGCCTTCCTCAGGGTCTCGGAGACGCCGCTTGGCGGAGGGGAGGGATTCCGCTCCAGGGAACGAAGTTCCTCCTCGATGCGCTTGGCGAGGCCGGAAGCTCTCGCGGAAAGAGGGGTGTTCTTCCTTCCGCTTGCGACACGGGCCTCGTAAAGGTGACGCAGGGCCCGCTGGACCGCGGATTCGGAGCGTTCGAGGGAGGAGCGCTCTCCTTCCGGGGAGGGCTCGGAGGCCTTCTTCAGTTCCTCGTCCGCATGTTTGAGAGCGCGGGATTCCCGGGAACCCTTCGCAAAGGTCGCCGAGAGATCGCGCGCCTTGTCCGAGAGCCTCTTCGCTTCCTTCCGGGAAGACCTGCCGGCTTCCCGGATCGCGCGTTCGAGGCTCCGGATCGCAGCCTCGCCCCCCTCCCTCATCGGGCTCCCCTTGGCGAGATCGAGTCGTAGATCGGCTAGACCTTTCCGCGCCTCCTCGAGAATCCCTCCGGATCGATCTCCCTGGAGCTTTCGGAGAACCGATTCGCCCTTCTTCAGGACCCGGAGAAGGTTCCTCGTTTCCTCCGGGTCCAGGCGGGGCTTCGTTCGATCCCGCTCCTTGGAGGAACCGGCGAGGAAATCCCCGACTTTCGTCAAGGCCTTCAGGTCTTCGAGTCGTTGCAGGAGGGTCTCGGCCTCGTTGGACAGGGAGGTGATCGAATCGGTCCTCGCGCCGGGAGGCGGCGGGGTCTCGAGATGCTTCCCGAGCTCCTTGGCTTCCTCCAGGATCCTTCCCAAGGATCCGATTCGTTTCCGAAGGGCCTGGAGGGAGGAAGAAGCCCGCGCCGCGGATTCCCTTGCGAGTCCGAGCTGTTCGATCGAGAGCTTCCGAAGACCCTCGGTCAGGGCCTTCTCGGCTTCGGTGGCGGCGGCCTGCCGGATCCGGGAAAGACGCTGTTTCAGTTCGTTCTGCCGGGCCTTCATCGCCCGGAGTTCGGCGAGTCGGCGTTCGACCTCGCGGGAATCCTTTTCCAGGTCTTCGACTGACCGACGATCCAGAAGGATCGCGATGAGCTTCTCGAAATCGGCGAGGACTTCCCTCTGGGTCTGCAAGGCTCGCTGGCGTTGTCCGCCCTCAAGGGCGAGGGAGGCCTCGTTCAACTTCCGGAGAAGCTTGCTGGATTCGAAATACTTCTTCGCCTCCCGGAGCAGGACGATGCGGTCCTTTCGTCCTTCCTTCGCGTACCGGTCGAGCAGCCGCTCCATTTGGGTGCGGAGACGTTCCGCGCGCCGCACGAGGGCTTCCTGTTCGTGGGCGGCGTTCTGGCCCTGAGGGGAAGGGGCGAACTCCGCGGGACCCAAGATCCCGGAAGCCGGGATCAAGAGCAGGGGGAAGAGCAGGATTCCGAGCATCGAGGACTCCTCATTTCCCGTTTTTTTCGGGACCTCGTTTCGAGGACTTGATCCTTTCGGTGAGCGCTCTCTGCGCGTCGCGAAGACGACGGGTCATCCGCACAAGGTCCTGGTAGTCGTTCCAATCTTCGAGCATGACGAGCAGGTGGGACAACCCCTCCTCCGTCCTGACCTGGGACTCGAGGAGAACCTCCAGGGGGGGGAGGCGTTCCTTCGGGGAGTCGGAGGATCTTGCGGCGTTCCAGGCCCTGCGTTGAACGGCGAGTTCCGTCGTGGCCAGGGTGTGGGCGATTTCGAACATGTCGCCAAGGCGGCCCAGAAGATCCAGATTGCCGATCTTCCCTTCCCTGCGATCCTCCTGGATCCTCGCGTAGAGGGAAGGATCGGCGGGGGGGGAGGTCGGATGGTTCCGATACCAGTCCTCGAAGCGTTCGAGGAGATCCTTCATCCCCGGAGACCGATCGAGTCCGTTGACCAGGTGGGATTCGGTGACGAGGGCCAGGGCGTCCCGCATCCGGATCAGGTTCGTCGCCGTCCGTTCGATCCCCGCCTCGAGGGAAGCCAGGGCCGACCGGGAATGGAGACCCGCCCCCCCCTCGGCGAGTTCCCCCTGGAGTAGGGAGGTCTTCCCGTGTTGTTCCTTCGTGATCTCCAGGGAACGCTCGACGAGATTCCGGATGGATCGCATCCGGTCCTGAAGTCGGCGGAGGAGCTCCTCCCGGTTCACGAGATCCAACCGGAACTCGACCGGAGGGCTCGCCTGCCCTTCCTTGCCCTTCGAATCGCGTGCCGAGAGCCGGATCGTGATCCGGTCCCCCTCCCGCGGTTTGCGGGTCCCTTCGGGGAGGAAACGGCCCATTCGGAGGAAGACGAGAAGGCCGAACCGTTTGCGCGCGGAGGGACGGGTTCCGGGAAGGTCGAAGCGGCGTTCGTTTCCTTCGACCTTCCCTCCGAGTCCTGCGGCCCAGGAGACGGTGCGGACTCCGTAGTCGTCGGTCACCGAGAACCTGAGCGGAAGACGGATTCCGGGAAGGAAGGCGTCCATTCCGGCGCCGGGCGAGAAGAGGCGGATTCGAGGCGGACGATCGCGCAGGGGAATCAGGGCGTGATTTTCCGGGAATCGTTCCCGGAGTCCGGAACGGCTGACGAGTCGGATTCGGTAGCGGTCCGGTTTCGCCGGCATTGCGAATTCGGCTCCATAGTAGAGTCCGTCCGGAGCGCGATCCCCCGGGGGAAAGGGGTAATCCCCGTGTTTCCCGGGCCCGAGGAGGGTGGCGACGATCTCCTTTCCGGATTCCTCGAAGTGGAGGACCGCTTCGGAAACGGGTTCGGAAACACGGAACAGGACCCTCACCCGACTTCCGGGAAGAGCCTCGACCAGGCCCCCCTCCTGGTCCTTCGGCGGTAGTTCGGCGTATGCCGGAGGGAGGGTCCGAGTCCGGAGGCCAAGGGCCGCCGGGGCTTCGAGGACCTCGACACGGAACCGGGGGGTGCCCGGGTCGTCGCCTCCAAGAGCCCGGAACTCGAAACCATGCAGGACATGGGGGAAAAGCGTGCGGAACCTGCGCATGCCACGCCTGGGCATTTCGACCGATTCCGTCGAAGAGGCCGTGAGGATCTCGAGGTGGACGCGGTCGGGGACTTCGCCCTCGACCTCGACCTGGACAGGAAGGTCCGTCCCCTTGGCGAGCAGGATTCTCCCGCCTCCGCCGGGGACCGAAAAGACCTTGTAGTTGCCGGCGCCGGGCGGGACGGCGATCTTGAGGAAGGTCCTGCGGGGATACGAATCCGCTCCTCCGAAGAGACGATGGAGCCATACCCGGGAAACGGGGGGATTCCCGTACATGACGGCCGAAAAGGAGAGGATCGTGAGCAGGGCGACCCCCCAGGCCTGAAGGAGAGGCCGTCTGGAAATCAAATTCCCGAGGTCGATGTGGGCCAATCGCTCCGCGCCTTCCTCGAGGACCCGGTTCCAGAGAAGGGCGGAACCCGGCGGCCTGTGGGTTCCTTCTCCTTCGACCGCGGTCACGAGGACCTGCTTCAACTCTGGATACCGCTTTTCGATCAGGAGGGCGAGGTCTCTCGGGGCGAAGGGTCTGCGCAGGGGATGGACGAGTCCCCGGAGTGCGAGGAGAGCGAAGAGGAGGAGGATTCCCGTAAGAAGAAGGATCCGGAAGGCGGAAGGAAGGTCTAGGGTCCGATCGAGAAGGAAGTGAAGGAGGAGAATGGAGGTTGCCCCCCCGAGAAACCAACCCGCTCCGTGGAGGGCGAGATGGAGACGGATCCTGCGCCTCCAACCGTCGAGAATCGGAGTCAATCGGGGAGGCCGGGGATCGAAGGGGGGTGAGGTCACGTCAACGTTGCACGATCGGGAGGTAACGGAAGGGAACAGCGAGGATCAGCGTGGCGACCGCCGTACCGAAATTGGGGCCCGGACCGATGTTGCAGTCCCAGCTTCCGTCGGGGTTTTGCATCTCCAGGAGGAGTTCGCGAACCTGCCGGAAATAGCGGGCCCAACGGCGGCCGCCGGCGATGAAGAAGGCCTGGACGGCATAGTAATTTCCATAGTAGAAGAAGTAGTGTCTCCTCTTTCCCCAATAGCGGTTGTACGAATCGAAAGTCCTCTCCATGAAGCTCAGGGCGCGCTTCAGGAGGGGATCCCTGTAGATTCCCGCACCGTATAGGGTTGTGGCCCCTGCGGCCGTGAGGGGAAAGGTCGCCCGGGCCTCGCGTCCCTGCTGGTAACGAAAGACGCCGCTGCTCCCCCCCGGGCCGAAACGCCACCTGGGGTGGATCCTGCGGACCCCCGGTGGGGTGGCGCTCCTGCGGACATAGGCCACGGCCGCGTCGATGGCCTTCTTGGGGACATGGATTCCGGAGTTCCAAGCCGCCCTCAGGGCCACGACCTGGCAAACCGTGATCGACATGTCGGATTCCTGGGCGAAAGGCTTGTATCTCCACCCCCCCTCCTGGTTCTGGCTCTGGATGATCATGTCCACGGACCTCTGGAGGGCCGACCGGACCTCGTCGCTCGTCGTCATTCCGTAGACTTCGGCCAGACACAGGGTGGCGAAGGCGTGGCTGTACATCCTCGTTCCGTTCGTAGTGATGTAACCGTTCTCCTCAACCTGTCGAGTCAGCCAGGCCACGGCGCGGTCCACGACCTTGCCGTACCGTCCTTTGCGGGGTACCTCCCCGCAGGCGAAGAAGGCGATGGTCGCAAGCGCCGTCACCCCGACGTGCGCGGCGTTCTCGGCTGTCGGGCTGTAACTGGAGTTGATCTTGTAGCCGACATCCCCGCGCCAGAACCCCTCGGGGTCCTGCGTCCTCGCGAGATAAGCGAGCCCCGCCCTGGTCGCATCCTCGAGTTCCTCGGTAATCTCCCATCCCCCTTCCGGGGGCCTCCGGTCCTGCTCCGGCGGTTCCTCGGGCGATTGAGCCCGGAAGAAACTCCCGGAGAGGAGGGCGGCGCCAAGGACCACGGTCGAGAGCGGAGACATGTTCACCGTCGTTTCTTCCTTTTCAAGGAAGATCCAGGGGCGTTCGCGGCTCGAAGGATCCATGTGTCGAGCCAGCTGTGGATCACAAGATATCCGTGCCAGGGTGCGATGTTTACATATGCGCGGTAGGAACGTGACATGCGTTCCAGGATCGAACCGGTCTCCATGTCCAGCACCAGGAGGTCGAGTTCGTTCCGTCGGCCGAGGCGGCGTTCCTTCCCCAGTAGAAGAAAGGTCGGTCCGAAGAGCGCCCCTTCGGAAACGAGGTCCCGGCGGAGATCCGAGGATTCCCAGGGGAGGACGGTGTCCCAGGACGTCCGGGCTTCGGTTCCCCCTAGGGCGCTCAGGTGCACGGCGTCCTCGGAGTCGGTCCATACATAGAAACCTCGAGGACGGGGTGGGATGCGTCCCCAAGTGGATCTCTCTTCCGCCGGGAATGCCATCCGACCGAGGGTGACGGGCGGCGAGGCTTTCCCGGTAGTGCGATCGAGGGGGAGGACCCGAGCCGTTCTCATGGAGCGGAAACCGATCTGCAGTTGCACCTGCTTTCCGACGAGAATGAAGCCGTCCCTCTCTCCGAGTCGAGGAGGATGGATTTCCCAGCGGATCTCCCCCTCCGGGTCGAGGGCATAGAGTCCGGGCTTGCGGAAACCTCCGGGGAGAAGAGTCAGGAGGTAGACGCCGTCGGAGGCGAGGACGATACGATCCGGCGAGGGGGGGATCAGCCGGGGAAGGCGCCGACCGTCGAGGCTCAGGACCTTGAGGCTGCGGGCGTCGAGTCCGTCGCAGAGGTGGAGTTCGGAAGTCCGGGCCCCACGGTCTCCGCGTGGCCGGAGAAAGAAAAGGCGACCGTCCGTGACCCCCACTCCGGCGGCGGCGGGGATTTCACGGCGGAAGAGGAGTTTCCCTGTAAGGGGTTCGAGACCGAGAAGGGTCGTGGGTCTCGTCTCCTTTGAGGCGGGAGATCCGGTGACGACCAGGAGGAGGCCGCTGCGCAGGGGTCTTGCGAGGAGGATCTCCTCCTCGGCCTCGAAACCGCCGCCCCCTTCGGACAGATCTAGGGACCAGAGAACCTTACCGTTCGCGAGAGATAGGCCGCGAACCCTCCCAGGGTCCGAAAGGACGAGGACCTCTCCGAAGACCCAGGAAGGGAGGGCACGGACTCCGGGGTCGTAGTCGATCTCCCAGTCATACTTGCGAAGGTCAGGAAGGCCGGAACTCCGTATGTTCTTGAAGGCCATCAAACGGAAGCGGTCGTTCCTGAGGAGAAGGAGAGGGGGAGGGGTTCTGGAGGGAAACCCCCGAACGAAAAGCGGAGAAACGAGAGTTGTCGCCGCGTGTCCGAAATCCCTGGAACTCGATCTGGCGGAGTGGAAGACCTGACGATCCGGAATCCCGTTCAAGGTAGCCGGAGAGAAGAGCCTTCCCTCGGGTAGGGAGTCGCGGTTGCCGGAGAGTTCGAGAGCGAGGAGTCGGTTTCCTGCGGCCAGGGCGGCCCGGGAAAGGTGCGCTTTCAATTCGGGGGGGATCGAGGAAAGCAGTTCGGCCGCTGATCCGTAAGCATCGAGAACCGCGGCGAAATCCCCGTTCCTCGCCGAAAGGGAGGCGAGGGAGAGCAGGGCTTCCTTCGCGGTCTTCGTCAGGGGGAAGGAACGGAGGATGGAGCGGAGGGCCGCCGGATCATCCTTCGAAGCATCGAGAAGCTTTCGCGCCCTCCGTTCGATGTGTGCGTACACCTCCGGGCCGAACTTCCGGATGAGGTCTTGAAGCCTCACGAGGACGAGGTCGCGAACCTTGCCCGTGCGCATCGTGATCCCTCCCCATTTTTCCAGGATCTCCTGGAGGAGGGTGGCGAGCCCCCTGGCCGCGGATCTCGTTTCAGGGATTCCTTTCATCCGCAACCAGGCGGCATACAAACCCGCGGGAATCGGGCCGAAACCCTGGAAGTCATGGATCGTGTCCGGGAATCGATCCCGGAGAGATCGAAGGATTTCCTCCTTTCGTTCCGCGGACAGAGAGGAACGGAGAAGGAGTTCGTGGAGGTCCAGGATTTCCTCCAGCTTCGAAGAGTCCGGGGTAAGCTTCCTCGAAGCCTCGTAGGCCTCCCAAAGATGGCCGGATGCGGCGCGGAGATCGATCCTCTGGAGTCTCCTTCCGATCCTGAGTTCGAGCCGGAAGAGGCCTAGAATCGCACGCTGGAAGTTCGGGCGGGTAGAGCTCGTACCTCTACGTTTCCAAAGGAGAAGGGCCTTTCGATAGCCGGCCAGGGCCTGTTGTTCGATCGCCGGGGAAGTGTCGGGCCGGGAGGCGATCAGCTCGGCGAGTTCGAGATGGAACTCCGGGGAGCCGGGGTGTTTGCGCACCTTGTTGCGAGCCCGGTCGATCAGGGCCTTGAAGGAATACAGCCCCTTGACGAGGATGCGGTGGGATTGAGAGAGGGGTTGAACGGTGACCAGGATTCCCCGGGAGGAGCAAAGGTTCCCCGTCTGATTCCGGAGGGACGGGGATCCCGGTCTGATCTTCCCTTCCACATCGAGACTGAGGATCCCCACTGTGGCGGTCGGCAGGAGAGCCCCCCTCGATGTGAGGATGCCCCTCGGCATCCTGGATCGATCCTCGATCTGTCGGATGCCGAGGCGGGATGCGGAGGAGACGAGCCTCGCCCTGCGCTGGAAACGCCTCGTTCCTTCTAAGGCCAAGGAGGCAAGGCCGTCTCCGGAGAACCAGAGGCGGCTTTCCCGGATCCCGAGCATCCATTTCATCGGATAGGAGCGTCCGAGCTGGGAATCGGGAACGAGGAAGGGCATTTCCCAAAGAATCTTCCCTGTTCCCCTGTCGAAACAGAGTGCATTCACGCTGTCCAGGGGAGTCATGACTACCGTCTCCCCGTGAGCGATCGGGGGGTTGTTTCCCCAGTACACCTCCCTGGCCTGTGGAATCATCTGCGCGGGGGGGAGGGGGATGATCTCGTAGGGCCGGAGCCAGCGGATCGCGCCGTCTTCCAGGGAAAGAGAGAATGCGAGACCGAGATTGGTCGTTCCGAAAAGGAAACCGTCGGAGCAGGCCAGGGGGGAAGCGGCATGCTCCCAGTAGGCGTTCCCGAACATATTGACTTCGACCTGGGAACTGCAGATCAGGGTCTTCCATCGGAGCGACCCGGATTCGAGATCGAAGGCGGAGACATAGAACGCGATCGTCCCCAGTTGTTTGTGGGTCGGCACGTAGACCGTGTCGCCCACGACGAGCGGCGGGCCGCTCACGTCCATGACGGCATCCTCGAAGCCCTTGGGAGGGTCCTTTTCCGGATCCCAATGCGACCAGATGAGACGCCCGGAATCGGCCTCGAAGGCGAACAACCGCCGCACGGGCAGCCTTCTCATGACGGGGATCCCGTTGAACTCGGTGTTCTCCTTCGCGATGTCGGGGATCTTGGGAACCTGGATGGATGCGACGACGAGCCCTTTTCCGAAACCCACGACCTGGATCTGGTGGGGGGAGATGCTCGCGAGGAAATCCCCGGAGGAGGGTTCTTCGTGAAGCGGTCCCTGAAATGACCAGCAGGTACGTCCGGTCAACAGATCGAGGCAGTGAATCCCCGTTCCCGTGTTGAGGTAGACACGTTTTCCGTCGGTTACCGGGAGAATGTTCCAGTTGAAGAAGGTCAGGGTCGGGATCTTCCTGCTCCAGGCGGTTGTGACCGGTTCGAGAGGGGCCGGGGAAGGGTGGGACCCTTCGATCCCTCCGCCGAGGACTCCAGAAGCCGGGAGCGGGAGGGGGGATGTCGATGAGAGGGCCCGCAGAACACTTCGTAACGGGCGGTTTCTCCCGGCGAAGGGGAGTTCCATGTCCGGGCCTAAGGACCTCGATGGAAGAGGAAGGCTCAGGAGCCTCCTGCAGATCAGCCTCCCCGACTCTCCAGACGGGGATCGATACAGGGAAGAGAGCGAGGAGAAAAGGTGCCAGGCTCGGACGACCCGGCCTTGCTCCAGGTATCGCAGGCCCCCGGCCGCAAGGGCGGTCTCCGCGGCCCGGGTCCCCGGATAGCTCTCCCTGAGCCGTTGGAAGGAACCGCCTTCGGGAGCAATCAGGGCATCGGGAAGAAGGAGTTTCGCAGTTCCTTTCGCAAGGTCCTCGTAGATGGAGGCGGCTTCGCCGGGAAGACGGGCCAGAGTCTCCCTGGCGAGGTAGCGCAGGCCGAGATACCCCCCATCCGGGGAACGGGTCACGGCGGAAGAGGAACTCTCCAGGACTTCGCGGAGGAGGCCGATCGCCGAGGCGTATTTCCCGTGGTCAAGGAGCCGTTTGGCCTCCGCGTATCGCCGGGATCGACCTTCGTCCTGGGCGACCGAAAAAAGGGCACGATTCTGGGAAGGAGACGGAGAAGCGGGAAGCAGGAGGCCCAGGACGAGAAAGGGGAAGCAGGCACCGCTTCCGGAGCCGGGGAAGACCGGGGATCGGAGTTCCTGGGACCTGAGCATCATACGAGACGCCAGCGCTTGCGGAGGATCCATTCGATCGTGAAGAGGGCGAATACGAGCAGGAACATCCAGATCGAATCCCAGATCTCCCGGACCTTCCTCTCGAGGATCTTGGTGCCGCCGCCCTGCTCGGCGAGAAGGGGTAGCAATTCTCCCAGACGGGAGAGGGGCCGATAGGTCCCTCCCGAGGCCTTTGCAAGCTTCTTCAGCCCGCTCTCGTCCAAGCCGACCCGTGCGAGTTCCTTGCGTGGGAGGAGGACGGTCAGATCCCTCCGGGCCCGGGGTGGACCGGAGGGGACTCCGTCCTTGTAGAACAGGAAGGAATACATTCCCTGCGCTTCCGCGGGGACCACTCCCTCGAACAGGCCGGGGCGATCCTCGACCGGAAGAAGGATCTTCGAGACGATCGACCTGTCAGGCTTCCGGATATGGATTCGAGCTTCCTTGGCGATCACGGGGGCGTAATCCTCGTCAAGGAGTTTCAGGGAGACGGTGACTCTCGAGCCGAGGACCACGGATTCCCGGTTCAGTCTGAGTTCGATCCTGTCGTCCTTCCTTCGAAGTTTGGTCTCGGCCAGGGTTCGGACGACATTCCGCCAATACCTGTCCTGGTATTTCTCCCCGTACAATTTCCGCCAACGCCAGGTGCTGTCGATCGCGCTGAACCAGACCTGTCCTTCGGGGTAGGGCGCGATTGCCGTCAAGACTCGCTTCCCGTATCGGTTCCCGTCACGGGGATGCCTGAGAATGACGGTGGCCCCTGCCTTCGCCCGCAATACCGGATAGTACCAGTAGAGAGGGGGCAAGCGGGAATCCCAGATGCGCTTGTTTTCAAGGGGGAATCGGGAAAGGCGGACGGTCGGGTGGGGGCGTTCCGGATTCTCGAGGGCGGGGGAAAAGGGTTTCCCGGAGGCGAGTGGAATTTCCTCATCCTCTCCGAATCTTCCGAGAACCACGGGAAGGAGGTCCTCGAGAAGCGTGCCGCGGTAACTCTCCGGCATGTGGGTGGAGCCGGAGATGAGGCCCAAGCCGCCTCCATGTTCGACGAAATCCCTCAACAGTTCCAACCAGGAGGATCGTTCCTCTTCGGTGTCCCCGAGATGACGGGGGTCGACGTCCCCGAGCAGAACGACGTGGTAGCGGAAAAGTTCCTTGCGTGTCCTCGGCAGCGCGGTCAGAGGAGGAAGGTCCTTCGAGGATTGCTGGGCGAAGGGAGAACCTTCGAAGAGAAGGGCCTGGAAACGGATGCTCTCGTCGACTCTCTTCAAGGCCCTCTCGAGATAGCGGTATTCCCACCGAGGTCGGTCTTCGAGGTAGAGGACGAGGATGCGGTTGGGATCTACCCGCAAGTACCTTCGGACGACATTGTCCTCGGGGTTGGATTCCCCGGGGAGGGGGGGAACCCGGAAAGTCAGGAGATAGTCTCCCGGTTTCTCGAAGCGATGCCGGAGAGTGACACGAAGTTCCTTGCCGTTCGAGGGGCATGTGATCCCGGCGGATTCGGAGACCACCCCCCTCGAGGGGGCGGGGCGATCCGACGGCCATTCCGCGATCTCGAGGTTCAGCTCCCCCTGCGTTCTCTCGAGTCCCGAGGCTTCGATCGTGCATTCGAACTCCGCTTCCTCTCCGACCAGAACCTCCTTGGGGCCTGGTGGCCCCGAAAGACTCAGGTTCTTGTCGCTGTCGGGATCTCCGACACCCAGGACATGGATCGGGATTTCCGCGGATTTGTATCTCGCGGCTGCCTCGAGGGGGGGAAGCCCTCCGGTGTTCCTGCCGTCGGTCACCAGGATGAGGGATTCGAGCCTCCCTCCCTCGGCCATCGATCTCGAGAGATGGAGTTCCAGGGAATCCCCGATCCGGGTCTCCCTTCCCTTCGCCTCGAGGTCCTCAGGACCCGTGATCGGGGAGGGATGAGTCGAGAAGCGGAACCAGCGGAGGTCGAACTTGGAGGCGAGGCCCCTGGCGAGTCTTCCTCCGGGAAGAGTCGGTGAGTCGGGCGAAAGGAGGAGGCCCGCGAGTTCGGCGCGGGAAAAGGAAGAGAGGTTCTCCAGGCCGGTCTTTCCGAGGGCGGCCTGGAGTTCGTCCCTGCGCTTTGAGGCGTAGACCTCGTGCCGGCTCATGGAAGCGGAGTCGTCGAGGAGGAAATGGATCTCGTTTCGGATCCTGACGGATTTCGTCGATTCCAGGGCGGGTCGGAGCGAAGCGACAAGGAGGAGGAGGAGGCCGAGAAAACGCAGAACGGCGAGGACCGATTTCCGATTCCGGGGGAGATCCCTTTCCCGCCGGTAGGACCACCATGCGATCCCGGCGAGGGAGGGGACGATCAGAAGAACGAAGACCCATGCGGGGATCGGTGAGAGCCAGGTCCATCGCCGGCTAAGTTCCAGGGCCGGAGCCTGGCTCGGAGGGAGGAAGGAGAGGAAGGCCGGAGGCAGCGGAATCATCAAAGCCGCCTCCTGCCCAGCAGACCGGCGAGCAGGGCTTCGATCACTGCGAATCCCAAGGTTGCGAGAAGGAGGAACCTTCCAAGTTCTCCGCTGCCGGCGGCCGAAGTCTCGGTCCGGTCACCGAGGGTGAGTCCTTCGAGAATCCGCGATCCTGGGATTTCCCGGGCGAGGAGTTTCGCATCCACGTAGGAGAGATCCCCCTCCCTCGTATCGGGACGGAGCGCGAAAAGGCGCGTCTCCTCGTCGAGGGAAGGACGGGCCCACCGGATTTCCAGGCGATAGGGGCCGGAGCGCCATGTCCCTTTGTAGGGAGGCAGGATCCAGCCCTTGAACGGGTCCCCCGAGGCGGGATCCGGAAGAGGAAGAGGATTGCGCTCACCCGCGGGGTCGAGGAGCGAGACGGTCGAGGGGATTTTCGCGAACCAGGTCGAAAGGGGATCCCCGACCGTCAGATTGCGCTCCCCGGGATCCCTCGCGGCCAGTCGGTGCATGATCGAGTGGATGAGCGGCAGGGAAATCCAGAGGTCATCGAGATGATTCCAGCGGTCGGGCCTGCGACTGAGATTCGAAGTGAGCAGGATCGCGCGCCCCCGCCCATAGGAGCGCTCCGCCAGGAGGACTTCCCGTTCGCTTGCGGCGGAGGGATCGAAGATCCCCACCGGGACAGATGTGGTTTCTGGAGCATCGAGGGTGGAAACCCCCCAATACCTGTTGATCGGGGTTGCTTCGAGAATCTTTCCGAGCCCACCCTCCGTGAAGTCCGAGAGCAAGGGCGAGTCGACATCGAGAATGCGCGGCCGAATTCCGGGGTCTGGATCCTCGAGGCGTCTCGTTTCCCCCCTTGGCGAGAGGAGGCGGAGCGGAAGAGGTCCTCGATCCCCCCTCTTTCCGAAGAGCCGCAGATTGTAGAGATCGGCGACGCTGTCCGGTCCCGGAACGATCAAGAGCCCGCCCCCCGATCTCACCCATCGTTCGAGACGGACCGCCGCGCGCTCCCGGGGGCCCGAGACGTCGATCAGGGCCACGACGTCGAAGGGGTCGATCATCCCAGGATCGGCTTGGAAACGATCCTCGGTGATCGTGACGGGGTCGAAGACGAGCAGCCCCGGATCCTTTGCGGTGGGGTCCGGGCGGCAGAGTTTCTCGAATAGAAAGGCCCTCGAGAGGATCGGATCCTCTTCCTCCTCTCCGCCCTTCACGAGAAGGATTCGGATCCGTTTCCGGGCCCGAACGACGAAATCCCGCCGATCGTCCGCGGGGAGAGCGTCTCCTTCCAGGACCGCCGAGAGGAGGTGATCCCCCTCGGTTCGAAAACGGATCGGGAAATCGACCTCGACTTCACGGCCGGGACGCAGGGTCACGGAGCGTGTCCTGGGTTCCTTGCCGTCGATCAGGAGACGGATCGTGGTTCCCCGAGGGGTTCTCCCCCGGAAGGCGAGGACGACCCTGAGATTGCAGATCGAATCGACGATGGCGTTTCCCGGATCGAGGGAAAGGCTTGCGACGGAGGCGTTCTCCAGGTCCTTTCCGGTGGGGCGGACCGGGTGGAAGTGGACCTCCACTCCGGCATCGAGAAGGTCTCGGTAGGCGTCGACGATCGTTTCGGTGAGGGGTCCGGAGCTTCCGCTTTTCGGCTTCCCCGTGGGGGAAGGGGAGGGGGGGGTTGCCCCGCTCAGGTCCCGGATCTGGAAATCGGACCACCAGTGGAGGACCGCGGGCTCCTCGAAGGCGGAGGCGAGTTCGCGTACCTGGTCCAGGACCGGAAGGTAGACCGCCCGGCCGTCACTCGGCCCCTCTAGGGAGAGAAGGGCCTTCCGGCTCGCGGGAAGGTCGAGAGTCCCGCGCAAAGGGACCGTCGCCCTTCCGTCCATGAGAACGAGGCTCAATCGGTTGCCCCTCTGGCGCGAAACCTCTGCGGCGAGGTCCCGAACTTGCCGGAGGGCGCGGTCGAAGGGGCGAATCCCTCCCGGCCCGAGCACACCCATGCTGTAGGAACGATCGAGGACCAGGATGTGGTGTTTTCCGAGTCCGTGGTCCGCGAGGTTCCCGCCGCCCCCCCCGAGCCTCGGCCGTGCGATGGCGAGGGCCAGAAGGACGGGGATGAGGCAACGAAGAAGCAGGAGGAGGAGGTTCTCCATCCGGAGGCGGCGGCGATTCTCCCTGAAGGCTCTGAGGAGGAATTCCATCGCCGCCCAGGCCCTGACCTGATACCGGCGTCTGTTCAGGAGATGGATGAGGAGGGGAACGGAGAAGAGAGCCGTCAGGGCCAGGAAACCCGGATGAAGGAAGCTCATGGCCCGCCCGTTCTCATCGTTTCGCCGCGCGTGTCATGGAGGCCCGCTTCGCCAGATAGGTCCCCAGGGCGACATCCAGAAACTGATCGGTCACGATCTTCTGGTAGTCCACTTTCATCGAGAGGCAAGCCTTGCGGATCCTGTCCTCGTGTTTCCGGACTTCCTTGAGGTAGGCCTCGCGGAGGGACTTCGGGTCGACGAGAAGGCGCGGCATGGACTCCATCCCCTGGAAGAGAGTCATCCTCTGGAAGGGGAAATCGACCTCGTCTCGATCCATCAGGTGGAAGAGGAGGACATCATGCCCTCGGTGCCTCAGGTGCCGGATCCCCGATTCCACGCCTTCGGGTTCGTCGAAGAGGTCGGAGATGATGATGATGAGCCCCTTGTTCCCGATCCTCTCCGCGACTTCATGGAGGACCTTCCCGACCCTCGTTTTTCCGTCGGGCCGGGATTCGGAAAGGGCCTGGACGAAAGCCCCGAGCTGCGCCCGGCTGTTGCTGGGGGGGATCTGGCGAACCGTCGTCTCGTCGAAGAGCGCGAGACCCACGGAATCCCTTTGCCGGAGGACGAGGAAGGCCAGGGAGGCCGCGAGAGTCGCCGCGTAGTCGAACTTCGAGCGTTCCTCGCCGTATTCCATGGATTCGCTCGAGTCGACGAAGACATGGGCCTTGAGGTTGGTCTCCTCCTCGAACTCCTTGATGTAGATCCGGTCCGACTTCGCGAAGACCTTCCAGTCCACGAAGCGGATGTCGTCGCCGGGGACGTATTCCCGGTGCTGGGCGAACTCCACGGAGAAACCCCGGTAGGGGGACCGATGCATCCCCGAGACGAAGCCCTCGACTACGAGTCGCGCGCGGAGTTCGAGCTTGTCGATCCGGTCCAGGACCTTCGGATCGAGGTAATCGGATCGGAGCCTCGCCGTGCCGAATCCCTTTTCCATCTCAGTTCAGGATCCCGGGAAGTTTTCCGTCGGCGAGGGCCTCGCTTTCGTTCGGGTCGATGGAGTCCACGAGACGGTCGATGACGTCGTCGGAGCGGATTCCTTCCGCCTCCGCGCTGAAGTTCGTGATGATCCTGTGCCGGAGAACGGGGTGGACGACCGCCTGGATGTCTTCGGCGGAGACATGGAAGCGCCCCTCGAGGATGGCCTTGGCCTTCGCGGCGATCACGAGGTATTGGCTGGCTCTCGGTCCGGCGCCCCAGCTGAGGAGTTCCTTGATGAAGGAGGGGGCCGCGGGATCGTTCAGGCGGGTCGCACGGGTCAGGCGGAGCGCGTAGTTCAAGACCTGATCGGCGATCGGGACCCTGCGCACGATTTCCTGCAACTCCAGGATCTCGTTCCCGTGGAGGACGGTTTCGACCCGGGCCTCCCGGGTCTCGGTCGTCCGGCGAAGGATCTCCCGTTCCTCCTCCAGGGACGGGTATCCGACCTGGATCATGAACATGAAGCGGTCCAGTTGGGCCTCGGGAAGGGGGTAGGTCCCTTCCTGCTCGATCGGGTTCTGTGTCGCGAGGACGAAGAAAGGCTCCTCGAGCGGATAGCGTTCCCCCCCGACGGTGACCTGGTGCTCCTGCATGGATTCGAGGAGGGCGGCCTGGGTCTTCGGCGGAGTCCGGTTGATCTCGTCGGCGAGAATGACGTTGGCGAAGATCGGCCCCTTCAGGAATTTGAAGGCCCGGGTCCCGCTTGCCTTGTCCTCCTGGATGACCTCGGTGCCGGTGATGTCCGCGGGCATCAGATCCGGCGTGAACTGGATCCTGTGGAAACTGAGGTCGAGGACCTTCGCGAGGGAAGAAATCATCAGGGTCTTGGCCAGCCCCGGGACTCCGACGAGAAGGGCGTGGCCCTTGGAGAAAAGACTGATGAAGAGTTGTTCGAGGACTTCGTCCTGACCGACGATCACCTTGGAGATCTCGTCTTTCAGCCTGCCGTAGGCTTCCTTGAGCCGTTTGACCTTTTCGATGTCCTGGGGCGCGAGGTCGCGGTCGTTCGGGGTCTCCATGCGTATTCTTCCTGTCCTCTCTGGGCCCTGATGAAGGGGGGCTGCAGATTCCATCTTCGGGGAAGATGGGGCGGACCTGCAAGGCGTGATCTTCGGGGAATCCTAACCGGCCTACTCCACAGGACCATGCGGAAGAGAGGGACGAAGGAGATCGAGAAGGACTCCTCGGCGGAAGGGGCCCCGGGGCGGAAGGCGGGCTTCCGGCGCAGGGGAGGACGGCGATGGGGTCAGCGGAGGGAGCTCCGGACGCGGAGGAGGCCGATGTCCATTCCAGGTTCGAAACGTACATGGAAGCGGGCGCCGAGGAGGCGCCCGCTTCTTCTTCCTGAAGGAGGAGTCGTTCTCAGTTCAATTTGAACTGGGTGACGAGCCCTGCGCTCTTAAAGGGACCGTACCCGTAGGTCCGTCCGAAGAAGGTTCCGTAGGCGTAGGTGTAAGAGAGCGGGAGTCCGTTGGGATCATAGGTCGGGAGGCTCAGGTCGACGAGGTTCGTCGAGGTCAGGCCGAGGCTGTTGGCCTGCGGGTCGATCCCGAACATCTGCGACGCGAGCTTGGCGCCCCTGAAGCTGTTCTGCCAGGGGAGATCCAGGTACTGGCGGGTCGTGCCGGAGTAGGGCGGGTAGTAGTAGGTCGTGCTCTTCCGGCCGCCGTAGCCTACCCCCGAACCCGGGACCGCCAGGATCATCTTGCTGAGATCGACGTGCAGGTAGCAGTTGCCCGGGAGAGGAACCGAGTTCGGGAGCGCCGCGCCGGTGATCAGCCAGAAGCCCGCGCCTCCGGTCAGGCCGTAGTAGCTGTAGGCGTACATCCGCAGCTTGTTCTGGGTTTTGTAATAGTAGTTGTAGGCGAAACCGTAGAACGGGAGATAGTTGTTCTTGTCACTCCCGTAGCAGGCGCGCCGGCTCGGGATGCTCCGCCCTCCTGTGGAGTTGTAGGCGCGGTCGAAGTAGATCCGCTTATAGGTGCGGGTCGTCGCGTCGTAGAGGTTGTTGTCGTAGACCTTGATGTCGACGCAGAGGGAGCCGCCCTTGAAGACGAGGACCTTCGCGGTGTCGAAAGGCATCGAAAAGAAGAAGGGCTGGACCGAGCCGGTCTGGCCGACGTAAGGGAAGGGGGCGAAGTTGACCTTCTTGCGGGCCATGACGACGACCTTGTCGGTGCCGTCGTTACTCGCGAAGGTCCGGGACATCGTTGCCGAAGTCGTCTTCGCGGTGGAGATCGCGATCTCCGCGTCGGTGTAGTACGCGGGACTTTTGGTTCCGGGGTAGGCATAACCGTCACGGCGATAGGAGATGCCGGCGATCTTGCCGATCGTCGTCTTGCCGAGGTCATGGACCTCCTGCCAGTGGTACTTCCGGAAGGTGGCGCTGGCGGTCGCGATGTTGAAGGGCCTGTAGTCCGAGGAACCGCCCTCCGAGTTCTTGTTCACCGGCGGGGAGACGATGGTACGGGTCTGAGCGGCGAGTCCGCCGGCAAGCAATGCTGCGATCGAAAGAGTGGGGAACAGGGAACGCATGTTCGCTCCTTGATGACAGAGGAAAAAGGTTCCGTCGCAGGCTGCGGGGGAACCGGGGAAAGAAGGGAAATCACCCCGAGCGGGTCAGAGTCGGGAAACCCGCTTTGTCCGGGGACCTTTCCAGTATACATGTCGAGAGGGGGGCCGTTCCAGCCTCCAAGAGCTTCGGCCCGGATCTTCGAGGGGAAGAGGGATCCGATGGGGCCAAAGTCCTATGGGATCGAGAGTTCCGGTCCGACGGAAAAGGAACGATACTTCCCGGGGATTCCCTCGGAAGACGAAAACAGCCGGATCCCGCCGGGATCCGGCTGCCCTTGGGAGTCCCACGGGGGGAGTCCACTGGGAAGGAATCCGACCCCGGGCCTCTCGTTCGTCAGTTGAGCTTGAAGGCCGTGACCGCGCCCTGGCTCTTGTAGGGACCGAAGCCGTAGGTTCGGCCGATATAAGTCCCGTACGTATAGGTGTAGGAGAGGGGAAGCCCCGAGGCCCGGTAGGCGGGCAGGGAGATATCGATCAGGTTCGTCATCGTGAGGCCGAGGCTGTTGGCCAGCGGGTCGATGCCGATCATCTGGGCGTAGATCCGGGCGCCGGCGAAGCTGGACTGCCATGGGATCTCGAAGTATTGCATTTGGGTTCCCTTGTACGGGGGGTAGTAATACGTGGTCATCTTCCGTCCGCCGTAGCCGACACCGGACCCGGGGAGCGTGAGGAAGATCTTGCTGGGATCGATGTGCAGGTAGCAGGCGCCGGGGAAGGGTACGGCCGTCGGAAGCTTGCCGGCGCTCATGAGCATGAGGCCCGCCCCGCCGGTGAGCCCGTAATAGCTGTATCCGTTGAGCCGGAGCTTTCCGGTCGTCTTGTAGAAATACCCGTAGGCGGAACCGTAGAAGGGCAGATAGTTGCTCTTGTTGCTGCTGTAGCAGGCCCGTCCGGAGCGGCTCGTCGAGGAATAGGTCGAATTGTAGGCCCTATCCAGGTAGAGATAGCGATAGGTCCGGGTCGTCGCGTTGTAGAGGTTGTTGTCGTAGGAAAAAACATCGACGGCGATCGATCCGCCCTTGAAGACCAGCAGCTTGGCCGTATCGAAGGGGACCTGGATCAGGAAGGGTTGAACCTGGCCGGATTTCCCGATGAACGGATAACTGGCGAAGTTGATCTTCTTCCGGGCTACGACAACGACCTTGTCCGTTCCTTCGTTGTTGGCGAAGGTCGTGGAGATCGTCTGGGACGTGGTCTTGGCGGTGGAGATCGCCACCTTGAGGTCGATCCAGCAGGCCGGGGATTTCTGTCCCGCGTATATCCGCCCGTCACGGCGGTAGGAGATCCCGGTGATCTTCCCGACCGTCGTCGAGCCGAGGTCGTGGACCTCAAGGATGTGCAGCTGGCGGTAGGTCTGGTTGTTGCTGACCCGGCTGAGGGGATAAAACGAAGCCGAGGGGGCGTCCGAGGATGCGAAGGCCTTCGGGGAGATCACGGTCCGCGTCTGGGCGGAGAGTCCCATGACGAGGAGCCCGGAAAGACCCAAGGCGAGCGTAGGGGTTCTCATGCGAAACTTCTCCTGTGATGAGAGAGGGAAAACCGACCGGGAGGAAAAGCCGAAGCCTGGAACCGACGAGGGTTTTCCTCGACTGTGCTTCGGACCCGATACGGCTCTCGAAGTTTAAACGAAAGCCCCGGCTGGGGAAAGACGTAGGATCATCGGGCCGCAAGCGCTGTCATCCGGATCTGTTTTTATCTCGCAAGTTCCGATGTCCGCGGGGTTTCAGAGGCATCCCTGGGGGAGTCAACCCCGAGGGTGGTGTTTCCGATGCAGGCTTCGAAGGCGCCGGCCGTCCACATGCGTGTACCGCTGCGTCGTCGCGAGGGAGGCGTGTCCCAGGAGTTCCTGGACGGCCCGGAGATCGGCCCCGCCCTCGACCAGATGGGTCGCGAAGCTGTGGCGCAGGGCATGCGGGCCGGGTGTTTCGAGGAGCCCGGCTCGAGAGGCGGCCTCCCTGAGGATACGGAAGACACGGTGTCGATCGAGAAGTCTTCCGGACTTGCTGAGGAACAGCCAGGGCTGGGGCTTGGGGTTCCTCGCAGCTAGTAGGGGGCGTCCGCGATCCAGCCAGTCCTCCAGAACCCGGAGGGCGGGTTCGGCGATCGGGACGAGACGTTCCTTCCCCCCCTTGCCGCAAACCCGGATCCAAGACAGGTCCAAGCGGCACTGGTCGACCCTCGCGGTCAAGGCTTCCGAAACCCTAAGGCCGCAGGCGTAGAGGAGGAGGCCGAGGGCCTTGTTCCGGAGCTTCAGGGGACCTCCACCGGGTAAGGCGTCGAGGAGCCTCCGGACCTCGGCGGGTTCAAGGCGGGTTGGAAGAAAGGATTCCGGGCGGGGGCCCGAGAGGAGGGCGGAGGGGTCGTTCCGAAGGCGCCCCGATTCGACGAGGTGCCGGAAAAATCCCCGCAAGGCGGTACGGGCACGGGCGATGGAGGCGGGAGCGTGCCGGGTCCGAATGCGGTGCATCCATCCCTCGAGATCGGGGAGATCGATCGAGGAAGGATTCTGGATGAGGGCGGGCGGAAGCGATGCGATCCAGGCGCGGAGATCCCGCCCGTAGGCCAGGAGGGTATTCGGAGCCAGACCGGTCTCGACCTCCATTCGGACCAAATACTCCTCCAGGGCCTCCTCGAGTGACCAGGAGGAGCCGGATAGCGGATTCTCGATCGGATCCTGTCCCATTCGTAGGAGGTTTCGGCTATGAAAGCCGAGGGGCGGCTCCGTCCGAGGTCAGGAGCCGTCGGAAGGAGGGTCTTTCCTCCTTCCGCCCCTCGTCTTTCCGTTTCCTGGAAGTCTAGGGAAAGGAGAGGAGGCCCGGGAGGGAAACTTCCCGCGTCCTCAGGCATGCAGGAAAACAGGGATCCTTCCGCGCTGGAACGAACTCCGGCGGACCGATGTCCGCGGAGGGGATGGAAGCATCCCCTCTTCTTCGGAACGGCGTTGCTGATCCTGGCGAGCGACCTCGGAACCAAGGCTATGGCATTCGAGTTCCTAGAGGAACACGGGATCCGAGGGCTCGGCGGGCTCGAGTACCGGGTTTGGCCAGGGGTCTTCCATCTCGCGCGGGTCGAGAACTACGGAACGATCTGGGGGCTCTTCCAGGATGGGACCCTTCCCCTGACGATTCTCCGGATCCTGATGGTCGCGGCCCTGATGGGCTTCGCGTGGAAGAGCCCCCCGAGTGCAAAGCTCCGGCTTACGGCGCTGGGCTTCGTCCTCGGCGGAGCCTTGGGAAACCTCTACGACAACCTCTTCTGGAACGGGGGGGCCTTTCAAGGAGGCGGGGCGGTCCGGGATTTCCTCGATTTCTACATTCCCCTGCCCTGGAGGGATCAGGCTTACCATTATCCGACCTTCAACCTCGCCGATTCCTCGATCCTTGTCGGAGCTGTCCTCCTGTTCCTGGCCTTCTCCCGGGAGGAACGTCGTGACCGGCATCGAAAGAAAAGCGAGGTCCTCGGCGGGGGCGGGCGATGAAGGACCGTCTCCGGACGCATCTCCTCCCCGGGCTCGTGCTCGAGAATCCGCTTCTTTCGGCCTCCGGCTGTTTCGGGGCGGGGCTGGAAGGGGCTTCCACGGGGGAGAGCGGAATCCTGGGAGCGATCGTCACGAAAACGGTCACGCTCCGACCGAGAGCCGGAAACCCCCCCCCCAGGATCTTCGAAACCTCCGGCGGGCTCCTGAATTCGATCGGACTCGCGAATCCAGGGATCGAGTCGTTCCTCGAACGAGACCTTCCGGGGGCCCTTGCCCTGGGCCCGCCGGTGATCGTGAATATCGGGGGGGAGACTTCCGGCGAATACGCCGCCCTCGCCGAACGCCTCCAGGATTCGGGGGCCGCGGCCCTCGAGGTCAATCTCTCCTGCCCGAACGTGCAGGGTGGGAGCCTGCCTTTCTCCACGGATCCCGATGCCTGCCGGAGGGTCGTCTCCGAACTTCGCCGGGCCACGGATCTCCCTCTGTTCGTGAAGCTCTCCCCGAACACGCATGCCGTCGTCGAGGTCGCCTGCGCCGCGGTGGAAGGAGGGGCTGACGGGCTTACTCTGATCAACACGCTTCTCGGAATGGCAGTGGATTGGCGAAGGCGCCGGCCCCGCATCGGAATGGGGGTCGCGGGGTATTCCGGACCTCCGGTCAAACCCGTAGCCTTGCGGATCGTGCATCAGGTGCGCCGGGCCGTCGGGGTCCCGATCCTGGGGGTCGGCGGTATTCAGAGTGCCGAGGACGTCTGCGAGTTCCTAGTGGCCGGAGCCTCGGCCGTCCAGATCGGAACCGCCTGGTTCACGGACCCGAGAGCGGGAAGCTGGATCCTTTCCAGGCTGGAGCGCCTTCTTGCCGAAGAAGATACCTCCGTGGATGACCTCGTGGATTCGATGGGGAAGGAGCGTCGCTCCGGGAGGGGCCATGGTTGCGCGTGAGGAGATTTCTCTCGAGATGGTTGAGAAGGCCGTCGAGATCTACCTCCGGCACGCGTATGGCGAGGGCCAGGGAAGGCGGAGGTCCCGGGAGGGGGAAAGGGAAGGCAAGGATCCTTTCGAATGTTTCATCAACGAGACCCCCGTCCGGGAGCCCGAGGAAATCCACGAGCCTCTCCATCGATATACGATGCGCCTGGGGAACCGGAGCTATCCCTTCATGAAGCTCGTTCTCGAAGAACACATCGTCAGGGGGGAGTATTTCTTTTCGGTGGATACCCATGACCATCTGGACGTCCGCCCTGATTTCCCGGACTACGAGGACTGGATGAAGCTGAAACGCTTCAATCTGAGCCTGAAGCAGGAGATCGAGAAGGATTTCCAGCGCAACGGTCTGCCGACGCTCGCCGCGGTCCGAGCGCGGATCGAGCAATGTCTTCCTGACAGGCTGCCGGACCGGACCCGGGATCTGATCCTCGTCGTGGACGACGAGGAAGACGAGGCCGTTACCCTCGTACGCCTTCTCGAGGCCCGGGGATACGCCGTCAAAAGGGCCGCCGACGGGGTGGAGGCCCTCGAGGCGATCCGGAGAGATCGCCCCTCCCTCGTAATCCTCGACTACGAAATGCCGGAGATGGACGGTCTGACGGTCATCGCAAAGATGCGGGAAGATCCCGCGACCCGGGAGATCCCGATCCTCCTGACGACAGCCAGCCGGGTCCTGGCGAGGGAGGAGTCCCAAGCGGACGAGTTTCTTCCCAAGCCCTTCGAGTCGACCCACCTCCTGGATCTCGTCGAAAAGCTCCTGCATGGAGCGGCCTGAGAATCGACCGGTGATTCGAAGGGCTCCGCGGGTGGATGCCTACCCCCTCTTCAACAATGGGAGTCCGCGTTCTATGTTAGGGACCCTCGAAAGCTGATGGACCCTCGAACCGAACGCCTGCTGCCCCTTCCCCTTCTGGTCGCCCTCGTCATTTGGGTGGCCGCCGCTCCGGGCGCCTCTCTCATGCGGCTTTCGTGCCGTCCGGCGGTCCCCACCGGGCTGGAGCCGAGCGGAAGCCCGCGGAACCCCCGTGGGGGCATGCACACCCTCCATCATCCTTCTGCCGGGTCCTCGGCCCTGGAACGGACCGGGGGGACGGAACGGACCGGGAACGAATTCCGGACCCGCGGATTCCGCCGCCCGACGGGAGGAGACGGCGGCCATCTCCTCCCTCTGGCCCGCGCTCCCGATCCGCTCCTCGTTCGTTGAAGGGAAGAGGGCCGCGTACGCGGCCCAGTGGCGGCGGACCGTTCAGGAGAAACAGATCATGGCAATCGATTTCGGCTCCCTCCCCCTGAAGATCGGGAAGGGTCTGCAGAAGGTTTTCGGGTCGGCGAACGAGAGGACGCTCGAACGTATCCACCCCCTCGTCGAGAAGATCAATTCCCTGGAGTCCTGGGCGGAGGCCCTGGACCAGGAAGGGATCCGGGCGAAGGTCTCCGAGTGGAGGGAGAGGGTCCGTTCCGGATCGGCATCCCTCGACGACGCCCTGCCCGAGATGTTCGCGATGACGCGGGTCGCCGCGAAACGCAGCCTCGGGATGCGTCATTTCAACGTGCAGCTCCTGGGGGGGATCGTCCTCCATCAGGGGATGATCGCGGAAATGGTCACCGGAGAGGGGAAGACCCTCGTCGCGACCCTTCCCGCGGCCTTGAACGCATTGGACGGCAAGGGGGTCTACGTCGTCACCGTGAACGACTATCTGGCCAAGCGCGACAGGGACTGGATGGCCCCTGTCTACGAGTACCTCGGCCTCACGGTCGGGGCGATCCAGTCGCCGATGAGTCCCAAGGAACGGCACCCCGAATACGCCTGCGACATCACCTACGGGACGAACAACGAGTTCGGCTTCGACTATCTCCGGGACAACATGAAGATCCGGGTGGAGGACCAGGTCCAGAAGAACCTCCACTACGCGATCATCGACGAGGTGGACTCGATCCTCATCGACGAGGCGAGGACGCCGCTCATCATCTCCGGTCCTCCCGAGGGGGACACCGACAAGTACATGATGGCGGACAGGATCGCCCGCCAGTTGAGGGAGGGCGAGGACTTCGAAGTGAAGTTGAAGGAGAGGCAGGCCCTCCTTCTCGAACCGGGAATCGAGAAGGCCGAGAAGATGGCCGGAGTCGATTCCTTCTATTCCGACCCCAAGCACATGGACTGGCCCCACCATATCGAGCAATCCCTGAGGGCCCACCACATCTACGCCCGGGACAAGGATTACGTCGTCAAGGACGACGAGATCATCATCGTCGACGAATTCACTGGACGGCTGATGCCCGGCCGGAGGTGGAGCGACGGCCTCCATCAGGCCGTGGAGGCGAAGGAGGGGATCAAACCCCGCCAGGAGAACCAGACCCTGGCGACGATCACCTTCCAGAACTATTTCCGGCTCTTCGACAAGATCTCGGGGATGACCGGAACGGCCATGACCGAGGCTTCGGAATTCGCGAAGATCTACGAACTCGATGTCGTTTCGATTCCGACGAACAAGCCTCTGATCCGGAAGGACCAGGACGATCAGATCTTCCTGGGGGAGGAGGACAAGTACGGGAGGATCGTCGGGGAAGTCGAGGAAAAGCTCCGCGAGGGCCGGCCGATCCTGATCGGAACGACCTCGATCGAAAAGTCCGAACGCCTGTCACGCGAACTTCGGAAGAAGAACATCGACCACGAGGTCCTGAACGCGAAGCACCACGAGAGAGAGGCGCAGATCGTCGCGAAGGCCGGGGAGAGCAGGAGCGTCGTCGTCGCGACGAACATGGCCGGTCGGGGCACGGACATCAAACTCGGGAAAGGGGTGATCCGGGAAGCCTGCCTTCATCCGGAGACGGGCGAGACCTGGTGCTGCATCGGCTGCGAGCGACCCGAGAAAGCGAGGAACTGCGGGGCCTGCTTCAAGAAGCAGGCGGACGGGAACGCCTGGGCCGGGGGCTACTATGCGCGGTGCGTAGACGGGGAAAGGGCGCGAACGAGGCTCCAGAAAGCCGGGATCGAGGCCCCGTGGGAGGATGATGCGAACTGGGACGACCCGCCCTGCGGTCTCCACATCATCGGAACCGAACGGCACGAGGCCCGGCGGATCGACAATCAATTGCGCGGGCGTTGCGGGCGTCAGGGGGACCCCGGCTCCACCAGGTTCTTCCTCTCCTTCGACGACGACCTGATGCGGATCTTCGCCAGGGATTGGGTCAAGACCGTCATGGAGAAGCTAGGCCTGAAACCCGGAGAGGCCATCGAAGCCCCGATGGTCACCCGGGGGATCGCCAAGGCCCAGAAGCGGGTGGAGGCCCGGAACTTCGATATCCGTAAGAACCTCCTCGAATACGACGAGGTGATGGACAAGCAGCGGAAGTTCATCTACGGGGTCCGGCAGGAAGTGCTCGAGAAGAAGAACCTCGAAGCCAAGATCCTGGACATGTTCGACGACCAACTCGAGGAGATCCTCGAACTGGTCGCCGGAGACAAGGACAAGCCGGTGGACCTGGACCGCCTCGGGGAATGGTGGAAGTCCAAGTTCGGTCCGGACTCCGAGACGCCCGATCTCCGGGACGTGGAGCGGGAAGAGCTGTTCGAGACCCTGTCGAAGAGGATCGAACGGGATGTCGCCGAGCTGCGGAAGGGGATGGGGGAGGAGGCCTTCGACGATCTGGCCCAGTATCTCCTCCTCGACGCGATCGATTCGAAATGGAAGGACCACCTGAAGGCGATGGACGATCTCAAAGATGGGATCGGCCTCCGTGGGTATGCCCAGGTGGATCCGAAGAACGAATACAAGAAAGAGGGCTTCGAGAAGTTCCGACTTCTCAAGCAGGCCGTCTCCCGTCAGGTGACCGACCTGATCTTCCGGGTCGAGCTGCGCCTGGACGATCTCCAGATGCAAGATCCCTTCGCAGGGGCGATGCCGATGGGGCCTGGGGTTGGAGGGGATATGGACCCGCAGGAGGCCCAGGCCTTGATCCAGGCCATGGCCGCTGCGGGACAGCTTCCCCCCGAGGTCATGAAGGCGCTCGAGCAGGGCGCCGAGGTGGTCATCGAGGGGGGGCCAGGTGAGGCACAGGTCCCGCCGGAACCCTCCGAGCCCGTTCCAACCCCCGATTTCGGTAAGGTCGGAAGGAACGAGCCCTGCCCCTGCGGATCCGGGAAGAAGTTCAAGAAGTGCCACGGGGCGAGAACCTGAGCCCAGGAGGAGGAGAGCAGGAGTCCGTCCGGCCACGGCCTCCGGTGTCCGCCGCCCTTCGCCATCTCTACAACCTCGTCTTTCTCCTCGGGCTGCTGGGCTATCTCCCCCTCCTCTTCTGGCGCATGCTCGTCGACCCGACCTACCGGCAGGGGATCGGGCAACGGTCCGGAAGGGTCCCCCCCTCCCCGAAGGGGCGTCCGGTGGTCTGGGTGCACGGGGTCAGCGTCGGAGAGGTGAAGGCCGCGGTCCCTCTCGTGGAGAGCCTCCGGCGGAAGTTTCCCGAACTCCTCGTGCGGATCTCCGCAACGACTCCCACCGGGGCGAAGGTCGCGAGGAAGATCTTCGGAGAGGATCGTGTTTTCCTGTTCCCCCTGGATTTCGGGGGATTCCCCGGAAGGAGCCTCGATCGCGTCCGGCCGATCTGCCTGATCCTCGTCGAACTCGAACTCTGGCCGAACATCCTTCTGGCTGCGGAGAAACGGGGCGTCCCCGTGGCCGTCGTGAACGGGAGGATCTCGGAGAGGAGCTTCAAGGGATACCGCTTCGTTCATCGTCTCCTGCCACAACTCGACCGGATCGACGTGTTCTGCGTGCAGAACCGGACCTACGCGGACCGCCTCGAACGGCTCGGAGTCGCGGAGGACCGGATCCTGATCACCGGAAACCTCAAGTACGACGGACTCGAGATCCCCGCGGACCCGCCCGCCCCGGATCCCGAGTTCTGGAGAGTTCTCGGGATCCGCGAGGGAGAAACCATCCTCGTCTGCGGTTCGATCCATCCCGGCGAGGAGCTTCCCCTGGCGAGAGCCGCTCTCGCCCTCGAGAGGAGGTCGAAGGCGAGGTTCCGCTTGATCCTCGTTCCCAGGCATCCGGAGAAGAGCCCCGGAATCCTCCGGAGGTTGCGACGTGTCCTCCGGAAGGAAACGGGAAGCGGATCGCAACACCGGGTTCGTCGTTGGACGGAACGGAGACCAACGGAAACCCTGCCGCCGGGAACATGGTTGCTTCTGGATACGATCGGCGATCTCGCGAGGGCTTATAGTCTCGCGGATCTCGTCTTCGTCGGCGGGAGCTTCGTCCACCACGGGGGACAGAACATGCTCGAACCCGTGGCCCTCCACAAGCCGACGCTCTTCGGTCCCCATGTTTGGAACTTCCAGGTGGATGTCGATCTCCTCCTCGAGGGGGAGGGGGTGCGGATGGTCCGGGACGAGGGGGAACTCGAGGAAGCTCTTCTCTTCCTGTACGGGAATCCCTCCGAGGCCTCCGCGATGGCGGAAAGAGGCGTATCCGTCCTGCGCCGTCATCGGGGAGCGACGGCCAGGACCTTGGAAAGACTCCTTCCCATCCTCCGCCGGGGCGAAGGGGCCCCCGGCGGCCAGGGGGTCCTCAGAGGAGGATCAGGAGGGCGATGAGGCCCAAGGCGAGTAGGGAAAGGAACACGATCGTCCCTTCACCCTCCGGTGGAACTGTCGTAGTTTTCATGGCCCTTTTCCGAGTCAGGCGTAGGGGGCCTGCGATTTGCGGGAAGGAAGATCCGGTTCTTCCCGCGGGATGGAATAGATCTCCGAAGGTCCATGGTTACGGAGAATGAAGGCGAAGGCTCCCGGCGGGGCGGTTCCACCATGGTTCCGCCTGACGGGAGAACCCTTGGCAAGGGAAGAACGAAGGCCCCGGTGTCCCCGGACCTCCCCAAGGGATATATTCCCCGCCTTTCCCGGATCCGGAGAAAGGATCGGCCCGCCTTCGGGCCGAAAGAGAATCCGGCCCGCGGCCCGGGGGGGCCCTCTTTTCTTAGAAAACGGTGGCTCCACGGGATCCGTCGGCTCCGGGCCCGAAAGCATCGAAGCTCCGCACTTCCTTCCGAGGCAAGCATGGCAACCGAACCGAGAGTCTTCACGAGCGAATCCGTCAGCGCCGGCCACCCCGACAAGATCTGCGACCAGATCTCCGACGCGATCCTGGACGCCTGTCTCTCCCAGGATCCCGCCAGTCGGGTCGCCTGCGAGACCCTGACGACGACCAACTACGTCTGTGTCGCCGGGGAGATCACGACGAAGGCCGAAGTAGACTTCGAGAAGATCGCACGGCGGACGATCGAAAGGATCGGATACGACGATCCCGAACTGATGTTCGACCATTCGAGCTGCGAGGTCGCGGTGCGCATCCACAGCCAGTCTCCCGACATCAGCATGGGAGTCGACCATTCGGAATCCCACGAGCAGGGGGCCGGTGACCAGGGATTGATGTTCGGCTATGCCTGCCGGGAGACGGATTGCCTGATGCCCTTCCCGATCCACTATTCCCACAGGATCCTCGAGGCTCTCGATGCGCGGAGAAGGGACGGGAGGCTTCCCTGGCTGCGGCCGGACGCCAAATCCCAGCTGTCCGTTCTCTATGACGAAGGGATGCGTCCCGTCAGGGTGGAAACGGTCGTCGTATCGACACAGCATTCCGAGGATGTGTCCAATGAAACGCTCCATACCGAGATCCGCCGGGTCGTCGAATCCGTGCTCCCGTCCTCGATGCTGACCGGGGAGACGCGTTTCCACATCAACCCCACGGGACGCTTCGTGATCGGCGGACCCCACGGGGATTGCGGTTTGACGGGCCGGAAGATCATCGTCGACACCTACGGGGGGATGGGCCGGCACGGAGGAGGGGCCTTCTCGGGGAAGGACCCGAGCAAGGTGGACCGTTCCGCGGCCTACGCCGCCCGCTGGGTCGCGAAGAACCTCGTCGCCGCGGAGTTGGCGGATCGGGCCGAGGTCCAGGTCAGCTACGCGATCGGCGTCGCGGAACCGACATCGATTCTCGTCGACAGCTTCGGGACCGGGAAGGTTCCGGATTCCGAGCTGGAGTCCCTGATCCGGGAGGTCTTCGATCTTCGACCCCGGGCCATCATCGAGGCTCTCGAACTGAGGCGTCCGGTCTTCGAGAGGACCGCGTCCTACGGGCATTTCGGGCGGGAGGAGGAGGGCTTCACCTGGGAACGCCTCGACCGTGTCGACGAGCTGAAACGACTGGCGAAGGGCTGAGGTCAAGGCCCCCGCGACTCTCCTGGCGGCCGGGAGACATGGCGGGGGGCTGCGGCCTCACCCTCGATTACCCTGGACCGGGGTCTTGCGGCGGATCCTGCAAGGCCCTACCCTTTATCGTTTCATCGCGATAAAACGATGAAAGACCCGGAGCCGCATAGGCAACGCAAGGAGAAGATTCCGATGGTGGAGACAGGAAAGAAGCCCGCCTTCAAGGTCGCCGACCTTTCCTTGGCCGAATGGGGCCGGAAGGAGATCGGTTTGGCGGAGAAGGAGATGCCCGGCCTCATGGCCATCCGGGCTAAGTACGGGGCCGACAAGCCCTTGAAGGGGGCCCGAATCGCGGGCTGCCTCCATATGACGATCCAGACCGCGGTTCTGATCGAAACCCTCGTCGAGCTGGGGGCGGAGGTCCAGTGGTCCTCCTGCAACATCTTTTCGACCCAGGACCACGCGGCTGCGGCGATCGCGAAGGCGGGGATTCCCGTCTACGCCTGGAAGGGGGAGACCGAGGAGGAATACGAGTGGTGCATCGAACAGACCCTCGTCTTCGCGGACGGAACCCCCCTGAATCTCATCCTCGACGACGGCGGGGACCTGACCCGGATCGTCCATGAGCGGCACCCCGAACTCCTGTCCGGGATCCGCGGGCTCTCCGAGGAGACGACGACCGGAGTGCACAACCTCCACGCAATGATGAAGGCGGGCACGCTCCGGGTTCCCGCCATCAACGTCAACGATTCCGTCACGAAATCGAAGTTCGACAACCTCTACGGGTGCCGGGAGTCCCTGGCCGATGGAATCAAGCGGGCGACCGACATCATGGTCGCCGGGAAGGTTGTGGTCGTCGCGGGCTACGGTGACGTCGGAAAGGGTTGCGCGCAATCCATGCGGGGCTTCGGTGCCAGGGTCCTGATCACCGAGATCGATCCGATTTGCGCCCTCCAGGCCGCGATGGAGGGCTATGAAGTCGTCACGATGGAAGAGGCGGTGAAGATCGGCGACATCTTCGTGACGACGACGGGCTGTTGCGACGTGATCCGCGGCGAACACATGGAGGCCATGAAGGACGAGGCCATCGTCTGCAACATCGGACATTTTGACATCGAGATCGACGTCGCCTATCTCGAAAACCGGAGGGACATCCGGAAGGTCGAGATCAAGCCCCAGGTCGACAGATACACCTTCCCCGACGGACACAGTATCATCCTCCTGGCCGAGGGCCGGCTCGTGAATCTGGGTTGCGCGACGGGACACCCCTCCTTCGTCATGAGCAATTCCTTCACGAACCAGGTTCTCGCCCAGATCGAGCTCTGGAAGCATCCCGAAAATTACGAGATCGGGGTCCACACCCTTCCCAAGCACCTGGACGAGGAAGTCGCACGGCTCCATCTCGCGAAGCTCGGGGTGAAGCTGACCAGGTTGAGCCCGAAGCAGGCGGAGTATCTCGGCATCCCGATCGAGGGTCCCTACAAGCCCGACTATTACAGATATTGAGGGATCTCGGGTGCGCCGGGTTCGAGGCCTCCGGAGGCGGGCTGTTCGAACCGCTGCTTTCCGGGGCCGAGTGAAAGGAGTATCCTAAAAATCCGGCCTCGCCCGCGGGCCGGATTTTCCGGGGCCTTCGGAGACGCCCCACGCATGGAGGATGACATGCGCCGCTCGTCCGGCTTCACCTTGATCGAATTGCTCGTCGTCATCGGGATCCTGAGCATCCTGATGGTGGTCCTGATCCCCAACATCGTCCAATCGCGGCAGAGAGCGGACGAGTTCGCCTGCCAGGCGAACCTGACATGGTTCTACCAGTCCTTTCAGACCTATTCGAGTCGTCACAGGGGGCGTCTGCCGAAGGAATCCGGCATCCACATGCTCTGGGCTCTCTGGGGGACCGGGGCCGTCGAACACACCGCGAAGAACCGGGACCGCTTCTTCTGCCCCGCCGTCAAGAGCGAGGATCGCGATGCCGTCGAGGAGATCCCGATCGAGGAACTCTGGAGGACGAAGGAGGATTTCTCCTCGCGGGACACCGACTACGCGGTCATCGCCAAGAAACGCCGCATGGACAGCGGGAAGACCCCGTGGATCTGTGACGACAACGAAGGGCAGCGGAACCACCTGAGCGGGGTCATCAACGTCCTCATGGGGGACGGCACCGTCAAGATCCTCCTTCCGGACGAGGACTTGAAGGAATGGTACGACACGGAGGACGAGGACTTCGTCTTCCCGGTCGGACCGGACTCCCCCCATCCCCTCCTGCAAAAGATGACGACCGGCCAGTGAGGCCGAGGGTTCCCGGACGAGGGCGGGCGCTCCCGGTCCCTCCCGGCCCCGGGAGCGCGGCCTTCGGGACGCGCCCGGCGGTGAGCAGTTTTTTTGGGGAGGCCTCACTCACCTTCTTCGCCAGGGTCCGCCTTCTCGGGTATACTTTTCCGATTCCGTCGCCGTGCCCCTGCGACCTGACCCTCAACCCGGTCCGAACGAGATGAAGCGCAACCGCCACTGGACCCTTCCGGTTCTCCTTCTCCCCGCCCTGTTTCTGGCTCCGCAGGATCCGGCGGCCCGCCGCTGGAACCTCGAGGTCGAGAACGGGATGTTGAAGCCGATTGCCGTTCGGGAGGGTGCCTCGCGGGACACCTACCGCACGTTCTGGTACCTGACCCTCAAGGTCACGAACAGGACCGGGAAGAGCCAAAGGCTGAGCCCGATGGCCGAGGCCCTGACTCCGCAGGACCACAAGCATCCTCGTTCCCTCGCGGGTCTCTATCCCGAGATCGTCGAAAAGATCTCGGTCCGCGAGAAGCGGAAACTCACGAATCTCCTCGTCGCTCCGAAGGAGATCGCCGACGGAGAGAGCCTGGATCTCGTTCTCGTCTTTCCCCGGTTGTCGAGGATCTCGAACACGATCGAGATCCGGGTCTCGGGCCTTGCGAGCCGGCTCTACAAGGTCGGCCGCTCGAGCTGGATCGAGGATCGGGTCCTGTCGATCCTCTTCCGGAGACGGGGGGACGAGTTCCATTCGACGATGGCGCCGATCGTCGAGCTCGGACGCGCCTGGAAGACGCTTTCCCGGACGAAGATCCGGGGCTGAATCCGCCCGCTCCGGGCGGGCCGGAGGCTGCGGGGGCCGGCGCAAGGACGGCCGGCCCGTCCGGGTTCCTTCAGAAGCGCCAGGACCCGTAGAGCAGAACCCAGCGCGCCTGCCAGGATTCCCTGAGGGCGTCGTCCGCCTCGACGACCCTGGCCCAGGCGGCGCGGAGCCCGAGACCGCGGCGTTCATCCAGGGCGACTCTGAGATCCTCCCCGAACTCCAGCCGTCTCGCGTTCAGGCTCCCGCGGGTCGAATCCAGGAGGATCGTGGTCGAGGTCGTGAACCCTTCCCCCAGGTCCCGCTCGTAGGCGAGTTCGCCGCTCAGCGTGCGCCCCCGATAGCCGACCCGGACCGGAAGCCGGTTGCTCCCGAGAAAGAAGACGCTGAGGGTGGTCGAGGCGATCCGCTCGTAGGAACCGGTGAAGGTAAAGGCCCCCCTCTTCGAGGTCTCGATCCTCGTCGAGGCGGCCAGGCGTTCCCGGTCCCGTTCGGAATCGAGGACGGGGTTCCGGAAACGCTCGAGGAGGCTCGAGAGAAGGAGCGTCCATCCTCCTCCCGCGAACTTCCTGTAGCGGGCGCGCAGGATGTTTCCGCGGACGGCCTCCGTTTCTGTCGGACGAATGCCCGCGGAATCCAGGGCTTCCCATTCGAGCAGGATCCGTTCTTTTCGCGAGGGAAGGAGCACGAGGGAGATCCCCGGCCCGTGTCGCTCGAGGCCCCCGGCCCGGAAATCCGTGTCGGTGGCCTCGAGGTCGGGGACGGAGAGGACCTGGCGCAGATACCGATAGCGGATCTCGAGTTCGAGCCAGGAGAAGAGTTCGCGATTGAGGAGGAAGCCCCCCTCCCGTTCCCTCCGTCGGGTCGGGAGGTCCAGGACTTCGAAGGCGACCGAGGACGATGGGGGAGAGGTCCGGCGCGTCGTCTCCCATTTCCGGAATCGGAGATCCTCGAAATGGCTCCGGATCGTCCCTTCAAGGGCGAGTCGGGTCCGGGAATCCAGGTCCACGGAAGTCCGGAAACCCGCCGCGAAGCGACGTCTCCTTCCGCCGCCGAGGGCGAGGAGTTCCTTCGTGAAGGGGCTCCCGTCGTCGCTCTGGAGGACGCCCCGTTCGACCGCGCGTTGCTCGAGGTAGGAACCCCGGAAGAAGAGGCTGGTCCTCAAGCCCCCGTCGAAATCCAGGGCGAGAAGGGTGGACGGCCCCCGGAAGGAGGCGGTCGACCGGCTCGTTTCCCACCGGCGGGCCCCGGGTACCCCCGAAAGGGGGCGATCGAGAAGGAAATCCTCTCGTTCCCGTTCCTCGGACCAGTCGATCTCGTAACGGAGGGCGGCATTGCCGAAAGGGTGTTCCCCCTCGACCGCGAGACGGCTGTACTCCCCGACCAGGTCGACCGGGATACTGCCGGCGGTATCGAGGGGGGCGGCGCCCGGGTCCACGATGCTCGAACCGATCCTCCTTCCCCTGCGCGTTCCACGGGTCCACAGGAAGCGGACTCCGTCCTTCCGCTCGGAACCGAGCCGGACCCCCGTCTCGGTCTGCGTCCGTTCATGGTCGAAACCGTGTTCGTCCCCACGTCCCGCGAACACCCAGGCACGGCGCTGGAAGCGCCCGTCGAGGGTCAGGGCGGGGGAGAGGGCGGGCCCGCTTTCCGCTTCCGCCCGGAAATTCCGGTCCTCGAGGCCCCGCGCCTCCGCTCTCGCAAAGAGGTCCCCGCCGCGGACGGCCCGGACCCTCGTCTCGAGAAGCCGAAGCCCCTGATCCAGGCCGATGTCCTGGTCGAAGCGGCGCCGGTCCCCGTCGACCGCGAGGAGACGAAGCCCCGCCCGCAGGAGTCCGTGGACCTCGAAGCCCGATCGATCCGCGCTCGATCCTCCGTCCTCCAGGTCGGCCGGTTCCGCATGCCGGCCGGCGAGGAGGCGATCGACCCTCCGGATCTTCGCGAGCCGGCGGGATTCCGAACGGGTCGGGTGGGCCGCGGCGCCCGCGCGGGGAAAGGGGGAGGTCGGAATCTTGGGGTGACAGCTCGCGCAGGAGGTCGAGGGAGGGCGCGGGCGGAGGGCCCGGTCCGACTGGTGGGGCAAGGCGCCCCGGTGGCAGAGGAGACAGGCCTCGTCCCCTCGGTCGGAGAGACCGCGATGCAGCGAGCGGCCGAGGGAGGACCGCTGGCCGGGGTGGCAGATCCCGCAGGCCAGGACGGGCCGGGAGTGCGGAAGGGACTTCCGCTGTGCGCCCAGGGTCGGACTCCCGACCGGGGAGAGGAGGATCGGGAGAAGGGCCCAGGAGAACGGATTCCGGAGGAGGCGCATCCCGGGGCCCTCAACGGAAGAAATACCGGTGTCGCTGGCTTCCATGCACCTTGACGTGGCAGGTCAAGCAGTTCCGGAATTTGGATCCCGGCGATTGGTCGTGGAAGGACGGAAGATCGGCGTGGCAAGCGAGGCAGAGGTCCCGCGCGCGGCGCGTGCGCAGGAGGAGCGGATTCGTACTTCCGTGGGGCCGGTGGCAGGCGAGGCATCCCTCTCCTTCCATGGCCCGGTGGGGAAACACGAAGGGGCCCCGTTGCTCCCGGTGGCAGCGGATGCAGAGTTCGAGATTCCGCCGAGGGGATACCGGGGAAGCGGGGAGGATCTCGTGGGGGGGATGGCAACTGCTGCAGTGGAAACCCGGTTCGCCCAAGGGGTGGCGGTGGATCCTGCGGAAGTCCCCCGCGACGCCGGGGTGGCAGGATCGACAACGCCGATCGACCCGCGCGGCGGTGGAGGTCCTTCCCTCTTCCGGCGCGGGCTCGTGGCAGCCGAGGCACGAGACCTCCGCCTTCCCGTGGATCGAATCACGATGCCCGCGGGCTCTCCCTTCCCGTTCGTGGCAACGGAGGCAGGCGGCCTCCCCGACCTTCGCGCGGCCGCGGAGGGTCGAGACCGGTTCGGCCCCCCCTGCGCGGGCATGCCTCAGGCCCCCCGGATGGCAGCCTAGACAGCCGCGGGGGTGGTCGAGGCGCGCCAGATCCCGGTGGACGCTTTTCCCGAGGATCTCGAAGGCGGGAGCGTGGCAGGAAAGACAGGTCCGGTTCGGGGCTCGGGAATCGACTTCGATGCTGGAGCGATGGACGGCGTGGCAATCCGTGCAGCGGAGAGTCCCGGCGGGCGAACCGAGAAGGGGCGCCTCCTCCCCCTTCCAGTGGAAGGCCCGGGCGTCGAGATCCGCGTGACAGGAACGGCAGGTCCGGACGCCGTCCAGGGCCTCGTCCGGTCTCGTGATCCCTCCCCGCGCCCCCTCCTGGGCGACGTGGCGGGAACCCGGGCCGTGGCAGGCTTCACAGGCCCGCACCCCATCCCTCCGATCCGCATCCGACCGGAGAAGGCTCCGATGAGGACCTTTCTCCAGGTTCTCCTTCTTGGAGACATGGCAGGAGAGGCAAGTCTCGGGACCGACGGGCCGGGCGGCCTCGGCCTGGACCTCGCGGGAGGGAAAGGCCTCTCCCGGGCGGCGGGGGCGGGGATCGTGGAGGCGGTGGCAGTCGGTGCAGCGCTTCCCCGCGCGGCGTAGATCGGACCAGGGCCCACCATGCTCTCGGATCTGTCGATCGTGGCAGCCCGCGCAAAGGCGCTCCAGGGAGCGGATGTCGAGTTTTCGGGGAAGGGTGATCTGCGAGGGTTCCTGTTCGTCGGCGTGATCCTCCCCGGGGCCGTGGCAACCCTCGCATCCATGGAGCCCCCTCGTTTCGAGGATGCGCGAGTGGGGGCCCTTTTCGAATCCCTCCAGCGCCTCGAGGTGGCAATCCGCGCAGGCCGCGGGATCGTCGAGGAATCCGCCCTTCCTGGCGATGGGGGGAGTCTTGGGTTCCTGAACCCCCTGCTCCTGGAAGGACGGGGGAAGCGCGAGGGGGAAGAGCGCGATGGAGAGGAGGAGGAACCCTTTGACCATGTGGAGACCGAGGAAAGCGGGCGGGAAGCGCGAGGAGCGGCGGCTATGATGTTCGATCCGCGAGACCGGCCGAGGGGTCGGTAGCGGTCCTTCCGAAAACCATATCCTCCGCGCCGATGCCACGTACGCGAAAGTTTTTCCTCCAGAGCTACGGATGCCAGATGAACAAGGTCGACGGGGAACTCGTCGCCAGTCGTCTGGTGGATGCCGGTTTCGCCGCTGCGCGGAGCGAGGAGGAGGCGGAGATCATCCTGTTCAACACCTGCGCCGTCCGAGAACATGCGGAGGACAGGGTCTTCGGGCGTCTGTTGAGTTTGAAGGCCAGGAAACGCAGGAATCCCGGTCTGGTAATCGGCGTGCTCGGATGCATGGCCCAGGAACATCGGGCCGCGCTCCGCTCCCGGATTCCGCATGTCGACCTCGTCGTCGGAACCCGGGAGTTCGGGCGAATCGACTCCCTCGTCCGGGAGGTCCTGGCTCGCCGCGAGGCGGTGATCGCGACCGGCGAGGGGGACGGGGGGGATCGCATCCTTCGAAGGGTCGAACTCCGTCCTAACCGTGCCCAGGCCTTCGTCAACGTGATCCGCGGCTGCAATATGCCCTGCACTTATTGCATCGTCCCCTCGACGAGGGGACCGGAGGTGAGTCGGCCGCTGGACCAGATCCTCGCCGAGGCCGCGCGGCTCTGCGCGGACGGGGTGACCGAGTTGACCCTGCTCGGGCAGACCGTCAACGCCTACGGGCACGACCTGGAACGGGGTACGGATTTCGCAAAACTCCTGAGGGAGGTTCACGGTGTTCCTGGGCTCAGGCGGCTCTCCTTCATCACCTCGCATCCTTCCTTCCTGGATTCCCGATTGATGGAGACGATGGCCGCCCTCCCCAAATTGTCCCGCTATTTCCACCTTCCCGCGCAGTCGGGGAGCGATCGGATCCTTCGGGGGATGAAGAGAGGCTATACGAGGGAGAAGTACCTCGCGAGGATTCGGGATCTCAGGAGCTTGATTCCCGACATGGAGTTCGCCTCCGACTGGATCGTCGGGTTTCCCGGGGAAACGGAGGAGGACCACGAAGATTCCGTGCGCCTTCTCGAGGAGGTCGGGTTCTCCCAGTCCTTCGTCTTCAAGTATTCCCCGAGGAAGGGGACGGTGAGCGGGGATCTGCTCGAGGACGATGTGCCGGAGGAGACCAAGAAACGACGAAACCGGGATCTCCTGGACCGGCAGGAGAGGATTTCCCTCGGAAAGAACCGGGCCCTCGTAGGAACGACTCTCGAAGTCCTGGTTCTCGGAATCAGCCGCAGCCGCTCCGACCGGTGGACCGGGCGGACCGCGAGGAATCGGCTCGTGCATTTCCCGATCGATGGAGAGCCTTTGGCCGACACCTATGTCAAGGTGCGAATTCTCGAAGCGAATCCCTACAGCCTGGTCGGCGAACTCTGCGAGGTTCCGGGCGGGACCCGGGCCCGGTGCGGCGGATGACCGGAAACGCAGCGGAAGAGACCTGCGGGAGTTGCGGGGAATGGAAGGCGCTGCTTCGCCGCGCCGCAGAACTTGCCGCCCGGGGGGCGGGGCGGGTAGAACCGAACCCCAGGGTCGGAGCACTCGCCCTCGAGGAGGGAAAGATCGTCGGGATGGGATGGCACGAACGCTACGGCGGGCCGCATGCCGAGGAAGCCGCCCTCGAGGACGCCCGGAACAAGGGCGGTCGTCCGGATACCCTCGTCGTGACCCTCGAGCCTTGCGCCTCGGAGGGGATGGAGAAGAAACGCCATCCCTGCACATCCCTGCTCGTGGCCGCAGGAATCCGGCGCGTCATCCTCGGGGAGATCGATCCCGATCCACGCCACCAAGGGGCGGGGATCCGGATCCTTCGGGAAAAGGAAGTCGAAGTCCTGGGCCCCTTTCCCCAGGACGAGACCCGGAATCTGCTCGAAAGGTTCCGGATCGCCCTCTCCCTCGATCGCCCGTGGATCCACGGTAAATGGGCGATGACCCTAGACGGCAAGGCCGCGACGCGAGAAGGGGTCTCGAAGTGGATCACCGGGCCCGAGGCCCGGCGAGAGGCCCACCGCCTGCGCGCCGCGGTGGACGCCGTCGCCGTCGGGATCGGAACGGTCCTCCGGGACGACCCGCTCCTGACGGTACGGGAGGTTCCCGGCCGGACCCCGCTCCGCATCGTCTTCGATTCCGATCTTCGGACCCCCGGGACTTCTTCGTTGATCCGAAGCCTGGACCGGGGAAGCGTCCTCCTGGTCCACGGGGAAGGGCTCGATTCCGGAAGGGGAAAGGTCCTGGAGGACCTCGGAGCCGAACTCCTCGCCGTCCCTCCCGCGGAGGACGGGCGTCCCCGTCTCGACCTCGCGTGCCGCGCCCTGCGGTCTCGCGGAATCCGCTCCCTCCTCGTCGAGGGAGGCCCCCGTCTCCTCGGAGCCTTCATGGATCGGGCGTTTCTCGATCAGGTCACGGCCTTCCAGGCGCCGATCCTGTTCGGGGGCGGGAAGGCCCCGGGACCGATGGGAGGAACGGGGGTTCGCACCCCCGCGGAAGCCGTACCCCTCGAAGAGATCCGAGTCCGGCGCTTCGGAGCGGATCTCGCAATCACGGGATTCACGAAGACTCCGAGCCTCGAGGGGGGAACGGAGGCATGAACGCGGCGGGACGGGGCGGCTTGTGGCTCGGGCTCCTGCTCGGCGCTTTCGCTTGCCGGAGCGAGGTCCAGGGTCCACGACCCGTCCGTGTGGGTCCCGGCGGATGGGACGCCGCCTGGGCCCTCGCGCATCGAGGCCGGGTCCTCGACCTGCGTCGGAGGTTCCGCGCCGGGGACCTCGACGGCGTCTATCGGGAGACCGGGGTCCTCACCCGGGACCACCCGTTCTGGGTCGAGGTCTGGCGGCTGCGCCAGGACGTGCAGCTTCGTCTCGGTTTGGCGGGGGAGGCCTGGGCCGAGAACGAAGCCCTCCGCGACGCGCATCCTTCCCGGCCCGAACCGATCTATCTCCGTTCCCGCTTGTTCGCCGACCTGTCGACCAAGAAGGCCTTTCTCGAGGGCGCAGCCCGTTCCTTCTCCGGAGACCCCTGGATCCTCTACGGACTCGGATGGGTCGCGGCGCAGGAGGGAAAGCGCACCCGAGCCCGGAGCATCTACCGCCGGCTTCGGCGGGAGATGCCGGAGATGCCCGAGGTCGAACTCATGGCCTATCGCTTGGCGGGGCTCGTCCGTCCCGCCCCGTTCCTGGCCCGTTGGAAGGAGATCCGAAGTCGAACCCCGACCGGGGGCCTGTGGTCGGTCCTGATCGCACTCGGGAACCCTGGAAGTCTCGAGGATCTCCTACGCGGGCTCCGTGACGCCCCCGAGGTCCCCGAGCTCCGTTCCCGTCTCCGGGAGATCCTTTTTTCCCCCGCTTCCCGAGGCTTGCTCTATCACGAGCTTCTCCAGGACCCTTCCCTCGCCGAGAGGCTCCTCCGGCTTCCGATCGGGGCCTGGCTTCCCCCCATGGCGATGGCCGAGGGGCAGCCCGAACAGGCGCTCCGCTGGTGGCGGGTCCGGGCCGTCTCCGCCGACGCGGGTGCGGACCGGGAGGTCTTGGGGCGTCCCTTCGGTCCCGTCCGGAGGGTCACGAGACTCCTGGCCGCCCAGGGAAGGATCCGTGAGGCGATTCGGTTCTGGAAGGGGATCCTCCCCCCCGGGCTCCTCCCTCGAGGCAGGAACGGGATCGCCGGAAGGCTGAGAGCCCTGCTCGAGGGACCGATCTCCCGGAGGGAACCGGAGAATCCGAGGCAGGCGGCTTCCGATCTCGAAGTCCTTCTCCGGGCCGGATGGGTCGAGGAGGCCCTCGCTCTGGCCGGCGGTTTCCGCCGGCGATGGCCGAACTCCACACCGCTTCGGAGCTTGGAGAGTGACGCCTATGGATTCCTCCGTTTCGAGCAGGCCCTCGTCCAGCTCTTCCGCGAGGCCGGTCGGGGCAAGGATTCGAGGTTCGGGGATCTGGACCGGATCCTGGACGGAATCCGCGAGCTTTCCCGGCGCATCCTCGGAACGGATGTCGTGGGGAGGGTCCGCAGGATCTCCTTCCCCCTTCTCGGGGAACTCGTGGATCCCTTCGGGCCCGGCCTTCCGGCATACCTCCGAAGGTATGGACGGCATCTCCTTGCCGGTTCCTTCACCGGGGGGCACCGTCCCGGGCTTCTTCTCGGCCGGCTTCTCGCCGTCTCTCGGGTCGAGCCCCGACCGGGGCTCCCCCTCCGGGGCGAGGTCCGGGAGGTCGTCCTCGAGGAGAAGATCTTCGCCGAGGACCGGGATCCCTTCGGGAAGAGCTTGGGGCTGGCCCTCTGGAACCACTACCTCCTCGACTTGCGGATGATCCGGAAGACCGCGGGTTTCATCGCCGGGAAGGAGTGGGAGCAGGATCGGAAACGAGCCGGCCGCCTCCTCAAGCAGCCCTTTCCCCTCGTGGATCCCCTGGACCTGAACCACGGCGGGCAGGTGCATCGGCGGATCCGTCTGCTCGCCTTGCGGGAGACGAGAGATCCCAAGGATCGCTGGAAGCTGCTTCTGGCAGGGCTTCGAACGCACGAGCTGGCCCATCTCGTCGATTCCCACCACCTCCTTCCGCTCGGGTTCAATCCCGTCCCTGCGCTTCGTCTCTACCTCGACTCCGGTCTCTCCCGGAGAAACCTGATGGCCAATCTCGAAGCCCGCGCGGAGTGCGCAGCCCTGGCCTTCGGACCCTCGCCCCGCTTGATTCTCGCGGAGATGGCCAGTTTCGTCGCCGAGGATGCGGGGGGGAGGGAGACTCCTCACGCGAGGGGATATCGGCGGATCCTGCGGGGGATTCTCCGCCTTTGGAAAGAGGACCGGGCCCCGGGGGCCTACCGCCCGGACCGAAACCTCTACGCACAGATACACCTGTGTCCTCCGGATGCCCTGCGCCGCTACGCCAGGACCCTGCTCGAGAAGGAGACATCCTGGAAGACCGGGGACTGAGGGTTTTTCAGCGGGCTCCCCGCCGGAGAAGCAGCACCTTGATCGTCCGCAGGAGGATCGTGAGGTCGAAGAGAAGACTCATGTTCTTGATGTAATAGAGGTCGTACATGAGCTTCTGGCGGGCGTCCTCGATGCTCGCTCCATACGGGAAGTTGATCTGCGCCCAGCCCGTCAGGCCCGGACGAATCGAGAGGCGTTCGAGGTAGTAGGGGATCTCCTTTCGGAGGCGTTCGACGAAAAAGCGACGTTCGGGCCGGGGACCGACGAAGGACATCTGGCCGATCAGGATGTTCCACATCTGGGGGATCTCGTCGAGTCGGGTCCTCCGCAGGAAGCGGCCGACTCTCGTGATCCTGTCGTCCCGGCGGGTCGCCCATACCGGACCCGTATCCTCCTCGGCGTCATGCCGCATCGTCCGGAACTTGAGTAGGACGAACTCCCTCCAGTCCTGACCGATGCGGGACTGCCGGAAGAGGACGGGGCCAGGCGAATCGAGGCGGATCGCGATCGCGATCAGGACCGAGAGGGGAGAGGACACGACAAGGCCGGTCGCGGAGAGGAGGACATCCAGAAGGCGCTTTATGCCCATCTGCAAACGGGACTTCCGGAAGCCCGGGGAGAAGATCAGATAGCTCGGCCGGAGGCTGTCGATGCTGAGTTTCCCGTGGATGCGCTCATAGATGGATTCCCGTTCTTCGACGCGGATTCCGGCGAGACGGCAGGCGAGAAGGGCTTCGATTGGAAGATTCCCCCGGCGGTCGGCGAGCGCCACGATGACCCGGCTGACGCGATGCTCCTCGGCGAGGGCGGGAAGTCTTTCGGGTTTGCCGAGATACGGGACCGGAAGAGAAGCCGCGCCGCCTTCCGGGGGACGGCTCCCCAGGACTCCGACGATCTCGAATCCGGTCTCCGGTCGGTCGCGGATCTCGGCCGCCAGGTTCAGGGCCTGGTTTCCCGTTCCGAGGATCAGGAGGCGCTCTCCGAATCCCCACTTGTAGAAAAACCAATGGAACCCGATCCGCCAGAAATAGAGGAGGACGAACCCGAAACCGAGGATCAGGACGAGACGCCAGGTATAACCCCGGAGATCGGGGATTCCCGGGAAGTAGAACAATCCCGGAAAGAAGAAGACCAGGAGAGAGAGGGTGATGAAGGAGAAGCCGGCCGAATGGAGGAGGCGGTTCGGAAGGTCGAGGCGGTTTTGCGAGACCCGCCAATCGTAGAGGTCGTTGAAGGAGAGGCTGACCTGGCAGATGACGGCCACGGTGAAGGCGGAAAGGAGGCCCTTGAGGCGTTCCATCCAATCGGCCTCGCCGATATCGCGGGTCGAGAATCCCGGAGCGCTCGTTCCGAAGTACAGGACCGAGGCCAGGAGCACTCCCTCGGAGAGGAGGAGGAGGAGCTTCCGCTTGGGGATGAACTGTTGGAAGAGGCGGATCATTCGAGGGCGCGGGCCCGAGGACTCCGGTTCTTTATCGGGCGGAGCGAGGCCTTCGCTTGCGGCGGGGAGGCCGGGGGTAGGCCTCCGGAGCCGCGGATCCCGGGAGGGGGAGGGAAAAGAAACGGAGGGAATGATCGCCGGGGCGGGGTCCGAGGCGGACCGAGGCGAGGACGAGGGCGCAACGAGCCGGTGGGGCACGGAGGCCGCGCCGGCATGCGGCCAGGGCGGCGTGCAACCTCAGGACTTGAGGAGGCTTGCAATTGCCGTCCGGGACCCTGGGGAAACTGGCGGTCTTGACCTCGACCGCAAGGAGGCGATCCCCCTTGCGGCAGAGCAAGTCGATCTCGACCCCCGCGAACCGCTCGTTCCGGGCGAGAATCGTCCAGCCGCGTTCTTCGAGAACGCTCGCTACGTAGTCCTCTCCGGCACGTCCGAGGGCTCGGCGGTCGGCGGTTGGAGCGGGAGCTTCCGCCTCTGCCTCCGCGGGGGGGGCTTCCGGAGGTCCGCCCAGCTTCAGTCCTGATCCTTCCCCTCCTTCGTCCGGACCCGGCCGATCGCCGCCCTGTCGATCGTGAATCTCTGGCCGGGATCGTTGCCGAACTTGAGGACGGCCGTCTGCTCGTCCACGGACACGACCTGGGCGTGGATCCCCCCGTTCGTCACGACGCGGTCCCCTTTCTTCAAGGCCGCCAGCATCGCCTTCCGCTGCTGCTCCTGTTTCTTCTGGGGACGGATCATCAGGAAATACAGGAGGACGAAGAATCCCCCCATCATCAGCAGGGAGGTCATGCACTGTTGCTGGGGATCGGGGGCGCCGGGGGGGGCCTTCGGAGACGCCGTCCCGGTCGACGTCGAACCGCTCCCTTCCGCGTTCTTTCCGCCGGGCCCTCCGGCCTCCCCTTGGCTTCTTCGAAATCGAGTCACCGAGCGGGGGGTCGGAGGGTTCGCCGCCTCCTGAAGGTCCAGGGTCCTCACGAAAAGGGTGGATCCGGCCAGGGGGCCGGTCTTCAGGGGGACGACAAGCATGAACTTCCTCGGTCAAAAGTTGGATTCCGGGCGGAAAAGGATAGCGGTCCGGAGTTCCCCGTCCACGGAAGAGCGGAAGCCCCGGGGAAATCGGGAAGAGGCCCCTGGAGAACAGGAGGCGTGGGGGGGAGATCCGGCGGGACGATGCCCGGATCAGAGGCCAGCCCTTGCATTTCGGGACTGGAACACGATCCTTTCCGTCCTTCTTCATGCATGAGGCCGCCCTTCGAAGCCCGGAGATTTCCGATGACCCGTATCCTCTGCGCCCTGTCCGGCGGGGTGGACTCGAGCGTCGCCGCCCTTCTCCTGAAGCGGCAGGGCTATGAGGTCCTCGGGGTCTTTCTGCGCAACGGCGTCCGGATGCTGTCCCGGGAGAGGTGGGCCCAGAGGGGCTGTTGCAGCCTTTCGGATGCGCGGGATGCGGCTCGAGTCGCGGACATCCTCGGGATCCCGTTCCATTCCCTCGATTTCGCGGCGGAATTCGAGGGCCTGGTCGACTTCTTCGTCAGGGAATACGGGAAGGGGCGGACCCCGAACCCCTGCATCCTCTGCAACCGGGATTTCAAGTTCGGGGAACTCTTCCGGATCGCGGACGGGCTCGGAGCCGAGGCGGTCGCAACCGGGCATTATGCCCGCATCAAGGATGGGAGCTTGCTTCGGGCCCGGGACCTGGAAAAGGACCAGAGTTACTTCCTGTTCGGGATCGAGCGGGAACGCCTGCCCCGGGTTCTCTTCCCTCTCGGGGATCTTCGGAAGGCCGAGGTCCGCTCCCTCGCGAGGGAGGCGGGCCTTCCGACGGCCTCGAAACCCGAGAGCATGGAGATCTGCTTTGTTCCCGAAGGGGATTACCGGGTGCTGCTGCGCGAGCGCGGACGCCTCACCCCAGGACGCTTCCGTTCGCTCGAGGGGGAGGATCTCGGGCCCCACGAGGGCTACGAGGCCTTCACGATCGGCCAACGCCGCGGCTTGCCGGCCTTGGGCGAGGCCCGCTACGTCGTCGCCCTCCGGCCGGAACGGGCGGAAGTCGTGCTCGGGCGCAGGTCTGACCTGGCCTGTGGCGGCTGCCGGCTCGAATCGGTGAACTGGCTCGGGAGTCCCCCCCCCGACAGGAGGGTCGAGGTCAAGATCCGGGCCCGCTCCGAGGCTCGTGGGGCCCGCCTTCAGGGAGAACCCGAGGACCGCGGGGCCGAACTCCGCTTCGAGGAACCTCAGGAGGCGGTGACCCCCGGCCAGGCCGTGGTCCTTTACCGCGGGGACCTCGTCCTGGGGGGGGGCTGGATTCGGGAATCCCTCCCGATCCGGGAAGGCGCCCGGAAACCGGGTCTCAAAGACTGTTCTTGAGGCCCGTTCCCGGTTTGAAACCTACCGACTTGGAGGCCTTGATCATGATCTCCTCGCCGGTGCGGGGGTTCCGGCCCTTCCGGGCCTTGCGTTCCTTGACCGCAAAGGTGCCAAAGCCCACGAGCTGGACGACGGCGTCCTTCTGCAGGCCCAGTGCGATCCCGTCCAGGACGGCGTTGACGGTACGTTCGGCATGGGCTTTCGAGCAGTCGGCGCCCAGACTCGTCTGGACGCACTGGATCAGTTCGGACTTGTTCATCGAGGTCCCTCCTGGTGTCGTTCGCCGCCCTTCCGGACCGCCCGGCCGGACGGCGAAGGAGATTTGAGCCCTCATCCTGCCCCTCCCGCAAGAAGAATCCCAGCCGCCAGGCCTTGATTTCCAAGGGCTGGAGCGGATTTGTCCTTGTCGAGAAAGGGGAAGGAGGGCCTCGCGGGAGGGGGGCGACCCGCGTCTCCCATTCGTCGGCCCCGAATCCGGTCCTTTGGGGGCGGGGTCCCGAGGTGGGCCCCTCAAGGACCCATGCCGAAAATCCGATAGCAGGGAGGTCCTTTCGGATCCTGCCGGACGGCGGATCCGTTCCCCGAACTCCCCAGGAGCGATTCGATGATGCGGCACGCCTTCGTGATGGGTTTCGCCTTCGCCGGTTTCCAGATGATGAGCGCCTGTTCCTCCACGACTTCCTCGGAGATGGCGAAGTTCGCCGAGCCCGCTCCGATCATCGCCTCCGTCATCAAGGACCGGATTGAGCAGATCCCCTTCCAGCATCGGGAGGAACTCCTCGAGAACATGCTCTGGCTCAAGGCGAAGGGGGAGTTGGCCATCCCCTCGCTGATCCGGGCACTCGACCACAAGGATCCGAAAGTCAGGTCCAGCGCGGCCTGGGTCCTCGGCATGATCGGGGACAAGAGGGCGATCCCCTATCTCCGGAAGCATTCTGGAGAGACCCACCCGGTGACCCGCCTCGAAATCGCGCGAAGCCTCCTCAGCCTCGGGGATTACTCGATGGTTCCGACCCTGATCGCCGGTCTCGAGGACGAACACACCCATATCCGTTTCCTCTGCATCGAGGCCCTCCGCCAGGCGACCGGGAAGCGCTTCGGCTATGACCACCTGACGAAGGACGAAAGCCTCCGCAAGTCGGGAGCCGAGAAATGGAAGGCCTGGTGGGCCTCGAAGTCGAAGGACCCCTTCTTCGGGGCCTCGGCCGTGCCCGCCGCGCCCGGCGGTCGTTGAACCGAAGGATCTGCGGAACTTCAAGGAAGGACCGGCCGCCCGGAGCCATGGCTCCGGGCGGCCGGTCGCGTACGGTATCCTGAGAGTCCGGGGCTCCCCCGTCCCGGGCCCGGAGGACGCGCGATGAACGAGGGAATCGAACTCATCTTCTGCAGGATCTGCGGCAACTCGATCCCGCAGAAGGATCTCCTGGAAGGACTCGCCCTGGACCTCGAGGGGAAGAAGATCTGCGGCCCCTGCGGGGGGAAGATCTGCGCCTCCCTGCCGGGGTCCGCCTCCCGGAAATCCGCAGTCCCCGGAGAGCGGGGCGGATTGCTCTTCGGGCTCCTGATCGTCTTCGTGACCGTGCTCGGAGTCTCGTTCTTTCTCGACCGTAGACAGATCGAACGGGAAAAGGGGCTTCGCGAGGCCATGTCCGAACTCGTGAGGGGAAGGGAGGACCTCGCGGTTCGGATCGACGGGATCGAGCGCTCTACCTCGGCCCTGGGGCAGACCGTGCGGGCCTTGCAGTCTGATTTCCCCGGAGTCCTCGGAGAGATCCGGGATGGGGTCGCGCTGATCCAGGGGAAGATCTCGAAGGGGGATGGCAGGAAGAACGGGACCCTGAGGAAGCTCCGGGAACTCGAGGAGGTCGTTCGCGACCTGGCCGCCCGGCACGCCGCCGGGGAATCCTCGATGAACGGGGGCTTCGAACGACTCGAGGAGAGAATCGCCACCCTCTCCCGCTCCCTAGACGAATTCCGGCGGGTTTCGAGGATTCGGGGAATCCCGTCCGCGGAGGCCGGAAGGAGGGGCGCCTCCTCCGGGGGGGGCTCCGGTAAGGAGGCGCCCCTTCCCGATCTGCCGGAGAAGCTCCTCCGACTCGTCGACCGTCTCGAGGACCCCGACGCGGCCGTTCGATGGACGGCCGTGGACGAGATTCTCAAGGCCGGTGACGAAAGGGTCGTGCCCTATCTCCTTCCCTCCCTGAAGGACAAGGACGTTTGGGTCCGGAGGCACGTCGCGAAGGGACTCGGCGCGTTGAAATCGAATGCTGCCGTACCGGCCCTGATCGACGGGCTGGAAGACGAAGAGAGCGTCGTTCGCGATGCGGCCTACCAGAGCCTCCGCGAATTGACAGGGGCCAAGCTCCCCTTCGATCCGGAAGGAACCGCATCCAGGCGAAAGGCCTATGTCGCGAAATGGCGGGCCTGGTTCAAGTCCCGCTCGAAGAAGGGGAAATGAGGATCCTCCCGGCGCCGGATTCCTCCTCGCCCGGCTGCTATGGTTCCGTGTCATGAGCAAACCCGCATCCCAGGGTTCGCTGCGGAAGCAGACCACGCGGACGAAGATCGTCGCGACACTGGGCCCGGCCAGCACGAGCCGGAGCATGATCCAGCGCCTCTTCGTCGCCGGGGTCGACGTCTTCCGGCTGAACATGGCACACGGGACCCTGGATGAGCACGCCCGGACGATCGGGGCGATTCGCAGGATCATGCAGAAGGAGAGCCGGCCGGCGGCGATTCTCGTCGACCTTCAGGGGCCCAAGATCCGGATCGGAGCCTTCCGGGAGGGGAACTCCTTCTTCCTGGAACGTGGGGATCGGATCGAACTCGTTTGCCGGAAGGACTTCGTCGGAGGGCCAGGGAGGGTCGGTTGCAGCTACGAAGGCCTCCCCAAGGACGTGAGGCGGGGAAGCCGTCTCCTGATCGATGACGGAAGCCTCGAACTTAGGGTCCTCGAGGTCCAGGGCGACACGGTCCGTACGGTCGTCAAGTACGGGGGGCTGCTCCGCGCTCACAAGGGGATCAATCTCCCCGGGACCGAGGTGAAGGCGCCGAGTCTCACTCCGAAGGATCTCCGGGATCTCGAGTTCGCCCTCGAGCAGAACGTCGATTTCTGCGCCCTCTCCTTCGTCCGGAAGCCCGAGGACCTCCGGGAGTTGAAGCGTAGGATCCGCAAACGGGGGAAGGACACCTGGGTCATCGCCAAGATCGAGCGCCCCGAGGCCCTCAAGGTCCTGGACGAGATCCTCGAAGAGGCCGACGGGATTATGGTCGCGAGAGGGGACCTCGGCGTGGAGATCGGGCCCGCGGCCGTCCCAGCCGTGCAGAAGGACCTGATTCGAAGAGCGGTCAAGGCGGGAAAGCCGGTCATCACGGCGACCCAGATGCTCGAGTCGATGGTCGAGAATCCCAGGCCGACCCGTGCCGAGGCTTCCGATGTCGCGAACGCGATCTACGACGGGACTTCCGCGGTCATGCTTTCGGCCGAGACGGCCGCCGGGGCCCATCCCCTCCGGGCGGTCCGTACGATGGGCAGGATCCTCCGTGCGACCGAGCGGGAGATCTTCCGCCGGGGCGTGAATCCGTCACGCCGCAGAGTCCCCGAGGGGGAACTTCCGATGCCTGTCGGCGAGGCGGTCGTCGCCTCCGCCGCCCGAGCGGCCGAGTTCTGCGGCGCGCGAGCCCTCGTCGTCTTCACCGAATCCGGTAGGACCGCCCGGCTCCTCGCCCGGGAGCGGATCTCGGAGCGCCTCTTCGCCTTCACCCCTCATCCCTCGACCCTCCGGCGGCTCTGCCTGAACTGGGGGGTGCATCCACTCCCGATACGAAAGGCCCGTTCCGTCGGGACCCTGGTCCGCTGGGCCGAACGCAAACTCCTCGAGCTGCACCATGTCCGGCCCGGAGATCTCGTGGTCTACATCTCGGGTCAAGTCCAGGTCAGCGGGGCGACGAACTCCCTCAGGATTCGGCGGGCCGGGGAGGACGATCTACCGCGGGGCTGAGGCGGTAGAACCCCGAATCCTTGACGCGGAGGGGGAAGATCCTAGAATCTCCCCCTTTTTCGGGCCTCTCCCGGCCCGGACCGGACCGCCGAGGACGAAGGATGAAGGTCAAGATCCGCAGATCCAAGCTGAAGCGCCTGAAGAAGGTCGGCTTCCGGACCCGCTCTAAGACCCACGGCGGCCGCCGGGTGATCAAGAACAAGATCAAGAAGTCCGGCAAATTCCGCGTGGGTTGAGAACCGGAGGAAGCCTCTCAGGCTCAATCCCGGCTTTCGAGCCAGCCTTCCGGCAGCGAGACCCTCTGCGTGCCGGATCCCTTGCAACGGCGCGCCCGGACCGCCTGCGGTGGATAGGGGAGATCGGCGGACAGGCGGGCGAGGAGGGTTCCGATCTCCTCCAGGGAGTTCGCACGCACGAGCGCATCCCGCAGCTTCGCGCCCCCCGGGAAGGCCTTGCAGTACCAGGCGGCGTGCTTGCGAAGATGGAGGATCCCGATCTTCGGGCCGAAGAAGGAGACGAGAAGCGCCCCGTGGCGGAGAGCGATCTCACGAATCTCGCCGGCGGTCGGTGGAGGGGGGGGCCGCCTCCCTGCGAACAGGGCCTCGAGTTCCCGGAAGATCCAGGGTCTCCCGAGGCAGCCCCGCCCGATGACGACGCCGGCGGCGCCGGTGTTCCGCATCATCGTTAAAGCGTCTTCGGCCTCGAAGACGTCGCCGTTTCCTAGAACGGGGATCCCGAGGCTGGAACGGAGTTCGGCGATGGCCTCCCATCGCGCCCGGCCTCCGTAGAGCTGAGCCGCGGTGCGGGCGTGCAGGGTCACGCCGTCCATCCCCTCGGCTTCGGCGATCCTCCCCGCTTCCAGGTAGGTCAAATGCGCGTCGTCGATGCCGAGCCGCATCTTGACGGTCGCGGGGACCGAACCTGCGCCGCGACGGAAGGCCCGGAGGAGACGGGCCAGGAGGCCGGTCTTCCAGGGGAGGGCCGCCCCTCCGCCCGAGGCGGTGATCTTGCGCACCGGACAGCCGAGATTGAGGTCCAGGTGTTCGATCCCCTCGCCCCTGAGGCGGCGGACGGCCTCCTCGAGTTCCGGGGGGGAGACGGCCTGGCACTGGATCGAGCGCGGGCGTTCCCCGGGAAGGAAGGAAGCCAGCCGGAGGGTCTTCGGATGGTTCTTGAGAAAGGCCCGGACCGAGATCATCTCCCCGACGAAGAGGGCCCGCCCGAAGGAACGCGCCAGGACCCGGAACGGGGCGTTCGTCACCCCGGCCATCGGAGCGAGGACGACCGGCGGATCCAGAACCAGGCTCCCGAGGCGAAGGGGCGGGAACTCCCCCCGCTCCGCGGTTGCTGCGGGCTGGGTTTTCGGTTCGATCCCCGTCATGCCGGCCTTCCCGTACGTGAATCGAGCCCCTTCCGGGGCTCGTTGGTGCGGAAGAGAGGACTTGAACCTCCACGCCCTAATCGGGCACAAGAACCTGAATCTTGCGCGTCTGCCAATTCCGCCACTTCCGCCCAGGGACCGGAGGATCGGTCCCGGAGGGCGAAGGATCATGCCCTTGGAGAAGCACCCGCGCAAGCCCCGGGAAGCGCTTGGGTCGCCGGGGGGGCTGCGGGTAGCGTGAGACCATGGCAGGGGGAAGTGCGAAGAAGCGGAGCGGGGATCCGGCGGGCCGGACTCTGATCGCGAACCGCAAGGCCCGATTCGAGTTCATGATCCTCGAACGCTTCGAGGCGGGGATCGTCCTCATGGGTTCGGAGGTCAAGTCCCTCCGAACGGGCCGCGCGAGCCTCCAGGAATCCTATGTCCGGATCCAGGAGGGGGAGGCCTGGTGGATCAAAGGAACGATTGAGGAGTTCCCGGGAAGCCGGCATTTCGGGCATGATCCCAAGCGGCGCAGGAAGCTCCTCCTCCGCAAGCACGAGATCCGAAAGCTCCACGCCCGGGTGAAGGAGAAGGGGCTGACCCTCGTCCCTCTCCGGATCTATCTCAGCGAGCGGAACCTGATTAAGATGGAGATCGGGCTCGCGAAGGGAAAGAAGGTCCGCGACAAGCGGGAGGAGGCGCGGAGGAAGATCGACCGGAGGGAGATGCGGGACTACTGAGACGCTTCCGAGAGGCGGTCTCGGAGTCTCGTCAGAGCGATCTCGGTCTTCATGTCGGGGATCGCCCCCTCCCTGCACCGGCGGATCGCCTCCTCCAGGTCGCAGCGGAAGAGTCCGCCCGCTTCCTCCATGACCGATCCGTCCCCCGAGGGCGGGAGAGCGCCGTCCAGCTCGGCCTCCGCGGCGCAGAAGTAGACCTTCTCGTCCGATACGCCGGGCGAGGGGAAGGAGGCGGCGCCGAGTTCGAAGATCGCCTCCTCGGGGATCTCGATCCCGACCTCCTCGCGGGCCTCGAGGCGCGCCCGACGCCGGAGGGCCTTCGATCGGGGAAGGCGGGCGTCCTCCTCCTCGATCACCCCTGCCACGGTCTCGACGAGGGCGGCGATCGGGGGATCCTCGGGGAAGGGGACCCCGGGATCCTCGCACCGAAGCCAGATCGGAGCCCGATACCCCTCTCGGAGGGCGACCTCGACCCTATCTCCGGCCTTCCGGCGGAAGAGGAGGATCGTGACCGCATCGACACGGCGGCGGGAGACTACATCGCAGGGATAGGGCGCGGACCGGGTGCCGTCCTCGTATTCGTTGACGAGGGTCAGGCGGCGCAGACGCAGGAAACCGTCGGCCGGCCCCGTGCGTCCGGCCCGATCCTCGAGGACCTGGATGCGCCGGACCCTCCGGGAAGGATTCACAGGAACCAGTCCCTCCGTTCCTCGAGAGCCGCGATCTCCCCGGGGTCTCTGCCCTCCCGGATCGCCTTCTCGATCCACCAGTTGACCCGGTGGTAGAGGCAGGTGACCTCCGCGCATTCCTTCGATGCGTCGAAGCGGTCGAGAAGGAGTCCGGTGTTCGCGCCGGTCGTCCGGCAGCGGGGGGAGTCGGCGTAGGCCTCGGCGTCCGCGATCCTGGCCTTTACGACCCCGCGGTGGGCGGGGCAGTTGTAGAGTCCCATCGGGCTCAATACCTGGCGGAGGGCCTGCATGTGGCAGACCTTGGGCTGCCGCGTGTATTCTTTCCAGGTCCCCTGTTCGAGGACCAGCAGGTTGATGCTCTCGAGAACCTTGAACTCGCCGGTCGCGAGCGCCTTGGCCTCGTCCACCCGATCACGGATCCGTTTCAGGGTCCGCGCCTCGTCGGCGGCCTCCTCGGGAGCCATGACCTCGGACCCGCCCGCTCTGCGTGTCAGGAAGGGTTTGAGCGAGATGTAGCTGAATCGATGTTCCCGCGCGAGAAGGGTGGCGGGAACGATCTCATCGATGTTCTCGGTGACCGGAATTCCCTCTTCGCGCTGGGCGCCTTCCCAGACGATGACGAAGGAGAAGCCGTAGGTAGGTCGGGGATTCCTATCTCTCCAGCGGGGGATCCAGGAACAGATCTCCTCCAGGCCCAGGTCCCGGACGGGCTTGTGCATGATTTTGAAGGTCTCGTCCGTCCCCGAGTCCAGGCTCAGGCGGATCCAGTCCCTTTCGTCGAGGAGATCTAGGATCTCGAGGATCCTGTCGTTTCGGCTCCCGTTGCTGACGATCGCCACCTGGAGACCGAGGGCTTTCAACCGCCGGACCACCTCGGGAAAAGCGGGGTGGAGGGTCGGTTCGCCTCCCCCGATCAGGATCACGGATTTCAGCCCCCTGGAGGCCATGTGCTCGATCGAGGCGAAGAGTCGTTCTGTGTCGTACTTGACCGGACGATTCAGGATGTCCCAGTCGATGCAATGGTCACAGCGGTAATTACATGCCGTCGTGAGGTCGAGGTTGATCGAGAGGGGGGCCCAGTCGGGATAGGGGGGGGCGGGGGTTCCGGCGGCCCCAGCTTCCAGGACTTCCCGTCGCCAGCGGATGTACTCGCGAACCCGGGGGAGGAGGCTCGGCTGGCGGAGCTTCGCGGAGAAGTCATGGGTCGCGGCGACGCCGCGACGGGTTTCGGTGTTCGTGTCCATCGAGGAATCCGGGGGAACGGGGAACGTGTCGTAGAAGAGTCTCCAGCATAGCCATGCGTTCGGCCAGACCGGGTTCCGGTTTCCCCGGTTCACGCCGGAGGAGGCGGTCCATGAAGGCCCGCACGCAGGCCCTCGTCGGATCCTCGTAGGGGACCTCCCTCCCTTCCGCGGTGAAGGACATCTCGTAAGAGGGAAGGCGGATCCGCCTCTCCGCGAAGCGGCCGTTCCAGCCGTAACCCGCCGGGCGGGGCGGTTTCGCAACCCTCTCGAGCCGGACCTCGCAGCCGAGGACCCGGGACGGGCCAACCCAATCAAAGCAGAGGACCGAGGAGTCACGCCCCTCCGCATGGAAGCGGGGGGCGCGGACCATGGCCCCAACCCCGGGGGCGAGGGCCTGGAGAAGGCTCAGGACGTGGGGGAGGCTGTCACGGACCTGCGAGCGGGGGGAGGCGGAGGCGGGGGAGAGGAGCATCCGGAAATCCCGGACCTCCCGTCCCCGTTGATCGGGAAAGAGGCGGAACCAGGCCTCGAGGGTGAAGGGCCACTGGGTGTTGACTCCGAGGGTCAACCTCCTGGCGGCAAAGGCATCAACGAGTCGTGCCGCCTTCTCCCCGTCTCCGGGAACCCCTTCGAGGAGTGGCTTCTCACAGAAGACGTGGAGTCCTCGATCCAGCGCGGATACGAGAGCTTCCTCGTGCGCCTCGGGGGGGGAGGCGACGATCAGCAATTCGGGACGGGGAGGAGGAGATTCCGCCAGGAGTTCGTCGAGGTCCCGGCAAGGGAGGACCGGATGTCCGAGTTTTCCGGACAGGGCTTTCGCGGAGGAGGCGATGCGGTCCGGGTCCTTCCCGAGGCAGCGAAGGATTTCCGCCCCGGCCTCCTCGGCGAAACCAGCGAGCCAGCCCCCGAGTCCCTGGCGCACGCGCCGGGGACCGATCAGGGCGGCGGGAATCTTCGAGTCCTTCCTCGTCGTTTGCCTTCTCCTCCGAACTTGACCGGGAAGGTCTCCGGCCCGACAGTATGCGATCCTTTCATGCCGTCCCCTCCCGGGCAAGTCCGGTGCGAATCCGGCGCGGGCCCGCCACTGTGAACCGCCGAAGGCGGTGAGCCAGAAAACCGGGAGGATCGGTTCGACCGGGCAACAGGTAAAGCCAGGATGCATCGCATCCCGTCCTCGAGGAGTGGGACCGTATGGCCTTCGATCGTCGAAACCGCGCGCTTCGATCCTTCATGCTCCAGGGAGCCGCGGGTCTCGTTCTCCTTCCGATCTCCTGCGGTCCGAAGGACCCAGGCAACGATTTCCAGCCCCGGAGGGTACGGACGACCCAAAAGATCGTGGCCAGCTCCGTGAACGGTGTCGATTTCCTGGCTTGGCTCGGACGTTCGGACCTCCTCGCCGCGATCCCGGCCCAGGTCCTCCGTTACGGATGCGCCTGGCGGGATCCATCCCTGCGCCGGGGATTGGAGGAACTTCCGAGGTTCCGGAGCTTTCGAGTCGAGGAGGTCCTGGCCCTCGAACCGGATCTCGTACTGGCCGACTCGAGCCAATCCCCGGAGGTCTGCGAGGAACTCAGGCGCCGGGGAATCGAAGTGCTCGTTCTCGCCCCGGTGCGCGATTACCCGAGTCTCGAACGTGAACTCGGTCGGGTCGTCATCGGAATCGGAGGCGGGCGAGCGGATGTCCGCGCCGCCCGCCGGAGACTCCGGGATTCCTTCAAGGCCGCCCGGAAGTCGGCTCTCCGCAAACCCATTTCCGTGCTGCCTCTCTCGGGCTTCGGGACCGCGCTCTGGACGGCCGGGAACGGGTCCTTGGCGGATTGGATGATCCGGCTGGCGGGGGCGGAGAACGCTGCGCGGGCTCTCGGGATCGAAGGGCATGCCAGAATCTCCGCCGAGGCGATCCTGAGGACGGACCCGGAGTGGGTCCTCGTCGAAGAGGGAGAGCGGGGTGGGGTCTGGAATCGTTTCCCGGCTCTGAAAAGCCTCCCCGCGATCCGTGAAGGGAGGATTCTCCGGCTCTCCCCACGCTTGCGCAACGCCGCATCCCCTTATGTCTTCGAGGCCGCCGTCGAACTGGCGAAGCAACTCGGCGAAGAACGATGATCCGGACTCCGGGCCGCAGGGGTCTTCTTGGTTTCCTGTGCGTCGTCCTTCCTCCCGTCCTCCTCGGCGCCGGCCTCCTGTGGGGCGAGACGGGGCGATTCGGATTCGGCGACCTGTTCCGGGGACTCGCCCACATCTTTGGAGGAAGTCCGCTCCCGGGCATGGATCAGGCCGTCTTCGAACTCCGGCTCTGGAGAGTCTTGACGGCCGCGGGGGTCGGCGCTTCCCTCTCGCTCGCCGGCTGCCTCCTCCAAGGGCTGTTCCGGAACCCTCTCGCCTCACCCGGCCTTCTCTCGACGACGAGCGGGGCGGGCCTCGGCGCCCTGATCGGCGTTCTGCTCGTAGGCGGCTACGGCCCGGAACTCGCCCTCGAGGGGAGCGCCCGTCTGCGGATACTCTTCGTTCCCGTCGGCGCCTTTCTCGGCGCCTCGGGAGCGACCCTGATCGTGACTCTCGCGTCCTGGAGGCTTCCTCGGGGCGGCCTCGCCTGGCTCCTTCTCCTCGGTCTGGCTTTGAACACGGCTTTCGGGGGGCTGTCGGCGTTGCTCCAGAATCTCTGGCTCGACGATTGGGAAGTCTCCCGCGCCATCGTCGCCTGGGGGTTCGGTACTCTGGAGGCGCGTTCGAGTCTCCATGCCTTGATGGTTTGGACGACCCTATTGCTGGTCCTTCCCTTTCTGCCCTTCCTCTGGCGGGAACTCGATCTCCTGGCTCTCGGGGAGGAGGACGCGCTTTCCTTGGGCATGCACCCGATCCGTATTCGAATCCAGGTCGTGGTCCTGACTTCCGTCCTGACCGGAGGAGCGGTCGCGGTCGCCGGCCAGATCGGCTTTCTCGGTCTGATCCTCCCGAACCTGATGCGTCTGGCCCTCGGACCTGGACACAGAATCCTGATTCCGGCCTCATTGGCTTCGGGGGCCTCGTTCCTGATGGCGGTGGACCTGTGTTCCCGGACCCTGGCCCACGGCTGGTCCCTGCCTCCCGGAGTGTTTCTCTCCCTCGTCGGAGCCCCGTTCTTCCTGGCGCTCCTCTTCCACCGGAGGAAGGAGGCTCTCCCATGGTGAAGGGGCTTGAGGGGAAAGGGATCGAACTCCTCTATCCCGGTGGATTCCAGGCCCTCTCCTCCGTCGACCTCCTCCTCGCACGGGCCCGGTTCGAGGCCGTGATCGGCCCGAACGGAGCGGGAAAGAGCAGCCTTCTGCGTTGCCTCTCAGGGCTCCGCAAACCCGACCGGGGCAAGATCCGGGTCGACGGGGATTCGCTCTCGGATCTCTCCTGGAAAGCACGCGCCAGGAAGATCGCCCTATCGCTTCCGGACCGTGACGTGCCGAAAGGGCTCCGGGTTCGTGACCTCGTTCTGATGGCCCGCTACCCCTGGCTTCCGCTTCTGGGCAGTCCTGAAAGGAAGGACCACGAACGGGTCGAGGCCAGCCTCGAACGTTGCGGCATCTCGGCCCTTGCCGACCGCCCCTACCACGCCCTCTCGACCGGGGAGCGCCAGAGGGTCCTCCTCGCCAGGACCCTGGCCCAGGGGACCCCTTACCTCCTCCTTGACGAACCGGCCTCCAATCTCGATGCCTCCCACAGGCTGGGCGTCTTCTCCCTCCTCAGGACCTGGGTCGACGAGACGGGGGGCGGGGTTCTCGTCGTGACCCACGACCTCAACCTCGCGAGCCAGTTCGCCGACCGGATCCATGTCCTCCATCTGGGGAAAATTCTCGCCTCGGGCACTCCCGGAGAGGTCATCGCGGCCTCGGTCCTCTCCCCCGTCTACGGTCCCGAACTCGTCTACGGACGTCTTTGTTCCGGAGCCGTCGGGGAGGACCGGCCCTGGGCCCTCCCCTGGCGTCTACCGGGGGCTCAGTAGCCGATCCGGACGATCGTGCCCCAACCCTTCCGGAAGAAACCGGTCGGAGACGAACTCGTGTCCCTGATCCGATAGAGGGTGTTCGCATCGGGCCCCTTGAGGGTTCCGATCGTCCACTTACTCGACCAGGTCGTGATCCAGCCGGCTGTGTTCGCCTTCTTGTCGAGAACGAGTCCCTGGTCGAAGAAGCTCTTTCCTCCCAGACCTTTCGGGATCGTTAAGCTTGGAAGACGGGCGAATCCAAAGGTGTCGACCTTGATCGGAATCCAGATCCCCGATTCGAGGCCGACGTTCCAAAAACAGCCCGGCATGCCGACACCCTTGAGGTCGATCGGGAGCTTGATCGGATATCCAGGTATCCCGATCCCGAATGCGCTGATCGTCACGATCCCCACGCTTCCGGAAAGGAGGCCGCCGTAACGGACGAACCAGGGCCCCCCGTTGTTGGTGAGGCCGGCAAGGGAATAGGAAAGGCTGTTGCTGAACTTGCCGTTGCTGAACTTGCAGGTGAACGGGGGATTCCCGTTGTTCGTGCGGCTTCCGGTATCCGGCGCGACGGCATCGAGGATGTAGGTCCGGGAAGTCGAGGACTTCGTGACCTTGATGTCGATCAGCAGGGCCTTTCCTTGCGGCCGGATGAACGTGAAGGAGGTGGTCAGCGGAATCTTGTGAGTGAAGGGGGCCGGTGCTTTCTTGTAGGGGGCGGACGGCCAGTTCACCGTTCCCGAAAAGACCTGCTTGGTCAGGGTCCCGAAGTTTTTCGCGAAATTCGGGGACATCGAGGCCGTGGCGTTCGGACTCGTCGAGAGAGTGACGACCATCGTCTGGGTCGTCGTGGGAACCGGGTTCCCGTAGTAGTTGTTCCGGCGCCAGGTCAGTTCCTTGATGACCGCGGCGGGAACGGGAACGTCGCCCGCCCCGTAGATGTACTGGAGATGGACCGGCAGGAGGGAGGAATACGGCGATAGAAAGTGGTCGTAGTTCTTGTCGCGCGTCGTCTCGCTCCCCTTGGGCAGAACGAAGGTCTTGAGCGTCTGCGCCGGAGTCGGGGAGACGAACAGGAGAAGGGCGAGGGAGATGGGAGGAACGGATCTCATCTGTGGGCTCCTTGTCGAGGCGGGATTCTCTTCGTTGCGGACGGAGAGAGTATCGGGAAGGAGAGTCCGGACAATTCTACCGGGGGAGGGCCCGCCGTCCGCCGCGGTTTCGGGGACTCCTTCCCTGGCTTCCGCTCGGACCCCGGGGATGCGAGAATGAAGTGCCCCGGATTCCGGGCACTCCTTACATGACGAAATCGACGCGATTCGCCCAGCCGTTCCAGGATTACGAGATTCTCGACCGCCTGGGGTCGGGAGGCATGGGAACGGTGTTCCGGGCCAGGCAGATCAGCACGGGACGGCCGGTAGCTCTCAAGGTCCTCCGGCCTTCCCTCTCGCGGAATCCGAGATACGTCGATCGGCTCCGGCGCGAGGCGGAGATCTCGATGCGATTGGAACATCCCCACCTCGTCCGCGGAATCGGTTTCGGGGAGGAAGGCGGGTACCACTACCTCGCGATGGAGTTTGTCGAGGGGAAGTCCCTGAAGGAGCTTCTCGCGACCTGGGGCAGGTTCCCGGAAGAACAGGTCGTCGAGATGGGAAGACAGATCGCCGACGCCCTCGGATACGCCCATGCGCAGGGTGTCGTGCACCGTGACGTGAAACCCGGGAACATCCTCGTCGACGAGGAGGGCATGACCCATCTGACCGACCTGGGTCTGGCGAAGGGTTTCCAGGACCCGAGCCTGACGCAGGTCGGAGCGACCGTCGGAACCCCCCAATACATGAGCCCGGAGCAGGCGAGGGACCCGACGCTCGTCGACCGCCGAAGCGATCTCTATTCCCTGGGGGCCACGATGTTCCATATGGCCACGGGACAGCCGCCCTTCCCCGGCGAAACCGTAGGACAGGTCATTCATCGCATCCTTCAGGAAGGCCCGCCCGACCTCGACCGGGAACAACCCTTCCTGAGCGGGGGATTCCGGCTCGTTCTCCGGAAACTCCTCGCGCGCGATCCCGGCCTCCGCTACCAGGACGCGGACTCCCTGCGCGCGGACCTCGAGAGGATCGCGGAGGGAGAGGAGCCCTCGATCGACCCCAAGGACCTCGAACGCGGGGAGCTTCGACCCGGACGGCGTCGATGGGCCTGGGTGGGAGGAACGATCCTGGCCGCGGTCGGTTTCGGACTCGTCGCTTCCTTAGCGTTCGGAAACGACGGTTCGGTGGAACCTTCGGAGATCCGGGAACTCGGCAGGCTCCGGGAACTCCTGGCCTCCGCTCCTTCGCTGCGGGCCCGCTTCGAACTTCTGGCCTCGTTCCGCCCCAGGGGAGCGGAGGAAGCCCTCGAGGCCGAGGCCCTTCGGGCTTTCGAGATCCAGGCCTTGGACCGGCAGCTCGACCGTTTCTTCGCGAAAGAAGCAGGGTTGCCGGCCTTCGAGGCCTGGCTCGGATCCATCCCCCCTCCGGATTGGCGGGAAGCGTGGTTCGAGGGCGTCCTGGCCGGGAAACTCCGGAAGGCCTTCGGTTTCGCGCCGGAGGATCTTCCCGACGCTCACGAAGGGGGGGGGCCCAGGACGCACTATCTGCGGTGGAGGAAACGACAAGAGGAACTCTGCCGGCGGGTGGTTGCGAGGCTCTGCAGGGCCCTGCTGGAGCGGGAGAGAGGGCGCTTCCGCACCGAACTTCTCCCGGTCGTGGAGCGGGCGAGGAAGGAGGGGAGGTTCCGGGAATCCCTTGAGGTCCTTTCGGGAATGCGGAAAGAGCTTCTCCGGATCCTCGGGAGCCGCTCGAACCCAGGCCTCCCCCCCGAAGGAGAGGCGATGTTCCGGGAGCTGAGGAAAGAGATCGAGACTCGAGCCGCCCGGATCCGCGCCGAAGCCGCTTCGCGGGTCTCCGCCTTCGAAAGTCGGATCCGTGAAGACCTCGCTTCGATCTCCTCTCTCCTTGACCGGGGATTCCTCCGAACCGCACGGGAAGCCCTCGACCGGCTCGAACCCGCCGTTTCCGGGAAGGAACCCGCCTGGAAGAGCCTTCCCGCAGGGATCGAGGATCCTCTCCCCGTCTTGCGGGAGGAATGGACGGGGAGGGTTCGGACCTGGGCGGACCGAACGGCCGCGCGCGAGTCCGATCTCCTGAATCTCCTTCTCGATGGAATCCAGGATCTTCTTGCCGAACGCCTAGACCTGGCCGCGGCCCAACGGCTCCTCGGATCCTTTTCGCCGACGCAGGCCTCGGTCCGCCGCATCCGGGACGACTGGTTGGACGATCTCGAAAAGATGGACAGGGCGCTCGGCTTCGGGAGGACCGTTCTCTGCCGGGAAGGAGCCCGGCGTCCCGTCCGGATCGTCCTCAAGCACGGTCCGCCGCTCGCGGGCCGGCTGTCCCCTCTCGATGAGGGGCTGGGCTTCGTGATCCGACACGCAACCGGAGAGGAACGAAGTCTGGAACTTTCCGAACTCGATCCCGCGGCCTTCCTCGCGGAGATTCGTGTTCTGGATCCATCTGGGGTCCAGCGACATCTCGAGGGCTTCGGTCTCTACCTGTTCTTTCAAGACCGCTTTTCGGAAGGGCTGGCCCTCCTCCTCCGCCCCGGGAAGGAGGTGGCGCGGTTCCTCGAACTGCAGGAGCGACGCCGGTCGCGCAAGAGGAAGCGCGAAGAGGAGAGGATCACGAGGATCCTCTCCTGGTTGGAGAAGGCCGAGCGTCTCGCCCTCGACGGAGGGATCGAGGAGGCCCGGGGGATCCTCGAACTCCTGGAGGCGAACGAACCCGGCCTCCTCCTCCGGGCCAGCCTCCAGGCGGCTGCAGGGAAGGTGCGATCGATCCTTCGCAGGCACGAGACCCTGCGTTCCTTGAGGACCTCCGTACCTCCTGCCTGGAGTCCCTTCGTCACGATGCGTCTCGACCCCGAGGGGGGGGAGGACGGTGTCCTGATGGACCTGGATTTCACGGGCGAGGAGAAACGGGCCGGCCGTTTCGCGGGACTGAGCCTAGGGAAGGATGGGTTGTCTCTCTCATCCTCTTCAGGGGAGGAGGTCCTCGTGCTCGAGATGCTCCAGATCGAGAACCATGGAACCGCCTCGATGGAATGCGAGTTCCTGCTTCCCGATGGGGGGTGGCTGGACCGGCTCGCCCTCTCCTGGGGCGGGGTCGGCTCCCTTCTGTTGCAGCCTCCTTCCGGATCCGGGATCGCGGGACCCTATCGGGATCGGGGAGGAAGGGATCTCGACCGGCAGAGTGCGCGCCTCCTCGCGGAGGGAGGGAAGTCCGGCTCCGACGGCTGGTATTTCCTCCCCGGCTTTCGCTTCCGCCTCCGTTTCCTGCTCGGGAGGATCCAGGAAGGACGTCGAAGCCTCGAAGTCGATCTGAATGGACGGAAGATCGGGTCCTGGGTCCTCCCCTACGACCGAAGATCGCTTCGGACCCTCCGAATCCGGACCGACGGCGAGATCCGGCTCCGCTCCCTCCGACTACGAGGAACCGCGGGACGATGATCCGCCTCGCCATGCTCGGCTTCCTCGGGTCCCTTTCGACGGCTCCCCTGCAGGAAGGGGCGAAACCGGACGAAACCGCGAATCTCTTCGCGGAGATCGTGAAGGAGGATGCGGGGGCTCGAGAGGAGGCCGCCCGCAGGCTCGCCCGGAGGTCGGACATCCTGCCCCTCGCAGCCCGCGTCCTCACCGGGGGGCGAGGAGCGGGAGCGATGGGAGCCGCCCTCGTGCTCGAGGCCTGGTACAGATTCCGTGAGGCCGGACCCTTGGCCTACCCCGACCAGCAGTCGGTCCTTCCCCTGGAAGCCTGGAGGCTGGACGAAGTCCCGGATCTTCTCGGCCTGATCGACCGGCTCCGGGTCCAGGGGAGATTGCCCCTTCCGATTCGGATCGGAAGCGCCCTGACCCGGACCGGAACCTTTCTCCGGAAGCCCTTTTCCGGGAATTCGGGACCGCAGACCCTATCCGAACTCCTTCCGCCCCCAGGACCCGGAGAGCCGGGAGGGATCGCCGTCCGGATCCGGGCCGATGGGGTCTACCTCCTTCCACCTGGAGGGGATGCACTCCCTCCTCGATTTTTTCTCTTGCAACTGTCGGGATTCCTCGACCGGAGTCTCCCCAGCCTCCTGGGGAGTCGCTGCGCGATCGAACTGGGCAGCCTCGGAATCGCGGGGCTTCAACCCTGGCTCGAGGCGCGTGCGCGTCTTCCGGGCGAGGACGGGCGGAGGGGACGCCTCGCCCTGGCGGCCGCCCTCCTCTCCGGCCTGGCGTTCCGGCCTCCCGAAGCCCTGCTCCGTGCCTGGCTCGAGGACCTTTCCCGGTCCCGGGAGGATTCCGAGCGGCTCTACCTCGGGCAAGCCTCTAGGCTCGCCTTGAGTCCGCGCCCCGGGGGGGGGCCGCCGGAGATTCCCTCCGACTACCTCGACCGTCCCGCCGGAGCCCGCATCCTCGCGGGCATCCCTCCACGATCCAGGGTCCGTGAGATTCGGGAGGTTCTCGGAAAAGGGAAAGGGCCGCTCTGGTGGCGCTATGCCCTGCTCCGGTCTCTGGCCTGCCTGCCGGCCGATCCGTTTCCGCAAGACCTCCTTGGCGACCTGCTCCTGGGCGCATGGGAGGATCGGGACCTCCCCCTCCTCGAGGGTACGCTACGCCTCGCCGGGAGGCTCTTGCGTCCCGGACCTTCCTGGCCTCCGCTCCCCGATCGGATCGAGGCAGCGGTCGGGGACTCCTTCCGCAGGGGGACGATCTTCGCGGCGGGACTAGGACGTCTCGGGCCTCGAGGGAGGAAGGCCTGCCTCGAGGTCCTCATGAAGGATCGGCGGAAGGGGCGGATCCCGAAGGGCGTCCTTGGACTCCTCGAGGTCGCGGCCAAGGGACTCGATCCGGACTCCTCGTTCACCTTCGAGGCCTGGAAGGTCCTGCGCACCGCCGGCCCCGGGACGGAACTGCTCGCCGACCTGATGCTCGGGCCGATGGCCCCCCTGGAAGGCCTGACAGCGGAGGATCGTGCCCTCCTCGAGGAACGTTTCCGAAAGCTCCTCGCGCCGAGTCCGGAGGATCTTGCAAGAATCGGGGACACCGAACTCTTTGCTAGGCTCCGGGGATCCTCTCTGGGAACGCTCTGTCTTGCGCTTCCTCGGGGTCCTGGAGGAAAGGACCCCGCCCTCTGGATCGCGGACTGGCTTTCCAAGCCCTCGACGGAGACCCTCGGCCTGGCGGCCGCCGAGGTCTGTCTGCCTCGACGGACGACGATGTTTCAGGACATCCTTGCAGCACTGCGGAAAGGAAGGGGATTCCCCCCCTCACGGGCGATGACCCTGCTCGGAAATCTCGTCCGGATCCGCTCGCGTAGACCCGATGAGGCCGGGGTTTGGCCCTGGCCTCCGGGGGATCCTCTTTTCCGGCCTTGATCTCCCGGTCCCGAGAGGTCGATCCCCCTTTCGGCAGGGCGCGGAATTCTCGGGCTAGGATGGGGTAACGGCCCACATTCCCGGTGAGATTGATCCTTCCAGGACCGGAAGGTAGCTTCCTCCGGTCCGCAACCGGGCCCGTCGCAAACCGTTGGAAGACCGGACATTGTCGAAAGTCGAAGAACCGATGAGCGAAGACCTGGGAGAGAGTCGGGCCCCGGGAGTGGACGAACCCTTCGTGCTCGTCGAGCGGGTCGTCGATCCCTACATCGTTCTCTTCCATGAGCCCTCCGGATTCCGGTCCGAGCAGTTCCGGGCCTTGAGGAACAAACTCGTCGTGATGAACCCCGAGGGGCTTCCGCGGAGCCTTCTCGTGACCTCCGCCGTCCAGGGGGAAGGGAAGAGCGCGACCTCCTTGAATCTCGGCTTCGCCCTCGCGGAACTCGAGAACACCCGCGCGATTCTCCTCGACTTCGACCTGCGCCAGCCCTCCGTGTCCGGCATGCTCGGGCTCCAGCCGGCTCCCGGTCTCACCGAGATCCTGACCGGGGCGATGCCGATGCGGGAGGGGATCCGCGAGACCGGACGGGAGGGCTTCGATTTCATCGGAGCGGGACTCCTGAAAGTCCGGCCAGGGGAACTCCTGGCCTCGTCCAGGGTCGACGATCTCTTGAACGCCTTGAAGGAGGAATATTCGTATATTCTTCTGGATTCGCCGCCGGTGATCCCCGTGACCGACGCGGGGATCCTTGCGGCCCGCTGCGACGGCACCCTCCTCGTCGTGCGCCTCGAGACTTCCCCGAAGAAGCTCGTGAAACAATCGGTCAAGAACCTCGAGGAACTCGGCGCGAACGTCCTTGGAACCTTCGTCATCGGGATACGGGGAGCCGATCCGGCCTACGACGAACGCTATCGGTATCCGGAGGAATCCTGATGGGGGGGCGGCTCAAACAGAAACTCCAGGAGGCTGTCAAGAAGCTCAGCTACCGGACGACGGTGGATCAGCTCAAGAAGAAGGGTATCCAAAAAGTCAATGTCGTCGGTCTGGACCGGATCGCCGCCCTGATCGAGACCGCGGTCCATCGCACCCTGCGCCAAAAGATGGCAGGAATGCAGAATCCCAGCGGGGGAGCTGGAGAGATCGCCCTTGCGACAAAGGACGAGTTCCTCAAGCTCCTCAGGAACAATCAGGACCTCGAGAGGGCGCACCAGGAGGCTGTTCAGGAGAAATCCAACCTCGAATCCGAGGTCGGAAAACTCCGACGGGAACTCGAGTCGGTTCAGTCGAAGATCAAGGCCGCTCGGGAACGTATGGAGAGGGAGGAACGGGTTCTGTCCGCCGAGAAGGATTCGGTCCTTCTCGAAGAACTCGAATCCCTCCTCGAGAAACTCGAGAGCAAGGACGGGGACGACGAGCCGAAGCGGGCTGTGATGAAGCTCGTCGTCGACCGACTCGAGGTCGAACGAAGGCGCGCGGTCGAAGCGAGAATGCGTGAACACAACCTCGAGGTCGAGAAGCTCACACGGCGCCTGCACAAGGTCAATCGGGCCCTGGCCGACACGGAGATGGAACTCGAGCAGGTCCGCATGGCCCGGACCGAGGATCCGGGGATCGCCTCGATCTACCGGGAGGTCCAGGGCCTAGACCGGAGCGACCCCTCCTACGGCAAGAAACGCGAACTCATGGTTTCGATTTTCGAAGCCAACCGGAAACTTCTGGAAGAATGAACCCCGAAACGGGAAGAGCAACGGAGTCGATCGATGACGGAGCAGGAACAAGGAAACCAGAATGACCCTACCCCTACCGGAGAGGTTGCGGCGAAGGACCATGGGGTTCTCTACATCGGTGTGGACCTCGGCACCTCCCGGACGGCGATCAGCGCCTCCAACGGGGTCAGGGAGTCGGTGGCCTCGGTCGTCGGCTATCCGAAGGACGTCGTATCCCGAAAACTCCTAGGAAGGGAGGTTCTCTTCGGGACGGAAGCCCTCGAGAAGAGGCTCTCCTGCAATGTCTACAAGCCCCTGGAACACGGGGTCCTAAAGGGGAGCGGCGAAGAACCCGGAGACCGTGACGCGAACCTGAAAGCCGCCAAGGACCTCCTCCGGGAAGCCATCCGCCTCTCCCGTCCGAGGAAGGACGAACTCGTCTATGCGGTCATCGGCGCACCGGCCCAGGCGAGCATCCACAACAAGAAGGCGATCATCGAGGCCGCCCGGGAATCGGTGGACTCGGTCATGCTCTGTTCGGAACCCTTCGCCGTCGCCTATGGCCTCGATTGGCTCGACGACGTTCTCGTGATCGACATCGGCGCGGGTACGACCGATCTGTGCAGAATGCACGGAACGATGCCCGAGGATGCCGACCAGATCACGTTGAAGGCCGCGGGGGACTGGCTGGACCAGGAGATCTTCGCCGCCCTGAAGGAGCAGTGCCCGGAGGCCCAGTTCACCGTCGGCATGGTCAAGTCCCTCAAGGAAAAATACGCCTTCGTCAGCGAATCCTCCGAACCGGTCGTCGTCGACCTTCCGGTTCGTGGGAAACCGACCTCTTTCGACATTACGAATACCCTTCGCGACACCTGCCGGAGAATCATTCCTCCGATCGTCGGAGCCCTCGGCGAGCTCGTAGCCAGCTTCGATCCCGAGTTCCAGTACAAGCTGAAAAACCGAGTGCTTCTCGCGGGTGGAGGATCCCTGATCCGTGGGCTCGACCGTGCGATCGAGGACGAGATGAAGGAGCACCTGGGTGGGGGGCGCGTCATCAGGATCGAGGAACCGATCTACGGGGGCGCGAACGGGGCATTGAAGATCGCCCACGACATGCCGGAAGACTACTGGCAGAAGCTGAGCTGAGGAGGGCCGGTCCTCTCAGGACTCGGGAGCGAGCACGGGAAACCAGGTGTTCCCGTCGAGGCCGGTGTAAGCCCCGTCGCTCCGGAGTTCCGAACTGCTTCTCCGGATCGAAGCCCGGGGCGCGGGAACCGAATCCGTTCCTGAATAGCGATGGACGAGGTTCCGGGTCTGGACGATCTCCTCTTCCAGTCGAAGACAGAATGCGGCGAAGCCCGAAACGCCCTGCTCGATCGGCCAGGCGTAAATGAAATGACCGAAACCCGCCCCCGGCATCTCGACCGGGACCAGGCGGAAGAGATACCCCTTCGCGCTCCAATCCGCTTCGCCCGAATCCGCCGGGAAGTCGGCGAGTCTCCGACGTAACCAAGGAAGAAAAGGGAGTTCGCGAAGCTTCCGGCCGAGTTCGAGGAGTTTCCGGTCGAAGGCCCCCTTGGGGGTGATGGGTTTTCCGGTCCCGTCGCACAAGCCTCGATCCGAGTCCAGGATCCGGAGATCGGGGGACCCAGATGGGGCGGAGAGGTCCCGGACCCTGAGGTAGATCCCCGTCCCTCGTGCCAGGGGACAAGGATCGAAAACAAGGGCTTTCCGCCCACTGACCCACAGGGAGGATTCCATTCGTCCGTTTCCGGGAACACGCTCTTGGCGGAGATCGAAACCGAACTCCTGCGCGAGACTTCGGTAGGTCGCCGTCGGGTCCCGGAAGGTCTCCGGGACGTCCTCCCCGCACCAGGATTCGAGAACTCCGATCGCTTCGAGTTCCTTTTCTCCCAGAGCATGGCCCTCGAGATAGGGAGAGACCGTGACCCAGAGGACACTGGCCAGGCCCAGAAGGACGAGGATGTCCCCGATGCCGAATCTGTGCGAGGAGGATCGAGGACCTGTATGTAACAACATTTGCCGTTTCTCCGGTCGATCCCTGGATGAGGGACGTCCGAGTGGACAGGTATAGTCGTGGAATGACGGGGAAGACGCCAGGAAATCCCGGAGGAGGGACCTTCGCCTTCTGGAGGCGGGTGGTCCTGCCCTCGGAGTTCCGGAGGCTCGCGGAGAAATTTCGGGGAGCGGGGGAGGAACTCTGGTTTTGTGGGGGGACCGTGCGGGACCTGTTCCTCGGCCGCCGGCCCGGAGACCTCGATCTCGCGACGACCGCCGAACCGGAATCGGCGGCGGAACTCTTGGGACGGGAGGTCCTGGAAGGGGAACAACCGGGCCGGCCCTACGGAAGCCTCCACGGGAAGCTGGCCGGCCGGCCCTTCGAGTTGACTTCCCTCCGGGCCGAGGGCCGGTACGTGGACGGAAGAAGGCCTTTCGCATGCCGTTTTCTTCGCGATCCCAAGATCGACGCACACCGCCGGGATTTCACCTGCAACGCTCTCTACCTTGGCCCGGCGGACGGGAAACTCCTCGATCCGCTCGGAGGACTCCGGGATCTCCGCGCCCGGCGGCTGCGTGTGATCGGGGAGGGGGAGAACCGGTTCCGGGAGGATCCGTTGCGGATTCTTCGAGGGCTACGATTGGCAGCCTCCCTGGACCTCGTCCCGGATCGGGCCACCTGGACCGCGATTCGCGCCTGCTCAGGAGAAGTCGGGAGAGTTCCCAAGGAACGGGCCTTCCTCGAACTGACGGCCCTTCTCACGGGCCGGGGAAGGGGCAGGGGGCTCCTTCTCCTCGAAAAGGCCGGAATCCTCCCCCATATCCTTCCGGAGGCCGCCGCCCTCGTCGGGGTTCCCCAGCCCCGGAACTACCACCCCGAGGGGGATGTCTTCCGGCACACCTGTCTCGTGCTCGCCCATCTCGAAGAGCCCCCCTCCGGAAGCCTTGCCTGGGCCGCCCTCTGTCACGACTTCGGCAAACCCGAAACCCTGGACGCGTCCGGGGACAGGATCCGTTTCCATGGTCATGACCGGCTCTCCGCCGACATGGCCCGGGCCTGCCTTCTCCGTTTCCATGCGCCCGCAGACCTGCGTGAGGAGGTCGTCGAACTCTGTGCGTTCCACATCGGAATCGCCTCCTTCGAATCCTTCCGACCCTCCCGAAGGGAGGCCTTCTTGCGGTCACCCCTGTTCCCGTCACATCTGGCGCTCCATCGGGCCGATTGTCTGGCCTCGCACCGGAAGCTCGATCTCCACAAGATCATGCTCGATGCCTGGAAGACCCTCGACCCCGAACCCCTTCCTCCCCTGCTAACGGGGAAGGACCTTCTCGCCCTCGGCTACGCACAGGGGCCTCGAATCGGCGAGGCCCTCGCGCGGATCGCCGACGCCCGGGCCGCGGGTCGAATCCGCGATGCGACCGAGGCATTGAGAATGGCGAGGGAGCTTCTCTCCGGGGACTCATGAGCCCTCTTCCGATCGTCGATAGAGACGGGGAAACCGCAGGATCCGGGGAGGCATCGCTCATGCGTGGGCAACTACCGCCAGAAGACCAGTTCGAGGCATTCCGCAGGGAGAAGCAGAAGAGGAAGTATCGGGGTGAGTCCGGGGAGGGGGGGCTGCCCGCAACCTCCGATTCGGCCCGGGTCCTCGCCGAAGACGACCGGAAGGAAGCCCTCGAGATCCGCCTGCAGAGGGAAATGCAGGAATTCGTCGAGGGTACGACGAGAATCGCGGCCCGGATCTTGAACCAGGTCGGAGAGAAACAGGCCAAGATTGTCCAGGAGCGGATCGCCCGTGAGATGAAGGAGTTCTTCCGTACGACCCTTCAAAGAGCCGAGGAGATGGTCCGGACACTCCGCGAGGAATACGGAATGAGGACGGAGGCGGCCGAGATCGAAGCCCATCTGAAGGAACTCGCAGCCGACGAACTCGACGGATTCCGTTTCGAGGGGAACCAGGACGCGGCCCAACGGCATCTCGGACAGGAACCCGGCGAGGCTCGTGAGAAATGGGAGGGGGTCACGAGGACTCCTCTTCTTGAGGAAGGGGCCTCGACCGAGACGGAGGCCCCGGGGGAAGCCCTGCCTCTCGAGTCCAGGATCAAGGCAACCGCGTCCGATGACCATGGTCCGGTGGAGACGCTTGGAACCGTATTCGAATCCGATCCGCCGCATCGGATCGAGGAGGACGAGGAAAACGGATCCGGCCTGATCGACCCCGTCGATCTCGCGATCGAATCTCCGGAGGAGGATCCGGGAGAAAACGAGGAGAGGGCGGGCGGAGGAACTTCGGCGGAGGACGCGGCGCCCTCCACCCTGGCTCCATGGATGACGGCGCTCCAGAAGGATCCCGAAAAGCTGAAGAAGGCCCTGACTCTGATGGTGGCCGAAGGCCTCCTGTCGCGGGAGCAGGCCAGGGAAGCCTACGCCTCGGTCCGGAAGGGGGATTGAGGCGGAGGAGCCCTTCCGTCGGGTTTCGAGGAGGTCAACTCCAACCGCGTTTCCCGAAGAGCCAGGAGGCGGCGTAGCCCGGGATCAAGAGGAGGGCCGAGGCGAGGAGGGACCCTCCGGCGAGGGCGAGAATCAAAGGGAAACGAAGGAGACCCCGCAAGAGCGCACCCGTACGGGCGGCCGGGTCGGCCGTCTCCCGAAAGTCCCTGACCAGGAGGAAGCCCAGAGGGAGGATTCCGAGCCAGGACCAGCCTTTTCCAAAGAGTCCGGGAATCAGGACCGTGACCAGGGCCGCCTTCTTGAGAGAGGAGCTTCCGAGGGGGGAACCCCCGGCTTCCATGCCCCGGTCCTCGAGACGGCCGTGCAGGACGCAGATCACGACGTAACCGGCATAGGCCCCCAGGCAGGAAAGAACCCCGAACGAGAGGTCCGGGGAATCCAGGACCGAGATTCCGGAAAGACAGAGCAGGAGCCGGCAGAAGGCCGGGAGCGCCGCGGTCCAGGGACTTCTTCGAGCCAGGAGGTCGTAGGCAAGGGCGGCGACGAGGATCCCCCCGGCTAGGAGGATCGAGGGATGAACCAGGATCCCGAGAAGGAGGAGAACGGAGCCGAACAGGCCAGCCTCGGCCCGGGTGCAGGCCCCTCGGGGAAGAGGGCGTTCCGGGCGGTGTTTCCCGTCCTCCTCGATTCCGCAGACGTCGTTCCAGACGAGGGCGCCGGCGTACAGCAGCATGCCGGAAAGCATCGCGGCCAGGAGGGAAAAGGGGGCGACGCCCGCGAGCCCTCCACCCAGAGCCGCCCCTGCGAGAACATCAGCTGCGGCGGAGGGGAGCATTCGCGGCCGGACGAGAGCCAGGAATGCTCCTGCGAGGTCCCGGTCGGGATGCGATCCGCCGAGGTCAACCGAGGAGTCGGAGGACATCGTTGAAGGTCACGAAGACCATCAAGGCGAGGACCAGGACCAGGCCGACGATCTGGGACCAGGTCATGACCCGTTCGGAGACGGGAGAGCCCTTGACGGCCTCGATCAGGAGGAAGAGCAGGTGACCTCCGTCCAGAACGGGGATCGGTAGGATGTTGAGGAAGGCGAGGTTCAGGGAGAGGATCGCGAGGAAGAAGAGGTAGTAAGGGAAACCCGACCTCGCGGTCTCATAGGTCATCACCGAGATCGTGATGATGCCCCCGAGCTTCCTCGAGGAAACCGTCCCTCCGACGATGCGCTTCAAGGTCACGTAGAGCTTCCGGATCGTGTCGACGCTGCACCTCGCGCCCGCCGCCAGGCTCGCCAGGAATCCCGAGACCTTGTAGACTTCCTTCCGGTTGTGGATCGAGACCGTGAACCCGAAGTCCAGGACCTCCCGGGGCTCCGGCCGGATGCTCCCCTCGCGGGGTTTCGGCCCGCTCGCGGGTTTCCAGCGGATGGACAGGCTTTCCGACCCCGAGGCCGCGACAGCCAGTCGAAGGTCCTCGAAACGCCGGATTTCCCGCCCACCGAGTTCGAGGATCCGATCGCCCGTGCGCAGGCCCGCCTTCCATGCGGCCGAACCTTCCTGGACGACGACCCGACCGCTCGTCTCGTCGGGTCCGAAGGCCGTCGTTTCCAAGAAGGCTGCGGCTCCCTCGGGTCCAAGAAAGGCCTTCGGCACCGGAACCTCGAGAAAGGCCCCATCCACCGGGCTCATCCTCTCCGGGTTCGGGCGGCGGACCTGGAGTACGGCTCCGGAGGAGGCACCGCGCAGGGCCTTCTGGAGATCCGAGGACTCCAGAACGGGGATCCTTGCACCACCGGAGAGAAGGTTCAGGCAGAGATCCCCCTTCCGCAGCGGAGAGGGGGGAAAGCCCTCGACCCGGCGGGTCGCCAGGACCCGGGTCTGGGGGGCCCAGACTCCGAGGAGGCGTCCCCGATCCTTCCTCAAGCGGGGGGCAATCTCGAAGGTCATGCTCTTCCCCGCCCGATCGACGACGAGTTGGAGCCTCTTCTTTTCAGTCTTCCAACGCCCCAGTCGAAGAGTCCATTCACGCGCGAAGTCCGACCAGACCCGGGGTGACCAGGTTTTCCCCTGGATCTTCATGATTCGATCCCCGTCCCGCAATCCCGCCTTTCCGGCGGGGCCGTCCTTCGAGGTCAGCTTGATCTCGCCTTCGGATTCCACAGGGATGGAGATCCCGAGATTCTTCAGGCCCTCTTCGGGCAGGAATCTCGGATGGACGAGGACCTTCTTCGGCGAACCGCTCCTCTGAATCTCGAGTTCGAGCCCCTCGTCCCCCGACAGGGCCGATTCCATCAGGATTTGGTCGAAGGAATAGGCGTCCCGTCCTTCGATGCGGAGAATTCTGTCGCCGGGCTGGAGCCCAGCGGCCCAGGCCGCGGAACCCGGCCGGACGTCTCCGGCGACCGGGGCGATGAAGGGGACTCCCCAGGAGAAGACGAGAGGAAAGGCGACCAGGGCAAACAGCAGGTTCATCAGGACCCCGCCGGAGAAGATCAGGAATCGCCAGGGCACCGACTGATTCTGGAGGTTTCCTGGATCCTCGGAATTCCCCTCCCCCGGTTGCTCGCCGAACATCTTCACATAGCCGCCCAGGGGGATCAGGGAGATCCGGTAATCGGTCTCTCCCCGTCTCCATCCCCAGAGCCGCTGTCCGAAGCCGAGGGAGAAGACCTCGACCCGCACCCCTGCGGCCTTGGCGGCGAGAAAATGGCCGAGTTCGTGAACGAAGATCAGGAGGCCGACACCGAAGACGACCATCAGGGAGTAACCGAGGTTCTCTAGACCGAATCCAAGCAACGTCTCGCCTCCTCACGAGCCCATTCGTCCGCGGCGAGGATCTCCTCGATCGAGGAGATCGGCCGCGGAACATGTCGTTCCAGGACCTTTTCGACGATTTCGGCGATCTTGCGGAAGGAGATCCTCCCCTTCAAAAAGGCCTCCGTCGCGATTTCGTCCGCCGCGTTCAGGACGGAACCGGCGTCCCCTCCCCGTTCGAGGCACTCGTAGCCCAGGGCAAGGGCCGGGAAGCGCCGGGGATCGACCGTCTCGAAGGTCAAGCTCGCGAATTCCTCCGGATCGAAGCCGTCGAAAGCGAACTCACCCCGGTCGGGCCAAGCCAGACAATAGTGGATCGGGACCCTCATGTCGGGTTTTCCGAGCTGGGCGACGATCGAACCGTCCCTGAAGCTCACCATCCCGTGGACGATCGATTGCCGGTGGAGGAGGACCCGGATCCGGTCACCGGGCAGGTCGAACAGGTGGTGCGCTTCCAGGACCTCGAAGGCCTTGTTCATCATCGTGGCCGAGCCGATCGTGATCCTCGCTCCCATCGACCAGTTCGGATGCCTCAGTGCGACTGTGGGTTCGATCGCATCCAGGTCCTCGAGAGGGACGTCCCGCAAGGCACCCCCCGAGGCGGTCAGGTAGATGCACCGGATGTCGGTTCTGCGTTCTCCCCGGAGGCATTGGTGGATCGCCGCGTGCTCGCTGTCCACGGGGAGGATCCTGGCTCCCGTCTCCGCCGCGAGGGAGAGGAGCCAGGGTCCTCCGAGCACGAGGGATTCCTTGTTCGCGAGGCAGAGGGTTTTCCCGTGTGCGAGGGTCCAGGCGGAGGCTTCGATCCCCGCCGCCCCGGTGATTCCGTTCAACACGAGGTCGGGATCCGCGGCCTCCAGGGACTCGAGCAAGCCTTCGGGACCGAACCCGTATCCGGCCTCCGCCGGGACGGAAGGATCCCCCGGTCTTCTGCCGGTGAGAACCCGGCGGGCCTCCGGCCAGGGCGCCGAGGCATTCACCAGGGCTTCGAGATTCCGATGGGCTGAGAGACACACGACCTCGAGATCCAGTGCGGATTCCCCGAGCAACGAAAGGGCGCTCTGCCCGATCGAACCGGTCGCGCCTAGAATGGCCAATCTGCGAGTCATCGGCGCACACCATAACCGGCGGGGGGCCCGGATCCCCGCTCCGACTCGACCGGAACGAGGAGGGTCATGACTTCATGGACGGATCGTGCCCGGCACTGTCCCCTGTGCGGGGCGAGGCTCGAACTCCGGGAGGTCGAAGGCCGGAAACGTCCCGCCTGTCCCGATTGCTCCTACGTACTCTACCGGAACCCGGCCTCGGCCTCCGGGGCCCTGGTCGTCCGGGAACGCGAAATCCTGCTCGTACGACGGGGGATCGATCCCTACAAGGACTGCTGGGGTATTCCCGCTGGTTTCCAGGAATACGAGGAGGACCCCGAGACGACGGCGATCCGGGAGACCCTCGAGGAGACGGGGATCCGGATCCGGATCCTCGGCCTCCTCTCCCTGCTCTACACCGTCGACGATCCGAGGAAGAAGGCGAATCTGGCCGTATTCCTAGGCGTGCCGGTGGAGGGGACGCTCCGTCCCGGAGCCGACGCGTCCGAGGTCCGGTGGTGGTCCCTGGACCGCCTTCCCGACCGGATCGCCTTCCGGAACAACCGGAAGCTATGCGAGGAATTGTTGCGGTCCTGTCCTGCCGGGCCGATCCTTGCGTCCCTCCAGGCGGAGGACGGGAGTCCGCGTTTCCCTCCTCCCTTCTCAGACCAGGAAGGAACACGATGAGCGGAGGACGGGACCTCTACAAACAGGCGGGCGTCGACATCGATGCGATGACCGAGGCCCTGAAGGACGCGGGGGGGGTGATCCGTTCGACCTTCACCGAGGGGGTGCTCGGGGACATCGGGCTCTTCGGTGGTCTCTTCGACCTGGAGAAGGCCGGGGTCGGCCGGGGATGCCTCGTCGCTTCCACGGACGGGGTCGGGACGAAGATCCGGATCGCAGGCGCGATGCGCCGCTTCGACACGGTCGGACAGTGCCTCGTCAATCACTGCGTCAACGACATCCTCGTCCAAGGCGCGCGCCCTCTCTTCTTCCTGGACTACCTGGGGACCGGAAGGCTCGATCGGGAACAGTTCGCGGGCCTCCTCGCGGGACTGGCGAAGGCCTGCCGGGAGAACCGCACGGCCCTCCTGGGCGGAGAGACCGCCGAGATGCCCGGAGTCTATGGGAAAGGGGATTTCGATCTCGTTGGGACGATCGTCGGGATCGTGGAACCCGAGCGCCTGCTCGACGGGAGCCGGGTCGAGGAGGGGGACCTCCTTCTCGCACTTCCCTCGACCGGCCTCCACACGAACGGATACACGCTGGCCCGGAAGCTCCTGCTCGAGGACCGAGGGTTTTTACTCGAGGACCAACCAAAAGAACTCGGCGGCCGGAAGCTCGGAGAGGTCCTCCTCGAAGTCCATCGTTCGTATCTGGACCCCGTCGGGCGGATCCTGGACGGCCCTTCCGGATCGGCCGTCCACAGCTGCGCCCATATCACGGGCGGGGGGCTCCTCGACAACCTTCCGAGAGTCCTTCCCGAGGGGCTCGGCGCCGAGGTCGAGATCCGAAGCGTCCCACGGCCTCCGATCTTCGAGCTTTGCGTCGGGATTGGCTCCCTCCATCCGGAAGAGGCCTACAGGGTCTTCAACATGGGATTCGGCTTCGTTCTCGTCGTGGCCGAAGACGCGGCGGACAGGATCCTCAGGGAACTGTCCCGGGCCGGGCAACCAGCCTACCGGGCCGGAAGGGTCGTACGGGGGGCAGGGGTTTCCCTTCTCGATGGAGGGAAACGGATTTGAAGATCCTCTTCCGTGGATTCCTCGGATTCGCGCTCTGCCTTCCGGGCCTCCGGTCCCAAGAAAGGTTTGTGGATCTCCTTTCCCTCCTCCGGGCCCCTTCCCCTCCCCGGGATTCGAGGGCTCTGGCCCCCCTCCAAGGAGTGCCGGACGAACTCCTCCGGAAATGGTCTCGAATCCTGCGGAACCCTTCCGGAGAAGAGAGCTGGGGCTCCAGGATCCTCCGGGGCCTCTCCGCCTTCCGGGCCTCGGATGCGGCGGAAGCGGTCTCCGCCCTCGAACCCCTCTCCCGCCATCCTTCCCTTCTTCCTTGGGTCGCGCGCTGGGGAGGACCGATGGCGCTCCGCCTCTGCCGGTGGGGGAGGAAGGCCGGGCTTACCCTCTGCCGGAGACTCGCCGCGGCCTACCCCGCCGCGCCATGGGCCCTGGCGAACCTCGGACTCGGCCTACGGCTATGCGGCCTTTACGAGGAAGCGGCCGAGGCCTACGCACGCGCGGCCGCCGCGAGTTCCCGGGCCGCCTGGGTCTTGAACGACTGGGCCCTGCTCGAATCGGCCCGCGGGCGGGTCTTGAGCGCAATGCGACTCCTCGAGGAAGGGGCGCGGAAGGACGGAGATCCGGCGGGTCGGGACACCTGCAGGACGAATCTCGCCGTCCTCCTCCTGAAACGAGGGCGCCCGGGAGACCGCGAGCGCGCCGGCCTCCTTTTGGACAAGGTCGTGGCGCGGGATCCGGGAAGGATCCGCGCCTGGTTCTGGTGGAACCGTCTTCGGAGGGAGCTTCCGGGGGGACGGCACGTCGAGCCTCGGGCGCAAAGCGGGTAGACTGGCCCCCTCGATCTCGAGCGGCACGCCTCCGCCGCCACGGAACTCAAGCGGAATCAACGATGACCATCGAAATCGGAATCCCCGCCGCCCGGGCCCTCATGGGGGGTGTCCTCGCTCTCGGACTCCTCTTTCCTTCCTATCACCCGCTTCCCGCCCAGGGCGGGGACGTTCCGAGCCCGGTCCTTCCGAAGGGGGACATCAAGACCCTGAACAAGAAGCTCGCCGCCTGGTTCAAGCTCAAGACCGAGGCGAACGACCTGGACAACTCCCTGGACGACCTGAAGTCCGACAGACAGAGGAAAAAACTTCGCAAGAAGATCCGGGATCTGAACTCGAAGGCGCGAAAGGCCCGAGAGAAGTTCATGACCGACTTCGAAAAGAAGGGCCAGAAGGTCGGCGGGCTCCTCAAGCATGTGGGGGATCTCCGCGCGATCTTCGAGGGATGCTTCCCTTACAAGAACGTCTTCTCTGATGGAAAACCGAAAAAACGTTGGGCCGAAATCCGTGGAAAGAAGAAGAGCAACCCATTCTTCCTCCGATCTCCGAAGGCTTACAAGGCCACGAAGGATTGGCCGCTGATCCTGACTCTCCCAGGCAAGGAGAATGGCAAGTATCCGAGCGGCGAAAAGATCATCGAGAAACTCTGGCCTTCCGATGTCGGCGACCTGGGCTCGAACTACCTCGTGGCCGCGCCCGAACTCGACCCCGAAATCGACTTCAACGCTCCGTTCAACCCTTCGACCCAGAAAGAAGAGGAAATTGCCCGCGAATCCCTCCGGAGGAGGACGATCCACAGGATCCTGCGGGACATCTTCATCAATTTCCGCGTCGACATGGACCGCGTCTACATGGTCGCGCTCGGGGATTTCGCCCCCTTCGCCCTACGCCTCGTTTCGACCTTTCCGGACCGCTATGCCGGTCTGATCCTGATCCGACCCTCCTCCTTCGAGGAAGCGAGGATTTCCAACCTCTCGAACCTCGCGGTTGCCGTCATCCACGACGAGAACGGAAAGGCGGAGGCCGAGGGATTCGCCTCCGCTCTCGAGAAAGCCGGAGGAAAGGTCGCCCTCTTTTCCGCGACGAAGAAGGGGCCGGGCGGAGGACGGACCGAAGACCTCGTTTCCTGGATGGAGGAGAACCGGAGAGTTCTGTTCCGCAACCGTGTCGTTCTGGAACCCGTCACGGATTATTTCCGCAAGTCCTACTGGGTCGAGATCCTCGAAGCCTCCTATATCTCCGAGGTTCCGAAGGACGAGAAGCCCCGGGTCGAGGTCACCGCAGACCCCGCGACGAACCGGATCGTGGTGAAAGCCCGAAACGTCACGAAGATCCGAATCTATTACAACGATCTCCTCGCCAATCTCGACAAGGAGATCACCCTAGTCTTGAACGGCACAACGAAGCTCGACAAGAGGATCCGCAGCTTCACGACCCTGCAGAACCTGGTCATCACACGGGGGGATCCCCGGAACATCTTCACCGCCATGGGGGTCTACAGCATTCCGAAACCCGAGGAATCGGCGGGCGCCGAGGAGGATTCGGGGAAGGGCTCGGGAGGCTGAGATCCGGCTCCTGGGAGGATTCCGCCTCGCCCTGATCGCCTTCCTCGCGGGGGCCGCCGTCATGATCGAGGAGTTGGCGGCCGTGAGATTGCTGGCTCCTTCCTTCGGGGATTCAGCCCCTGTCTGGACGAATGTCATCGCGGCCATTCTCCTGGCTCTCGCCCTGGGATCCGCCCTCGGAGGCCGGCTCGCGGATCGAGGGTTGGGCCCCGTCCTCCTCCCCTCCTTTCTCGGCATCGCCGGAGCGGGGACCTTCCTCGCCCCCTTCCTCGTCCCGCGGATCTCTTCCTGGCTCCTTCCCCCGGATCTCCCGCTGGATCAGGCCCTGCCTCTCCTCATCAAAGGGTCTCTTGGGGTCTCGCTCCTCGTATTCTCCCCCCCGGTCCTCTTCGCAGGCGCCGTCCCCCCCCTCCTGATCCGGCTCGGGAGCCGCGAAGCCTCCGTGGGGAGAGTTTCGGGACTCGTCTACGCCTCGGGAACGATCGGAAGCTTAAGCGGCACCTTTCTCGCGACCCACGTCTTCGTCCCCCTTCTGGGGCTCTCCGCCACCTTCGGTCTGGCCGGTGGTCTCCTTCTTCTCGCCGGCCTGTTCTCCCTGACCCGCCTTCGCGGGGGCTTCAAGGTGTTCCTGCTCCTCCTTCCCCCCGGAGCAACCCTTTGGATCCCGCCTCCCCGCCCTCCGTGGATCGGCCCTGGGGAGAAGATCCTCGAGGTGAAGGACAGCACCTACCAGCGACTCTGGGTCGTAGAGGGAAACGATTCCGAAAATAGCGGGCCTTACCGCAAGCTCTGCATTAACGAGGGTCTGGACAGCTATCAGTCCTTCCACAGGCCGGGAAGGGCCTTCACCGGAGGGCGATACTATGACGCCTTCGCCCTCCTTCCTCCGGCCCTCGGGCGCGGACCGGTCCGCGCCCTCTCCCTCGGTTGCGCGACGGGCTCGATCCTCCGTGCGGTCGCCGCCACCGCAGGGGAGAGCATGGAGGGGATCGGAGTCGAACTCGACCCCGATGTTCTCACTCTCGGCCGCCGCTTCTTCGGGACGGAGGAGCTGGAGTCCGGAGGCAGGATCCGTTTCCTCGGAGGGGTGGACGCGCGTTTCTATCTCCAGCAAGCCTCACGGAAACGGGTCCTCTTCGATCTGATCCTCCTAGATACCTATCGGAACCAGATCTACCTTCCCCCCCACCTTTGCACACGGGAGTTCTTCCTCCTCGCGAAGTCCCGCCTGGCGAAGAGGGGGATCTTCGCCTGCAACGTCGGAGATCTCCTTGCCGGCGGTCCCGTCCTTCGAGCCGTCGCCTCGACCCTGGCCACCGTCTTCCCTACGGTGGAGAGCCTCGGGATCCCTGGAAGCCGCAACTTCCTCCTCGCCGGTTCCTCGGGCCCTCCGGGATCGATCGCCCGGGCGCTCCGCCGCCGCTCCCGACCCGAGGGGTTCCCCTCCTCGCTCTGGGAACGTGCGCTCCGCGGGGGCGCCTGGCGGCTCCACCGCCCGACCCCCTCCGAACCGGTGCTGACCGACGACCGCGCCCCGATCCTCCTCCTGCAGGAACGGGCCTATATGCGGGGGAGGGGGGAAGGATGAGCCCTCAGGGACGGATCCTCGAACGGGCCCGCCGATCACTCATGAGGGGGGAATCCGGGAAGGCGGCCGCTCTCCTCCGCCGGGCGCTTCGAGAGCGGGGCGCGGAGCCCCGGATCGCCCGGGAACTCGCCTTCCTCCTGATGGAGGACGGGCGGCCCGACGACTGGATCCGGATCTGGAAGGAGCACGAGAGGGCCTTTTGGAAGGACCCCTATCTCCGTCTCGTGAGCGCCCAGGCCTTTGCGCGCAGCCTGCGAAGGGGGGAGGCCCGTAGGCTCTACGAGTCCCTGGCGCGGGATCCGGCGGCGGCCTCCTACAGGAGTTCGATCAAGGAGGGGCTCGCCTTCCTCGATCGGGAGGATCGGAGGCTCTCCCGGATCCGAGGGGCCGAGAAGCGGGCCTTGTGGCTGGCGGCCGGCGGGGGAGCCTGCACCCTCCTCCTCGCGGCCGGAGCCTGGGTCCTCGCGCGGCGCGGACGTCTGGTGGCCATGGAAAAAGCCCGCCTCCCCGATCCCGGGGAAGCGGGCCCTTAAAGATTCCGGCTTCCGCTCTCAGAGGATATCGAGGATGCCGGTTCCTGCTCCGGTCAAGGTCTCGACGTTCGCCCGGTAGTTCGCCCCGACCGCGATCTTGGAGTTCCAGGGGAACTCCTCCTTGTCGCAGACGAGGCCCAAGGCCACGGCGGCGAAGGCGCGGGGGATATCCCGGTACGACTTGTCGTGAAGCATCTCGATCAACGGTCGCACCGAGTTCTTGTCGCCGATGAAGCCGATGGCTTGCGCCAGGGCGCTCTGGACGGCGACGACATTGGCCCGGCTCTTCATCCGTTCGATCAGCTTGCCGCCGATCGTCTTGTCCCCGAGGAGGCCGAGGGCGATCGATCCCTGGGTCAGAAGGATGTCCCGCCGGAGGGCTCCCTCAACGATGTCGTTGATGTCGTTCTTGGCTTCCTTGTAGTTCATCAGCCCCAGCGCGACGGCGAAGTAGCCGGCCGGCTGATCCTGGTTCTTGTAACGGAGGAGCCGATCGAGGATATCGGGGCCGGCGTCCTGGTAGCGGAGGATCCCCATGGCGATCGCGAGACCTGCGGCGAAGAGGTTGTTTCTCATCGATTTGAACTCGCGAAGAATCGCTTCGCGGGCAGCCGCGCTGCCGGCATAGTTCGGATCCTTCTGCCGCATGTTGTAATCCTCGACGGCGATGCCGAGGGCGAGCCATGGCTTGGAGATGCTCTTCGTCCGCTTCTTCCGGAGGGTCGTGACGAGGAAGTCCCGGTTCTTGGCCCCCCCGATCTGCCCGAGGGCGATCCCGCAGAAGTTCTTGGCCTGTTCGTCACGCCCGCGCTTGAAATACTCCTGGAGAGCCTTGCTGATCTCCTCGTCTTCCGGGGTCGCCATCTCGCCGAGGGCCAGGACCGCGGATTGGTCCATCCAGGTGCGCTTCCGCCGATCCTTCAGGATTTCCAGGATCATGGCCTTGTAGGTCCCCTTCGGGTCGAAGCGATCGCCCCTTCCGACGAGCGCGGCGAGGGCCGTCACAGCGTGCGACTGGATCTGCTGGTTCCCCTTCTTCTTCATCATGTAGGCGGAAAGGAACTCGACGGCCTTTTGATGAAGGGTCTTCCCCTCCTCCGATTCGGTGTTCGGGCGGAGGAGACGGATCGCGTTCAAGGCGGCGATCTTGATGTCCCGGTTGGACATGGATTCGTCCGCAACGAGAGCATGCATGGCCTCGTAGATCTTGGCCTTCAGCTTGTTGTCCTTGGAGGAATAGGCGATCAGGCCGAGTCCGTAGCACGCGAAGGAGCGGGTCCGGAAGGGAACGCGATCGTTCTCGACGATCTTCCGTCCGACCTGGCTGTCCTTGGCGAGTTCGAGGAGATCCGGTACCGCTTCGGGGAGATTGGCGATCCCCATCGCGACGGCGGCGGTTTCGCTTTGTTCCTGATCCTTGTCGGGAAGGTGGGCCTTGAAGAGCGGCAGGATGTCCTTGTCGAGACCGATTTTGGCGAGGGCCACCATGCAGGAGGAGATGATGTCCCGGTTGGAATCCTTGTCATCCAGGCCCCATTTGAGGGCCTCGGTCGCATTCTTCTTGTCCGAGATCGAGGGCGCGAGAGTGCTGACCGCGTCCTTGCGTTTCCCTCGACCGAGATCGAAGTCGTCGCTTCCGGAGACGACGGCCCCTTCATGGAGAGCGTGCTTGAGGTTCAGGAACGGGTCCTTGTTGAATTCCCACCAGAACTGCCACTGGCTGAGGTCGTCTCCCTGCGCGACTCCGCCGGGTCCGCCGGTCGTCGGCCCCCGTCCGGAAGCGGGCCCGCCGGTAGGAGCGGAGGGGGGGGGAGTGTTCGGACCCGGGGTCGTCGGACCGCCAGGGGTCGGGGTCGTCGGGCCGCCGGGACCCGGGGTCGTCGGGCCGCCGGGACCGCCGGTTCGGCCGCCGCCCCCGCCGGGATTCGGCGGGACCGTATCCCCGGGACCGCGGTACTGACCACCATGGGCATGGAGCTGGCCGGGCAGGGCCAGGAGAGCGCCGGCGGCGACCAAGGTCGCAAGGCGTGGAAGTCTCATTCCAGTCTCCTTCTTGTTGGATACCGTGGGGACCGAGCAGGATGACCGAAGGGCGGGTCTCCCGCGGATCCGAGCAAGCCGGCCCACGACCTGTGGACCGTCGAGTATCGAGAACGCAAGTGCCGGACCAACACAGGGTCCGAACCGCAAAACATGCCCGATTCTATATCCTCCGGAGGTCTCTGCGCGCCTTCCGCTTCGAGGATTTTTCCGCTGCCGCGGGTGGGAGGGAGATCGACCGGGAAAGCGTTCCCGTGAGGTAACGCCTCAGGCCGGAATCGTTACCCCATCCCTACGGGAAAGAGACCCCGGTTCATGACGAGAAGAGAGCGGCCTTCAGGAAATCCCGATTCATGCGGGCGATGAAGGCGACCGGGATCTCTTTCGGGCAGGTCGCTTCGCACTCGTACTGGTTCGTGCAGTTTCCAAACCCTTCCTGGTCCATCGCCTCGACCATCCGACGGACTCTCCGCATCCGTTCCTCACGCCCCTGGGGCAGGAGGCCCAGGTGGGAGACCTTCGCGGCGACGAAGAGCATTCCCGAGGCATTCTTGCAGGCCGCCACACAGGCACCGCAGCCGATGCAAGCAGCCGCCTCGAAGGCCTGCTCCGCGGTGTCCTTGCCCACGAGGACGCTGTTGGCGTCCGGAGCCGATCCGGCATTGACACTGACGTATCCCCCGGCCGCCATGACCCGGTCCATCGAGGAGCGGTCGACGACGAGGTCCTTGACGATCGGAAAGGGCTTGGCCCTCCAGGGTTCGATCCAGATCTCCTGTCCGTCCCGGAAGTGCCGCATGTGGAGCTGACAGACCGTCGTTCCCTTCTCGGGCCCGTGGGGTACCCCGTTGATTACGAGGGAACACATGCCGCAGATCCCTTCCCGGCAATCGCTGTCGAAAGCGATCGGCTCCTTCCCTTCCGCGGTCAGCTTCTCGTTCAGGAGATCCAACATCTCGAGGAAGGACATGTGTTCGCTGATGCCGTCCAGATCGAAGCGTTCCATGCGGCCCGGGGCCTTCGGACCCGGTTGCCGCCAGATGTGCAGTATCAGCTTCATTTGTAGCTCCTGATCGAGAGCTTGACGTTTTCGAACTCGAGTTCCTCGACGTGACGGAGGGGGCGCTCTCCAACGCCCCGGAACTCCCAGACCGCGACATGGCAGAAGTGTTCGTCGTCCCGGAGAGCTTCTCCCTCCTCGGTCTGATATTCCTCGCGGAAATGACCGCCGCAGGACTCGTTCCTCTCGAGGGCGTCGAGACACATGAGTTCGGCGAACTCGAGGAAGTCGGCGACCCTGCCGGCCTTCTCCAGCGATTGGTTGAAGTCCTCGCCTTCCCCCGGGACCCGGACGTTCTCCCAGAACTCCTCCCGGATCGCGGGGATCCGGGTCAAGGCCTCCTCGAGCCCTTCCTTCGTGCGGGACATTCCACATTGGTTCCAGAGGAGCGTGCCGAGTTCCATGTGGAAGGAATCGACGCTGCGGGTCCCCTCGACAGCCAGGAGCTTCCTGGTCCGTTCCGAGACCTCCGCTTCGATCCTGCGGAACTCCGGATGGTCCGTCGAGACAGGCTCGAGGCGATGGGTCGCGAGAAAATGGCCGATCGTATAGGGGAGCACGAAGTATCCGTCCGCGAGTCCTTGCATCAGAGCGCTCGCCCCCAGCCTGTTGGCCCCATGGTCGGAAAAGTTGGCTTCTCCGATCACGTGGAGCCCGGGAAGATTGCTCATCAGGTTGTAGTCGACCCAGAGACCGCCCATCGAGTAATGGGGGGCGGGGTAGATCCTCATCGGAACCGAATAGGGATCCTCCCCGGTGATCCGCTCATACATCTGGAAGAGGTTTCCATACCGCCCGGCGATCTCCTCCCTGCCAAGCCTGGCGATCGCGTCGGCGAAGTCGAGGTAGACCCCTCGACGCTGCCCGCCGACTTCGGGTCCGACCCCCTTGCCGGCGTCGCAGGCCTCCTTGGCGCTCCGGGACGCGATGTCGCGGGGCGCGAGGTTTCCGAAGCTCGGGTACTTACGCTCCAGAAAATAGTCCCTTTCTTCTTCGGGGATCCGGTGGGGGGGGCGCGTGTCCCCTGCCTCGGCGGGGACCCAGACCCGACCGTCGTTGCGCAGGGATTCGGACATCAAGGTCAGCTTGGACTGGAACTCTCCGCTCTGAGGGATGCAGGTCGGATGGATCTGGGTGTAGCAGGGATTCGCGAAGAGGGCCCCCCTGCGGTGGGCCCTCCACGCGGCCGTGACATTGCATCCCATCGCATTCGTAGAGAGGAAGAAGACGTTGACGTATCCCCCGGTTCCGAGGACGACCGCGTCCCCCGCCCAGGATTCGATCTTTCCGTCGCAGAGGTTCCGGGTGACGATGCCGCGCGCCGTTCCGTCGATGACGACGAGGTCCAGCATCTCCATCCGGACGTGGAGACGGACCTTTCCGGCCGCGACCTGTCGCATCAATGCGGAATAGCATCCGAGCAGGAGCTGCTGTCCGGTCTGGCCGCGGGCGTAGAAGGTCCGGGAGACCTGGGCTCCCCCGAAGGATCGGTTCGCGAGGGTGCCGCCGTATTCCCGGGCGAAGGGAACCCCCATGGCCGCGCATTGATCGATGATGTTGTTCGAGACTTCGGCCAGACGGTAGACATTCGCCTCCCGGGATCGAAAATCCCCCCCCTTGACCGTGTCGTAGAACAGACGCCAGACGCTATCCCCGTCGTTCTGATAGTTCTTGGCGGCATTGATCCCGCCCTGCGCGGCGATGCTGTGCGCCCGGCGCGGGCTGTCCTGGAAGCAGAAGCAATCGACCTCGTATCCGAGTTCGGCCAGCGTGGCCGCCGCCGAGGCGCCCGCGAGGCCGGAGCCGACGACGAGGATCCTGTGCTTTCGCTTGTTGGCGGGGTTGATGAGTTTCATCTCGAAGCGGTGCCGCTCCCATTTCGTCTCGAGCGGACCGCCGGGAATCTTGGAGTCGAGCTTCATTTCAATTCCCTCCCGCCGGCAGCTTGAGGAGGCCGGTCAACACGCTGAACGGAACGGACACGTAGCCGAGGAAGATCAAGAGGGAAAGGGCCTTTCCCAGGAAGGTGAAGAGGGGGGTCCATCGGGGATGGCTCCAGCCCATCGTCTGGAAGAAGCTGGCGATCCCGTGCCAGAGGTGCAGCCAGAGGAGTGCAATCGCAAGGATGTAGCCCGCTGCGTAGACGGGATTCCCGAAGCTCGTGACGACCATCGCATAAACGTCCTTCTCTCCGCCGGGGCCCGACGGTCCGGTCGCGTCCTTCTGGACGACTCCGAGGGTGAAATGGAGGAGATGGAAAAGGATGTAGGCGAGGAGGAGGAGCCCGGTGAAGACCATGCTCCGGGAGGCGAGAGTCGCTTTCAGGGTCCGACCCTTCACGTACGAGACGGGCCGGGCGGCCATGTTCTCGAGCTTCAAGCGGATCGCCGTAGTGACATGGATGACGAAGATCGCAAGGAGCACGATCCTCGACGTCCACAAGAACTTCGGATGGTCATGGAGCCAGTGGGCGTAGGCGTTCAAGGCCTCGGCCCCCTGGAAGATCAGGAGGTTCCCGGTCATGTGGCCCAGGACGAAAAAAAGAAGGAGAATGCCCGTGAGGGCCATCAGGAACTTGCTTCCGATCGAGGACCGGAAAAACGTTGCGACCCAACCCATCAGTGAGCGCCTCCTTCGGCAGTCGGGGGTCGAGAAAAGGCCATGCCCGGGAACCGAAGGGTTCCGGGCCCGATCTTCCTCAGGACCCGGGGGGACCCTGATCCTGTTCCTGCGCGATGCTCAGGTTCCGCACCCGGATTCCGAGGACCCGAATGGGAAACAACCGGACCGGAATCGTAAGTTCCCCACGGAGTTCCGGCCTCCTTCCGGTAAAGTTCGTGAAGACCCCGGCAGGGCGGAGCGTCGAGCAGAAATCCTGGTGGTAGGAATCCTTCTTCCCGTCGTCCTCTCGGGGACCGAGGGTGAAGCGGACCTCGAGGAGGCCCGGCTCCCCCCGGATCACGAAAGGAACCACGACCGAGTCCTGCTTGTAGGGAGCGTGGAGAATCCGGTCCTCGCGAAGTTCGAGCCCCTCGGGGAACTCGACCTCGTATCCGTTCGCGTCGATCCTCTCTTGGCTCATCGCGCCGCCCTTCGATCCGACCTGGAATCCTCCCGGCGGATCCGGGGACCCGCGGCCCGGGAAGAGGCCGGAACGGGGCCATGTTCAAGAGAGGTCTCGGACAAGTCAAGGTCGAGGGGAAGGACCGATGGTCGCGCCGGCGGGCCGTACACCGCAAAATGGGCCGATGGCGATCGAGGGCGGCCGAGGGAGCGGAGCGGGAAGGAAAACCAGTAGGACGCGTGATCGGCGATCACTTCCGATCCTATGCGCGATCCTCCTCGCCGGGGGAGGATGCGTGGGCCTCGAGGGGGGGGAGGGGCCGTTCGAAACCCGGAACCTTCACCCGACCCAGCTCACGGCATGGATCCCAGGAGGGCGGACGGCGAAGGTCGTGGAGGGGACGGAGGTCCGTGGAGAAACGGCGATCGCGAGTCTCTGGCTTCTCGACGGACCGGGGGTGGACGCGATCCAGCTCGACGGCGAACTGATCCGGACGAACCTTTCCCTCCGCCGGGGCCTCGGTCCTCAACTCGATTTTCGCGCGAACCTCCCCGTCCTCTCGTTCTCCGGGGGCTTCCTCGACGACCTCATCGTCGCTTGGCACCGGGCCTTCGGGATGCCGCAGAACCTCCGCGACCGGCTGCCCAGGGACCGGGCCCGCGCGCTCGCCGGTTCCTCTTCCGCCCTTACTGGGGCCGCGGATCCAGCCTACACCCTGGGGGAGGGGGGAATCCATCTCGGGGATCTCGGGACGAGCCTGACCTGGTTCCCGGGGGCCGGGGAGGGCCCGTTCCACTGGGGGCTGCGGGGCGGGCTCGAGTTCCCGACCGGAAGCCCGTCACGGGGTTTCGGGAATGGAGGCCTCGACGCCTCCTTCGGCGCGGTCGCCGGGTGGGAGGGCCGGAGGCTCTCCTTCCAGGTCTGGTGGGACAAGAGCTTCCTCCACCAGCCGGGGGCCGCGAAGCGCGCAGGAATCCGCTACCCCGATCCCTGGAGTCTCGGGGCGTCCTTGCAGGCGGGCCTCTTCCCGGGCGGAGTCGGGCTCGTCCAAGTCCAGGTAGAACCCTCCCTTCTACGAGGACTCCGGGAGGCCCATGCACGACCGACCCAGGCCTCCCTGTTCGTCGGGGGCAGGTTCCGAGTCCGGGAAGGCCTGTCCCTCGAGTTCCTGGTGGGGGAGGATCTCGTCCAGGACGTCGGTCCCGATGTCCAGTTCCATCTAGGATTCCGCCTCCGTCTCGGTACGGAGGGCTCGAAACGGAGGATTGGTCGTTGAGCGAATACTACAAATCCGAGGATCTCCCACGTTTTGGGGAAGTCGCAGAGGGGGGCGCGGATCTCTTCAAAGGCTTTGCCGCCTGGTACCAGGCCGCGACGAGCGAACCCGGGGCACTGACCCGCAGGGAGAAGGCCCTGATCGCCCTGGCGGTCGCGCACGTGCTCCAATGCCCGTACTGCATCGACTCCTGGACGATGAAGTGCCTGGAGAACGGCGCCGACCTTCCGCAGATGACGGAGGCGGTACATGTCGGAGCCGCGATGCGGGCCGGGGCCTCCCTCGTCCACGGCGTGCAGATGAAGGACCATCATGATCGGCTCTCGATGTAGGGAAAGCCCGGATTCCCTGCGAACCGACCGCAAACGCGATCGTAGAATGGGCCAGGAGAAGAGGACGCACGCATGCGAAGGATCGAGGAAGAGCCGAAGGTTTCAGGGGGAGGATGTCGGGGAGGGACCGCCCAGGGTCCGAGTTTCGAGGCGACCCTGGAACGCCACGGGATCGGGCGCCTGAAGGCCCGGAGCCTCCGCACCCTCCAGGTGAATCTCGGCAAGCTCTGCAACCAGGCCTGCGCGCATTGCCACGTCGACGCGGGACCGACCCGGTCCGGGACCGAGGAGAATCTCCAAGCCCCGACCGCGGCCCGCCTGAAGGAATGGCTCGAACGGGGCCCCTTCGAAACCCTCGACCTGACCGGAGGCGCGCCCGAGTTGAACCCCAACTTCCGGGATCTCGTCCGGGCGGCCCGGACCGTGGGGGTTCACGTCCTAGATCGCTGCAACCTCTCGGTCCTCTTCGAACCCGGACAGGAGGACCTGGCCTCCTTCCTGGCCGCGCACGAGGTCGAGATCGTCGCGAGCCTTCCCTACTGGACCGCGTCCCGGACGAACCGTCAGCGTGGTCCCGGGGTCTTCGACAAGTCGATCGAGGGGCTGAAGCTCCTGAACCGCCTCGGATACGGCAGGGAGGGAAGCCCCCTGCGTCTGGATCTCGTCTACAACCCGGCCGGGGCCTACTTGCCCGCACCCCAGGCCGAACTCGAGAAGGAGTTCAAGCGGCGGCTTCTCGAGGAACATGGAATCCGTTTCCACCGCCTCTTCGCCTTGACGAACCTCCCGATCCATCGCTTCCTCTCCTTCCTCGTCCGGACCGGCAACGAGGGGGCCTACCGGCGGAAGCTCCACGCGGCCTTCAATCCCCAAGCCGCCGTCGAGGTCATGTGCCGGGACATGATCTCGGTGGGCCCGGACGGGAGGATCTACGACTGCGACTTCAACCAGATGCTCGGCCTGGGCGCCGCGGTCGACCGGCCTCGGATCGACGAGGTCGACCCGGAGGCGCTGGCCGTCCGGGAGATCCGGACCGGGAGCCACTGTTTCGGCTGTACGGCCGGCCAGGGCAGTTCCTGCGGGGGGGCCACGGCGGCTTCCTGACCCGGGGGCCGGATGCCCGGGGACCGATCCAAGCCTGAAACTCACGAAGGCCGGCCCCCCCCTATCACAACATAAGATACATTATCGGAAACACAGGATCCGTCCGTGGGCGGCCTGGCTCTGGAATCGCCTTGAGAGGAGGCCTCCCCGCTCGGAGCGGTCTCAGCCGGCAAAGGGGCGGAATCGGAAGCGCGTCGATTCCCGGGGAGCGCTCTCCTGTAGTCCGAGAAGCCCGTCGAGCATCCAATCCGTGAAACCCTCGTGCGTCGGGTAGCGCCGCTCGCCTGGAACGCGTCCTGCGACGAGGGCGCGGATTTCCACGCATTGGGCCTCGGACCACCAGGGGACCGGGGGCCACTCGGGAAGCGGCGGTTGGTCCCAGAGGGGATGCTCGGTCGGGCACCAGAAGACCCCGCCGCGTTCCGGGCCGTCGAGCAGAAGGCATTCGAAGCCGAAGCGGTCCGGACAGGTGAAGGGGAGCAGGCGACCCTCGTTCCGACCCAGCCGGCCTGGGAACCGAGGGAAGCCCCGGTCCCCGGGGCAGGGCGACTCGAGGGCTTCGAGGACCCGGGTTCCGAAGAGCCAGTGGTCCCCGAGCCAACCGCCGTCCCCGACCTCGAGGAAGGCGCGATAGGAGGCCGGCAAGGGTGTGCCGAGCCGTTCCTCCAGGCGTGCGAGACGGACCCGCGGTGCGGGAGGGCCGAGCCGGATCGAGGGTTTGGGCGCGGCACGGAGGAGGATCCGCCAGTCGTTCGAGTTCGTCATGTCGCTCCGCCGGATCCGGCGTCGCCTTTCGGGCCTCTCGGGACAACGACCCCGATCTAGTCGACACCGGCCCTGGAGTTTCCCGGAACCTTCCGTTTTCCGAGCTCCTCGAGACAGACCGCGAGCGAGGTGAATCCCGCGTAGTAGAGGGTGCGCGCCGGCACCTTCGCCTTGCGGCATAGGTCGAGGGCCGGCTCGGTCGTCTCGTGTCGGTTCCAGTGCAGGAGGATTACGGCGTCGAGGTTCCCCTGCTGGAGCCGATCCCTGATCGCGGAAACGGTCTTCTGCGGGGAACGGTAGTTCGCGAGGAGCCATTCCGCCTCGAAGCCCTTCTCGGCGGCGTGGGCCTCGAGCTTGCGGATGTGACGCCGTTGGCGTTCGTTCCCCCCCACCACCAGGACCCGGAACTTCCGGCCGAGGATCTTCTCCAGATCGCGGAATCCCCCCCCGTCGGAGCCTCTCCCCCCATCCCCCTCCTTCAGGGCCAGGAGCTTCTCCAGCGCCTCGAGTTCGTCCTTCGCGAGTTCGGGGAAGCGGATTCCGATCTCGGCCAGTAGGCCCCGGGCCTGCTGGATCTGTTCGAGGTCCTTTCGGGCGCGGAGGCTGCGGGCGACCGCGAGCTTGAGCTGCGCGGCGTCCCATTCTCGGCCCTCCATCTCCTCGTAGATGTCGATCAGCTCACTCTTGATCTCGAGATGGTCGAGGGCCTGGCCGACGAGGGCCTCATCCAGGAGGAGGTTCTCGAGTTCCTCGAGAGCCCCGCGCCGCTCCAGGAGTTCGTGCAGGGCGAAGTAGTCCTCGCGGGCCTCGTCCGGACGCCCCTTCATGTTGTGGGCGGTCAGCCGGACCTTCCAGGCCTCCAGCCTGTGGTCGAGGTCGGTCGCGATCTTGAGAACGCGTTCGGTCGCGGCCAAGGCCCTGTCCGGCTCGCCGAGTCCCAGGTATTCGAGGGCGACGAGGAGGAGGTTCTCGGGGGAGGTCCCCCTCCCGAGGTCGAGACGATCCAGGAAGCGGAGCGCGAGCTTCGGCTCCACGACCTTGAGCTGGTCATGGACCAGATAGAAGGTCTCGAGGTCGGGCACGACCTCCTCGAGGGCCTCCCCGAGCAGGAGGGCCGCCCTTCTCGAGTCCTCCTTCCGGTCGGCCGCGAGAAGGCTCGCTCCCAGGAAATAGCGGATCCGCCGGCTGACCGCGGCTCCCTCCCTGCGCTGCTCCCGAATCAAGCGGTAGGCCTTCTCGAGGTCCTCGACCGCGTCCTCGAAGGCCCCGGTTTCATAACGAAGGATCCCCTGGACGTAGAGGGCCTCGAGAAGTGGAGCGGGCTCCGAGCCACAGGGCTCGAGGTGGGCGAGGACCTTCTCCCGGCCCTCCCTCCGCGGCTCGGGCCGGACCTGTCCGAGGTCGAGTACTCGTAGCGCGACCAGGGCCCTTCCGAAGTGCGCCTGGGCCCATGTCCTCCCCCCCTCCTGGGCGATCCGTTCCGCGGCCTCGAACCAGCGGTCCGCCTCGTCCCACTCCCCGGTGTTCAGGTGGCTCTCCCCGAGGGCCCGAAAGAAGCGCGCGCGGTCGTCGTCGGCCAAGGTTTCGAAATGCTCGAGCTTCAGGGCCGATTGGAGGGCGCGGCGCATCACGCCCTCCCCTTCCGGGGAGACCGGGGTCCGTTCGATCCTCGCCAGGAGATCGATCATCCCCGCCTCGACGAGGATCCCGAGTTCGGGGGCCCCGCCGATCCCGTCCCGGCCGCGCCGGGTCTCCGCGTGTTCCATCAACGAGAGCAGGCGGATCGCGCGCTCGAAGCGCTCCTCCTGGAAGCAGGTGCTCATCAGTCCCGGCAGGACCTGGGCCGCGATCGGGGGTTCGGCGAGGAGGTCGGCGAGGAGGATCTCGTCCTCGGTCAAGTCCGCGACCCAGGAGTCGTCACTCCGTCGCATGTGGCCCTTCAAACGCCCGAACGCAAACCAGCGATGGCAGGCGCCGTCCTCCTTCGCTCCCGGCGAGGGAAGGTCGAGACCCAGTAGGGTCCTGCCGTATCCGCAGTGGAACCAGCAATGCGGTCTCCCTGGCGCGATCTCGATCAGATCCCGTACGAGGGCGAGGATCTCGCGGTCCTCGACGCGCCCCTCCTCCGCGCGATGGATCCGGTCGATGATCAACGCATCGAGGGCGTTCTCCCAAGACATCCCCATCCCCTCCTGAACCGCCGAGGGTTTCTGCGGCTTCGGACCTTATCGTCCGGCGGCCGGGAAGGGCTTCGGGGAGAGGCGGGCCCCTCCCTCCCATCGGTCCTTCCCAGAGAGGGAGGCCGCCCGGATCGGTTTCAGGGCGCGAGTTCGGCCGGAAGGAACCTCGTGTCCCTCGAGATGCGGCTCCCGTCGGGCAGGATCTTCCCGAGACAGAGATCGCCGACGGCCAGGTCCAGGAAGCCGGGGAGCCGCGCCCGGTGGCCGCCCGCATCCAGGAGCCATTCCTCCCCGTTCTCCGACCTGCCCCGCACGCGCCAGCTCCTGGGGGGCGAGGCCCGGAGGGCCTCCGAGTCCTCGTAGAAGCTCCCCCGCTCCAGGGCCTCGCGAAGGGCATGGATCCTCAGGAAGTCGCCCCGAAGCGCTTCCCCGACCTCGTCGAGCGGGAACGGCGCCCTGAGTTCCTGGGTGTCGACGAGCCAGCGCGCGAAGCGCGAGACTTCCCCCGCGATGTCGGCCATCGCCCCCGGCCCCCGGGAGAGGGCCAGGACCCGGAAGGCCTCGGCCGCCCGGGAACGGTCCAGATCCTCGATCGCCTCCGCCCCGGCCTTTCGGGCCTCGGCGATCCAGGAACGGCAAGCCTCGCTTCCGCGGGTCCCCTCCCGTTCCCCTTCCCAGACCCATTCCTCGTAGAGCGGAAGCAGGTTTCCGGCTTCCTCGGTCCTCCACTCGATCCGCCGGGGAACGGCCCCGAGAGGGTCCTCGGCCTCGGGGGCCAATCCCGCCATCCGTTCGAGGCGGGCGAAGAGGCTCGCCTTCTCCTCGCCCCGGGCTTCACCCGCTTCGAGTTCGGCGAGGAGTCGCGGCCCGAGGTCCGGATCGTCCCCGCGCCCGGTCCGCGGGGGAGGTTGGGGCGCGCGGTCGCTTTCCCGAGCCGCCCCCGGCCGGCGTTCCGGCGCCGCGCTGCGATGCGCGTTCCAGAGTTCGAGCCCGAGTCTCTGACCCTCCCCGATGTCGAGCTTCGTGTGGAAGGCCAGGGCCTCGAGAAAGGGACCGAGCACCCTTCCCGGGCTCTCGACCTCCCGGAGGGCGGCCGAGAGTTCCTCGACGGTCGGGAGTTCCGGGCTGTCGCCCAGGAATTCCCCGAGTTCCCTCTCGAGTTCCAGAACCCCCTTGACCTCGGTATGCCCGGAGAGACCGAGGAGCTTCTCGATCTCGAGCCCCGACATCGAGAGCGGGGTGTCCGGCCCCCCCTTCGCCTTCCGCGCGAGGGTCTCGGTCTCATAGGCCTTGTAGATCGCGTCCCCACGAAAGAGTTCGATCGAGTCCGTGGCCATCCAGAGACCTTCCCCGACCGGGAAGAGCCGCCCGACGAGGGTGTCCCCGACCACCGCGCGGTGCGCGGTCCGCGGCAGCAGGATCGTGACCGTTCCACGCTGCAGGGCGTCCCTGCACTCGATCCGATCCCCCCCGAGGGCCTCGACGCGGAAGACCCCGCAGAACGAACGGCAGAGCGATTCGACGATCCCGGGTTCGTCGAAACCGCCGCAGCCCGCCGCGAGCCATCGTCGGACGGGGGCCCCGTTCCCCCCGCTTCCTTCTCTCTCGAGAAGGAACCACTCGAGGAAGCGTTCGGCCCGCGCCGGATCTGTCGGATCCCCTCCCCCGACGGCCAAGAATCCCCGGCGCGCCTCCTCGAGCTCCCGTTGGAACGCGGGGTTCTCCCGGACCCAGCGGGCCATCCGGATCAGGGCGTCCTGGCTGATTTCGCGTATCGTTTCGAATCCGGTCATGGCTCGGGTCCCGGGAATCCGGGCTTTCGTCCGAAGAAGCTGCGTTGGATTCCGTATAGGGTATCCTTAGGCTTCCCCAAGAATGACAGATCCCGCCCGGGAATGCAGCTCCCCCCTTCATGAGGTGCGGTGATGACAGGTTTCCTCGACAGTCTCGGTTGGATCGACTTGACGAGCCTCGTCATCCTGGTCCTCTTCGGCGTCCTCGGCCTCTTCCGGGGATTCCTCTGGCAGGCGAGCCGCCTTGCGAGCCTGTTCCTCGGCTATCTCCTCGCCTCCCTCTTCGCCGAGGACTTCGCGGCTTGGATCCGGGTCAAGTTCGAGATGGGGAACGAGAGGGTCTCCGTCTACCTGGCCTTCTTCGTGATCTTCCTCGCCGTCCTCGTCGTCCTGAGTCTCCTCACGATCCTCATCCACCGGCTCGTCAAGAAGCTCGAACTCAGCTTCTACGACCACGTCGGAGGCGGGATCATGGGCGTCGCGACCGGCGGGGCGATCCTGATCGCCCTGCTCGGCATCCTCTATTTCCTGGCCCCCGAAGGCCCCCTCGTCACGGAAGCCCGGGAGAGCCGCACGGGGGTCTTCGCCCGGGAAGTCGTCCGCAGGGTCGGGTTCATCCCTCCGCAGATCACGAAGCTCTACGCCCTGCCGGGGGGGGACACCGGCGCGGGGGCGGGCGAAGGCGAAGCTCCCGGGAAGAAAGGGCCAGAGGGCGCAGGGCCCGTGGAAGGGACCTACCGCAAGAAGGGTCGCTGAGGCCCCGGCCCCCGTCCGGATCAGGGGACCGTCGTACCGGCCTTCTCCTCCTCGGGAGCGGCGGATGTCGCTTCCCTCCCGTTGAAGGCCTCGACTTCCTGGCTGATCCGCATCGAGCAGAACTTGGGGCCGCACATCGAACAGAACTCCGCGTTCTTGTGCGCCTCGTGCGGAAGCGTCTCGTCGTGGTAGGCCCTGGCCGTCTCGGGGTCGAGAGCGAGCTGGAACTGGCGATTCCAGTCGAAGGCGTACCGGGCTCTCGAGAGTTCATCGTCCCAATCCCGCGCTCCGGGCCGCCCGCGGGCGACATCGGCGGCGTGGGCCGCGATCCGATAGGCGATCAGGCCCTGCTTCACGTCCTCGGGACCGGGGAGACCCAGGTGCTCCTTCGGGGTCACGTAGCAGAGCATCGCGGCTCCGGCGTAGCCCGCCATCGTCGCCCCGATGGCCGAGGTGATGTGGTCGTAGCCCGGGGCGATGTCCGTCACGAGGGGGCCCAGGACGTAGAACGGGGCCTCGTGACAGATTTCCTGCTCGAGTTCCACATTCCGGCGGATCTGGTCGAGGGGGACGTGTCCCGGCCCCTCGACCATGACCTGGACGTCCTTCGCCCAGGCGCGTTCGGTCAGTTCTCCAAGGGTGCGGAGTTCGGCGAGTTGGGCCTCGTCTGTCGCGTCCGCGAGGCATCCCGGCCGCAGCCCGTCTCCGAGGCTGATCGTGACGTCGTGTGCCGCGCAGATCCGGCAGATGTCGTCGAAGGCCTCGTAGAGAGGGTTCTGACGGTGATGGTGGATCATCCACTGGGCCATCAGACTCCCCCCCCGGCTCACGATCTGCGTGATCCTCGGAGCGACGAGGGGAAGGTGTTCGAGAAGGACCCCGCAGTGCAGGGTCATGTAGTCGACCCCTTGTCGGGCCTGGGCCTCGATGACCTCGAGGAGCAGATCGATCGTCAGGTCCTCGACCCTCTCGACCCGTTCCATCGCCTGGTAGATCGGCACCGTCCCCAGGGGGACCGGACAGCGGTCGATCAGGGTCTTACGGATCCGGTCGATCTCCCCGCCGGTGGAGAGGTCCATGATCGTGTCGGCCCCCCATTTCAACGACCAGGAGAGCTTCTCGCATTCCTCCTCGATCCCGGACCCCAGGGCCGAGTTGCCGATGTTCGCGTTGACCTTGCAGCGGCTCTCGATCCCGATCGCCATCGGTTCGAGGCTGTGGTGCCGGACGTTGGCCGGGATGATCATGCGTCCGCGCGCGACCTCGGAGCGGACGAACTCCGGCGACAGCCGCTCCCTCGCGGCGACGTATTCCATCTCCCCGGTGATCCGCCCCGCCCGGGCATCGTGCATCTGCGTCCGGACCCCACCGTTCCTCGAAGCCATCCGATCCTGTCGCATCTCGGGTCCTCCCTCTTCCTTCCCCGCTTCAGACCTCGTCCGGCGCGAAGGTCTTGATCTCGATGGCGTGCATCCGCCGGCCGATCTCCCCACGGACCGCGTCCATGACGAGTCGGTGCCGTTCGATCGTGCTCAGGCCCTGGAACCGGTTCGAGACGACGCAGACCTTCCAGTGCTGTCCGTCCCCCCTCGTGTCGAAGACCTCGATCTCTCCCCCCCCGAGGCTGCGCTCGATCATCTCCGTCAGGGCTTCCGCGCTCAGGAGAGGGCCGTCGTTCCGTTCTTCCTCCGGGTTTCCCATGCCCCCTACTTGCCCCAGGACGGCGGGGGTTTCAAGGGTTCCGCCCGGCTCCCCCCGGGAAAAGGGGGACCCGGAGTCGAATCCTCGGGACCTTTCCGTCGTTTGTGAGACGGATCCCCTTCGCGTATGCGAAGTCCACGAGACGGCCGGGAGGCTCCGGAAGGCCGAAGGACAGGGGCAGATGTCCGGGCGAGACCTCGAAGCCGAGTTCGACCTCGGGCCCCTCCCGCCCCTGTCGGGATTCGATCCGCACCCGACCGGGAAGGGGTTGGGGGACCCCCTTCAGCAGGTCCGCCAGCACTGAGGCGAGGAGGAGGAAGAAATCCCCCTCTCCGCAGGCGCAGCGCAGCCCCGGGGGCCCCTCGACCACGACCTCGTAGCGATGGTCGTCGGCGATCAGGAGACAGACGTCCCGGAACCTGTGGAGGCAGGTCGTGAGATCCTCGATTCCCGAGGGGCCTGACGAGGGGGAGAAGACAGCCTTCAGGAGGGAGAGGACGGATTCGGCGCGGTCGAGGGTCCTCCCAAGCAGTAGGAGATCCTCAGGCCGCCCTTCGTTTCCTCCCCCCTCCGAATCGAGGAACTCCGACAACTGCCGGCGTGTGGAGAGGAGAAGACAGAGGTTCTTCAGCCGATGCACGACCCCGGGCATCAGGAGGCGGAGCGCCTCGCTTCGGAGGGAATCTCGGGACGGGGCGGAACGGGAGGACGGGGGAGGAGGGACCCGGGCCTTCTCGGGGCCCGATTCCACGCCCGTGGATTTCGATGCTTTGTTCAAGGGCGGTCCTGGAGGAGGTGGTGCCAGGAGAGGGACTCGAACCCTCATGCCCGTAGAGGGCGGCGGATTTTGAATCCGCTGCGTCTGCCAATTCCGCCATCCTGGCAGGTCCGCGGAAGAACCCGCGGAGGGCGGAAGGTTACGCGCTCCCCCCCCTCTCGAGCAACGGCGGTCCGATCTTCCCCGCATGCTCTTCCGGTTCGCGGACCGGGAACATGCCGCTCACCCCCAGGGCGGCCGAGAGATCCTCGCGTGCCTCTAGAAGCCTCCCTTCCCGGAGATGGATCAGGGCTTCGAGGACGAGGGCGCGGGGTTCGAGTTCCCCGGTGCGGCGGAGCACTTCGAGGGCCCGCATCGAGTACTCGGGCCGCCCCCGGGAGAGCCACCTGCGGGCGAGGAGGAAGAGCATGTCCCTGCGCGGGATCGCGAGGAGGAGATCCCGCTCGTCGACCGGTCGATCGGGATCCTCGAGCAGGGCCGCGATCCGTTCCATCGTTTCGGGCAGGGGGAGGTCGGACAGGATCCTCACGGCTTCCTCGAGTTCCCCGAGGGCGAGTTGGAGGTCGGCCTGGAGGAGACGGGCTTCGTCGCTCGCTTTCACCCGCAAGGAGGCCCGGCAGTGGTCGAGAGCGAGTTTCGTCTCGCCCGAGGCGATCGCTTCGCGGGCGAGACGGACGTGAAGCCTCGCGAGTTCGTCCTCGAGGATTTCCAGGTCGCCCGCGCCGCCGACACGCTTCTTCGCCTTCGCGGTTTCCTCGAGGACCGACACGGCCTCGGCACTCTTTCCGAGTTCCTGAAGCAGGCCGGCCAGTCGCATCGCGATCCGAGGGTGGCCGGGCCAGGCCTCGTGGGCTTCGCGGAGGAGGGCGAGGCGGGCTCCCGGCAGGGCATCCTTCGAGGCGGATGCGATCGCGGATTGGAGTTCGGCGTGGGCCCATCGCTGGCGGCCTTGCAGGCGGTTCTTCGGAATCCTCGCGAGCGAGGCGGCCGCGCGGTCGAGCCGGCCGAGGTCGAACTCGAGGCGGGCGAGTCCGAGGCGGGCCGTCAGGGCCAGGTCCCCGTGGGCCGAGGCCTCTCCCTCGGAGAGATCGACCCAGCGGGCGAGCCGCAGGACCTTGCGAAAATCCCCGGCCCCGTGGTCCCCTTCCCCGAGAAGCCCCTTTTCGATGCCGTCGAGCAGCCTCCGGAGCCCGTGACTGCGAAGTGCCTCGAGGAGACGCCCGCGGGCGAAGCGCCAGACCACGAGGAGGATGCCCGCGAGAAGGAGGACGGCGAGGACGATCCGGCCGGGTCCGGTATCGATCAGGGGACTGAGGATCCGTCCGAGAAGGGCCAGGAAGTTGTCGAGCGCTCCGAAGACCGGACCCAGGAGGGCGAGGACGGCGAGGAGCGGAAGAAGGAAGAGCAGCCGCCGGATCCAGGGATGTCGCCTGAACCATCCCGATACCGGACGCCAGGGAGCCAGGGAACCGAACATCTTCCGGAGAAGAGCGCTCATCCTCCGCCCTCCCGGCGTCGTCGCCTGGAGAGTTCCGCCCCGCAGAGGGCGCGGAGTTCCTCGTCGTTCTCCTCGGCGAGGATCCCCTGAAGGGCCTCGGCGGCCTCCTCTCCGGGGATCCCGGCGAGCGCCCGGATCAGGCAGGCGCGGGGATGCCGGGCCTGGGGAACGGGGAGCCCGAGGCGACCGAGCCATCCACGTCGCTTGCGGTACGCTTCCCGCAGAGCCGGGACTCCGATCTCGCCGATCGCGACCAGGACTTCGATCACCGCCTCGTCGCCGGCGGAGACCGAGGAACCGAAGGCACGGCAGAGCGGTTCGACCGCCGCGGCGCCCTGGGCGAGGCAGAGGCCGCGCAGGCGTTCCCGGCGCCCGGGAGGAGTCTCGGGGTCCGTGAAGGCATCGACGAGCCAGGCCACGACCTCCCGCCCGAAACCCTCGAGGACCGCGGCCGCGCGCTCGGCGGCGGAGCCCTTCCGGTCCAGGCCGCGGATCAGGGCCGCGACGAGCCCCGGTCGGGCGCCCTTTGCTTGGAGAAGACCGCGGATCCGGGTCAAGGCCGGCTCCTCCGCCTCGAAGAGAGCCAGGACGAAGGCTTCGTCCTGACCGAGAGAGGGATCGCGGAGACAGCTCTCCTCGAGAAAACCGACCTCTTCGGGAAGGTGGATCAGGATCGCGGCCAGGGCCTCGGGGGGGATCCGGCCCAGGTGGCGGGTGATTTCGACCGGAGAGAAGCGGCCGAGGAGTTCCTCGAAGGCGCCGGGGTCGGCGAGCCCGACGTGGAACTCCAGGATCAGCCTCCGGAGCCCGGGGTCGGACAGGGCTTGCGGGTCGTCCCGGAGCGGCAGCCAGACATCCTTTCCCGCCTCGCCGAGGGAGCGAACGAGATCGCCGCAGAGTTCCTGGAGCAGGCCCTTCCGGGTCCATTTCTCCCAGGGATTCCGGGGGCGTCCCCGATTCCAGATCGTGAGGAGGCCCTCGGGATGTTTCCCGGCGAGGCCTCGGGCGATCTCGAGGATCCTCGGATCCCGGCCTTCCTCGCAGAGATGGGCGACGACCGCGGCCAGGGCCGAGACATCCCCCGATTCCAGTCCGGCCCGCAGGCCTTCCTCACCTGCCGCGAAGCGCCGGCAGAGCCTCCGGTACCAGGATTCGTTCCGGGTGACCTCGTCGTAGACCGCTTCCGGGTCGTCGAGTTCCGCAGCCCAGTCGAGGTGGGGATAGACCGGGAGGCGCTCGGAGCCGCAGGACGGGCAGGCTTCCCTCCCCTCCGTTCGGGAGGGAAGCCAGGCATCGCAGTCCGGACAGACCCCGGCCGGAAAGAGATCCAAACCCCGCCCCACTCCGGAAGGCTCCCCATCGACGGTCTCGAGAAGGAGCTTCTCGGCCCGGCCCTCCGCCCGGAGCCCGAACTCGAGCAGCCGCACCTCGAGACAATCCGGATCCAGGGAGGCGGCTTCGTGCAGCAGGGATTCGCTCTTCTCGAACTCCCCGCGCCGCAGGGCCTCGCGCGCCGCCCGGGCCGCGGTTCGCGCGAGGCGCGCGCGGTCCTTCGGGTCTCCCCCGCGCCTCCACACCTTCCGGCCGGGGACGAGCGCCTCCTCGTGAAGCCCCTCCTCGTCCTTCAGGAGCCAGGCTTGCCGCAGGAGTTCGAGGTCTCTCGGATGTTCGCGGACCGCGCGATCGATTTCGGCGAGGGCCTCGAGCGCGGCGCGGGCTTGACGGAGTTCGTCGACGATCGCCCGATCGACGAGCTTCCCCTTCGCGCCGAAGACCTTCTTGGCCTCGGAATGCTGGCGATGCGCCTCCTCGCTCCTGCGCAGGGCATGGAGGGCGTCCCCGTAGGCGATCCTCGCCCCGACGTTCTCCGGGTCCTCCTGGAGTACGAGATTCAGGGCCTCCTCGCCGGCCTCGGGGTCCCCGGACCGGACGGCGAGGATCCCGTCCAGATAGCGGACGATCTGGCGGCGGGCCCGAACGCGTCGGAGGGAGGAGCGGATCGTCCAGCCCGCGGTCGCGAGGAGGAGGAGGACGAAGAGGGCGAGGACGATCCCGAGGACGAAGGGGTCCTGGAGGAAGGCCCGGAACTCGCTCCAGCCGTCCTGGGCGTAGGGGATGGCGGCCATGAAGGGCTCCTTCAGCCCCCCTCTCCGGGTGGAGGGGGAAGGCCCTCGAGACAGTGCTCGAGCCCGACATGGAGGCCCTCGAGACGGAAGGCGGCGTGGAGCGCGGCGAGGACTCCGGGCATGAAGGCCTTCCGGTCGCGAACGTCGTGCCGGATCGTCAGGATCTCGCCGGCTCCCCCGAACCAGCAGATCTGATGGGCCAAGAAACCCGGAAGGCGCACGGAATGGATCGGGATCCCGTGGACGAAGCCTCCGCGGAACGGATCCTCCCCGGCCGGCCCCCGGTCCCCGCGAACGCGGCGGATCCGGCGCGCGGTGTCGGCCGCCGTGCCCGAGGGGCTGTCCTTCTTGCCTTCGTGGTGCATTTCGCAGATCTCGACCTCGGGGAAATGGACGGCGGCCCAGGCCGAGAAGCGCTGGAGGAGGACGACCCCGAGGCAGAAGTTCGGGATCACGAGCACGGTGCTTCCGGATTCCGCGCAGGCCCGGGACCAGCATTCGAGCCGTTCCTCCCCGACCCCGCTCGTCCCGACGACCAGGCGTACCCCGCGGTCGACGAGGCGATCGAGATCCCCGAGGGCGGAGGGTTCGGTCAGATCGAGAAAGACCTCCGAGTCCTTTTCCGCGGCCAGCGACAGGAGATCCTCTCCCCTTTTCGGCCGGGCGCGGATCTCGAACGAGCCTTCGTCCGCGACGGCCCTTTCGACCTCGAGGCCCATACGCCCGCCGGCCCCCCGGAGGACGAGCCCCAGGCGCGGGGAGTTCGCTTCAGCCGGCATGCGCGCTTCCTCCGCCCGTCTTCTCGGAGACCCTCGCCGCTCCGGCGCCCTGCTCCGCATGGGGGCGGTCGAGTTCCTCCCTCGCCAGCCGCTCGAGCAGCATCTCGAACTCGAGCCCCGCCGCCCGGGCGGCCTTCGGAAGGAGACTCTCGGGGGTCAGCCCGGGAATCGTGTTCGTCTCGAGAAGGACCGGCCCCTCGGGACCGAGGATGAAATCCGAGCGCGAGAAGCCCCTGCATCCGAGAACCTCGTGCGCGCGGATCGCGAGCCCCCGAACCGCCCGCTCGGTCGCCGCGTCGATCGAGGGGGCCGGACAGAGTTCCTCGACCTTCCCGGAGTCGTACTTGGCTTCGAAGTCGAAGAAGCGGCGCCCCCGCGGGCGGATCTCGACGACGGGGAGGGCCTCCAGAGGGCCCTCGGCGTGGCCCAGGACCGCGCAGGTGAGTTCGAGGCCCCGGATCTCCGCCTCGACGACCCAGCCTTCCGGATCCCGCCGCGCTTGCAGGAGCGCCTCCTCGAGCGCATCCGGTTCCTCGATCCTGGCGACTCCAAGGGAGGACCCCGAGCGGTCGGTCTTCAAGAAGAGCGGGAAGCCGATGCCGGCCCTTTCGAGGGCCGCGAGGAGGTCGGAGGCTCGGGCCTCCCGGCAGAAGGCCGGACGGGGCTCGAGCCCTGGAGCGACCGGAAGTCCTGCCCCCCGGAACAGGAGGCGGCTGCGGCGCTTGCTCATTCCCAGGGCGGAGGCGCAGGACCCCGAGCCCACGTAGCGGAGACCGGCGGCCTCCAAGAGGGTCTGGATGAACCCATCCTCCCCGAACGGGCCGTGGAGGGCGGGGAATACGAGATCCACGCCCCGGGCCTTCAGGGCTCGGAAGGCCTCCGAAACCGGGAAGGGCCTCACGGCCCTCCCCCGGCGCTCGAGGTCCGGGGCCTCGAGACGCGCCCCCCCCTGCATCTCCTCGCACAGGTGGGCCTCCCCGTTCCGGTCGATCCAGACCGGCAGGACCCGATTCCCCCGATCGAGATACCCCTTGCATACTTCCGCCGCGGAGATCAGGGAGACCCCGTATTCGGGGGACCTGCCGCCTCCGAGGACCGCGATCGAAATCGACATCCGCCCCTCCTTCGGCGGCGATTCTAGCTCGGGGGGGCCCAGGCTTCGAGCGTGCGGCGGGGCTCACGCGTCCCGCCCCTCTGAGATCAGGTCCCGGAAGGTTTCCCGCCGCCCTCGTCCTCGCTGAGCGCCTCGAGGATCTCGGTGATCGTCTCGAGCAGGAGTTCGTGCTGCCGCTCGAGCATGACGACTCTCCGCATGACCTTCTCGATGATCGGAGGCAGGAGGGCCTCGAGGGTGTAGTTGTTGATCATGTTGATGATCTCGACCCGCGTCGCGTCCGGAAGCCGATGGAAGTGGTAGTGGTAGGCGTTCTTCAGGACGTTCTCGCTGATGTCGAGGCATTCCTTCGTGACGTCTTCGAGAGACTGCCGGGAATGCGTGGCCTTGAAAGCCTCGACCTTGTAGCGGTGGAGGATGTTTTTGAGCTTCGTTTTCATCGGTCGGGGATCCTCGGGAGGCTTGGTGTCGGGCCGGGCGTCGGTCAGGCGGATCTGCCGGCCACGAGGCAGGCGTTCGTTCCCCCGAACCCGAAGGAGTTGCAGATCGCGAGCCGGATGTCCCCTTCCCGGGCCTCGTTCGGGATCGAATCGAGGTCGCAGTCCGGATCCGGGGTCTCCTGGTTGATCGTCGGGTGGAAGACCCCCCTGTGGAGGCTCAGGCAGGTCGTCGCGAACTCGACCCCTCCGGATGCCCCGAGGAGGTGGCCGAGCATCGACTTCGTCGAGTTGACCCAAAGGTTCCGGGCGTGATCGCCGAAGACCTTCTTGAGGACCCTCGTCTCCATCTTGTCGTTCAGTTCGGTCGAGGTGCCGTGAGCGTTGACGTATCCGACCTCTCCGGGGTCGACCCCCGCGTCCTTGAGCGCGAGCCGCACGGCACGAGCCGGACCCTCCCCAGACTCGTCGGGAGCCGTGATGTGGAAGGCGTCGTCCGTCGCACCGAAGCCGAGAACCTCGGCGTAGATCCGAGCCCCGCGACGGCGAGCGTGCTCCTCTTCCTCGAGCACGAGGATCCCCGCCCCCTCGCCCAGGACGAACCCGTCCCTCCCAGCGTCGAAGGGCCGGCTTGCCCGGGTCGGGTCATCGTTTCTCCGGGACAGGGCCTTCATGTTCGCGAAGCCGGCGACGGCCAGGGTCGTCACAGCAGCTTCGGATCCCCCCGTCAAGACGACCTCGGCCTCCCCGAGCTGGATGTTCCGCAGCGCGACTCCGATCGCGTGGCAGGCGGAGGCACAGGCAGACCCCACGGCGTAGTTCGGACCCTGGAAACCGAAACGGAGCGCGACCTGGCCCGTGTGGGCGTTGAACATCATCTTCGGGACCAGGAGGGGGGAAACCCTCGAGGGCCCCCTCTCGATCGTCACGACCTTCTGGGCCTCGAGTTCGGTGATTCCCCCGATCCCGGTGCCGAGGATGACCCCGACCCGCCGGAGGTCCTCCTTCTCGAGTTCCAGGCCCGAGTCCGCGAGAGCCTCTTCCGAAGCAGCGACGGCGAACTGCGTGAAGAGATCCATCCTGCGGGCCTCGCGGGTCCCCAGGCGCTCCTCGGGCCAGAAGTCCTTGACCTCGCAGGCGAAGCGGACAGGGTATCCGGAGGCATCGAAACGGGTGATCGGTCCCGCGCCGCTCCGCCCCTCCAGCAGTCCCGCGAAGGTCGTCTCCCTGTCGCTGCCGAGGGGACTGACGAGTCCGATCCCGGTGACGACGGCCTTGCGTTTCCCCATGGCCCTGCTCCTTCCGACCGGTCTGGACCGGAGTCGGGACCAGACTTCAACTGGTCTCGTTCATCTTGTTCTTGATGTATTGGATCGCGTCCCCGACGGTCTGGATCTTTTCCGCATCCTCGTCGGGGATCTGCATCTCGAAGTCCTCTTCGAAACGCATGACCAGCTCGACCATGTCCAGGGAATCCGCCCCGAGGTCGTTGATGAAGGAGGTCTCGGCCGTGACCTTCTCCTCCGAGGCGTTCAGATGATCGCAAACGATGGACTTGACTCGGTCCTCGATGTTCTGGGCGGCGAGATCGGGCTTGTCGCTGTTGGTTTCGTCGTGGTTGGACACGGCGGTCCTCCGTGGTTCGGGTTCCTCCAGAAAAACGCGCCCCGCATGGTCCGCGGAACGCCCGGGCGGCCTCCGGCGGTCGCTGGGGCCGCTTCGCCCGGGGGCGGGGTTTTTTAACCGCCCGCCGGACGGAATTCGAATGGCTTGATCCAGGAAATGCCGCGATCGCGGCTAACCCATGTGCATGCCTCCGTCGACGACGAGGACCTGGCCGGTGATCCAGTCTCCCCCGGGTCCGGCGAGGAAGGCCACGGAGGCCGCCACGTCCTCGGGGGATCCGAGCCTTCCCAGCGGGATCCCGCCCAGCATGGCTTCCCGGACCTTCGCGTCGAGGGAGGCGGTCATGTCGGTCTCGATGAATCCGGGAGCGACGAGATTCACCGTGATTCCTCGGCCGCCGAGCTCACGGGCGAGGGAACGGGTCAGGCCGAGGAGCCCCGCCTTGGCAGCGGCGTAGTTGACCTGCCCCGCGTTTCCCATGAGCCCGACGACGGAACCGATCTGGAGGATCCTCCCCCACTTCCTCCGCATCATCGAACGGGCGAAGGCCCGGGCGAGCAGGAAGGGAGCCTTGAGGTCGACCTGGAGCACCTCGTCCCAGTCCTCCTCGGAGAGCCGGACGAAGAGCCCGTCCCGGGTCAAACCCGCGTTGTTGACGAGGATATCGACCTCCTGACCGTCCTTCCGCAGGGCCTCCTTGAGATCCTCGACGGCGCCGGGTTCGGAGAGGTCCGCGGCATAGCCCTTGGCCCCC
>JALUUL010000007.1 GCA_027021385.1 Planctomycetota bacterium | reverse complement strand
CGGAGGGTTTGCAAGAAGCTCGGGACGGGACAACTTTTTCGCATGTATTAGAAAACCGTAAGGAAGGTGGGTAGTATGAAAGGACGGTCTGTCCTCAGACCTTCGCCATTCTCTTCTCAAGTTCCTCCAAACTCTTCAGGAGATCGAATCATCATGAAGATTCCAAAGCTTTCCGTGGCCGCGTGCCTGTTGGCCGGTGTCGCCGGCGCCCAGACTCACATCTCCGTTCAGGGAAGCACGGCCTCGGTCATCGGGGACTTCGCGCAGGTCGGAAAGACGACCCAATACAAGTCCATCGCGAAGGGTACGAAGTTCACGACCTCGCTCGGGGTCCGCGCAGCGCTCCGTGGGGCGGTCGCCGCGACCGGCGCGGTGATCCGCAACACGACTCGAGGTGTCATGGCCAGCGTGCATGAGACCGGGATGGTCTTCAGCATGTCCCGCTCCGGAGGGGCGGTCGCGCGGACTTCGAAGGGAGCCGACCCGAGGAAGGAACTTCATCTCTTCGACTTCCGCTGGTCTTCCCGCACAGCGGTCAAGGGCAAGATGATCCTCTCCCTCGGAGGGCGGGCCTACGGAAGCGCGAAGACGGCCGCCGCGGTGACGATCGGCTCGACGACGATCCGCTGGAACTCCTCGATGCGCCCGATCATGAAGAGCCTCGACGTAACGGTCAACGCGACCGGCCTCAAGGTCCGGGTCACGACCCTCGGCGCCGCCGGTGTCCGGGGTATGGGGCGGGCCAGCTACATGGGCATGGTCTCGATGGTCTTCGTTCCCGCGCCGAGCGGTAGGACCTGCACGGTCAAGCCCTACGGCAAGAGCTGCGCGACCCTGGCGGGGAAGATCTCTTCCGGCAGGAGGGGCAAGATCCTCACGATGAGCCTGAGCGGTTCTCTGGCGAACGGGTTCGGTCTCACCCTCATCGGCACGAAGCAGATCAAAGTCCAGATTCCCGGGACCGCTTGCTATCTGCTGACCAGTTTCCGCGGAATGCTCCATCCCTTCCGGACCGACGCGAAGGGAGCGGCGACGCATTCGATCCACCTGCCGCCGCGGAGGTCCTTGAGCTTCAACGTGCAGGACGTCGTTCTCGCCCTGTCGGGCCGCAAGCTCTCGATCAGTTCGAGCAACGGTCTCGCCGTGACCTGCCGTTGAGCGGACGCCCCGCGCCGACGTTCGGGTTTCCCGGATTCGGCGCGGGCCGGGGAGGCCTTATCCCCGGTGACCGCGAACGGGGCATAAAGAGGGCTCCGGCCGATCCGGCCGGAGCCCTCTCACTGTTGTTCCCGGCGGGCCGCCGGAGGAGGAAGGAGGGTCCCGGCGCGCCGGAACCCTCTCTGGGGGATCAGAAGCCTCCCATACCCCCCATGCCTCCGCCGCCCATGCCCATATCCCCGCCGCCGGGCATCGCCGGCTTCTCCTCGGGTACCTCGCTGATCAGGGCGTCGGTGGTCAGGAGTAGGGAGGAAACCGAGACGGCGTTCTGCAAGGCGGTGCGGGTCACCTTAGTGGGGTCGATGACGCCGTTCTTCGGCAGGTCCTCGATGACGTCCTTGGCGGCGTTGTATCCCATGTTGACACCCTTGGTGTCCTTGACCTTCTGGACGATGACGTTGCCGTCGGTTCCCGCGTTCTGCGCGATCGTGCGCATCGGGGCCTCGACCGCCCGCACGATGATGCGCCGGCCGAGGTCCTCATCGCCCTCGAGATCGAGTTTCAACATCGCCTCCTGGGCGCGCAGGAGAGCCACGCCGCCGCCGGGAAGGACCCCCTCCTCGACCGCGGCCCGGGTCGCGTGCAGAGCGTCCTCGACGCGGGCCTTCTTCTCCTTCATCTCGGATTCCGTGGCCGCGCCGACGTTGATCTGGGCGACGCCTCCCGAGAGCTTGGCCAGGCGCTCTTGGAGCTTCTCCCTGTCGTAATCGGAGGTCGTGTTCTCGATCTGCGACTTGATCTGGGCGATCCGGCCCTGGATGTCCTTGGCCTTGCCGGCTCCCTCGACGATCGTCGTGCTGTCCTTCGTGATGACGACCTTCTTCGCGGTGCCGAGGTCGGAAAGGCTCAAGTTCTCGAGCTTGATGCCGAGTTCCTCGAAGATCGCGCGGCCGCCGGTCAGGATTGCGATGTCCTCCATCATGGCCTTCCGGCGATCGCCGAAGCCCGGCGCCTTGACGGCGGCGCACTGGAAGGTGCCACGGAGCTTGTTGACGACCAGGGTCGCGAGAGCCTCTCCCTCGATGTCCTCGGCGATGACGAGGAGGGGACGCCCGCTCTTGGCGATGTTCTCGAGGACCGGAAGCATCTCCTTGATCGAGGAGAGCTTCTTCTCGTAGACCAGGATGTAAGGTTTCTCGAGGACCGTCTCCATCCGGTCGAGGTCGGTCACGAAGTGCGGCGAGACGTAACCCTTGTCGAACTGCATGCCCTCGACCCACTCGACGGCGGATTTCAAGGACTTGCCTTCCTCGACGGTGATCACGCCGTCCTTGCCGACGCGATCGAAGGCCTCGGCGATCAGCTCGCCGATCTCGAGATCGTTGTTCGCGGCGATCGTCGCGACCTGCTTGATCTCGTCCTTGCCCTTGATCGCCTTGGAATGCTTGGAGAGCCAATCGACGCCCTCCTGCACGGCCTTCTCCATTCCGCGCTTCAACGCGATCGGATTCGCCCCGGCGGTGACGTTCCTGAGGCCTTCCTCGAAGATGGCCTCGGCGAGAACGGTGGCGGTCGTCGTGCCGTCGCCGGCGACGTTCGAGGTCTTGGTCGAGACCTCCTTCACGAGCTGCGCGCCCATGTCCTCGTACTTGTCCTCGAGGGTCACTTCCTTGGCGACGGTGACGCCGTCCTTGGTCACCGTCGGGGAGCCGAAGGACTTCTCGATGATGACGTTGCGGCCGCGCGGGCCGAGGGTGACTTTGACGACCTTCGCGAGCTTGCGGATCCCTTCACGGATCTTCTCGCGGGCGTCCTGGTCGTAGGTGATTCGCTTGACAGCCATGGTGCTCTGGGCCTCCGATGGATTCTGGGTTGTCGATCGGCGATTCCCGCCGACCAGGAAGTCAGTCGAGGACGGCGAGGATCTCGTCCTCGCTCATCACGAGGAACTCCTGTCCCTCGACCTTGATTTCGGTCCCGGCGTAGGAAGAGAAGAGGACGCGGTCCCCCTTCTTCACCGTGAAGTCTGCGCGTTCTCCGTTCTCGAGAAGCCGGCCCTTGCCGAGCGCCTTGACGATGCCCTCGCGGGGCTTCTCCTTGGCGGTGTCGGGAAGGACGATTCCGCCCTTCGTCGTCGTCTCCGCCTCGACGCGCTGGATCAGGACCCGGTCTCCGAGAGGGACGATCGTCGGAGTTTTGGTCTTGGCCATTTGGATTCTTCTCCTTACGTGGGGTTCAGGTATGAGCGATGCGGGCCCAGGGTCCCGCTTCAGATCCGGTGAGGGCCCGGGGGCCGGCGGTCTCTTCCCTCGAGCAGGCGTTTCAGGGATTCGAGCAGGTCCATCGGAACCGGCAGGCCCGATCCCGTGCTCCGCGCAAGGGGGTGGAGGGTGCGCCGATCCGGGGAGCCTTCGTTCGGGAAGGCTTCGAGGATGTCTCCGATCGAGCGGAGGAGATCCTCGGGGGAAAGGGGTTTCTGGAGAAAGCGGAAGGCTCCGAAGCGCCGAGCCTCCCGGCGCTCCTGCGGGGAAGCCTCGGCGGACATCAGGATGCAGGGGAGCCGTTTGCGGGGCTGCGCCGAGGCGGCCGCGAGGCGCCTCAACACCTCCAGACCGGAGAGGCCCGGCATGTGGAAGTCCAGGATCGAGAAGCGGGGGGATTCGCGCCCGACCAGCTCCCAGGCGTGCGTTCCGTCGATCGCGAGAAGGACGTCGAATCCCTGATGTGCGAGGAACTCCGCCAGTACCTGGCGAAGTCCTTCGTCATCGTCGGCGATCAGGATCCTGTCTGCGGCCATCGGTCGTGCTTCTCCGGCTGATCCTGGGTCATCAAGAATCATGCCGTTCTGGTTTGATCGTGGAAGCTCTGTGCCGGCAAAGGTTTAGGGTGACCATGTTCTCTCCCTGGCTCCCGGGATTGCCAGCTTGACGGCCGGTCCCGGGAACCGGGTGCCAGCCTGACAGACCCGAGGGGCTGCGCTGGATTCCCGCGAGGGGATCGACCGAAAAGGGGAGGATGAGGAAGAGCCTTCTCTTGATGACCGGAACCGGCCTGATCGGAGTTCTGGCCTTGATGCTCATGATGCATTTCCTGCTCAAGGTCGAGGTGAAACGCGGGGGGAAGGGGGCCCCCGGAGAGAGGCTCGCCGCCGCCTTCCTCGATCGGAGCAAGCACAAGCCGGATCTGTTCGTCCTGAAGGTCCCCGGCGGAGGCGGAATCGAACTGATTCTGCGCCTCTACCCGAAGCGCGGGGTCGACGGGGAGAGGCTTATGGTCGAGGCGGGGAACTGGATCTGGACGCAGCCCGACTTGGGAGGGAGGGTCCAGGGGGCGATCGTCGAGGTTCAGGATCCCTTCGATGGGAAGGTCAGGCGCCGGCGCTTCGAACCCCCCGCGAAGCCGGTCCGCCGGGGGGGATTCCCCCGGAGCGGGTCGGGGAGGGCGGCCGGGATTCCCGGAAGGACGGCCGCCCCGGGCCGCTGATCCCTCCAGGTGAAAAGGCGGGGGCCGAGCCGCAGCGGTGGGGTGTGGAGGGGGGGATCGGTCTCGCCCGGGGCCCGGGGCAGGCAGCGGGGCAGCAGGATGCTGGGGGCGAGATCCTCGAGCCTCCGGGCGAGATGGCCGGCTCCGAGCAGATGGCTGTGGCCGACGATCGCGATGTGGAGGGAGCCGGGGAACTCCTGCCGGGCCCGCCGCAGGCGGCGGGCCATGCCCTCGTCGCGTAGGTGGAGAGGGAGGCGGGGGATCGGCTCGAGAGCCCGCACGGGGATGCCCCGTTCCCGCGCGAAACGCATGAGATCGAGGTAGAAGGAACCGTCGAAGCCCCGCCCTTCGAGCCAGGACCCGGGCCAGCGGGCTTCAATCAGGCTCCGGAGTTCCGAGAGGGTCCGCCGGCCCTCGAGGAAGGAGCGACAGGCCGCCTCGTCCTCGACCCCGAGGAACTCGACATGGAGAACCAGGGGGCGGAGGAGACCGGCGAGGCGGTCGCACAGGTCGAGGAGCCCCTCGTGGAGGGCTCTGTCGTCATGGATGTCGCCTGCCAGGAGCAGGCCGGATGCGAGGACGGAGCGCTGGAGGGCCTTCCAGGTGCTCGGCCTCGCTCCTCTGGGGATCGCCGCGTAATGGACGGCCTTGTAGCGGTGGAGCCCGCCGGCGAAGCCGGGACGCTCAAGTTTGCAGGAGGAGAAAGAGGCGAGGCAGAGCGAGAGGGCGAGGAGACGGCTCCGGGGAAACGGGACCGCTCCTCCGGATGCGGCTCTTCCCGGGGGGGCGCCCGCGGGCGCGGCTCCCCTTTCCAGCCTATAATCCGCGGATCTTCGAATCCCCGTTAGTTTCCGGGGATTCGATTCCGGCGGGATCGGAGGAGAGAGATGGTCAGGATCGGCGTTTGCCTTTCGGGATGCGGATATCTGGACGGCAGCGAAATCCATGAATCGGTGTTGACCCTCTTGCACCTGGACCGCGCGGGGGCCGAGATCCGTTGCATGGCCCCTGACCAGGACCAGATGCATGTCGTCGACCATCGGACCGGCGAGCCCGTTCCCGGGGAGCGCCGCAACATCCTGCAGGAGGCGGCGCGCATCGCCCGCGGGCGGATCCGCGACCTGGCCCGGGTGGAGGCCCGGGAACTCGACGGCCTGATCCTGCCGGGGGGGTACGGCGTGGCGAAGAACCTTTCGGATTTCGCGGTGAAGGGAGCCCAAGGGAGCCCTCATCCCGACCTGCTCAGGCTCTGCCTCGACCTTTGGAAGGCGCGCAAGCCGATCGGCGCGATCTGCATCGCGCCCGCGGTTCTCGCGCTCGTTCTGAAGCGGGCGGAGAGCGGCGCCTCGCTGACGATCGGCGACGATCCCGACACGGCCGCAGCGCTCGAGGCCCTGGGCTCCCGTCATGTCGTCTGTCCGGTCGAGGATTTCGTCGCCGACGAGGAGAACCGGATCTGCTCCGCTCCAGCCTACATGATCGACGCCCGCATCTCGGAGGTCGACATGGGGATCGCGAAGGTCGTCGCCCGGGTCCTCGAATGGGCTTCCTGAATCCCGGCTCTCCGGAGTCCCCTCGAGGTTTTTCCCCCGCGATCCCGGTTCCGAATACGTAGTTGGGCCTTCTTCCGGACCGGTGTCCCCGCGTCCACGCACTTCTGAATCAAGGAACCTCTCCCGATGATCGTCCCGACCCTGCTTCCGCTCCTCGCCCTGCCGTTCCCGTTGCAGGGGGCCGATTCCCGTCCGGCCTCTTCCCCCGCCACCCGACCCGCCGCGCACCTGATCTCCCCGGAGGCCCTTTCCGACCACGTCCGTGTCCTGGCCTCCGACGGCCTGCGCGGCCGGCGCACGGCCACGCCCGCGGCGAAGCTCGCCGGCGATTACATCGCGCTCCAGTGGGAGAGCGCGGGACTCGCCGTCCCGCCGGGCGGGGGGCGTTTCCAGGACTTCCCCGTGACCGCGGGCTACGAGGTCGCGGGGACTCCCCGTCTTTCGTTGGGGGCGGGCGAGGACGGCGGGGCGCGCTCCTCACCGGTCCCGGCCGGCGTCTTCACGGCTCTCCCGCATTCGGGATCCGGCGAGGTCGCCGGCCGCGCCGTCTTCCTGGGCTATGGAATCTCCCTTCCCGGAAGCCACGGCGGCTTCGAGTGGGACGATTACAAGGGGATCGAGGTGAAGGGAAAGGTCGCGGTCCTGATCGAAGGCAGCCCCGATCTCGGGGGGGTCCGTCTGCGCGGCGGCGTCGGCCGGAAGATCTACACCGCGAAGGCCCGCGGCGCGGTCGCCGTCCTCCTGCTCGTTCACGGCAAGAAGCGGGACTTCGCATCCGCGAACGACAGCGCGGGGATTCCCGCGGTCCAACTCCCCCTCTCGATCGCGGCGAAGGTATGGCCCCGGATCGAGGGGCTGGTCCGCGCCTACGAGGGGAACGAGGGGAAGACCGGGGAGACGCTCGGCGGGGTCGAACTCGACCTCCAGGTCCGGAAGCGACGCAGGACCGCCCGAAACGTCCTCGCGTGGATTCCGGGGAGCGACCCTGCGCTCTCCTCGGAGGTCGTCGTCCTCGGGGCCCACTACGACCATCTCGGCCTGGGCGGCCCGGGGAGCCTCGAACCGGGCTCGGGGAAGGGGCGGATCCACAACGGTGCCGACGACAACGCCTCGGGGACCTCGGTCCTGATCGAGGTCGGGAAATACCTGAACGCCCACCGGGATCGGATCGGGCGCTCGGTCCTGTTGATCGCCTTCAGCGGAGAGGAGGAGGGCTTGCTCGGCAGCCGTTGGTTCGTCGACCATCCGCTCCTTCCGCTCGAACGAGTCGTCGCGATGATCAACATGGACATGGTGGGCCGGAGCAAGAAGAACTATGTCGCCGCGATCGGATCGGGGACCTCTCCGGCCTTCGCGGAGTTCTTCGATTCGCACAAGGGTCTCGGGGCGAGCGTGCGCCGGAACCAGGCGAGTTTCGGGGGAAGCGACCATCAGAGTTTCATTCAAAAAGGGATCCCCGCGGTCCATTTCTTCACCGGAACGCACGCCGACTACCACAAGACCTCCGACGATGCCGACAAGGTCAACGAGGAGGGAATGGCCCGGATCGCCGATACCGTGATCGCCCTCGCGACCTGGTTGTCCGAACGCCGGGAACGTCCGGCCTTCGTCAAACCCAAGGAGGTTCCGAAGCCCAAGGTCACGGCCAGGAAGGGTGCCAGGCCCTATCTCGGGACGATCCCCGACTACGTCGAGGGGGATGACGGCGTCAAGCTGAACGGGGCGACCGCGGGCTCTCCGGCGGAAAAGGCCGGGATCCGGCCCGGGGACGTCCTGATCGGCCTCGCGGGCAAGAAGATCGACAACATCTACGATTTCTCCTACATCATCCAGGAACTCCGTCCGGGACAAAGGATCAAGGCCGTCGTCCGCCGGGACGGGAAGAGGGTCGAGCTGGACCTCGTGGTCGGGGGACGATGAGTCCTCGCGGGCGCTTCGAGGGGTTTCCTGTCCTCGTCACCGGCGGAGGGACCGGAATCGGCAAGGCGATCGCGCTTCGATTCGCGGCCGAGGGGGCCGTGGTCGCGGTCTCGGGCCGCCGCCCGGAACCGCTGGAAGAGGTTTGCGCGGAGGGTTCCGGGAACGGGGGGCGGCTCCACGCCTTCCCCTGCGACGTCACCGACCGGGACGCGGTCGAGGAGATGGTCTCCGAGGTGACGGAGGTCTGCGGTCCGCCGCGGATCCTCGTCAACAACGCAGGCCTCGGGGGACCGAACGCCTGCTCCCGCGAGGGACCCGACCGCTGGAGGGAGATCCTCTCCGTCAACCTCGACGGGCTCTTCCACGTGACCCGGGCCGTGCTCCGGGTCATGCCCGAGCGCGGCCGGATCCTCTCGATCTCCTCCGTCCTGGGTAAGTTCGGCGTTCCCGGATACACCGCCTATTGCGCGAGCAAGCACGGAGTCGTCGGGTTCACGCGGGCCCTGGCCCTCGAGGTCGCAGATCGCGGCATCACGGTCAACGCGGTCTGTCCGGGGTGGGTCGAGACCGAGATGGCGAAAGCCGGCATGGAGGACCTCGCGAAGGGCGCGGGGATCACGTACGAAGAGGCGCGCGCGAGCGCCCTGGGGCAGGTCCCCTTGAAGCGTATCCTCGAGCCCGCGGAGATCGCGGGCCTCGTCGCCTGGATCGCCTCGGAGGAGGCTGCCGGCATGACCGGACAGGCGGTCAACCTCTCAGGCGGTTCGGCCGTCTGGTGATCTTCCTCGGAGGGGGGCCGCCCTCCGATCGCCTGAGGATCGCGGGCCGCCCTCGGATCTCCGTCCGGGCGAGGCAGGCGATCGTCCGCTCGACGTAGCGCTCCTCGAGGGTGAAGCGGGTCATCCGCGAGCGGATGTCGATCGCCCCGATCGCCCGCGCCGGAACGCCCGCCTCGTTCGTGATCGCTCCGACGAGGGTTCCCGGTCGCATGCCCGCCTCGCGCCCGATCGCGAGCGAAAGTATCACCTTCCTCGTATCCGGAGAATCGCGGAAGGCGTCGGGGGATTCGACCTCCACCGTATGCAGGTTCCGGCCGCCCGATGCGAGCTTCGCGAACGCGGCGGCGAGGGAAAGGAGGTCCGCCTCGCCGTCCCCGACCATGCGGGAACAGAGTTCCCGGTAGGGTTCGAGTCCTCCGTTCTCGAGCGCTTTCCGGCCGAGGCGGGCGATTTCCCCGGCGCGCCGCGCGAGGATCTCGGCCCGGGTCGGAAGGACCGCCTCGGTCATCTCCCCTTCGGTGAACCTCGTGATCCCCCGGAGGATGTGTCGCTCGCGGGGGGTCAGGAGGAGAAGGGATCGGCCTTCGCGTCCCGCTCTCCCGGTGCGCCCGATCCGGTGTACGTAGACCTCGGGATCCGCCGGGGGGTCGAAGTTGATGACCAGCCCGATCCCGTCGATGTCCAGGCCCCGGGCCGCTACATCGGTCGCGACGACGACCTCGATCCGTCCGGCCTTCAAGAGACGGACGACCTCCTCGCGCCCAGCCTGTTTCAGGTCCCCGTGCAGGGCGGAGGCCTTGAGACCGCGCGAGCCGAGTTTCGCGACCAGCTCGTCGCAGCCCGCCTTCGTCCGGGCGAAGACGAGGACCGCGTTTCCGGCCTCGGCTTCGAGAATCCGGGAGAGGGCCTCGAATTTCTTCCGATGGGGGAGGACGAGGTAGCGTTGGTCGATCCCCTCCGCGGCCCTGGTGCCGCCGGATCCGAGAACGAGGTGTTCGGGGTCTCGGAGGCGGCTCTTCGCGATCCGCCGAATCCCCTCCGGGATCGTCGCCGAGAAGAGCGCGGTCTGTCGCCGTTCCGGGGTCCGTCCGAGGATCCATTCGACGTCCTCGAGGAATCCCATCCGCAGCATTTCGTCAGCCTCGTCGAGCACGACGGTCCGAACCCCGTCGATGCGCAAGGCTCCCCGTTTCATGCAGTCCATCAAACGGCCCGGCGTGCCGATGACGATCTGCACTCCGCGGTGGAGCCTCCGGATCTGCCGCTGGATCGGGACGCCTCCGTAGACGGTCAGGACGGAGACCCGATTCCCCCGTCCCGCGTAGGCCTCGAAGGATCCGGTGACCTGGATCGCGAGTTCGCGCGTCGGGACCAGGACGAGCGCCTGCACCCCCTCGGCCCCCTTCTCCAGGCCTTGCAGCAAGGGCAGGGCGAAGGCCGCGGTCTTGCCGGTGCCCGTCCGGGCCTGGACGACGAGGTCCCGGCCGGAGAGGAGCAGGGGGACGGCCGCCGCCTGGACCGGAGTCGGGGTCTCGTACCCCTTGGCCTCCAGCGTCTCGCAGAACTTCGAGGCGAGACCGAGATCCGCGAAGGAGAGGGGCGCGCCCTTCCCCTCCGCCGGTGGCGGAAGAGGGGGGGAAGAGGGGAGGCCTTCGGCCCGGGAGGGCGGAGGAGACGGTGAGGATGGGGCCTGGTCCGTCCGGAGGACGGGCTGCGTTTCGAGGATCGGGGTCAAGATCTGAGTCTCCGGAGGAGAAATGGGGACGGGGTCCTCTCGGACCCTTCGGCGAAATCCCCCGTCAAGTCTCGATCTCCGGAGGAAAAGGGGGGAGAGCCTAGCGGGGTTCCTCCCCCGCCCTCACACAATTCCCGAAGTCCGCTCCTGAGGGAGACCGGGAAGGCGGTCCGGGGCCCGCCGCATCCCCCGATTCCCCCCGTGCTCCCGGGACTTCAGTCGACCCAGTCGGCGAGGAAGATGTTGGTCTCCCCCGGTCTTGCGTTGTTGCGGTTGCTCGCGAAGACGAGCCGCTTGCCGTCCCTCGAGAACATCGCGAAGGAGTTGAAGCGGGAACTGAAGGTGATGCGCTCGATCTCCTTCGTCGCGATGTCGATCGCGAAGAGATGGAACTCCCGGCCGCTGCCCCTCATGTTCGACGCGAAGATGATCCTCTTCCCGTCGGGGAAGAAGAAGGGCGCGAAGTTCGCCTTCCCGTTGTCGGTCAGGCGGCGCTTGCCGCTGCCGTCGGCCTTCGCGATCCAGAGATCCATCTTGCTCGGCTTCACGAGTCCCTTCGCCAGGAGGTTCCGGAACTCGGCCTTCGCCTCGGGCGTCTCCGGATGGTGCGCGCGCCAGACGATCCACTCCCCGTCCCAGGAGTAGAAGGCGCCTCCGTCGTATCCGAGTCGGTCGGTCAGCCGTCGCAGCCCGGTCCCGTCGGGATTCATCGAATAGAGGTCGAGGTCCCCGTGACGGAGGCTCGTGAAGATGATGCGTCCGTTCACCGGGTTCACGGTCGCCTCGGCGTCGTAGGCCGGGTTCCGGGTCAGGCGGGTCAGCCGGGCCGGGTCGTCGACGGGGGCGACGAAGATGTCGTAGTCGGGATAGAGGGGCCAGACATATCCCAGGGACCGATCGGGGTCCTCAGGGCAGGCGGGCCCTCCGAGGTGCGTGCTTGCGTACAGGAAGCGGCGGTCCCCCTTGAGGTAATACGCGCAGGTCGTTCTCCCCTTACCCGTGCTGAGGAGCCGCCTGGCTCCGGTTCCAAGATCCAGTTCGAAGATCTGGTCGCAGGCGAATCCGGTCCCCCCGCCGCGGGCTTGCCAGATCAGCTTGTCTTCCGCGAAGGAGAAATAGGCTTCGGCGTTCTCTCCCCCGAAGGTCAGCTGGCGGATGTTGCGGAGGTGTCTCTCGCGGGGATCGTGGAGGGGGGCCGGACGGTGGGGGGCCTTCGAGCCGCGGGTCCGCGGCTCTCCCCGGGAGGGGCGGGAGGAGGGACGGGATTCGGCCTCCCCCTTTCCGGAGCGGCATCCAAGGGGAAGGACGAGAAGCAGGGCGAGGCCCAGGATCCCGGGCCCCCTTCGGGGGAGGAGTGCGGTCATGAGCGGGGAATGTAGCCCCCGGACGATCCGGGAACAGGGCCGCTCTCCGATTCTCCGCGGGCTTCTTGTCACCCCGGGGCGTCTTCTAGGCGGGAGAGGCCTTTTCCGCGGAGGGGTCCTCCGGAGGGTAGGAATCCTTCCCCGCTCTGGGCTCCCGATCCGGAAAGCCGAGAAGGAGGGCCTCGTGGGGAGAAGGCGGGCCGAAGGTCTTCTCCCAGAGATCCCGGTGTTCGATCAGGAAGGACTGGATCTTTCTGAGCCGTCCCCGCCATCCGGGTCCGAGAAGGCCGAGGAGATCGAGTTCGGCCAGATCCCGGGCATCGTGATGTTTCAGGTGGTCCCAGGCCTCCGGGGCTTCCCGGTCGTCGTCCAGCCACCAGTCGGCGCGGATTCCGAAGAAACGGATGAGACCCCGGAGATGCGGGAGGGTGATCGAGGACTTTCCCGCGCAGATGTCGGTCATCGTCTGGGGGGAGATGCCGAGATATCGTGCGAGGTCCTTTTTATAGATTCTGCGTTCCCTGATCAGGAAGCGGAGCTTCTGCTGGATCGACCAGCTCATGGGAGACAGGGTATCTCGATTCGAGACATTGGACAGGGGGGGAGACCGAAAAACCTCATAGAAAGGGAAGGATGAAGGTGCGGAGAATCGGGTGTTTCCTCCTGCCGGTGCTCGCCGTCTCCTGCGGGGCCTGGTCCGGTTCCGGGGAGGCGGCCCACGGGGTCCCGAGGTCTTTCCGTTGTTCGATGCGTTGGGGAGGGGGGGCCCGGGCGGGAACGCGCGGGGAACTCCTGCTGCGTTTCGAGAAGAAATTCGGCGCCTGGATCCTCCGGGTCCGGAGGGCCCGACCCGGCAAGGCTTGGCCCCCCGTCTACGACCGGACCTTCGAAGCGACCCTCCCGGAAGCGGGGGTCGCTCGGCTCGTGCGGTCGCTGGACCGTGCGGAGGTCTGGAGCCTTCCTGGCTGGACGGAGGGGAAGGAGAAGGAGGGGAGCCTGGTGCTCGAACTCGAGGAAGGGAATCGGGGCACGAGGATCGCGGCCCTGGGGAGGGGGCTTCCTCCCCTCCTCGAGGCCGCCCGGGCCCTGGACGCCCTGTCTCCGGTCGCCCTGGGAGGACTTGTCGACTGGGCTCCCGCCTTCCCCCAAAGGGGACGCCCTCTCCTCGTCCCCTCCCTGGAGCGGGCGATTGCCTTCCACCGGAGGTGGCTCGCGGCCGAGCCCGGGCGTTCGACCCTCCTCCTCGATCTCTTCGCGCTCGAAAGAGCCGCGGGGAATGTCGAGGGGGCCTCTCGAGTCCTGAACCGGATCCGCAGGGATCCGATCCTTGAGGGTTTCGTCCGGGCCCTGGAGACCGGGGATCAGGAGACCCGGTTTCGTAAAGAGAGGCAGTAGTCCTCGAGGGCGTGCCATTGGGCATGCAGGTCGCATTCGTCCCAACCCAGCGGCTTCTTGAAGAAGCAGGCCAGATGGCGTGCCGGTCCCGGTTCTCCACGGGAGGCCGCAAGGTCGAGGAGACGAACGAGGTCGAGGACGAGGGGGGCGGCCAGGATCGAATCGCAGCCCTCCCAGATGAACTGCATCCGCATCCGGTGGCCGAGGAATCCCGCAAAGTGGATGAAGTCCCAGGCCGTTTTGCGGTCTCCGAGCGAGGGGACGAAATCGATGCCGACGTGCGAGTGAAGGGGGTAGCCGAGGATCGAATGGAGCAGTCCCTCCTTCGTCTCGATCTTCGACCGTCGATTCTCTTCCTCTGCCAGGACCTCTCCGTCCCGATCCCCGAGGAGGTTGTAGCCCTGCCAGCTCAGGACCTTGAGGTTCCGATACTTGAACATCGGGGCGAGGGCGCTCTTCACGAGCGTCTCCCCGGTCTTCCCGTCCATGCCCGCGTAGGGGAGGCCCCGATCGTCGAAGAGTCGGCGGACGGCGGGGCTCAGGGTCGCGTTGCTCGGCGTGAAATGGATGAAGGGGCAACCGGCCTTGGCCGCCGCATAGGCGTAGAGGGTGGTCGGCCGTACGGTCCGTCGCCGATCCCCGTCGAGTGCCTTTTCGAGGGCCTCGAGGCTCCGCTGCGCCGGTCCCATGCGGAGGGGTGGTTCCGTCGAGCAGAGGTTGACGACCACGAGCCTTTTCAGACGGTGGCGCTCCTTGAACGAACGGAGATCGCGCTCCAGGTCCCGGACGAGCCGTCGCAGACTGCGGCCGTCCTCCCGGACCCCGGCTTCCGCCAAGGCGTCGATGGCCTTTCCCCCGTTACAGGAGGTTCCCGGCCGGACTTCGCGGTCGAAGCGACGCAAGGCGGGCCGGATCCTTTTCAGGACCTCGAGGTCGAGGGCTCCGGTCTGGCCGGCGGCTTCCTCGAGGCAGTCCCAGGCGGAAACCTCCCGGAGATCATGACCGCCGAACACGAAGCCCTCGATCGGGGGAAGGTCCAGGTCCTCGAAGAGGGGGGTGGCTGTCAAGAGACCAGTCGGTTCGTAGAGGCCGGATGCGATCGCCCGGGCCCCGGCGACGACCATCGTCGCGAGTCCTCCCCGCGCCCCCAGGATCCAGACCCCGGTCTTCCGCGGCTTGCGGGCGCCATCTCGTCCTCTGTTCCCCGATCCGCGCAAGGAAAGGCCTCCGCGAAGGAAAAACGGAAGATCCTAGCTTCCGGTTCTCCCCATCTCGATGAATCCTGCGGATCTTTCCCGGAACCCTCTGTTCCCGGGAAAGCATTCGAGTCTCGGATTCGAAGGGAAGCGCTCAGGACACCGACCCCGTGGACCCGATCGGAAGGGGAGTATGGCGACCTCGAATCCCCCCTCCTCGGTTCCCGGTTCCCCGGAGATCCCGGCCTGGGCTCCGGCGCTCTGCTGCGCCCTCTTCTTCGGGCTCGCCCTCCTTCTGATGAGTCCCGAACTGGGGGATTTCGGCGGAGATTCGGCCCAATACCTGTCCCTCGCGAGGGGGATCGCCGAAGGCCGCGGTTACGTCGATCTCCATCTGCCCGGGAACCCTCCGCATCGCCACTACCCTCCGGGCTTCCCGCTCCTCCTCGCCCCTCTGGTCGCGGTTTTCGGTCCGGCGCCGATCCTGCCCGCGAAGGTATTTTGCGCGGCCTCGATCGCGGTCGGAGCCTGGTTCGCGTGGAGGCTCCTACGGCGGCTTGCCGGCCCGCGGGCCGCCCTCGCAGCCCTCGGCCTGAGTCTCAGCTCGACCGCCCTCCTCCTGCAGGCGGTCAGGATCCAGTCCGAGGCCCCGTATTTCCTCCTCGTCTACGCCGCTCTCCTTCTACTCGTCCGCGGTCCTGAAAGGAGGGCGGACCAGATCCTTCTCTGCCTCCTCGCGGCGGGAGCCTTCCTCGTCCGGGTCGCGGGACTCGTCCTGATCGCCGTCATGCTGCTGGGGCTTCGGCGCCGCCTTGGGTTTCGGCGGACCCTCCTGCCCGCATGCTTCTGTCTTCTTCCGGTCGCCCTCTTCCTCCTTCGGGCGGGGAGCGGCGGCGGGGGTACCTGGAGCTACGCCGAGGAATGGGGCGCCTCGGGTCTCGGCGCTCTCCCCTCCCGCCTCCTCGAGCATGCGGTCTTCACCTTCCGCGCGCTCGGGGCGCGGTTGACCGAGCACCCGTTCTGGATCGCGCGGCCCTGGCTCCTCTCGGTCCCGGTGCTCGTCTCCGCGGTCGGGTTCCTCCGCAGGTGGAGGGGAGCGGGCCCTCGGGATCCGGAGATCTTCTTCCTTCTCTCCCTCGTCGCGACCGTTCTCGCCCCGATGAAGAGCACCCGCTACCTGCTTCCCCTTCTCCCCCTTCTCGGTCTGTATCTCTGGCTCGGCGGCGAGGCGCTCGTGATCCATGCTGTCCGGAAAGGCGGGAAGCCCGTGCTCCTCCGCAGGGCCGCGGGGACCGCCTTCGCCCTGCTCCTGCTCTCCCACCTCCTGGGGCTCGGGATCCTTTTCCAGGGGCGCACACGCTCCTTCCTCGTCAGCGCCCCGCCTCTCCAGTTCGAACGCCTGGGTTCGGTGCGGATGCAGGATTGGGAGGAGGTCTGGCTCGGGGCGGAGAACCCCGAAGGACGGGCGGCGGCCAAGGCCTGGGGGGACTTCCTCCTTCTCTGCAAGGCCGCGAAGACCGACCTCCCGGAGGAAGCCGTCGTCGCCAGCCGGAAACCCCGCCTCTTCTTTTTTCTGACCGAACGGCGTTCCGTCCCCCTTCCCGGGGTGGGGCGGACCGCCGAAGAGAGCCTAGATCGGCTGCGGAGAGCCGGAGCCGATCATCTCTGTCTCGACGGCCTCTTCGTCGCGAGCCGAAAACTTGGCCGGCAGTGCAGGAAAGTCCTCGGCCCCCCGGTCCTGGCGGTCCGAGGAGCCCGGATCCACGTACTCTCTCCCCGAGCGGTTCCTGGAAAGTGATCTGAAGGGACGGGGCCGGCGAAGGGCGCTTCGCGGGAGTCCGGACCCGGGGTATCTTCCTCCGCCTTTCCCGGCCCGGGTTTGCCGGAGCTTCCCACCCGGGGCCGGTCTTCTCTCGATGTTTCACCCCCAACCCCCTGGAGGAACGATGCTCGTCCCTTGCTTCGCAGGCGCCCTCGCCGCCGCTCTGCTCTTCCCGAGGCTCGGAGATCCCCTGGAGCCTTCGGCGATCGGAATCCGTCCCCTCGAGGTCGGATCCGCGGTTTCCTTGCCTCACGGCCTCGCCGCGCATCCAGGGTCCGAACCCGGGACGGGGGAAGTCAGGATTCCCGCAGACCCCGGATCGGCGGAACTCGAATCGACCGGGGGCGAAGAGGGGCCTCTCCGTCTGGGTCTTGAGGCGGGATCCAGGGGGAATCCCGGGGATTCCCCGATCGTCGAGGACAAGAAGGAGGATTTCCCCTTGACGGGTTCGATCACCCTCGGCGCGAACCGTTCCTTCGGAAACACCGAACTCACAACCGTGAGCATGACGGCCCGCGCGACCTACGAGGTCTCGGAATCCGACCGTTTGAACGGAGGCTTCGACTGGTACTACAGCGAGGAGAAGGACCAGACGACGGGGGTCACCTCCCTCAATCAACGCCGGGTGCGGGGGTTTTCCCAGTGGGACCATTTCTTCTCGAAGAAGGCTTACGCCTATCTGCGTCTCGACGCCCAGGGTGACGCGAAGCAGGACCTGGCCCTGCGTTTCCTTTCGAGTGCTGGGGGGGGCTACCAGTTCCGCGACGACGACCATGTGAAGTGGTCCGGCGAAATGGGGCTCACCCATACGAACGAGGATTTCGGAGGCAGGGCCCCGGAACAATCCGTATCCCTGCGTCTTGCGACGAAGTACGCGCGGAAGGTCTCCGGCACGGTCAAGACGAGCCTGACCCTCGAGTGGCTTCCGAGCCTCGAGAACCAGGACGACCAGCTCCTCTTCGGGGCGAACGAATGGAATTTCAATCTCGGCGAGGGAATGGCCGCGACCGCCCGCTGGGAGTTCGACTACGACAACACGCCCGGGACCGGCAGGGATCGCCTGGACCATCGGGTGATCCTCGGGCTGGGAATCAGTTTCTGAAGGGATAGGCTGCCCCGCGTCCGGAGGTGCGAACCCGCCGGCGGAGGCGGGAAGAGTTCGGAGGAGTTCCAGCGTGGCAGCGAAACGAACGACCGGGAGAGGAGGCCGGAAGGCCTCCTCTCGGTCCGTGAAGGGCGGGGGCCGGTCCTCGAAGACGAGGAGAACCGGAGCCTCCGCGAGGAAGGGAGGGGGCCGGATCCCTAAGGGGACGGGCGCCCGGGCTCTCGACGGGTTGTTCCGCCCCCGTTCGGTCGCGGTCATCGGGGCTTCGAGGAGACGCCAATCGATCGGTCACGAGGTCGTCGCGAATCTGCTCGGGAACGGGTTCGAGGGCCCGGTCTATCCGGTCAATCCGAAGGCCGAGGTTGTGCATTCGATGCACTGCTATCGGTCCCTCGCTTCAATTCCGGGTCCCGTCGACCTGGCGGTCGTCGTCGTTCCCGCGGCAGGGGTCCTGAAGGTCGCCCGGGAATGCGCCCGGAAGAAGGTTCGTGGGATGGTCGTCGTCTCCGCGGGTTTTCGCGAGATCGGCCCGAACGGAGCCGCTCTCGAGGCCGAACTCCGGCGGCTCGTGAAGAGAGCGGGGATCCGGCTCGTGGGCCCGAACTGCATGGGGATCCTGAACACGGAGGACGGGGTCCGCCTGAATGCCTCCTTCGCCGCGACGACTCCGACCCCCGGACCCGTTGCCTTCGTTTCGCAGTCCGGCGCCCTCGGCGAGGCGATCCTCTCGGATGCGAAGGAGGTCGGAATCGGAATTCGGATGTTCGCGAGCGTCGGGAACAGCGCGGACGTAGGAGCCGACCAGCTCTGCGAATACTGGGCGGAGGACGAGGGCGTCTCCCTGATCCTGCTCTATCTCGAGAGCTTCGGGGATCCCGCGCGATTCAAGGCCGTCGCGGAACGGCTTCGGGGGAGGAAACCGATCATCGCCGTCAAGTCGGGGCGAACCGCCGCGGGAGCGCGGGCGGCCGGATCCCACACGGGGAGCGTCGCGGGCGAGGACCGGGCCGTGGACACCTTCCTGATGCAATGCGGGGTGCTCCGGGCCGAGAGCCTCCGGGAGATGTTCAGTTTCGCCGAGGCCCTGCTCCACCAGCCTCGTCCGAAGGGGGCGCGGGTCGGGGTCGTTACGAACGCGGGGGGGCCGGGCATCCTCGCGACGGACGCCCTCGAGGGCCGTGGGCTC
>JALUUL010000006.1 GCA_027021385.1 Planctomycetota bacterium | reverse complement strand
CGCAATCTCGACCGATTCATCCATGCCATCTATTTCCACAAAGGAGGGTTGGACATGCTCCCCGTATCAGCCCGTCCCCACCGGAAACCCTGAAGAGCCGTAATGGAAGGGAACCCTGGCTCTCCGACGGAACTCCCAAAGGGAGCCGCTTGCTGAAAAACCTCAATTCTTTCTACAATCCTTCTCCATCCTTCCAGAGCCTGGGGCGACATCTCCTCTTCCGCGCGAACACGCCGGGCGCCGGAGAGGAACTCTGGGTCAGCCAGGGGCAAGCCTCCAACACCTTTCTCTTGAAGGACCTCAACCCCGGGCCCGGCGGTAGCTCCCCAAAGTTTCTCGCCTCATACGGGCCGCTCCAGTTCCTCACGGCGACGGACGGAAGGACCGGCAATGAACTGTGGATCACGGACGGGACGCCTCGGGGGACGAGGTTCCTCAAGGACATATACCCCTCCTCCAAGTCCAGTTCTCCGGAGGACATGATCGAGTTCGAGGGGCGCATGTTCTTCTCGGCGTTCCACCCAAGCTACGGCCGGGAGACCTGGGTCACTGATGGAACCCCTCTGGGAACGTCCCTCGCCTTCGACCTGACGGGGAACAACAGTTCCTCCAACCCGGAGCACTATGCCGCGGCCTCCAAGTTCTTCTTCTTCACGGCGGAACTTTGGCCGTACGGCCGGGAACTCTGGAGGAGCGGCGGCACGAGTTCCGACACGAAGATGGTCTATGACATCAGGCCGGGGTCGTGGTCGGGGGCTTTCGGGCCCATCGTCGTCTCGAAGAATCGGGCTTTTTTCACCGGAGACGACGGGACCTTCGGCCCCGAGCCCTGGGTCTCCGATGGGAGCCCCTCGGGAACGAAGATCCTCAAGGATTTGAACCCCGGGCTCTCCGGGTCGAATCCGGAATTCCTCGGGACGACGAACGATCGAGTCCTCTTCACGGCCGAGACCTCCAGTTCGAGCGGGCGAATCCTGTTCGCCACGGACGGGACCGCCTCCGGCACGCTCCCCCTCTTCACCTTGCCGGAACCCATCATCGACCTGGCGCCCGCCTCCAAGGTCTTCCGAACCGGATCGCGATTCGCCTTCCTTTTGACAAAGCATGGACGATTGATCCGGACGGATGGGACGAGGAGAGGGACCGCCTATTACTTGAGCAATCTCAAACTGCCGACGGAATACACGACCTTCAATCCCCCTCCCCCGCCCTTGGTCGCCCTCGAGCGCGGGAAACTCTTCCTCTCCGCCGACGACGGCAGATCGGGGTTCGAGCTTTGGGTGGTCTCGCCCGGCGCCTCCGGCCGCCCGGTAGGCTACGGCTGCCCGACCGGGCTTTCGCGGAATCCGCGGATCCGGGTCGAGGACCTCGTTCTCGGGTCGACCGCCAGGGTCGAAGGAGATTCCGCCCCGCCGGCAGCGAAGGGGCTTCTCCTCCTTGGAACACCCGTCGACGGGAAACCCTACGACGCCTCCTTCCTCGGAAGGAACTGCAAGCTCTACTTCCATCCCTTCCTGCCCTGGATGATTCTCGGCAACCTCGCTGCCGACAAGTCCGGAAAGTGGTCTAGCTCCATCCGGGTCCCCAACGCCAAGGCCTTGATCGGAGTCGAAGCCGCGCTCCAAGCGGCCTTCCCGGGGAAGACCCTCGTCAACTGGGAGCTGACCAATGGTTGGCTCAGCACGATCGGGTTGTAGGCCGGCCGGAGATAGGCCCGAAGGCTGCGGCCCGTGACCTGACGAACGAAACCTTCCCTTCGTCCTGCCGGGCGCCCGCTCGATGCTCCCGGCCGCCTTCCCTCGCGACGGATTTTCGTTGAACCTCCGCGGCCCTCTTCCGTTCGGAGGCGGAAATCCCGACCGCACCGCCGCTTCGCCCACCGGCCGGCGGTCCGAACGGGGTCCGCTTTCCCCTTTCGTCACCTGTGTGAGGTACCCCGTGAAGTCAGCCCTTCTCTCCCATCTGGTCTTGACCCTCGCCGTTCTCGGGTGCGCCGCCGGCGCCTCGACCGCGGCCCCGCAGGCCGGCCCCGATCCAGCGCACGCGGCTGGAGGCCCAAAGGCCGCCCCACCGGCGAAGGGAGCTGGGGAGAACAAAGGGCAGGAGCACAAAGGTCGTGAAAGTCGAGAATCGGAGCGCGGGCCCCGGGACACCGCCGGCAAGCAGGGACGCCGCGCCCGCATTCCCACGATCGTCGTGACCGCCCGGCGGGCGCCTCGCCGACTCTTCGACCTGCCGCGCACGGTCGAGCGCTTCTCGGCCGACGACTTCCGCCTGGACCGCCAGGTGCGGACCCTGCCCGAGGCTCTGAAGGAGGCCGCGGGCATCTCGGTCCAGAAGACGGGGCCAGCCCAGGGCTCGCCGAAGATCCGCGGCCAGAACGGCTTCCGGACGCTCCTGCTCGTCGACGGGATCCGGATCAACACGTCGATCTGGCGCTCGGGTAACGTCGAGTACTGGAACACGGTCGACCCGCTCGCGCTCGAATCCTTCGAGATCGTGCGCGGGCCCTCGTCGGTCCTCTACGGAAGCGACGGAGTCTTCGGGACCGGACAGGCCCTGAGCCGCGGACCGGGGGACCCGCGCGACTGGAGTTCCAGGGATGTCCTGCATGGGCGCGCCCTCGTCCGCTACGCCTCGGCCGAGGAAGGCTTCGTCGAGCGGCTCGAGAGTTCGGGACACCTCGGCCGGAACTTCGGCTTCGCGGTCGGCCTCAGCGCGAAGACCTTCGGACCGCTCGACGCCGGCCAGGGTCTGGGGCGGTTGCCGTATACCGGCTACCACGAGACCGACGGCGACGTGAAGCTCGTCCTCCCGCTCGGGGAGTCGGACCGCCTGACCTTCGCCTACCAGCACGCCGGTCAGATCGGCGGCCCGCGCACGCACTCGACGGTCTTCGCAAAGTCATGGCGGGGAACGACCGTCGGCAAGGACTTCCAGCGCGACATCGACCAAATCCGGGACCTTTCCTACCTGCGCTACGAGGACCCGGCGGCCGACCGGAGTCTGACGGCCTCCTACCAGCTCTTCCAGGAGCGCGAGGAGCGGATCAAGTCGAACAGCCGGCGACGGATCCAAGGGGCGCGCGTGAACCAGCTCGCCCTCCTCGGCCGCCAGGGCTTCGCCCTCTTCGGCGGGCGCCTCAGCGTCGGCTTCGACGCCTATCACGAGGAAGTCGACAGCTCTTTCCGCGAGTTCAACACCGACGGCAGCCTACGGACCGTGCGCCCTCGTGGGGCGGTCGCCGACGAGGCCTACGACCAGCAGTTCGCGCTCTATGCGTATTACGAGCGGCCGCTCGGCGAGGACTTCGAGGTCTCCGGCGGTCTACGCTGGCAGTACGTCGAACTCGACGCCGACGTCGTCGACATCCCCGGCGCTTCCGGCGGACCCTTCCCGGCGGTCCACAAGGCCTGGAACGCGGTCGTCGGCGAGGGCAGCCTCGTCTGGAAGGCGCGCCCGGATCTCAGGATCTACGGCTCGGCCGCGAGCAGTTTCCGGGCGCCGAACCTCTCCGACCTGACGCGTTTCGACGTCGCCCTGAGCGGCGACCTCGAGATCCCCTCGACCGACGTCGATCCCGAGAACTTCCTGAGCTTCGAACTCGGCATGCGCTACGACGACGGGAAGCGCCGGCTCGCGGCCGCCGGTTGGTACACGCAGGCCCGAGACCTGATTCAACGCAAGCCGACCGGAAACCTCGTCGGCGGTCTCGTCGAGGTCACGAAGACGAACGCGAGCGACGGCTACTTCACCGGCTTCGAGGCCGAAGGGGCGAGCGTCCTCGACTTCGCGGGGTTCGAGTGGGTCGAGTTCTACTCGCGGATCGACTTCGTCTCCGCGCTGATCGATGCGACCGATCCGGCCGACGCCCGGCGCATCCGGCCCAAGGGGCTCCCTCCGGTCAAGGGACAGTTCGGCTTCAAACTCCGCGACCCGCGTGGGGAGCGCTGGACGGCCGAACTCTTCTTCCCCTGGGCCGGCGGTATCGATCCGTCGGAGTACAACGCCGCCGAGCGCCGGAACACCCAGCGCATCCCCCCCGACGGTCTGCCCGGCTATGTACTCGTCGGCCTGCGCGGCACGCTGCGCCTGAACGAACGGCTGCGGGCCGCTCTTTCGATCGAGAACCTGACCAACCGCGACTACCGGATCTTCGACTCGGGCCTGAACGAACCTGGTCTGAATGTCATCCTCTCGATCGCGGCCGAACTCTGACCTGTAGGGGGCGCGCATTCGGAGTCGACCCTGGACCAGGAACGACTTCGTTCGTAGCGTTCGTCATGTGGTCTACTTCCCCTCTCGGGGCTTGTTGAGGGTCATGATCAACCACCAAGATACGCCGCTCACCTAGCCGCTCACCTACGACCTCCGGTCATACCTCCCCATGAGCCGGCAATGGTGGGTTCGAAGAGTCGAACGGCCGCGGGTGCTTTCTCGAGACCCTCGAGGCAGCCTTCCGGAGGAGGCGGTCTGGGATCGGGCGGCGCGGGAAACAGGTCGATGCGGAGACTCGCGGAACGGATCGTGGAGGAGGGTTGTCCGGGGCTCGGGGAGCGGCGTCTCTCCTGGTTTCCGTCCGCCCTGCACGCGCGGGAGTTCGCGAGGCTCCTCCTCGAGAAACGGAGAGCCTGGATCGGGATCGAGACGGCGACGACCCGCACGCTCTTCGAGAGCCTGGCGGGGACGCCCCTCGGGGATGCCTTCGCGCGGACGAGCCTCGAGGCCTGGGTCGCGAAGCGGGCCTCCCTTTCCCGGAATCGGGCCTCGACCCTGCTGCGAACCTTGCAGCTTCTGCGCCGCTTCGGATACGCCGAGGACGCCGACCTCCCCGCCCCGCTGCGCGCGAAACTCCCCGAGGGGATCCTCCGCGACTTCGCCCGGCTCTTCGAGACTCCGAGGCGCAGGGATCTCGCCGCGGTCCTCGGGGGCGGCGGGATCCCCGAACCTCCGGCGGAGGTGCTGGCCTTCCTGCCGGGCTTCCGCCTGACGCCCGAGGCCTGGCGGCTCGCCTCGCACCTCGAGGAGGCGGGCAAGCTCCGTGTCGCCCCGTCGCCCGAGGGCGGGCGCCCCCGCTTCTCCTTCTTCTCCGCGCAGGGCGAGGAGCGGGAGCTGCGAGAGGCCTGCGCGCGGGCCCGCGCCCTCATCGACGAGGGCCTCCCCCCGCATTCGATCGCCCTCGTCCCGCTCTCTTGGGAGCGTTACGCGGGCTTCCTTCCCCGCGTATGCGAGGAGGAGGGCCTCCCGTTCTTCACGCCGCGCGGGCGGAGTCCGGCCGGGACTCCTTCCGCGTCCTTCCTGCGCGCCCTCGCCGAGGTCTGCCTGCGGAACGCTCCGCGGCCGGCCGTTCTGCGCCTGTTCTCGCACCCCTTCTTCCGGAGCCCGGAGGGCGACCCGGACGCTGATGGACGCCTGCTCCGCGCGACCGCCGCCTTCGACCGCCGGTCCCGCGAGCGGGGGCTGACCGGGGGCTTCGAGGCCCTCGGCGCCCTCCTCTCCGGAAGGGGCTTCCCGGAAAGGGAGGGCGCGCGGATCCTTCGCGCGCGGCTCGAGGCCTGCCGGAGGATCGGAGAGGTCTACGCCCGCCGCCCGGGGGAGGCGATCGGGGAGTTCGCGAAGCTGGCCGAGGACTTCCGCGCCGGAGGGGGCGGCCCCGAATCCCCGCCCCTCGAATGGGAGGCGATCGAGCGCGCGCTCGCGAGTTTCGGGGAACTCGACGAACTCGGCCTGACCTTCCCCGCAGCCTCGGAGTTCCCCTCGGTCCTCCAGGCCCGTCTCGGGGAGTTCACGATCCCCCTGGAGGGTCTCGCCCCCGAGGGGGTGCGCGTGCTCGGCCTCCCACGCGCCCTCGGCCTCCCGCTCGAGGCCGTCTTCGTCCTCGGACTGGGGCGGGACCGCTTCCCCTCGCCCCCTCCCGGGAACCCGTGGATGCAGGACGCTGCCCGCGAGGCCCTCCGGAAGGACCTGCGCGCCCGCGGCCTCCGCCTCCCCGAGGTCCTGGCGGCCCGCGGCCTCCTCGCCCCTCCGCTCGCCCCGAGGGAGGAGGAGGACCTCCAGCTCCGCGAACTCGAGGCCCTCTGCGCGGGGGTCCCGCGCTGCACGCTCTCCTGGGTCCACGCCGACCTCCAGGGGCGCCTCTTCCTCCCCTCCGCCTGGCTCGCGCGAAAGCTCCGCGCCCTCCGGGCGCACCCGCGGGAAGAAGGCTCCACCGTCCTCCACCTCTCGGCCGCCCCCGACAAGCTTCTCGCCTCCCGACTGCGCCGCCACCGCGAACTCCCCCCCGAGCCCGCCGCCCTCCACGCGGCCTTCTCCCTGGAGGAAGGGGAACGCGAGAAGGCCCTGCGCGCGGCCCTCTCGACCTCTCCGCGCCGCGGCCCCGATCCGGAGAGGCTCCTCGAGGGTCTGCGCTGCCGAACGCGGCTCGAATCCTTCCGCGCGGGGGGCGCCGGCCCCTTCGATCCCTGGTCCCTCAGGGGCTCGGACCCCCCTCGGCTCACCTTCAAGGTCACGGCCTTCGAGGGCCTCGGTCGCTGTCCGCTCCAGTTCTTCTTCCAGGAGGTTCTCAGACTCGCCCCCCTCGACGAAGAACCTCGGGAAGACCGAGTCTCGGCCCGGCTTCGGGGAAGCGCCGCGCACCGCGTGCTCGAAACCCTCTTCCGGCCCCTCCTCACGGAGGGCCCCTCGGGCATCTCCGAACGCGCCGAGGATCCCCTTCTCCGCTACCTCCAACTCAGGGCCGCCGAGAAGAACCTCGGACATCCGAGCCCCGATCGCGGGAAGGCGCGCCTCGCCGTCCTTCGACATGTCGAGACGATCTGTGACCAGGAGGCGGACCAGCTCCTCTCGCCCCTGATGAACCGCCTCCCTCTGTTCCGGAGGATCGGCCTCGAGCAATGGACCCGGGCGATCGCCGAGGCCGTCCTCTTGGATCTCGAGGACCTCGAGGAAAGCGGCCTTTTCCCCGCGAGGCTCGAGGAACCCTTCGTCCTCGAACTCGACCTCCCCCGCGCGGAGGACTCCGGCGCGAACCCTTCGAAGCTCCGAGTCCGCCTCGAGGGCCGCATCGACCGCCTCGACATGTCCCGCGGGGAGGGAGAGCCTAAGCGCCTGCGCGTGCTCGACTACAAGACCGGAGGGAGTTTGAAGAGCGACACGCGCTCCTGCCTCCGCGGGAGGGTCTTGCAACTCCCCCTCTACGCCCTCGCCGCAGGAGTCCTTTTCGGCGGGCCGGCCGCCTCCTCCGAGGTCGAGGCCGAGCTGCGCGGGATCTCCCCCGAACTCTCGAGGAAGTTCGGACCCTTCCCCAGGGCCCCTCTCAGCGAGAAGGTCCTGGGTGACCTGAGGGGACCCTTCCTCCGCACCCTCGGCCTCCTCGCCGGCCTCGTCGAGCGCGGCTGCTTCCCCTTCGCGCGGGACCGCCATTGCGAGTACTGCGGGTTCCAGGCCGCCTGCCCGAGGAGACATCCCCCGAGCATCCTCCGGCAGGAGAGCTACGAGGGACTCGCCGCATGGAGGGAGACCACGAGGAAATACCTCAAGGACTTCCAGAAGGAGGCCGGATCCGCGAAATGAACAAGGAGGGAAAGAGAACGCCCCCCGCGAAGGGAGACCTCCCCGACGCCCGGCAAAGGAAACGCGTGTTGACCGCTTTCGACGCCAACATGGAGGTCCTCGCCGGAGCCGGAACGGGGAAGACGAGCCTCCTGATCGGGCGTTGTCTGACGGCCCTCCTCGTCGAGGATCTCCCGCCCGAGAGCCTCCTCTGCCTGACCTTCACGGACAAGGCGGCCCAGGAAATGGCCGATCGGCTGGAGGCGGCCCTGGACGAACTCTCCGAGGACGAGGGGCCTTCCCCGGAAGGGGACGCCGCGAGATGGCTGGAGACCCTCGAACTCGACGCGGAGGAACTCCGGCCGAAGGCGGAGGCGGTCAAGTTCGGCGGAATGCCGGAGATCTCGACCTTCCACGCCTTCTGCCTGAACTTCCTCCGGACCCACGGCCCCGAACACGGTCTCGACGGCGATCTTGGGATCCTCGAACCGGTGCTGCGGAAGCTCGACCTGAGAACCCGCTGGGCCGCCCGGCTCGAGCGCGAACTCGGGGGAAACGGACACGAAGGCGGCGATTCCCCCACCCAAGAGGATTGGCGGCTGGCGCTCGAGGCCTTCGGCTACCCCGAGCTCGAGCGGCTTTGCCTGTGCTTCCTCGAACACCGCGAGTGGCGCGGGATCCCGCTGGACCGCGAACACGGGGCGCTCGTCGAGCGGATTCGCGAATGCGCGGCGAGGTTCCGCGCGGTCGAACCCAAGTCCCTCGAGGGGACGGCTTACGGCCGGGAAACCCTCATCCCCTTCCTGGAGAGAATGGAAGGGCTCCGCCCCGAGGGCGAGCTGCCCGACGCCATGCTTCCCCTGCTCGAGAAGCTGGCCGATGAAAACCCGTCGATCTCCAAGAAGATCCGTCCCCAAAAAGGCATGGAAGTCGACTGGGAGGAAATGGAGGCCGAGGCCAAGCGGCTCAAGAAGCTGAGCCTGACCTACCTGAAACTGGCGAGCCCCGAACTCCTCGACGCTCTCGAGCGGATCTTCCGGACCACCTGCCGGGCCGTGCAGGACGAGGTCCTCGCCGAGGGCGGGCTCGGCTTCCATGACCTCCTCGCCCTGACCCGCGGGCTCCTCCTCGAACACCCCTCCCTCCGGGCTCTTCTCGCGGACCGCTACCGCCAGATCCTCGTCGATGAGTTCCAGGACACTGATCCGCTCCAGTACGACATCCTCTTCCTGATGGCGCAGGAGGGGGAGATGCGGACCACGGACCTCCCGTCGAAGGTCCCCCTCCGCAAGGGCCGGCTCTGCATCGTCGGGGATCCGAAGCAGAGCATCTACCGCTTCCGGGGGGCGGACATGACCGCCTTCCACAAGGCCTCGCACCACCTCTCCATGCACGGCCGGACAGGACTCGACCTCGTCACCAACTTCAGGAGCCGGCCCGGCGTCCTCGATTTCGTGAACGCGCTCTTCGGAGCGGAAATGAAGCAACGCCCCGGGATCCAACCTCCATACGAAGCGCTGAGCCCGGCCCGCGAGCCCGGCGGTCCGAACCCCCCGGTCCTCCTCCTCTACGGCCCCGCCGGAAAGGACACGGAGGAATCCCGGCGATTCGAGGCCGAGGCCCTCGCCGACCGCATCCTCCGGTGGAAGGAAGAAGAGAAGGGGCGGCGCTTCTCCGACGTCGCGATGCTGTTCCGCACCTTCACCCACGTCGAGGAATACGAACGCGCGCTGCGCAGGGCGGGGATCCCGACGAGCCGCAGCGGGGGAAAGAACTTCTTCAAGAGACAGGAGGTCGAACACTTCCTCGCCCTCGTCGGGCTCATGGTCCGCCCCTGGGACCCGGCCGCACTCCTCGCCTGCCTCCGGGGGCCGATCGGCGCCGTGCCCGACGCCGAACTTCTCTCCTTCGTCGAGAACGGACCCCACCGCCTCGACCTCGCCCTCTGCCTCCCTCCCGACCGCCTGGAGAGAATCGAGTTCCCGAAGCTGCGCGCGGCCCTCCGGTTCCTGCATTCCCTCCGGGAGAGGATCCTCCCTCTTCCGGCGTATGAAGCCCTGCCCGTCCTCCTGCACGCCTCGGGAACCGCCGTCCTGGAAGCCGCCTCCTACGAGGGCGGACAACGCGTGGCCAACCTCGAGGTCCTCATCCGGGATGTCGCGGAGACCTGTCGCCGGGAGGGTCTCGACCTCCAGGAGGCCGAGACCCTGCTCGCCACCCAGGCGGAGGGGGAGGCCCAGCTCGACGAGGGCAACATCGCGGACGCGGAGAACGACGCGGTCCGCATCCTGACGACCCACAAGGCGAAGGGCCTCGAGTTCCCGCTCGTCATCCTTCCGGACATCGGAACGGGACGGAGGCGGTGGAGCGAGAACGAACCGATCCGGCTCCTCCCAGGCCGCATCGAAGCGGAGGAACCGAGGCTGGCCTTCACGACCGAACGGGTCTGCTCCCCGTCCTGGCCTTCGGTGGAGGAGAACGAGGAACTCCATCAAAGGGCGGAGGACCTGCGGCTCTTCTACGTCGCCGTGACGCGGGCGCGGGAGGAATGCTGGCTCTCCTTCCCGGCCGGGGGGAACATCCCGAAGGACTCCTGGCGCGCCCGCCTCGAGGCCCTGGGCGTCCCCCGGGACACCACTCCAGGCGACGGCGAGGTGATCGGGAGGGGCACTCTGCGCGCTTGCGTCCTGGAAACCCCGAAGACGCGCGGCAAGGGCGCGGCGAGGAGCGGGGCCTCCGCGGCCGAGATTCGAGAGGCGGTCGAGAACTTCGCGGCGAGGAGCGGAAGGATCGCCGGCGCGATGCGGGAGGCCCTGCGGGCGCCCTCCCGCGCCGCCTCTCCCCTCCCTCGGGCGGACATCTTCCCCGGCGCGGAGCGCGGCGACGCGCGCGCGCGGGGTCTCCTGATCCACGCCCTCCTCGAAACCGCCGATTTCGGGACCGCTTCTCCTCCGGCAAGGGACCCCAGGCTCGCCGACGAGAGGGCATGGAAGGAGGTCGAACCCTACCTCGAGGCCTTCTGGCGCTCGGGACCGCGCGCGCGCCTCGCCTCGGGGAAGGTCCTCGCCCGCGAACTCCCGATCCTCTACGAGGATGAGGAGGGCAGGCCCTGGTCCGGATCGATCGACCTCTGTCTCGAGGAAGGGGAACGCATCGTCCTCGTCGACTACAAGACGACGGGGCGCTCCCCCAAGGACCCGGATTTCGCCGGGGCCCTCCTCGAGGCCCATGGGGAGCAGTGCCGGATCTACGCCCGCGCGCTGGAGGCCGCGCTTCCCGCCCCCCGCGAGATCGCCGTAGAGATCTGGGCCCTGACCGCGTCCGAAACCCTGGTGATCCCCGTCCCGAACCCCCGAGGAGCCTGACATGTCCGGAATCTCTCTTCTCCTCGTTCTCCCGGTCCTCCCGGGCCCGCCCCTCCCGCCTTCCGCCGGCCCGGCCCGACCCGCCGCCTCTCCGATCTCCGAGCAGCAGGACTCCGGACTCCGGACGCTCCGGCTCGACGAATGCGACCTCTCGAAGGCCCGCCAGGGTTGGGGCCGCCCCCGCGCGAACCGCTCGGTCGGCGGAAGACCGCTCCGGATCGCGGGGAAGGAATACGAACACGGTTTCGGCACGCACACCGACGGCGTCCTCCATTTCCGCCTCGACGGAAGGGTCGAGCGCTTCGAGGCCCTCGTCGGCGTGGACTCCGAGGTCGGGTCCCGGGGAAGCGTGGCCTTCCGAGTCCTTGCCGACGGCAAGGAGAGGTTCCTCTCGCGGCCCCTCCGCGGCGGGGAGCGGCCCTTCCCCCTCCGAATCGACCTCCGGGGAGCGAAGACCCTCATCCTCCAGGTCCTGGGCGGGGAGGACGGCATCGACTACGACCACGCCGACTGGGTGGAGGCCGTGTTCCGCTTCCGGGGAAAGCCGCCGGAAACGGTCACTCCCCCTCGCCCGAAGCCCTACATCCTGACGCCTCCCCCCCGCCCCGAACCGGCGATCGTCGGAGCGCGGATCTTCGGAGTCCGTCCCGGTTCCCCGGTGCTCTATCAGATCGCCGCCACCGGACGCCGCCCGATGCGCTTCTCCGCCGACAACCTCCCCGAGGGCCTTCGTCTCGATCCGACGAGCGGGAGATTGACCGGAGTCCTGAAGCGACCCGGCAGACACGTGATCGATCTCAGGGCCGTCAACGATCTCGGAGCCGCGCATGCGAAGCTCAGCCTGGTCGTAGGGGACCGCATCGCCCTGACCCCGCCGATGGGCTGGAACTCCTGGAACTGCTGGGCCCTCGCCGTCGACGACGGAAAGATCCGGCGGGCGGCAAGGGCCATGGTCTCCAGCGGCTTGATCCGGCACGGCTGGCAATACATCAACATCGACGACGGCTGGATGGTCAAGCGGAACTCGAAGGACCCGACCCTCGGCGGGCCGACCCGTGACGAGGAAGGGCGGATCCTGACGAACAAGAGATTCCCCGACATGAAGGCCCTCACGGATTTCATCCACGGCCTCGGCTTGAAGGCCGGCATCTACACCTCCCCGGGCCCATGGACCTGCGCGGGTTACGAGGGCGCGTGGAAGCACGAGAAGCAGGACGCGCAAACCTTTGCGGAATGGGGCTTCGACTTCCTGAAGTACGACTGGTGCGGCTACGGCTCCCTCGTGAAGAACCCGACCCTCGCGCAGCTCCAGGCCCCCTACCGCTTGATGAAGGCATGTCTCGACGCGCAGCCGCGCGACATCGTCTTCAGCCTTTGCCAGTATGGGATGGGGAAGGTCTGGGAGTGGGGCGCCCGGGTCGGCGGGAACTGCTGGCGCACGACCGGCGACATCCGCGACAGTTGGTCGAGCATGAGCGGCATCGGCTTCCGCCAGGACGTCTGCGCGCCCCACGCGGGCCCCGGACGCTGGAACGACCCCGACATGCTCGTCGTCGGCAAGGTCGGTTGGGGACCCAAACTCCACCCCTCGAACCTGAACCCCGACGAACAGTACACCCACATCTCCCTCTGGTGCCTCCTCGCCGCGCCGCTCCTGATCGGCTGCGACCTCGAGGACCTCGACCCCTTCACCCTGAATCTCCTGACCAACGACGAGGTGCTCGCGATCGACCAGGATCCCCTCGGCCGGGCCGCCCGCCGCGTCGTGAAGAAGCGCCTGACGGAGATCTGGGCCCGCCCCCTGGCGGACGGCTCCCGGGCGGTGGGGCTCTTCAACCGCGACGAGATCCCACTCGAGATCCGCCTGGAATTCTCATCCCTCGGCCTCCGCGGCCCCCGCCGTCTCCGCGACCTCTGGCGCCAAAAGGACCTCGACCTGCACGAGCAGTCCTACGCCGCCGTCGTCCCTCCCCACGGCGTCCTCCTCCTTCGCCTCTCCCGCCCCTGAACCTCTACGGACCGGCGGTTCAGAGGTCGAGGACGTTCGTGAAGGAGCCGCCCTTGTAGCCCTTGCTCTTCCAGAGGCTCAGGACCTGGACGTTCAAGGGGCACGCGAAGGTCAGACCGGGCAGCGGAAGCTCGAAGAGTCCCCCGGGGTCCGTCACGAAGATTCAGACCATCAGATCCCCCGCCCCGCCCTCGTCCTGATCTCGACCGGAAGCCGGCACGGGCGGGTCTGAAACCGTATTCGGACCCGCACACAGGACCGGGCACCGTCGCCGGCAGGTCGTCCACCTTGATCGAGGTTCCCGCTCAGACCGAGATCCCCGCCCCCAGCGCCCTGCCTAGGCGAGTCACCCTCATCGTCCCGCATCGGCGCCGATCGTGGTTTCCGGAAGGCCGATGGGTCCTCCCTCGCGCCTCGGGGCCTCAAGGGTCTTCGGCGGCTCCGGGATCTTCGGCAAGGCGGCCTCCTCCTTCTCGAGGAGCGCCCAGCGCTCCTCGTCCGAGAGCCACCAGCGCTCGTGCACCGGCACCTCGCTCGGGTCCTTGAGCTTCCAGCCGAGCTTGGCGGCCGTTGCCTCGTTCGGCGTGTAGTCGGGATTCAGGACGCCGTTTGCCACCAGGATGTCGCGAAGCTCCTTCGGATACTGCCCGCCGTAGGGCACGCCCTTGATCTCCGGCTGGTAGGCGGTGTTCGGCTGGTAGGGCTCGTACTTCGTGTAGCCGCGCCGGATCCCGTTCACGAAGTAGTTGAACCCGCAATCCTCGGTGCCCCGGATCACGATCCGATCCCGGCTCTGGACGGCCACCATCAAGCGCGCGAAAGAGGCGATCGGCGTCACCTGGACCGTGATGCTGGCCTCGTCGGTCACGAGCTTCCATTCCTGGGGAATCGGGATCTCGGCCCGGCCGTTCACGATCCGGCCCTTCCCCCGGAAATACGTTCCCGCCTCGTTCCCCTCGAGGCAGATGAAGCTGATCTGCCGCGAGGGATCCGTCGGATGCGGCTGGAGGAAGGATTTAGTGCCCGAGGCCGCGAACGGTCCGGAGGAATAGACCCCGTACCCGTACGTATCCCCAATCGACCCAAATACCCCCGCGTGCTGCGTGGTCACGGAGGTCATGCCGGTTGCCTGCGCGGACCCGAACACTCCAACGGATTTCCTTCCGTATGAACCGCCGGAGACCCCATAAGCCCTCACGGTGTTCGCAAGGCTTCCATTCGCTAATCCCCTGACCCCCGCTGCGTAGACAGTATTTCTCCCGTCGGCTTGGCCCAGGACTCCCGCCGTCCCCTCGGCGCCAGAGGCCCATCCTCTCACCCCGGTGGCGTTTCCGGTCACCTTCCCGAAGACTCCGGCGGAATACTTCCCCAGCGTCACCCCGTAAACTCCATAGGAGAGTGGCCCAACCGAAGTCGGCTGATCCAAATTGACTCCATAGACTCCGGCCCCCCCTCTCACATTCGAAGTGAAGGATCCCCCGATCTTCCCGAAACCCTCCACTCCATAGAGCCCACCCTTTCCATACAGGCCGACACCGTTCGCTCCCGTGGAGATCCCGCTCACGGCCTTCGAGTCGGCCCCTTCGGCGACCGCTTCGACCGCCTTGCCGTACCTGGTTTTGGTGTTCACGAAGAGAGCGTTCCCATACGTAGAGAGGGAAGGATTCGTAACCATCAGCACGTAACCCCGCGAACTCGTGTTGGAATAGGTCCAGGCCACCGGAGGCTTGAGCATCGGCCCGGCGGGACCACGCGGGCCCGTAGGGCCGGTCGGACCCTGCGGGCCCGTCGGACCGGTGGGACCCGGCTTTCCCTGTGGGCCGGTAGGGCCGCGTGGACCCGTCGCCCCCCTGGGACCTTGCAACCCGCGCGGGCCGGTAGGACCTTGGGGACCAGCAGGGCCCGGCTTTCCCTGCGGGCCGGTCGGGCCGCGCAGGCCCGTCGGGCTCCCGACCCACTTCCCCGTGCTGTCGATGACCTTCGTCGTGCCGATCCACACCGACGAGGGATGGATGTTCGCTCCCTTCACGTCCTTCGCGTTCTCCGCGAGCTTCGCGTAGGCCTGCGAGGTCAGGACCAGCCGCGGACTCATCTCCGGATCCGCTCCGACCTGGATTCCCAGGTATAGAGTCCTCCCGTCGAAGAGGTTCGCCGGGAAGGCCATGACCTTCCCGAGTTCCGTCTTGAAGAGACCCTGATTGACCGCGACCGAAGACTGCACCTCGCTCCAGACCGCCGTGCCGCCGGTAGCCGTGCGGTAGAGCCAAAAGGTCAGCTTGACCGCGCCGTGGACATTGCCGCCGCTCTGCAAGGTCAGCCGCCCCTGGAAGGGCAGCGTCGCCGGCACCGTCGTCGTTTGCGCAAGAAGGGGAGAACTCGTCGCGAGAAGAAGGGCGAAACCCGGGAACGATGAGAAAACGAGCGATCTCATGGGAAGTCCTTCCGAGAGAGGAGACCGAGGTTCCCAAAGGCTTGGGAACCAGGAGACGTAGGCGATGAGGAACCCTCGAAAAGATGAGCCGGATAACGCCTTGGTTGGCCTTGGGGCTCTCTCCTCAGGAACGGAATCGCCAGGTTCATGTCAACCGGCAAAGTCAATCACCGGCATTCATTCCAAAGAACAGGCAAGGACCGGTGCGAATCGGGTTCAGAACCAAAGGGATTCCCACCGTCCGTGAAACTCTGAATGGAGACATCCTTTCTGAAATGGGGAACCGGGGTCCCCTTCTCCGGAAAGGGCAAGAAAGCGTTTCGAAAAGAACTTTCCCCGCGATCGAAGCGACTGGGGATAACCACCTCCCGAGAAGGACGCATTCAGCCCGGTCGCTTCCTCCTAGAGGTCGAGGACGTTCGTGAACGAGCCGCCCTTGTAGCCTTGACTCTTCCAGAGGCTCAGGACCTGGACGTTCAAGGGGCGCGCGAAGGTCAGACCGGGCAGCGGGAGTTCGAAGAGTCCCCCGGGGTCCGTCACGAAGAGGGGCGGCAGGAGAATCAGCGAGGCGAGGTTCAGGCCCAAACCATACTTGAACGGCGGAATCTTGGTCGGGCCGAAGCGACCCGCCGCGAAGATCCAGACCATCAGGTCCCCGGCCCGGCCCTCGTAGCGCAGCCTCGTCGGACGGCCGATCAGGAGCGGACGCTCCATGTCGAGGAAGGGCTTGACCGCAAGCCCCTGCGGCAGCCGGCTCACCCCGCCGGCGTTCTTGACCTCGACCGAAAGCCAGCCCGGCCGGGTCAGGACCGGAAGCCGGATCCGCACCCGGTCCCGCGTCGTCCCGAGCACCGTCGCCGGCAAGCCGTCCACCTTGACCGAGGTCCCCGTCCCCAGCGCCAGCTCCGCGCCGAGGAGGTCGTGCACGCTGCGGACATCGAGGAAGGCCCGCAGGGGCCGCACCGCGGCCAGCACCGGTTTCCCGGTCGTCGCCGTCCTGTCCGCCGCCGGGCTCCCCCCGAGCAGCACGAAGCCCGTCGAAGTCGCCCGCGCGGCCACCGCGCCCCCTCCGAAGCTCCCATGCAACTTGTACTTCGTCGAGCTGCAGCTCCCGCCCGCGCCGACCTCCGGCGCGAGCAGGACATAGTTCGACGAGGCGAGGTACGCGCCGGGATCCCGCTGCCCCGGCAGCGCAGCCGCGAGGACCGCCAGGCCGAGTCCGGCCGACGAAACCAGCGTCGAGGCCCTCATCGTCCCGCCTCCGCGCCGATCGTGGTTTCCGGAAGGCCGATGGGTCCTTCCTCGCGCCTCGGGGGCTCAGGGGCATTCGGCGAGGGGATCTCCTCCTTCTTGATGAGCGCCCGGCGCTCCTCGTCCGAGAGCCACCAGCGCTCGCGCACCGGCACCTCGCTCGGGTCCTTGAGCTTCCAGCCGAGCTTGGCGGCCGTCGCCTCGTTCGGCGTGTAGTCGGGATTCAGGACGCCGTTATGGACGAGGATGTCGCGAAGCTCCTTCGGGTACTGCCCGCCGTAGGGCACGCCCCGGATCTCCGGCTTGTAGGCGGTGTTCGGTTGGTAGGGCTCGTACTTCGTGTAGCCGCGCCGCACCCCGTTCACGAAGTAATGGAACTCGCAGTCCTGCGTCCCCCGGACCACGATTCGATTCCGGCTATACGACGCCACCATCAAGCGCGCGAAGGAGGCCATCGGCGTCACCTGGACCGTGATGCTGTCCTCGTCGGTCATGAGCCTCCACTCCTCTGGGATCGGGATCTCCGCCCGGCCGTTCACGATCCGCCCCTTTCCGCGGAAATACGTGCCCGCCTCGTTCCCCTCGAGGCAGATGAAGCTGATCTCGTCGGATGCGGCTGGAGGAAGGATTTCGTGCCCGAGGCCGCGAACTTCCCGGAGGAGTAGACCCCGTACCCGTATGCATCCAGCACCCTCCCCTTTATGCCCGCCTGCAGCGAGGTTATGGAAGTCAGGCCGGTTGCGCTCGCGGTCCCGTACACTCCAATAGATTTCTTTCCGTAGGATTCCCCAAAGATTCCAAAGGTCGTATAGGCATTCGCACTGCTTCCTTTCGCCAATCCCTTGACCCCCGTCGCGAAGTTGTTCGTTGCGTCGGCTAGGCCGAGGACCCCCAGACTCCCCTCCGCCCCCGAGGCCCATCCTTTCACCCCGGTGGCGACTCCGGTCACTTTCCCGAGGACTCCGACGGAATACCTCCCCATTGCCTGCCCAATCACTCCATAGGAGGTAAATCCACGCGAACTCGACGGATACGTATTGACCCCTTGGACTCCGGCTTCACCCCTCACATTCGAGGAGAAGTACCCCCCAGTCTTCCCAAAACCCTCCACTCCATAGAGTCCACCCTTTCCATACACGCCGACACCGTTCGACCCCGTGGAGGTCCCGCTCACGGCCTTCGAGTCGGCCCCTTCGGCGACCGCGTCGACCGCCTTGCCGAACCTGGTTTTGGTGTTCACGAGGAGAGCGTTTCCATACGAAGAGAGGGAAGGATTCGTGACCTTCAGCACGTAACCCGTTGAACTCGCGTTGGAATAGGACCAGAACACCGGAGGGTTCGGCATCGGCCCGGTGGGACCGCGCGGGCCCTGCGGGCCTGTCGGGCCGGTAGGGCCCGGCTTTCCCTGTGGGCCGGTAGGTCCGCGCGGACCCGTCGGACCCCTGGGGCCCTGCAATCCACGAGGACCCGTCGGACCCTGGGGGCCTTGCGGACCCTGGGCGCCGGTCGGACCTTGAGGGCCCTGCGGACCTTGGGCGCCGGTCGGACCTTGGGGACCACGCGGGCCCTGCGGCCCCGTCGGGCCGCGCAGGCCCGTCGGACTCCCGACCCACTTGCCCGTGCTGTCGATGACCTTCGTCGTCCCGATCCACACCGACGAGGGATGGATGTTCGCTCCCTTCACGTCCTTCGCGTTCTCCGCGAGCTTCGCGTAGGCCTGCGAGGTCAGGACCAGACGCGGGCTCATCTCCGGATCCGCCCCGACCTGGATTCCCAGGTACAGGGTCCTTCCGTCGAAGAGGTTCGACGGGAAGGCCATGACCTTCCCGAGTTCGGTCTTGAACAGACCCTGGTTGACCGCGACCGAAGACTGCGCCTCGGTCCAGACCGCAGTCCCACCCGTCGCCGCGCGGTGAGATATGGTCGAAAGCTGTGGACGGTGAGCTGACGAACGAAACGCGGCGTATCCTTGGTGCCGGACAAGAAACCGACACCCTCAGCCCCCGACGCGGGGGAAGGACACGCCACATGTCAAAGCCTACGCCACTTCCCACGAACGAACCAGTCACGACCCCGAAGGATGCCTTGTCCGAGGTGCTGCGCA
>JALUUL010000005.1 GCA_027021385.1 Planctomycetota bacterium | reverse complement strand
ACCAGGGTTTCCCGAGGGTGAAGATCTCCGAAAGGAAGCTGTAGATGTCCATCCGTTGGACCCTACCCGGCCCTCTCGCCAAGGGAAGCCCACCCCACTACGAATCCGGAAGACCCCTTTAGAAGGATGGCAAGGCCGAAACCGGAAAAGTCAAGTCGGGAGATCTAATGGATATTTTAATTTCGAGATCTCCGGTAAGCTTGAAGGGGTTGTTAGCTCATGGGAGCCGAATGAAAATTGGGGTACTTGCTACCCCCAGTCTCCCTGACCTGAGAACCATCTGGTTTAATGATGAATGCCAATTCGATCTGGTAGAGGCTAGAAGAAGAAAGGGATACCCAAGGATAAAGTATTACGATCTTCCAAAACAATACAAGTATTAGGTTATGGAGGGATGTGGTGGAGACAATGAGAATATGTTCAATACTTCTCCTATCTACCTTGTTCATTGCCGTTAGTTCATGCAGAAGTAGCCAGCATCTAATGTCACTCGATAGAACGGGAATATTTGTGCCTCTCTGCCAAAAAGAATGCAAAGATAATGAGAACTGGCGCGCAATTAAATTTGATAGGAAATTCCTAAGATACAATAAATTAGTCATCTATCCTCTTGATTTGTTGGGTTTGCCGGAAGGATGGGTGAATATTAAGAACCGAAAGGGGTCTGGTTGGAAGTCACTACAAATTGTTTTATTTGCAAGGGAATTTTTCAGGCTTGTCTACAGGTGGAGATATGGCTTGGTTGATCGAAAAGGGTATGTTTACTTCGTTGTTAATTAGATTTGCAAAGAGAGTTCACAGATTCGCTATCTCTGAGAAAGTATATCTCTCTATGCTTGCTCCATTGTTCTTTGCTTCATGTAGCCTCATCTGGGGCGTATTTGGGAAATCAGATGGAAGTATTTGGGTTCTTGTTCCTTCACCCCTGTTAAACTTTGATGTTCCTTCGTCGGAAAATATAGTGGCTTCTGCGGATTTAGCAGCTAAGGTCAAGGAGGCGGAAGGAGTAGTTCTAAATGGTTGGTTTCGCGTAACTGTAGGGGGAAAGCAGCTTGATATTAACTGTATTCAAAAGGACACTTTTCAAAACTATTACTTATCATTGCCAGAAAAGATTTTAGAATATGACGAAATTGCCATCCAAATCGAAATCCGATGCTTAAGCAAGAAGCTTCTTTTTAAATCAACTGCTAAAGTGAACATTGACGATTGCCTTGAAAGGCTTCTTTATTTTGATATGCCAGACTGGTTTTCGTATATCCGGATCTTTATCCTTATCCCGGATTGGGAAGTTAATCCTCTTGTTGCTCAGGATTAACCTGATCTATTCATGAGGAAGCAGAAACCCGCATTTATAAGCCATTTTTCTTCGTCGATGCTTGAATTTCTCGCTCCAGGAAGTAAATGCGCTGTCGCGACATAGCTTTCCATGATGTTTCCCTTTCTTCGCGCCTCTCTGCGTGAGACATGTACATTCCAGGAGCCCAAACCGGCCTTCTTCTCCCTGGTTTCGAAGACCTTCCTTTTAGCGGTTCTTCAGAGTGGCTCTTCAGGGTGCCCAGTGGGGGAAGGCTTATGCAGGGAGCATGTCCAGCCCTCCTTTTTGGAAATAGATGGCATGGATGAATCGGTCGAGATTGCGTTACCCGAAAGCTCACCCCTTCAGCTTCTGGACGATGGCATTCATTCCTTCGGCCTTGGCGTTGGTGATCCCCAGGACCGAGCCGTACAGGATCCCGATCAGGTGCTTCAAGACCTGCTTCAAGACCATGCGGACAACCTTCTTGATCGGTTCCAGTGTGCTTCGGATCGCCCACAGGTACCACCGCTTCCAGGCACGCTTGGCCCAGGCTCGACTCCGGTAGGGCCAAAGGGTCCGTGCTCCCCCCCGGTGTCAGGGTAGATGCCGCTTCATCGGAACCCGGACCGAGGGGCCCCTGCCGAGGCGAAGCCTCGGTAGGGCTCGGTCCGGGCCCCACCCTTCGGGTGGCGCGCCCCCCATGGGGGGCGCGCGTTTTGCCGACTATGGGGGCGACGGTCGGCGGCGCTACGGTTTTTGCGGGGGGAGCATTGGGTTAGCCGGGAACGGCAACCTCGTTGAAGACGGGTGGTTCGTCTACGTGTATGATCACCTGGACCGATTGACCGAGGTCTACGTCTACACCTACCCGGCGGGCGCGACGATGAGCACCGGGCTTCGAAGCGTTCCTTGCTCCTGAGGGGAGCCCTTATCGGCGGACCAGGGATCGACGTGGACCTTGGTCTCGCAGGGTTTAAAGCATCAAGAGCCAGTATTCGGTTGCATAGGCTTTTCCAGGCAGGCGGCTTGACAGGGGGGGGCAGTATTCCTCAACTTAAGAAAGGAGAGTCAGAGATGGTTGCTTCAAAGGAGGTAGTTCGGGGTCGGCCTAGATGGCACACCTGCATTTTGAACCTATGTGCATTCTTGATAGTGACGGGATCAATTTCCCCTCAAAATAAAGCAGCCCAGCATGAGACCAGGAGATCTGTCGTCCTTTTGGCTCACAGGGTGGCCGACCAAAGCCGCAATGATCCTAAAGTTTGGAAGGCAATCCGGATCGATGTCGGCGATGATGAAGGAACGTATGCTTTCTCGAGGGTTGAGGGCTATTCGCCTTTTTTCGTAATGTGCATGGAGTATAGGGGCCGGCTGAGTTTTGATAACCTGATTGCTTATGGGGGTGTGAAAGTTATTCAATGGGAAGGGGATCTCGACTTCCCTGTCCATAAAGTCAAGCATGAGGAGTTTAAGAAGTTTATAAGATCCTTTGAGGAATGGAGGTCAGGACTGGAAGGAGAGCTTGCAGTATTTGCAATTGATACTGGAGGGCCGGCTTTGTCGTTGCCAAGATACATTAACGGCGAGGTTGATTTTCCTACCTGTCAAGGAGTTCCATTTTTTGGGCCATTCTGGATTGAGTATAAGGGGCATGGCGGTGAATTGTTGTGGACCGGCAAATTGAATATACTGGGAGAGTCAGAATCGCTCGTTTCTTTCCAGGGCTTAGGGTTTTTGCCTCCCAATGATCTAATCGGGAAAGAGGAGGGTTTTATCAAGGGGGACCTTTTTAAAGGCAAGAAACCTACAGGTCTCAAGGTCTTTAATTATATTTTCAGGCCACAGGAAAGGGAAAGTGTCGAATGGGCAGTGGGGGATCATAGAGAGAGAGATACTTCCCAGCAGGATAAATTGAAAATGGACTTGTTCCCGTCGTTTGAAGGGGAGAGGTATTTTTGGCCGAACAATCTTTTTAAACTATATTGCGGTTCTAAGGGGGCATTTGTGATCAAGAAGAAGGATGGAGATATTGCCACCGAAAAAAGTCAGATTTATAAGAAGGTGAAAGTGTCTCTCCGAATCGGAAATGATTTTCTCCGCAGGATGCCTCAAATCAAACGCAGGCTCGGAGTGCAATATGTTACTGAGGTATTGCCATTTAGTAAAGTGTTTCTCGCCAGCACGAATTTCATTTCGCGCCCACTGGAGATGAAGCAAAACAATCTAATCTTCGAAATGCTCCTTTGGAGTCATTGCTCTGCTTTCCTGGGGATAAAGTATGAGCCGGATAATCCTGAAATGTTCCCGATTATCCCAATTCGTCGTGTTTCGAGCGAGGAGCTAGGTCGGCCGGAGAAACAGGTAAGCATCTCGATTGAGGATGGTATCGAGACCCCGTCACTGTCCTTTTCTCTGCCTATTAAAGAATTCGACTATGGGAAGAAGAACAACAACTTCAGATACTTTGGTTTTTTCCCGTCAAGTGATGATGGGATCGACCCTGAGGTTATTGAAGGTCTTGCTTATCCTCACCTGATTGGCATGAGATGGCCGTTTTCGAAGTTCAAGATTTCTATTCCGAAGAGGCTCGAGAAGATAGATTTTATATTCTTCGATCGAGGATTGGTTTATTCAGGGGAGATCCAAAATAACTCTGAATCTGTTCAAAAGTTCAATCCTAAAGGTGGATTCCGAAATGTAACATTGAAATTTGAAATGAGCAAGGAGAACGAGAAGAGGAGGAATTGGTTCGTGGTATTCAGGTTCCTTCTTCCAAGAGTATTTCGACCAGGTGTTAATCCGGATGTTTTTTCAAGGCAACTTCCTCAGTTCATCTTCAGAATGCCGAAAACAAAGGAGATTCCGATTTTCCTCTATCCTAGGCAAACGGTATTTATAGCAATTGGCAATTTAGAGGAAGGTGCAATTTATGATTACAGAATTGATTACATCCAGCAAGAATCTGAATTGGTTTTGGAAGTAAAGTAAACGGAGGAAGTATTGCGAGTTTCGAGGGCCCCCAATACGACTTGCATGAGTATGTGGATCCCTACGGGGGCACATGAGTATGTGGATCCCTACGGGGGCAGGGGTGAGAGCGGGCTCGCTTCGTTCTGCTGGTGACGATGAACCGTGGCTCTGAGGGGTCGTTGTAAGGAGGAGTAGTACCAGGGATGCAGCGGATGTGATGATCTGTTGATCGGCATGGTTGTGGACCATATGAACCGTTTGGTTGAGGGTGGGTGGAAATCAGCGGTCGATCCGTCGAATCAAATAGGAAACGTCTCTCTTCAGAATACCGCTCAAGGAAATACTCTGCCTGGTGAGCAACATTCCGGGAGGTCAAAATGTTCTTGCAAGCTATTTTAATAACTGCGATTCAAGCATTGAATCCCAACCATGCCATCTCCCAAGGGCAGGGTGATAAATCATTTCACGATGAGGTCTACCTCGAGAAGAAAGTCATATCTAAACCATGGGGGAAGAATGAAGATGGACCCACATACTTGCTCATCACTGCGGATCCTTTAGCGCTGAAGCTGATCTTGCACTATTCAGATGCAACAATCTTGACAATGCAGACATTGGCAAAACTTATCGAAGCGACGGTGTTGGATTTAAGAAGGTTTCCTGGCGACAAAGATGAAGAGATAAGTTTTCAAAATACCATTTCCGAGCTCAGAAGAATTGTTGCGGGTTTTGAATATGGCCATTCACCGGAAGAGATCGAAAAAACTAAAGATGCAATAAAGAGGATAAGGATGTATTCGGTGGAGCCAACCTGGGTAATCCCTCCCAAGGGGTTGGAAAAAATTAGGGGTGAAACAAGGAATGCCTGGAAGCATTTCTCCATGTTGATTGAATCGATGTGGGGTTCCTTGCTCAATGGAGATCAAGGTTGGTTTGTAGCTCAAGCCTTGGATGACGACTTGTTTAGAAGCGCAAAAGGAGGAGGGATTTTTAGAGGTCGAAAGAGAGCCCTATTGCCGAGAATTGGTGATGCATTACACTTTTATTGTCCGGAAAATCCGCTCCCTGAATGGGGTGGGAGGCCAGCTTTCGGAAGAAATGGAGTCCTCGTATCGCCGAGAGTTCTCATGCGTAATCTCCAGGAGTTATCCAGACATATCCTTGAAAGTGAGCTTGGCATCCAAATGAAGCACAATGCAAGTAGGTTTTCATTGTGGGATTTACTTCTCAAGATGTTGGATGATCCCGAGGTCAACTATATCAGAAGAAGATTGCGCAAATTCATTTTGTCGAAATTGGCAATCGATAAGGTTCTCGGTGCTCGAATTCAATCAGTGTTAGGGCTTGCCGTAATTATGCGATATGCCGCAAGTTATTCATTAGTAATAGGTCGGGTTACGGGGAAAATAAAAACGCCCTATGCTCTGTATTATTTGCTCTTGATCAGTAGAGAAGTCGAGGAGAGCTTCGTGGATGCCGTGGAATCCCTGAAGCAATCGATAAAGCTAGGGAGAAAGGTCGTAAGTGTCCTCAAGAGGGTAGGGGGGCCAAGATTTGAGCTTGAAGAGCTTTCGGAAGATTGGAGAAACATGGATTCATCTGTAGCTAGCTTTGAGGGTTATATTAGGTTGATTGGCGAAATGCGGAAACACAACAGGGAAGGGCAATGGAGTCGAGTGAAAGATGGATCTAAACTATGGAATTGCATCGATTCATTATCCTTATTTAGTTTTCTTCATAGGTCCGGATTCAACTCTAGCCTGGCTATTGACCGAATAGGTGGATGTGCGGATTGTGTGATTCCGCGAGGATCGTGGTTGAGGGCTCATTACAGGGTTGATTCGATACCCCACAGCTTTACGGTCAGGTTCTTACATAATGGAAAACCTGCATATGGCCGATCTGCAGTGCCCCTAGTTGAACTAAAAACTTCAGGTGGTGATCATAAGACCTTGTGGGAGATTTGGGAATGGGATAAGAACTGAAAACCCTACCAGACCAAGAGGGCCTAATCCTTTGCCTTGAATGGTCCTCGAACGTGACTCGTTCAAGTCCAAAGAATATATTGTATTAGCGAAATTGAAGTTTCAATAGTATGGCGAGACGTATAAACCAAAAATGCACAGTGCATCAAGGGGTAAGGAAGGAATAGTCCAAAAGGCATTGGGGCTGCGCCTTATGGTCATTCTTATTGGGGGGGGGCGCGACAAACAGCCTAAAGGGGAGAGAGGTTCTTGTAGAAAGGCCGGAGAGAGAAGGAGGATGACCGGCGAGGAGGCGGGGGGCTGAAGAAGGTTAGGGAGGGATGCTGGAGGGGGGAAGAGGGGAACGGGGAGGGCGGCTGAACCGGGCGGGGATGATTGGGGGCTTGCCCTTGGTGGGTGGGGCGGTGAGCCTCTATCGTTTCGGGCCCGCGGCCGCATCGGGTCGCGGCATGGGCTTGGGCCCGGGCGAGGAGTATGGGACGGCAGAGCGACGACGAGCTGCGTGCGGTGCGGGGGGTCTTCCGCGATTTCGCGGAACGAGAGATCCGGCCGATTGCCGCGGACCTCGACAGAGAGGGTCGTTTTCCGGAGGAACTGTTCCGGCGGGTCGGGGAACTCGGATTCTTCGGGATGCGCTACCCGGAACCCCTGGGCGCGGGAATCGGGCTGCCGGCCTTCCTGGCCGCGGTCGAGGAACTCGCTTGGGGGAGCCTTTCGGTCGCCGCCGCCTGCACGATGCAGGCGCTTATGGGCACCTGTTTCGTGCACCGGCATGCCGAGGGGGAGGTCCGGGAACGCCTCCTTCCGGACATGCTCGAGGGAAGGCTTAAGGGCACGATCTGCATGACCGAGCCCGATGCGGGGAGCGACCTCTTCGCGATGCGGACGAAGGCCGTCGAGCGAGGAGGGCGATGGTTCCTGGAGGGCCGGAAGACCTGGATCACCTCCGCCCCCGTCGCCGACCTGTTCACCGTCTTCGCCAGGACCGGGGAGAAGGAACTCAGCATCTTCCTCGTCGAGCGGGAAGCGGAGGGGCTGCGGGTCGGGAAGGCGATCGACAAGATGGGGGTGCGGGCTTCCCTGACCTCGGAGATGAGCTTCTCGGATTGCGAGGCGCTCTGCATGCTCGGCCCGAAGGGGGCGGGGATTCCCGCGCTGCGGGAGGTGCTGGCCGACATCCGGCTCATGACCGCGGCCCTGGCGCTCGGTGTCGGCAGGGCCGCCCTCGAGGAGGCCCTGCGCTACGCGGGCGAAAGGCGGCAGTTCGGGAGGCCGATCGGGAAGTTCCAGGCGATCCAGACCTATCTCGCCGAGATGAAGACGGACCTCAGGGCCGCGCGTTCCCTCGTGGAGTGGGCGACCGACCGGGTGTGCGGCGGGGAGGCCGATCCGAGCGACGCGGCGATGGCCAAGCTCTTCGCGAGCGAACGGGCGGCTTCGATCTGCGACAAGGCGGCGCGAGTGCTCGCGAGCTACGGATTCGCGACCGAGTATCCTGTCGAGCGCTATCTTCGGGACGTGCGCTTCCTCCTGATCGGGGGGGGCACCTCGGAGATCCTGAAGATCAACATCGCGAAAGGGATGCTCTCATGAATCCGACGAGGCGCAGCCTCCGGATCGTCATCGCCAAACCCGGACTCGACGGGCACGATGTCGGCGCGAAGGTCGTGGCCCGCGCTCTCGTGGACGCGGGCCACGAGGTCGTCTACACCGGGTTGCGCCAGTCCCCGGAGGCCATCGCGAACACCGCCCGCCAGGAGGACGCCGATCTCGTCGGGCTCTCGATCCTCTCCGGGTCGCACCTGCCGTTGACCCGCAAGGTGCGCGAGGCCCTGGACCGCCTCGGGCTCGGGGAGGTCCCGCTCCTCGTCGGAGGGAACATCCCGAGAAAGGACCACGAGGCTCTGCGCGCGCTCGGAGTCCGGGCGGTCTTTCCGACCGGGACGAGCTTCGAGGAGATCCGGGGCTTCATCGAGAGGGAGTTCGGATGAAAGCCGGCGACGACGCGGGGATCCCCCCGCTCTTCTGGGAGTCCGGACTCGAGGTCGACCCCCTCTTCACCGAGGAGGATCTCGAGGAATCGGGGGGGACCGGGCGGATCGGCCGGCCGGGGGCCTTTCCCTTCACGCGGGGCATCCATCCTTGGATGTATCGCAAGCGGCCCTGGACGATGCGCCAGTATTCGGGGTTCGGGACGGCGTCGGAGACCCATGAACGCTTCCTCTACCTGATCCGGAACGGGCAGACGGGGCTGAACGTCGCCTTCGACCTGCCGACCCAGTGCGGACTGGATTCGGACGACCCGATGGCCGAGGGCGAGGTGGGGCGGGTCGGCATGGCCGTGGACACGCTGGCCGACATCGAGGAGGCCTTCGCCGACATCCCGTTGAACGAGATCACGGTCAGCCTGACGATCAACGGGGCGGCCGTGCCGATCATGGCGATGTACTTCGCGATGGCCCGAAAAAGGGGGTTCGACCTGAAGGGGCTGAAGGGGACCGCGCAGAACGACATCCTGAAGGAGTTCATCGGGCGGGGGACGTGGATCTACCCGGTCGAGGAGTCCGTCCGGCTCGTCGGGGACACGATCGAGTTCTGCGCGCGCGAGGTCCCGAAGTACAGCGCGGTCAGCATCTGCGGTTACCACATCCGCGAATCGGGGGCGGACCCGGCCCAGGAGATGGCCTACGCCCTGGCCATCGGCAAGGCCTACATCGACCACGTGAAGGCCCGCGGACTCGACGTGGACGAGTTCGCCCGGACGCTGAGCTTCAACTTCGACATCTACGGGAATCTCTGGGAGCAGGTCTGCAAGTTCCGGGCGGGTCGGAGACTGTGGGCGCGCATCCTGAAGGAGGAATACGGGGCCGAGAACCCCCGTTCGATGCAGTTGCGGATGATCGCGGGCGGGGGCGGCGCGGGCTTGACCGTCCAACAGCCCGAGAACAACATCGTCCGGGGCGCGTACTACGCCCTCGTCAGCGCCCTCTCCGGGACCCAGACGATGGCGCTTTGCAGCTACGACGAGGCCTACACGATTCCGAGCGAGCACGCGGCCAAGCTCTCCCTGCGCACGATGCAGATCCTGATGCACGAGATCGGCCTCTGCGACACGGTCGATCCGCTCGGGGGGAGCTGGTTCATCGAGACGATGACGAACCGGATGGAGGCGCGGATCGAGGCCGTCCTCGCGGAATGCGAGGCGCAGGGCGGCATCCTCGAGGCGGTCGCGAAAGGGGACGTGCAGAACGCGGTCAGCCGGCAGGCCTACCTTCGGGAAAAGAGGCTCGCGGAGGGCGAGTTCAAGAAGGTCGGAGTGAACTGCTTCGTGGAGGAGGAGGAAGAACGGGAGATCGAGTTCCATCCGCACGACGAGGAGGCGGCCCGAAGGCAGATCGAACGCATGCGCAGCGTCAAGGCGCGGCGCGACGAGTCCGAGGTCTCCCGCCGGCTCGCCGCGCTCCGGGAAGCGGCCGCCCGGGGGGACAACGTCATGCCCTGCGCGATCGACGCGGTCGAGGCCTACGCGACCGTCGGCGAGGTCTGCGGGGCCTTGAAAGAGGTCTTCGGCGTCTACGAGGAGCCCGCGCTCCGATGAGGGGGGAGGAGGCATGACCCCCCACCGCCCGATCGTCCTCAGCGTCGAGCAGGCCCTCAGCATGCCCTACGCGACCCTGCGCTTCGTGCACCAGGGATGGCGGGTCATCAAGGTCGAGGCCACCCCCGTCGAGGGGCGGAGGACCATGGGGGATCCGAACCGCGCGATCGGAAAGCCGGTCGGAAAGGGCTCGATGCACAGTTACTTCGTCGCGCCGAACGTCGGGAAGGAGGCGATCGCCCTGAACCTCAAGACCGAGGAGGGGCGGAACCTCCTCCGACGCCTGATCCGCGCGCTGCCGGTCGACGTCTTCTGCACCAATACGATGCCCGCCCGGCACGAGGCCCTCGGCATCGACGCCGACAGCCTGCAGGCCCTCCGCCCCGAACTGATCTGGGCCTCGATTTCTGCCTGGGGGACGGCCCACGGCGAGGTGCCCGGATACGATCCGGTCATGCAGGCCGAGTGCGGATACATGGACCTGACGGGGGACCCCAAAGGACCGCCCCTCCAATGCGGTCCGCCGATCATCGACCTGAAGGCCGGCGACGAGGTCTTCGCGCAGGTCGCCCTCGCCCTCTGGAAGCGGGAACTCGGGGCGGCGGGCGCGAGGATCGACGTCTCGATGGGACACGCGGCGGTCTCCTGGCTGCAGACCTTCCTGCCGATGCTCGACATGGGTTCGACCCCGGAGGAGCTGCGCCGCAGCGGGAACGAGCACCGGCAGTTCATTCCGGTGAACGCCTATCCGACCGCGGACGGCTGGCTCTTCCTCGCGATCGGGAGTGACGCGCAGTGGCGGCGCTTCGTCGGGATCGAGGCCTTCGCCGGATTGGACCGGGAGGATTGGCGCACGAACGAGGGCCGGCGCGCGACGAAGGACGAACTCCACCGGGCGATCGGCGGGGTCACGAAGGGGATCGAGAGCCGGACCCTGGCCGGGATGCTGGCCGAGGCGGCGATTCCCAACGCTCCGATCCGAAGGATCGAGGAGGTGGCGTCGCATCCCTTCGTCGCGGGGGACCTCTGCCGGACCGTCGCTCCGTCCGGGGACATGCTGCGGCTCCCGCCGCCGGCCGTGCCGACCCGGACGCTCGAGAAGACGGGCGGACTCCTTCCGTTCGCTCCGGGCTACGGGGCCGACACCGAGGCGGTCCTGGTCGAGATCGGCTGCCGGAGGGAGGAGATCCGGGAATGGGCCGACCGGGGGATCCTGGCCTTGGGAGAGGAGGGCTGACATGGAGGGGGGACTGCGGCATCGGCCGAAGACCCTGGATGAGGTCTTCAGGCTCCGGGAGAGGGAGCCCGAATGCCGGCTGCTCGCCGGAGGCACCGACCTGTGCGTGCAGCATCGCGGGCGGCTTGGGGAGACGCCTCTGCTCTCGCTCCGCCGAGTCGCGGAACTTCGGGGCGTCGCCCGCTCGCGCCCCGACCTCCCCGGGGCCGCGGATCTCCTCCCGGGCGGGGAATGCCTGAGGATCGGCGCGGGGACGACGCTCTCCGCCCTCCTGAACGAGACGGAGATCGAACGCGGCTTCCCCGCGCTCCGAGCCGCCCTCTCCGCGATCGGAAGCCGGCAGATCCGCAACGTCGCGACGATCGGCGGGAATCTCTGCAACGCTTCCCCGGCCGCCGACGGGGCGCCTCCCCTGCTGGTCCTCGACGCCGCCGTCGAGATCGCCTCGAGAGAGGGCCGCCGCCTGCTGCCTCTCGAAGAGTTCTTCCGGGGACCGGGTCGGACCTCGCTCGGAGCGGAGGAGATCCTCGCCGCGGTCTGGGTCCCGCTCCCGTTCGAGGACGAGGTCTCGGTCTTCCTCCGCAAGGGGAGGGTCAAGATGGACATCGCGATCGCGAGCCTCGCGCTCCGCTGCCGGCGCGGGGCCGGGACGCTTTCCGGCCTTCGGCTCGCCGCGGGCGCCGTCGGACCGACCCCGCTCAGGCTTCGAAGGACCGAGGCCCTGCTCGAGGGAGCCTCGCTTAAGGATTGCGGGCTGGTCCGGGAGCCCGGGGGGAGGCCGCGCGCTCGAGAGGACGGTCTCCTCGCGCGGGCGATGGACGAGGCCTCGAAGGAGATCGCCCCGATCGACGACCTGCGCGCCTCGGCCTGGTATCGACGGCGGCTCGTGCGGGTCTTCCTGGAACGGGCCGTCGCGGAGGTCTTCGCGCAATGAAAGCACGGCTCCGCTTCCGCTTGAACGGGAAGGTGGTCGAGACCGAGGTCGAGACCCACTGGCGCCTCCTCGATCTCCTCCGGGACGGTCTCGGGTTGACCGGGACGAAGGAGGGCTGCGGGGCGGGGGAATGCGGCGCCTGCACCGTGCTCTGCGACGGAGAGGCGGTGAACGCCTGCCTGATGCTCGCGCTCGAGGCCGAGGATCGAGAGATCCGGACCGTCGAGGGGCTCGTAGGGCCCGGGGGCCGGCTGTCGGCCGTGCAGCGCGCCTTCGTCGAGGAGGGCGGGGCGCAATGCGGGTTCTGCAGCCCCGGGATGGTCATGAGCGCGCAGGCCCTCCTTCTCGAGGACCCGGATCCGAGCGAGGAGAGGATCCGCGAGGCCTTGACGGGGAACCTGTGCCGCTGCACGGGATACAAGCAGATCGTCGCGGCGATCCGGCGCGCCGCCTCGCTCCGGAGGAGCGAAGCGGGGGAAGGAGAGAGGGGCGAAGCGGGGGGGGAAGGATGACCGGGACGCGTTTCGTCGGGACGAAGTTTCCGAGGCCCGAGGCTCCGGACAAGGTCTCGGGCCGCGCCCTCTACATCCATGACGTCGTGCGTCCGGGGATGCTGCACGGGGCCATCAAGCACAGCGCGCACGCCCATGCCCGCATTCTGCGGATCGACACCTCCAGGGCCGAGGCCTTGCCCGGCGTCGAGGCCGTCATCACGGGATTCGACACCCCCGAGCTGCGGGTCGGATTCCTGCGTGAGAATCGTGCCCTCAAGAGAGACAAGGTGCGGAACCAACGCGACGAGATCGCGGCCGTCGCGGCGCGCGACCCGGAGACGGCCCGCCGCGCCCTCGAACTGATCGAAGTCGAATACGAGGTCCTTCCGGCGGTCTTCGATCCGGTCGAGGCGATGCGCGAGGGGGCTCCGCGGATCCACGAGGTGGACGGGCGGGGCCGGCCGACCCGGGACAACCGCGTGCCCATGGAGTGCCGGCACCACAGCGGGGACCTCGAGGCGGCGAAGGAACGATCCGCCTTCCGCGTCGCGGGGGATTACGAGGTCCCGTGGATCCAGCAGTCCTGCATGGGGACGGCGGGTTGCATCGCGGAGTTCGACGCGAACGGGGACCTGACGGTGTGGGCGAAGACCCAGATCCCCTTCCTCGCGCAGAGGGACTTCAACCGCGCGCTCGAGGAGATGGGGCTCGAGGGCCGCAATACCCGGGTCATCGTGACGACGCTGGGCGGGGGGTTCGGGACCGGCCTCGACACGCACTGCTACGAATACATCGCGATCCTCCTCGCGCATCGCACGGGGCGTCCGGTCAAGGTCCTCATGGACCGCGAGGAGGAGTTCCGTTACCTCTCCCCGCGGCAATCCGCCCGTGTCCACATCGAGCAAGGCTGCGACGAGGAAGGACGGCTCACCTACCGCGAGGTCCGCGTGCTCCAGGACAACGGCGCCTACGCGTCCTGGGGGGCGACCTTCCCGACGGTCATGCTCCTTCCGGTCACCTCCCTCTACAAGGTGCCGGTCGTCCACTTCGACGCGGAGATCGTCTACACGAACAACACCTACGCCCAGGCGATGCGCGGCTACGGAAACCCCGAAGTCACGATGGCGATCGAGAGCAACCTCGACGAACTCGCCCTGGCCGCCGGCATCGACCGGCTGGAGATCCGGAGGATCAACTGCAACGAGCCGGGGGAAGTCACGCCGATGGGAGCCCGGGTCGGGAGCTGCGGCCTCCGCGCCTGCATCGAGGCCTGCGCGGAGAAACTCGACTGGAGGGCGAAGCCCGGAAGGAACGGGCGCCTGCGGGGCGTCGGCATGGCCTCGATGCTCCACGTCGGGGGCTCGGGGAGGATCTACCGCTCGGATGCGAGCGGCATCATCCTCAAACTCGACGACTTCGGGAACGTCAATGTCTTCTACGGCGGGGTCGAGATGGGCCAGGGCCTGCATTCGACGATCCGGCTCGCGATCGCCGACTCCCTGGGCGTTCTTCCCGAGAAGGTGCGGGTCAATCCGACCGACACGGCGACATGCCCCTGGGACGTGGGGACGCACGCGAGTCGTGGGGCCTTCATGGCCTGCAACGCCGCCCTCGAGGCCGTCCGGAAGCTCCGCGCGCGGCTCTTCGCATACTGCGTCGATCTCTTTCCGCGCGAGGTCGAGCGCGCGCTCCGGAAACAACGGGCCGGAGGTCCTCCTCCCCGCCCCGAGGGCGGGGCGGCCCCGGACCGCTCGTCCCCCCCCTCCGCGGAGGCGGATCTCTCCTTCGCCCAGGGCCGCGCGCCCGGGGATTTCGAGCTGGAGAAGGGGCTCGTCTTCGTGAAGGACGGCCCCGACGCCCCCTGGGCGAAGATCCCCCTGGACCGGATCCTGAGGGCGATCCATTTCCGCGAGGGGGGGGACATGCTGACGGAGACGGCCTTCTACGATCCTCCGAGCGAACTCCCCGATTGGCGGGAGGGCCGCGGGAACATGTCGGCCGCCTACACGTACGGCGCCCAGGCCGTCGAACTCGAGGTCGACCCCGAGACCGGGGAAGTCGAGATCCTGCGTTTCGTCAGCGCGATGGACATCGGGAAGGTCCTGAATCCCCAGGCCCTCGACGGCCAGGTCCTCGGGGGGTTGGCCCAGGGCCTCGGTTACGCCCTCTACGAGGAGGTCAAGACCGAGGAGGGGGCGATCCTCAACCCCAACTTCACGGACTACAAACTGCCGACGGCCCACGAGATGGCCTTCCCGGTGGATCTCGTCTATGTCGAGACCGACGAACCCACCGGTCCCTTCGGAGCGAAGGGCGCCGGGGAACCGGGCCTCGTCCCGACCGCCCCGGCCATCGCCAACGCCCTCCGGGACGCCCTCGGGGTCTCCCTCCGCACCCTCCCCATGACCCCCGAGCGCATCCTCCGCGCCCTCGATCCCTCCGCGTCCTGACCCGGAAGTCCGGAGCCTCCCCGCCGACCCGGCCCCGGTCCTGACCCCCCGCCGCGCCCCCGTCTCGAGACCCCGGGGGGAACGAGGAATGTGACAGAGGGCGGGGAAGGACCCTTGTAAGGCTGGGGATTCATGGGGGGTGTCTCAGTTCGAAAGGGAAAAGATCATGAAGAAGGTTACAGGTGTTCTTCTCGTGGTCCTGGGAGTGGGCGCAGGGCTCTCCGCCCAGACGACCCGAATGCTCCAGCGGGCCTCTCAAGTCGCAATCCATTCGCTTCCGACGGACCAGCGCCCGGCGCCGAGCATCTGGGCCGACCTTCCCGGCATGAGGGGGGCGATCACCCTCCCGAAGGGCGGGCTTCTCGTCGCCACCCTCTCGATGGAAGTCCGGACCCTCCACTACGGCCCGGGACGTCCCGACCTCCTCGTTCGGATGGTCGTCGACAACCAGGTCGTTCCGGGTTCGGACATCCGCTTCGCGGCCGGACGGAACCTCTTCCGGCCCATCACCCGTGATTTCATCGGGGGCGCCCTCAAGCCCGGCGTGCACAAGGTGCGCTTCCAGTGGATGAAGCGACCCTCGAACGCGATCGTCTACGCGCGGCAGCGCCGCCTCGTCCTGCGCTTCGCCGCCCCGGACTCGGAGGACTTCAAGATGGTCGCCCTCCAGAACGTCTCGGTCGGATCGACCGGCCCGAAGAGCTGGACGAATTTCCCGACCTTGAAGACCACGATCACCCTCCCCTGGACGGGGGATCTCGTGATCTGCTACAGCGGGGACGCTTTCTCGAAGGTCGCGGGGAAGGCGATCCTCGTGAGAGCCCTCGTCGATGGGGCGAAGGCCGGGGACGCGGTCATGATCTACGGGGACGTCGGGGGATCCCAGTCCTTCGTGTTCGCCAAGCGGGGGCTCGCGAAGGGGACCCACACGGTCCAGATGCAGTACTGGATGGATGCGGGCGGGACGATCTATCGACCCTGGACGATCGTCGAGGCCTATCCGAGCGGCGGCGGACGGAAGGCCGCGGTGGCGTCCTACACCTACGAGGGTCCCGGGACCAGCAGGAGTTCGAGCACCTATGCTCCGGTTCCGTCCGTGGGTCTCGGCCTGATCCGGACCCGGACGAAGGGCGACCTCGAGGTGCGCTTCTCCGCCGAGACGAGGATCCCGAAAGGGTCGAGGGGCTACCTGCGGTGCGTGGTCGACGGGAAGTACGTCGGAAACCCGATCGAATTCGGGGAGGAATACGACGATCCCTACAGGATCTGGGTCGCCCGCTCGGCCGTCTGGGTAGCGCGCGACCTGGACCCCGGCTACCACGCGGTGCGTATCGACTGGGCGGCCGCGACGGGCACCTTCGTGCTCGCGGGCCGTTCCCTCGTGCTGACCTCGGTCCAGGGGCAGCGCCCCCTGCTCGTCACCGCCCTCGAGTCGACTCGGCCCACCGGTTACAAGTACGGTGGCAAGTTCGCGAGCAGCGTCGTCACTCTCCAGAACGGCCGGCGAGTCTTCCGAAGCTACGTCGGCGACAATCTCTGGCGGTCCTCGCCCGGGGTCGCCGACTGGTTCGTCGAAAACTCCGACTCCAACCTCTTCCTCGTAGAGGCCGGCCTGGTCGGGCCGCATTTGAAGAAGTACGACGAGAAGACCTACCGGAGCTTCCAGGGGGCCTTCACGATGATGAAGATCGAGGCCCTCCAGAAGGCCGATCCGTACTTCGATTACTCCTATTACGATCGAAACGGCGACCGGAAGATCACGACCGACGAACTCTATCCCCTCGTGATCCTCTACCAGGACTGGCCCTGGGGCGAGGTGCGGAACAACATCACGAACGTCGCGACCTCGGACGGGGTCACGCTGGACTTCAGGGGGGGCCTCGCGACGGTCTATACCCCCGATTTTCGGAACCGCTCGGAACTGGGGATCCACGCTCACGAACTCTCCCACCTCCTGATCCGGGCGGGCGACATGTACGAGAACCGGGATCCGACGGCCCCGGGTCCGTACAGCATCATGGACCAGCATCCCTATAACGGGCACCTGGACCCGCTCCACAAGTGGAAGGCGGGCAAGTTCCTGGAACCCGAGATCGTGGGGAAGGATGGATACGTGACCCTGAACCCGATCGCCGTCGATCCCAGGGTCTTGCTGCTCCGCGATCCCAGGAGCCATACCGGCGAGTTCTTCCTCGTCGAGAATCGGGGAGGGAAGGGTTACAACGCCTCCCTGCCGGCGAAGGGACTGGCGCTCTGGCATTGCGACCAGAACAGGTTGTGGAACTGGAGGACCGCGATCGAGATCGAGCCCGCGGGAGGGTCGGGAGGCTGGTACAAGTACGGGACCTATCTCTTCACGGGGAACGATCCCGGCTTCGCGGCCTCGAAGGACGTCTGGGACGGTTCGACCCTCGTGAACACGAGGTGGCACGACAGGACCCGCAGCGGGATCGGTCTCTTCGGGATCGAACGCATCCAGGGGACGGATTCGATCCGCGTCTACGTCGACGTGCCCGGCCCCGGGATCCTCGTCCAGTGGCGGAACCGCAGGGTCGACATCGGGGCGGGGCACAAGTTCACGGCCCAGCTCAGGGTCGTGAACACCGACTACACGGCCGCCTCCGCGACCGTGACCCTCGCCTCGCCGGCCGGCCTCTCCTGGACGAGGAAGACCCTGTCGCTCAGCCCCTACGTTCCGGTCCTCCTGAACGTCGACGTCACGCCGACCTCGTTCTCGCAGGACGTCCTGGCCTCCGTGGTCGGATCGCGCGGGGGAGGCAGCCAGGACCGCATGCGCCTGGCCGGAAGCTGCCGGTCGATCGCCTCCGTCACCCCGCGTTCGCTGCCGAACCTGACGCTCGGGGCCTTCGACGTGAACCTGAACCTTCCCGCCTTCGTCGAGGCCGTCAGTCTCGGAGGCCGGCTGATCAAGAGCCGGGATGCGAACGACTGGTCGAAGGGGTATTTCGAGGTCCTGAACGGGAACCGCACGGTGCGGGTGCATCCTCCCCAGGGGCTCGCCCCGGGCGTCTATCCCCTCGCCGTCCGCTTCCCGCTCTGCACGTCGGGTTCGGTCAACGTGACCCTGTCGAGGGTCACGAGCTTCGCGATCGCGACGACTCTCTCCCTCACGACGGGGAGGACGCAGACGGTCTGGGTCTCGAAGGGAGGACTGCCCGTGGGGTCGGTCGGCGTCCTGACCTTGAGCGGCTCGCCGAAGCCCTCGGTCATCCCCAACCTCGTCTCCCTCGGTCTGGGGGATGGGTTCCGGTCCCTGATCATCCTTCCGGCGCAGGTCGTCAACGGGACGACGAACGTAGCGCCCTGGGCCTTCCCGACCCCGGGATCCCTGCTCGGGAAGCGCCTCTACTTCCAGGGAGTCCTGATCAATCCCTACAACCTGTCGAGGTTCTTCGCGACGCCGCGGACGAACACCGACTACAAGTGAGACGGGCTTCCGTCTCCGGGCCGGCCCGCGACAGGCGGGCCGGCCCGCGGGGGGGAGGGGGGCCTCCGAAGAGAGGGTCGCCTCGCGGGGGACAAGGATTGGCGGAGGGAGAGGGATTCGAACCCCCGTTGCCTCGCGGCAAACCGGATTTCAAATCCGGCGCATTCGGCCTCTCTGCCATCCCTCCGCGCGGGCGCGGTCCACGATAGCGGGGGAGGGGGCGCGGGTCAGGGTTGCTCGAGGCGCTCGAAGACCTTCTCGTCGACGTAGAGCGGGGCCGCGAACTGGAGGACGAGGGCGATGACGTCGGAAGGCCGGGCGTCGACCGCGCAGGACCGGCCGTCCTGCGTCTCGAGGTGGAGGGTCGCGAAGAAGGTCCCCTTGCGCAGGTCGGAGATCACGCCCTTGACGAGCCTCGTGCCGGTGGCTTTCAGGATCGCCCCGCAGAGGTCGTGGGTCATCGGGCGCGGGGTCTCGGCGCCGGTGAGCTTGCGGTGGATCTCGAGCACCTCGTTCCAGCCGATCGCGATCGGGAAACCGCGCTCGCCGTCCTTCTCCCGAACGGAGATCTGCTGGGGGTCCTGTCCCTCCCGGATCAGGACCCGGTTCAACTCGACTTCGATCTCTCGACCCATCGTCGCGCCTTCGCTCCGGTCGCATCGGGGTTCCCGGGCCGGTCCGCCCGGTCGGGTCCCGGGGGGGCCCCGGAAAGGGGGATGCTCGGGGCGGGACCGCCTCCGCTCCGGGC
>JALUUL010000004.1 GCA_027021385.1 Planctomycetota bacterium | reverse complement strand
CCCGCCCCCCCCCCCGATTCCGAGGAGGAGAGAAGGGAGGCGCCCCAGACCCTCGAGGATCTTCGCTCCGTCGCGCGCCAGAACCGAAGGAAGTCCGAGAAGACCCTGGAACCTCTCCGGATCCCTCAGGAAGAGACCGCGCCTGCGGAGATCCCTGAGGCCCTGCTCGAGAACCCTGCGCTGCTCCTGGAGGAGGGCCAGGACCTCGAAGGCGAGGGTCATCGCCTGCTCGGTCTCGACGACCATCGCCTCCGCCTGCTGCCTCTCGAGGTCGATCCAACGGCGCCGGGCGCTCTCCAGGGCCGCGGGAAGGCTGCGTCCGGGGCCGAGGGCCGACTCCAGCGCCGCGTCGAAGGCCTCTTCGATCCCCGCCCGCCTTCGGGCGGCCTCGGCGAGGAGCTGCTTGAGTTCGGCGAGCCGGCCGGGCAAGACCCTCCACCGCGGATCGGCCTGGCAGAGATCCAGGTAGCGTTCGATCTCCTGGCGGGCCTTCCGGAGCTTGTAGAAGAGAACATCCTCCGAACTCTGTTTCCCCGGCGCGGTCGTCTCGAGGTGTTCCTCGACCTTGGCCTTGGCCTCCTCGAGCCAGGTTCGGATCCGTTTCTTTTCGGTCGCCAGGCGCCGACGCTCGGCCGCCCGGAGTGCAATCTCCCGGATCGAGGCCGCCACGCGGGCCCGGGCTCGGTCGAAGACCTCCTGGACCCCCTTCCGGGTCTCGGGATCGAGAGGAAGGCCCTCGATCCCCGCGATGTCCGGCGCTTCCGGGAGCAGGCGCCGGCGGACCTCGGCAAGCCTCTCGTCGACCGCCTGGAGATCCTCGCGCAGAGGCGCCAACCGCTCCTCCGAGAGCCGCTTCAGCCAGGCGTCGCATTGGGCGAGTTCGGTCTCGAGGACCTTGCGCAGGGTCGTCTTCTGCTCCCGCTCCCTTTCGAGGACCCGCAGTTCCAGGCGGTAGGCGGCCGCGAGCACCTTCAAGATCCTGCGCTCGTTCTCCCCGGGAGAACCCCCTCCTTTAGCGTTCAGCTCGGCTTCGACCCGGGTCAGTCGTTCCCGGACCTTCACACCCTCGGCATTCAGGACGGCGACGGTCCTGGCCTTCGACTCGAGAAGGTGCTCCTGGATCTTCCGCAGCCGCTCCCGGGCCTGCTTCTCCTTCGCCTCGAGATCCTGGATCTCCTGCCGGAGCCGGGATCGCAAGCCCTCGAGTTCGGTCTTCTGGACGTCGAGCCAGAAGCCGGTCTCGCCCGTCTCCATGTCCCCGAAGTCCTCGGGAAGACGGACCCTGCGGGGAGGCAGAGGGAGTTCCCGTTCCGCCTCCCGCTGCCGCACGGACAGCCCCAATTCGGAGAGTTCCCGGGAGAGATCGAGGAGCTTCGGGATGCGGGCGAGATCCTTCCGCCATTCCAGGAACCTCGCCTTGCGGGCCTTCGCGGCCTCGTCGCCGGGTTCCGCGAGGGCCTCGAGTTCCTTCTCCAGGATGCGGAGAACCTCCGCCCGCGGCCCCTCGCGCAGGTCCTGCGGGATCGAGTCCTCGGATTCCCGGACCTTCGCCGGGGCCTCCTCCGCTCCCTGCGGCCGCGGGGCCGCGGCGAGGGGAGAAAGACCCGCGGCGACCCCGAGGAACAGGCTCGCGATCGGACGGCGGAGGAACGGTCGGGCCGGCATGGGCGGGAGGATAGCCCCCGGGGTAGGATGCCGCCATGCGCGCGATGGTATGCGAGCGTCAGGCGAAGGCCTCCACCGCGCCTCTCGTGCTTCTCGACCTCGACGACCCCGAACCGGGTCCCGGCGAGGTCCGCATCGGGGTCCGCGCCTGCGGAGTCTGCCGGACCGATCTCCACGTCGTCGAGGGCGATCTTCCGCTCCGCTCGAAGCCGGCGATCCCGGGACACCAGGTCGTCGGACTCGTGGATGCGGTCGGCGAGGGGACGGACCCTTCCTGGATCGGCAAGCGAGTCGGCGCCGCCTGGCTCCTCGAGACCTGCGGGACATGCCGTTTCTGCGGGGAGGGGCGCGAGAACCTCTGCCGGAAGGCGGAGTTCCTCGGATGGACCCGGCCGGGGGGCTTCGCCGAGCGGGTCTGCGCGCCCGCGGACTTCGTCTACGAACTCCCCGAGGGGTTCCCCGATCTCCAGGCCGCCCCCCTGCTCTGCGCGGGCATCATCGGATACCGGGCCCTCTCCTTCTGCGTCGATGCGCAGGAGGAGTGGGAAGGCCTCCGCCTCGGCCTCGTCGGTTTCGGGGCCGCCGCCCACGTCGCGATTCAGGTCGCCGGGGCCCGTGGCGCGCGGGTCACGGTCTTCACCCGCCAGGTCGAGACCCGGCGGGAGGCCGCCCTCGCCCTCGGGGCGGTGGAGGTCGGCGAACTCTCTCCCAACAACCGGCCGGAGGGCCCCGGCGACCTCGACGCCGTCGTGGTCTTCGCGCCCTCGGGCGCGGTCGTCCCCCCGAGCCTGGACAGGCTAGCTCCGGGCGGCCGCCTCGTTCTTGCGGGGATCCACATGACCGACACGCCCCCCCTCCCCTATCGGCTCCTCTACGACGAGCGGAGGATCCAGAGCGTGCGCAACAACACCCGCGAGGACGGCCGCGCCTTCCTCGCCGAGGCGGCCCGGATTCCCGTCGAGACCCGGGTCGAGGTCTTCCCGCTCGAGGCGGCGAACGAGGCCCTGGCCCGGCTCGCCGAGGGTTCGATCCAGGGGGCGGCGGTCCTGCGCATCGGATGATCGGGACTCTCTACGCCCCGTCGTCTCCTCCGGGTTTCCGCGCCAGGCAGAGACCGCCGAAAAGGAGACCAGAGGGCCATGGCGCCATTCTTCGGCCGAGGCGCGGGGGATTCCACCACGAGACCCCCGGGGCCGGTTGCGCGAGCCCAGGACCGCCGGCCGCCGGGGAAACGACGCCGGGAACCAGGTCCTCTCGGCGAGGGGTTTCAGGTTTCCGGATTCCCGCGCCCTGGGTCGTGGAGCTTCGCGAAAAGCGCCCGCGCGACCTTCCGCGGGAGTTTCTCCTCCAGCTCCTCGAGCGAGGCCTTCCGAATCCCGCGCAGGCTTCCGAAGGCCCGCAGGAGATCCCGTTTCCGTACGGGCCCGAGCCCCGGAACCCCATCGAGGGTGGAGTCGGGACGGTCCCGGAGCTTCCGGTGGTAGGTCACGGCGAAACGATGGGCCTCGTCGCGGATCCTCGTCACGAGCAGGGTCTCGGGGGCGCCCCGCTCGAGGGGGATCGCCCGCGGATCCGAGGGAAGGAAGATCCGCTCCCCCTTCTCCCCCCGCTCCTTCGCGAGCCCGAGCACCGGCAGGGTCTCCGGGTCCAGCCCGCAAGCCTTCAGAGCCTCGAGGGCGGCGGAGACCTGCCCCCTGCCCCCATCGATCAGGCAGAGGTCGGGAAGCTCCTCCGCCCCTCCCCCCTCCAGGCAGAGAGCGAGACTGCGCTCGACCGCCTGGCGCATCGAGGCGAAGTCCTCCCGCCCGCCCCCCCCTCGGATCCGGAATCGCCGGTATTCGGCCTTGCAGGGGTTTCCATCGACGAAGGAAACCCGGGAGGCGACGGTCGAGCGGCCCTGGATCGTGCTGACGTCGAAGGCATGGATCCTGCGGGGAGGCGCGGGAAGGCCGACGAGCTTCCGGAGGGCCTCGGCCTCCCGTTCCGCCTTCCCTCCTCCTCGGGCGCGCATTTCCGCCGTCAACCGGGCGTTCCGGGTCGCCATCTCGACCGCCTCCTTCCGGGCCCCCCTGCGAGGGACGGAGAGCCGGACGCGCGCGCCCCGCTTCCCGGACAGCCAATCCTCGATCGTTTCGCGATCGACCGGCTCGAGCGGCAGGAGGATGGACTTCGGAACGTATCGATCCCCTTGATAGAGCTGGGTCAGGAAGGCGGAAAGGAGCTCGGAGGGCGGAAGCCCCGTCCGGAAGCGATGCGTCACGCCGTCCTCGAGCCCGCCCTCCCTGTATTTGAGCACGGCGATCAGGGCCTCGTCCCCGTCGAGGTGGAGGCCGATCACGTCACGGTCCTCGATGTCTCCGACGACCCGCTGCCTCTCGGTGATCAGGGCGAGGGCCTGCAGGTGTTCCTTGGCGGTCTGCGCGACCTCGAACCGGAGGGCCTCCGCCGCCTCGGTCATCCTGCGCCGGAGATCCGCCTCGCACTCCTTCGTATCCCCGCGGAGGACGGCGCAGGCCCGCTCGACGGTCCGAAGGTATTCCTCCCTTCCGACGAGTCCGACGCAGGGCGCCGGACAGCGTCCGATCTGGTGCTTGAGACAGGGTCGCGACCGGTTCCGGAAGACGGCGTCGGTACAGTCCCTGAGGGGAAGGACGCGATGCAGGAGCGCAAGGGTCCGGCGGACGGCCTTCGCGGATCCGAAGGGGCCGAAATAGAGCGCCCCATCTCCCTTCCGCCGGCGCACGAGCCGGAACCAGGGCCATTCCTCTTTGGGGTCGAGTCGGAGCAGGAGGAAGTTCTTGTCGTCCCGGAGCCTCAGATTGTGTTTCGGCCGGAACTTCTTGATCAGCGTGTTCTCGAGAAGGAGGGCCTCCTGTTCGGTCGTTGTGGCCACGAAGTCCAGGTCCTCGGCCTCCGCCTCCAGGAAACGGATCAACGGGCGCCCGTCCCCCCCGGGGCGCAGATAGGCGACGACCCTCTTCCGGAGATCCTGCGCCTTCCCCACGTAGAGCACCGCCCCGCGCCTGTCCTTGAAAAGGTAGCAGCCGGGTGCGCGGGGTAGCCTTCGAACCTTCGCCTCGATCCTCCGGTTCATCGGAGCAATAGATTCTTCTTCTCGAGGCGGAAGATCTCGTCTCGGATCTCCGCCGCCTTCTCGAATTCGAGGGCTTCCGCCGCCGCCTTCATCTCGCCCCGGAGCGCCTCCAGGGTCCGGAGGAGGTCCCGTCGATCCGTGAACCTCCGTTCATCGGCCTCCACGGGGAGGTCGACCGTCACGTAATCCCGCTCCTCGACCGATTCGAGAAGGTCCTTGATCCGGCTGCGGATCGTCGTCGGGGTGATTCCATGCTCCCGGTTCCAGCGCAGTTGCAGATCCCGGCGGCGGCGCATCTCCGCGACCGCTTCCTTCATGCTTCCGGTCTCCTCGTCGGCATAGAGGATCACCCTTCCCTCGACGTTCCGCGCGGCCCGCCCGCAGGTCTGGATCAAAGAGGTCCGAGATCTCAAGAACCCCTCCTTGTCCGCGTCCAGGACCGCGACGAGGGCGACCTCCGGCAGGTCGAGGCCCTCCCGCAGGAGGTTGATCCCGACGAGGCAATCGAAGACTCCGAGACGGAGATCCCGGAGGATCGCGACCCGCTCGAGGGCGTCGATGTCCGAGTGCAGGTAGCGGACCAGGATTCCAACCTCGCGCATGTGGTCGGTCAGCTCCTCCGCCATGCGCTTGGTCAAGGTCGTGACGAGGGTCCGGAACCCCCGCTCCGAGGTCTCCCGGACCTCGGCCAGGAGGTCCTCGACCTGCCCCGAGGCCGGACGCAGCTCGACGAGAGGATCGACGAGGCCCGTCGGTCGGATGACCTGCTCGACGAAGGCGCCCTTCGTGAGCCCCAGTTCGTACGGACCTGGAGTCGCGGAGACGAAGATCGCCTGTCCCCTGAGGGCTTCGAACTCCTCGAAGCGCAACGGACGATTGTCGACCGCGGACGGAAGGCGGAAGCCGAACTCCACGAGGGTCTCCTTCCGTGAGCGGTCTCCCCGGAACATTCCACCGATTTGGGGCACGGTGACGTGGCTCTCGTCGATCAGGAGCAGGAAGTCCTCCGGGAAGTAGTTCAGGAGACAGGCGGGCGGTTCTCCCGGTTCCCGCCCGTCGAGATGCCGGCTGTAGTTCTCGATCCCCGAGCAGAAACGGACCTCCCGAAGGAGTTCGAGGTCGTACATCGTCCTCTGCTCGAGACGCTGCGCCTCGAGGAGCTTCTTCGCGGCCCGCAACTCCGCGAGACGCTCCTCGAGTTCCCGCTCGATGCTCCTACAGGCCTTTTCGAGGCGTTCCTCGGGGGTCACGTAGTGGGAGACCGGAAAGATGACGACCTCGGAGACCTCTCCGAGGACCTCCCCGGTCAGGGGATCGACCTCCAACAGGTGTTCGACCTCGTCGCCCCACATCTCCACGCGAAGCGCCTTCCGCTCCTCGTAGCCCGGATGGATCTCGACGATGTCCCCCCGCACGCGGAACGAACCGCGGGGGAAGGAGATGTTGTCCCGGCGATACTGGATGCGCGCGAGGGCCCGCAGGATCTCGTCCCGCTCGAATTCCTGCCCCTTGCGAAGCTTCACGGACATCGAGGAGTAGGCCTCCGGGGATCCCAGCCCGTAGATGCAGGAGACGGAGGCGACGATCAGGACGTCCCTGCGCGTCAGGAGGCTGGCCGTGGCCGCGTTCCGCATCCGCTCGATCGATTCGTTGATCGAGGCGTCCTTCTCGATGTAAGTGTCCGAACCCGGGATATAGGCCTCGGGCTGGTAGTAGTCGTAGTAGGAGACGAAATACTCGACCGCATTCTCGGGGAAGAGTTCCTTGAACTCGTTGTAGAGCTGGGCCGCGAGGGTCTTGTTCGGGGCCATCACCAGGGTCGGCCGGTTCAGCCGGGCGACGACCTGCGCCATCGTAAAGGTCTTCCCGGACCCGGTGACTCCGAGAAGCACCTGATCCCGGCGTCCCTCCCGCAACCCCGCAACGAGGGAATCGATCGCCCGGGGCTGGTCCCCCGCCGGGGCATGGTCGGAGACGAGACGGAAGGGCCGGACTTCGACCCGGGTCACGTCAGCCTCGAAATCGGGAGGTCTTCGTTCCATTCCGCTGGCTCGGGGAGGACTGCTCGGAAGGGCATCCTTCCCCGATTCCGGGCCCCGGGCAAGCCGGGGGACCGGAGGTTGCCTGGACGGGGGCGGCTGACCTATTCTTTTGAAGACGCCCCGCGCACCCGCCCTTCCGATCCGGGCGCCGGCCCTCGGCCTCGACTCAAACCGCCCCGGATGGATTCTTCGAAAGGCCAGAACGAACGATGGCGACCCGCAGGCGCCGCTCGAGCGCGGCTCACAGGACCAGGTCCTCCCGGTTTCCGAAAGAAGGACGGTCTTCCTCCGAAGGCAGGCGGCCCGCGACCGGCGGAAGGACCCCAACCCAGAAGGCGGTGGAGCCCGGGCGCGATGGACGCTACCGGCTCGAATGCCCGAACTGCGGAGCGGCCTACGCCGTCCCCGAGACCCATCTCGATTCCCGGATCCTCTGCAAGAATTGCCGATCGGGCTTCCATCCCCGCCAGGTCCTCGAACGCCCCGCCCGCCGCAGGCGGCGCAGGAGCGCCCCGTGGAAGGGACCGGTGTTCTTCGGGGGCGGCGTCCTCCTGCTCGCCGTTCTCCTCATCGCGTTGGGGTCCGGACGGAAGCCTCCCAGGAAGGCCCCCCCTCCGAAGAAGACGGTCATGCTCGACCTCAGCCACCCCGCATGGCTCGCGGTCGAGGAGACCGCGAAGGCGGTCGCCGCGCGGGACGAGGTGACTCTCGCCTCGAGTCTCGATCTCGAATGGATCTGGAATCACCGGGAAGGGAAGAACCGGACGGTTTGGAAGCTCGCAACCGCCGAGGCGAAGCGGGGTTTCCAGAAGGCGCTCTTCCAGGACCTCTTTGAGGGGGAGCGCGGGCGCTTCTTCCGCGAACATGTCCTCGACGGCCTCTACGACACGAAGGCCGTTCCGCGGACCGCCGAGACCCTGACCTTTCAGGTCGAGGCTTCCCCCAGGGCCGAGGGCTGGATCGGAATGGGGCTCATGGAGGTCGTGGTCGGCCGCTCCGGGAATCTCTGGCGGCTCCGGGAATGGACGGTCCGGAAGCGGGCCTCGGCGCCCGTCGCGAAACGGAAGAAACCCAAGCGACACAAGCTGATCCCGAAACCCAAGGCGAAGGTCGTGAAGGTCGGGGAAAAAAAGGTCAAGGTCTGGGTCTCGAAACCCGTTCCGCTCCCCCACCTAGAGGACACGCCCCCGGGGCTCCGCAAGGAGATCGACGATGCGATCGCACTGATCATGGACCCGGAGGCGGACATCCGGAAGGTGCGGGCGGCTCAACGCCGGCTCGTGGAGATCGGAAAACCCGCTGTCCCCAGGCTCCTGACGAGGTTCTACGAGACGAAGGGAAGCACCTTCGAGGAACGCACGTGCCTCCGCCTGGTCATGGACACATTCAACGACATCACGGGGGCCGGCATCACCTACGCCCCCGGGAGGGCGGACGACGTGACCTTCGGGGGGACGGACGACCTGCGGAAAACGGCTCTCGGCCAGGCCTATGCGTTCTGGTGGCGCTACTTCTCAAAGAAGGAATTCCAGACGATGGATCCCGAAGAGCCCTTGCCGCCGCCTCGTCGGGGAGGAAGCCTGAAGCCTCCGAGGCGCGGCAAGTAGACGCGGTGGGAGCCGCCGAATCCCGGGGAGCCCGCGACCTGCACGGATGCATGGGGCGCGGGAGAGGGGTATGCTTGGAGAACAAGGAATTCCCCGGTTCTTCCTTCCCCATCCTGCACCCCGACGAGGTTCAAGATGCCAGAGTCGCGCACGATCTCCTGCGGGAACTGCGGCGCCAAGTACCGTATCCCCGCCAACTTCCGAGGTGCCAAGGCCCGTTGCAAGGCCTGCGGCGGCGTCATCGACATCGAGACCCAGGGTCTCGCCTCGACCTCGACCCCGAAGCCAGCGGCGAAACCCGCGCTTCCTCCCTCCTCCGCCCCGGCGGCGAAGCCGAAGACCGCCGCGGCGAAGCCCGGAAGGAGCGCGCCGAGAACGGCCGGACGCCCGGCGAAGGCGGCGGGAACGGGTCGCGGCGCCCGCGCGGGCGCCGGACGGCGGGGAGCCCGGGCCGGGAAGGAGAAGGAGGATCGCGGAGCCCGCGCCCCGTCCCGCGGCGGAAGGGGCCGGGCGGCGCCGAGAGGAGGCCGGGGGCGCCGCGGTGAAGCTCCGGAGGCCAAGAGCAAGACGCCCCTAATCCTGGGGATCGCCGGCCTGGTCATCGTCCTCGGAGTCGCCGGTTTCTTCGTCTTCTCCGGGAATGACGCGGGGAAGGGGGCCTCGAAGACGGAAGATCGGGTCGCCGCGAAGGATACCGGAAAGGAAACCGGATCCCCCGCGGGCGCGGAGTCCTCCTCGAAGGAAGGTACGAAACCCGAATCCTCCGCCGCGGCGAAGGTCGCTGCCGCGGAAGGGCCCGGCGGGAACACGACGGGAACCGCCGAGGGAACCGCGAAGGAACCAAAGGAAGGCAAGCCCGCCGAGGCCGCGGCCAAGAAGCCCGCGGAAACGAAGAAGCCCGCCGCCGCGAAAAAGAAGAAAAAGAAGAAGAAAAAGCCCAAATGGGGCGAACTCCACCGTCCTTTCGACGCCAAGACACTGCCGGAACTCGAGTTCACGGCCGACACGACCGAGGAGGAGAAGGCGGAGATCAAGAAGCTCGTCGCGAAGGCCCTCGATCCGGATGCCGGCATCTGGGGAACCCGGGCGATCAAGAAGCTCACAGAGATGGGACGCAAGGCGATCCCGGGCATCCTGAATGCGCTTCGGACCGTCGACTATATGAGCCAGGAAGGATCCGAAATGGCCTTCCTGATGAACAAGACGCTCGAGGAGATCCTTCTCGGCAGGAACGCCGGCTTCGTCCAGGTCCAGGGGACCCCGAAACCCGAGGTCGCCTGGTGGAACGCTGCGACGGTCAAGGCCTGGCAACGCTTCTGGAGGGATGTCCTCGGCTCCGGTGACGAGGAGGTCTTCAAGGACTTCCTGAAGAAGCGCCGGGAGAACATCCGGAAATCGAGCGGCCGATAGGGCTCCCCGGCCTTCCCGGCCCGCGGGTTCAAGATCTGCGGAACCGGAACTCGACCGGGATCTCGACCTTTCCCGGTCCGTTCCGGAATCTCCAGGTGGCGATCGTCTTCCGAGCCTCGCGATCGAGGACGGGATAGCCGCTGGACTTGAGGATCTCGACCGACAGGACCTTCCCGTCGGCGCCGACCCGGACGAGGAGGAGGACGGTCCCGGACCAGGCATGCGCCCGAGCCGCTTCCGGGTATTCGGGAGGGGGGTTTTCCCCGGGGATCGGACTCGGGTCGACCCGGGCCCGGGGGGCGGCCGTGTTCCGGGGGGGAGGCGGGGTCTCGGATCTAGGGGGATCCTTCCGGGGAAACAGCCGCGCGAGGAGGGCCGGACTCCGCAAGGGTTCTTCGGGAGCTTCGATCGGGACGGGCTCCGGCTCCTCCGGAGGGGGGTCGGGAATCTCCGGTTCCTCGATCGAGGCCAGCGGGTCGGGAACCGGCGCCGGAGCCTCCGGCTCCTCCCGCGCCTCCTGGGGTTCGCGCTCCTCGGGGGGCGGAGCGAGGACCTCCTCCCGGGGGCTCCAGGTCAGGACCTCGATTCTCGCCCGTCCCGGGGTCGTCCCCTCCGAGAGCCAGACCCCGAATCCCAGGGCCGCGTGTCCGGCCAGAGCGAAGAACCAGGCCTTCCCCTTAGGCATGAGGAAGTACCTCCGGCGCGCCCGAGCCGCGTTCAGGTGTTCGAGGATGCTCATCCAGGACTCGAAAGGGTCTCCATGGAGGGTTTCCCGGAAACCGAGCAAAGGACGTACCCCCGGCCCCGATTCCGAGCGGCCTTTCCTCCTTCCACGGGATCGTTCGAAGGCAGGATCCGAGGGCCGGCGAGGAAGCGAGCCCGCGCCGGACCCGGGTGGTTCCCTCCTTTGGGAATCCTAAGGCGGATCCCGTTCCGAAACCTTCTTGTCCCCCATTCTGGAAGCTTGGGCCAAGGTTCCCGCGAGAGATTCGTAAGACCTAGAAGGCCCCGGCCGCCCCGCCGGACCTGGGGTCGGCGGCCGCTTCGATCCTTCCGTCCGGCCTCCGGAGAACGGCCTGGCAGCGGCCGATCGTCGCCGGGGAAGGGGCGAAGCGATGCCCCCTCCGCTCGAGTTCCTTCCGGACCTCGGGCGCCAGGGCCATCGGCTCCCAGAAGACCTCGACCGGACGCCATTGTTCGTGGATGCGGGGGGCCGAAACCGCGAGGTGGAGAGGGAGGCGGTGATCCAGCACGTTCAGGAGGACTTGGAAGACCGTGTTGATGATCCTCCCACCTCCCGGAGAACCCAACACCAGCACGACCCGCTTCCCCTCGGGCCCCAGGACGATCGCCGGCGTCATCGAGGAGAGCATGCGCTTCCCCGGAGCGATCGCGTTCGCCTCCGCGCCGACCAGACCGAACTGGTTCGGCGCCCAGGGCTTCGCCGAGAAATCGTCCATCTCGTTGTTCAGGAAGAACCCCGCCCCGGGCACGACCTGTCCGTTTCCAAAGCTCGAGTTCAGGGTCGTCGTGCAGGAGACGGCGTTCCCGCGGGGATCGAGGATCGAGAAGTGCGTCGTCTCCTTCGATTCCCGGAGGAAGGCCCTCGGGTTCCCGGCGGGGACCTCGGGCCGGGCGCGCTTTGGGGAATAGCCTTCGAGCATCTTTTTCAGGTAGGCCGGGGCGAGCAGACCCTCGAGCGGAACGGGATAGAAGTCGGGATCTCCGAGCCATTTCGCCCGGTCGGCGTAGGCCCGCCGCATCGCCTCGATCATCCGATGGAGACAGGCCGCGGAACCGAATCCCGCCCCCCGGACGTCGAAGGGTTCCATGAAGGCGAGCATCTGGGAAAGGGCCACGCCTCCGGAACTCGGGGGCGGCATCGACAGGACACGGAAACCCCGGTAGCGGACCCGGATCGGCCTCCTCCAGACAACGGAATAGTCGGTGAGGTCCTTCTCGTCGATCAGCCCCCCCTGGCGGCGCATCCATTCCGCGAGTCGTTTGCCCGCCCGCCCCCTGTAGAAGGCCTCGGCCCCGCCTTCCGCCAGGTCTTCGAGCGTCCGAGCCAGATCCGGCTGCACGAGAAGGGCCCCCTCCGCGAGAGGCTTCCCCTCGGGGAGGAAGATCCGGGCGGTCGCCTCCCATTTCGCGAAAACCCTACGCTTCGCGCGGATCGCCCGGGCCAGGAAGGGATCGATGACGAAGCCCTCCCGGGCGAGGCGGATCGCGGGCGCGACCAGGGATTTCCAGGTCCTCGTACCGAAGCGCCGGTGGAGCGCCTCGAGACCTGCGGGACTGCCCGGTACGCCGGAGGCTCGAGCCGTCCAGAGGCTCGCCCCCGTCCGGACCCGGCCCTTCCCGTCCAGGAACATGTCCCGGGACGCTCTGCGCGGGGCCTTCTCCCGGAAATCCAGGGCATGGTCCTTCCCCGAGGCCTCGTGGAAGAGAAGGAAGCCGCCGCCTCCGAGGTTTCCCGCCTGGGGGTGCACGACCGCGAGGGCCAGGGCCGTCGCGACGGCCGCATCCGCCGCGTTCCCACCCTCCTTCAGGACCTCGAGCCCGATCGCGGTCGCGAGGGGATGGGCGGAAACGACCGCGCCCCGGCGGCCCGTGGCTCGGAGGTCGTTCGGGGTCTCGAGGACCCGCTCCCCCCCGGAGTACCGAGCAGGACAGGCACCCGCCACGGGAAGACCCGAGACGATCAGGGCCAGGAGGGTCGAGACGGCTGAGGATCGGTTCATCGTCCTCCTTTCATCCCGCCGGAGGGAGCGGAGTCACGAACCCTCAGGAATCGGCTTCCCGCACTTCCACGCCGCGCTCCTCCAGGTAGGCGATGACCCTTGCGATTTCGGCTTCCTCGCCCTCGAGTTCGAGATCCATCTCCCCGAGTTCATCCGAAATGGCCGCACCTCGGACATTGGGCACGATCTCGAACTCCTGCCCGATCCGGTAGAGGAGGGGTTCGTGGATGATCTCCTGTGGGAAGACGCAGTGGATTTTGCGTTTCATGGTCTCAGACCCGCGGCCGCGGAACGCCGGGCAGTGTTGGAGGTGGCGACCGGATTCGAACCGGTGAATGAGGGATTTGCAATCCCTTGCCTTACCACTTGGCTACGCCACCCCGGACGGGTCCCCCTCCCTCCCCGGAAGGGAAGCGGGGCACCCCTTCGCCTGTGGTGAGACAGGTGGTCCTGGTTCAATAGCGGGCTTTCGGGTCGTCCCAGTCGTAATTGAAAAGGTGGCGGTCGAAACTGCGGTGGATCTCGTGGAGCCCGTTGTAGAAGGAATCCCACTTCCCCTGCAGATTGTGACGCCAGAAGGCCCAGTAGCGCTGGGTGTTGTAATCCCGCTCGAGGGTCTGGACGTCCTTGACCCCGCGGGCCGCCGATTCGGGATCCACATTCCCTCCCCGGCCGGACCAGGAGAAGGTCTGACAGGAAGCGCTGGCGAACAACGCGGCGACGAGAGCAAACCTGGACAGTCGACGGATCATCCAAATCCTCCGAGGGAAAACCTTACGTCCGGGTTCCGGGGGCTCCGGGACCCGGTCGATGCGGCGCCCGCGGCCCGGATGCCGGAACACCCGGCGGGGCGACCGGACCGCGGTCGGAAGGGAGGATCCTAGCCGCCTCCTCCCCCGGGAACAATCCCGCATTCCCGACCGGGGGGCCGTTATGATGCGCCGCCCCTTCCACGCTTCAGGGTTTCAACATGACCGCCTACCGCGCCCCCCGGGGCACCGAGGATTATCTCCCCGACCGTATCCCCCTCCAGGACCACGTATTCAGGGTCAGCCGGGAGGTCTGCGAGCGCTACGGCTACCGCGAGATCCGGACCCCCCTTTTCGAGGAGACCCGGCTCTTCGTCCGTTCCCTCGGCGAGGTCACGGACGTCGTCGAGAAGGAGATGTTCACCTGCGAGCGCGGCGACACCTCGATCACCTTCCGGCCCGAGGCCACGGCCGGCGTCATTCGGGCCTATCTCGAGCACAACCTGCACAAGATCCGGCCGTTCCAGAAGTGGTTCTACATCGGGCCGATGTTCCGCTTCGAACGCCCGCAGGCGGCGAGACAGCGCCAGTTCCACCAGGTCGGCATCGAGGCCGTCGGATCCC
>JALUUL010000003.1 GCA_027021385.1 Planctomycetota bacterium | reverse complement strand
AAGTCGTCCATCTCGGAGGGAAGCTCCTCGAAAGTCTCGGGATCGAGGGCGCGCGCGTCCATCTCAACTCGATCGGCGACCGGGAGGATCGGGCGCGCTACCGGCGGGTCCTGACCGAGAAGATCCGTCCCCGGCTCGACGAATACTGCGAGGATTGCCGGAACCGCTTCACCCGGAACGTCTTCCGGATCCTCGACTGCAAGGTTCGTGGCTGTAGGGAACGGAACGCTTTGCTTCCGCCCTTCCTCGAGCACCTCGGACCGGAGAGCCGGGAACACTTCGAAGAGGTCCAACGCCATCTCGAGGCCCTCTCCCGCCCCTTCCTCGTTGACCCCGGCATCGTTCGGGGGCTCGACTACTACACGCATACGGTCTTCGAGTGGAAGGTCGAGGGCATCGGGGCGAGGGACACGGTCATCGGCGGCGGCCGCTATGACGACCTCGTCGAGGAGCTGGGCGGCCCCTCGATCCCCTCGATCGGTTTCTCCCTCGGGGTCACCGGGGTCCTGCTCGCGATGAAGAAGCAGGGGCTGGACCTCCCCCACCTCGGGGAGAAGCCCTGTCCGCTCTTCGTCGCAGCTCCCGGGGAGGAGGACCGGGGGGAGGCCCTGAGGCTCGCGGAGGAGGTCCGGCAGGCCGGACTTCCCTGCGATCTCGATTTCGAAGGCAGGAGCATGAAGGGGCAGATGCGGGCGGCCGACAAGCGCGGCGCCTCCCTGGTCCTGATCCTCGGAGAGGAAGAACGACGCAAGGGGGTGGTTCTCATCCGCGACATGAAGGACAAGAGCCAACGTGAAATCCCCCGGGACCGAGGTTTGACAGGCGAACTCGAGCGCTTGCTCGCCTCGCACGACGCCTCGGAGGAGGGATGAGGAGCACCGGGCGTCCCCCCTTCCTGGGGAGGTCTTCGGTCCCGACTCCCGCGGGAGAGGATTCCAGGTGACCGGGAAGGCGCGCATTCTCTACGGGGGGAGTTTCGATCCCCCCCAGCTCGCGCACCGCGAAGTCGTGGAGATCGCGTTGCGCGCCTATCCGCAGGCACGGGTCCTCGTGATCCCCGCCGGCTGGCCCCCGCACAAGGAGGAGGCCGGACGGACCCCGGCCCCGCATCGTCTCGCGATGACCCGGCTCGCCTTCGCCGGCCTCGAGGGGGTCGAGGTCTCGGACGAGGAATGCCGTCGCGAAGGCCCCTCCTACACCGTGGACACCCTGGCTGCGCACCGCCGCAGTCTGGCTCCGGGAACGCCCTTGTACTGGCTGGTCGGAAGCGATTCCCTCCTCCGCCTCGCCGCATGGAAGGACCCGCACCGCATCCTCCGTCTCGCCCGCATCCTGACCGTGCCGCGCCCCGGATACCCCCCCGAGCGGATTCTCGACGACGAGAGGTTTTCGATCGAGGAGCGTCGTCTGTTGGCGCGGGGCATCCTCGGAGAGACCGCCTCTCCCCTTTCTTCCACGGAGGTACGGGAAGCCCTTCGCCGAGGGGAGGCGACCTCCGGATTCTGCGCGCCGGAGGTCCATGCCTACATCCTCGACCATGGCCTCTATCTCTCCTGAACTCCCCCCCGCGGCCTTCCTCGCCGCCCTCCTGTTCCTTCTGGCCTTCGGAACGAGACGGGTCTCCTGGATCCCCCGGGACGAGGCCGGGGATCTGAAGCGGAAGCTCCAGCGCAGGGCGCCGACGTCGAGCGGGGGCTTCGCCTGTCTCGCCGCGACCCTGGCCTCCCTACCCTTCGGGCCCCCCGCCCCGGTCCTTTCGGCCCTCGTGCTCGCGCTGGCCGTCGGCGCCCTCGACGACCGGCTCGGAACCAGGTTCCGCTGGACGGCCAAGCTCGGAGCCCAGTTCCTCGTCGCCCTCTTCGCGGCGCTCCTGCTCCCCACAGCGGGGATCGCCTCCGGGATCCCGGCTCCGCTCGTCGCCCTATGGCTCGTCCTCTCGATGAACGCCGCGAACTTCTACGACAACCACGACGGCGCGCTGCCCCAGTTGGGGATCGTGAACGGTCTCGTTCCGGTCCTGGCCGCCGCGGGTCTGCTGTCCCCGACCGATCTCGCCTCCTTCTTCGGGACGGAGGAAGGCGGCCGGGCCCTGCGACTTGCCCTTCTCCTCGTCGCCTGTCTCTGCGCCTTCCTTCCATGGAACTGGCCGAAAGCCCGGGCCTATCTCGGGGACATGGGCAGCCACTTCTGCGGCATGGCCTTCGGAATCCTCTCCCTCGAGGCCTGGCAAGGCGGCCTTCCGTTTCTCGCGCTCGGATTCCAGGGCCTTCTCTTCCTCGACTTCGTTCAGGTCTGCATCGTCCGCCTTCTCGTGGGGGATCCTCCCTGGATCGGGGACCGGCGTCATCTCGCCCACCGGCTCGCGGGCCTCCTCCCCGCCCCCCTCGTCGCCCCTGCCCTGGCCCTCGTCCAGGGCCTTTGCCTCTGGATCCTTGCCGCGGTCCCTCCGGGCGGTTGAGATGGGACCATGCCCGTTCCCGGAATCCCCTCCGCTCCGATCCTGCTCGTCTTCCTGACCGCAGCGCTCACTCCTTTCCGGCAGGTCTCCGCCCCCCGGACGAAGAACGGAGAGAAGCCCGCTTCCGGCGGTCGAAGCGAAACGGTGCGGGCCTTCCTCGACCGCGTTCACCGCGCCCTCGTCTCCCCCGAGGCCCCGAGGAAACCCGTCGCCTTCCAGGCCTCCGTCCGCCTGTCCCACCGGGGTCCCGAGGGCCAGATCGACATAGACGCCGAGATCGCGTTCCAGGCGCCGGATCGGCTCCGTACGGTGCTCGAAGAAGGGGATCGCAGGATCACCCGGACCTTCGACCGCGGTCGCTACTGGATGCAGAACGGGAAAGAGGTCTTCGAACTGCAGGGCAAGACCTATGCGAAGGACCGCGCCTCGGTCCGGAGGGATCTCGCGCTGGCTTCCCTCCTCCTGCGCTACCTGCGTCCGGCCGAGGCCCTCGCCGGACTCGAGGAACTTCGTGGTCCGTCCCCGGTCCTCCTCAGGCAGGGCAGGCGGGGAGCCCGGAAGACCTTGAGAATCCAAGGGATCGCGGCGGACGGAGGACGCCACCCTCTCGTCCTGAGCCCCGGGCACCGGGGACCGGTCGGGATCCGAGCCTGGTTCGTGGAGGAGGACCTGCGTCTCCTCCAGGTCGAACTCCGCCCCCTGGATCCGAAGACCCGCAAGCCCGCCGGTCCGAGGGAAGTGCTGCGCTTCCACCGCCACGCCCGCAAGTCGGGGATCTTGATCCCCGTCGAGATCTCGGTCCTCCATCCCGATCCGGAAGGCAGACTTCGTCTGAGCCAGCGCGTCCTCGTGCGCAACTTCGACCTGAATCCCCCCCTCTCGCCCGAGATCTTCCGGAAACCGCGCTGAGCGCGGAACGCCCCCGCGAAGGACCTCAGACTCTCCGCCGGAACCAGCGTTCGAGCTGCGCGCGGCCGAAGTTCAGGACCGTCGGACGTCCGTGCGGGCAGTTGTCCGGGTGCCGGCAGCGCGCGGCCTGTTCGAGGAGTTCCACGATCTCCTCGTCGGTGAGACGATCGCCCGACATGACGGCGGAGCGGCAGGCCGCGCTGTGGAAACGTTCGAGCACGACCTCGGGCGCGGGCCGCGAGGAGAGGCCGGCGAGTTCGGACCCGAGGTCCTCCAAGAGACGCCGCGGATCGACCTTCCGCAGGCAGGCGGGGTAGCCCTCGAGCTTGACGGCGTTCCCCCCGAAGTCCTCGATCAGGAGGCCGGCGGCCTCGAGCGTCTTCCGGTGCGCGAGGAGTCGTTCCTTCTCCCCGGGGGGAAGATCGCAGACGGCCGGAAGGAGGAGCCGCTGCACCTTCGGTTCCCCCTCGAGATGGCGATCCAGGAGCTTCTCGTAGATCACCCGTTCGTGCAGCGCATGCTGGTCGACGACCGCGAAACCGTCCCCGGTCTCGAGGAGGAGATAGCAGTCGTGCAGGACGAGGAAGCGTCGCGCTCCTTCGAGGAGGGAGCGGACCTTCGAGGCCTCCGGCCCTCCGGAGCGCTCCGCGCCCTCTCCGCCGTCGCCCCTCTCCCCTCCCCGAGCGGGGGGACGGCGGCCGGCGGCCCCTTCCTTCCCCCCCTTCCCGGTACGTCCGGGCGGAACGCCGAAGTCTCCTCCGGGACCTCCCTCATCCCCGAAGAGTCCTTTCGGCAATACCGGGAAACCCGTCGTCGGCGCCGTCTCCGCGGCTCTGCCCGCGACCGTCCCGCCCAGGCCTTCGAACCGGCGTCTCCGGCCCTCGAGGGCCTCGAGCACGGCGCGGCGGCAGAGGGACCAGAGCAGTCTCGATCTCCGGAAGCGGACCTCGCTCTTCGTCGGATGGACGTTGACATCCGCCTCCCGGGGGTCCATCGAAAGGTGGAGGAAGTAGACCGGATGCCTACCCTGCATCAGGTACTCCCGAAAGGCCTCCTGGACCGCGTGGGCGAGGGATCGATCCTGGATCGGCCTTCCGTTCAGGAACAGGAACTGCCTCCCCCGGTCCCGGCGTGCGGTGTCGGGGTCCCCCACGAAACCCAGGATCTCGATCCCCTCCCGCTCGGCCTCCACCGGAAGGAGCTTCGCCCGCAGTTCTTCGCCGAACAACCCCGCGATCCTCGCCTCGAGCTCCTGGCCGGGGGGGAGGAGTACGGGCCTGGATCCTGGGACCTCGAGGCCCAGGGAGGGGTTCGCGAGGGCCAGCCGCGTCAGGACCTCGAAACATCGGGTCCTCTCGGCCTGCGCGGTCCGCAGGAAGCGGCGTCTCGCGGGCGTGTTGAAGAAGAGGTCCCGCACCTCGACGGTCGTGCCCCTCGGCCCCGCCGCGGGAACGACGGGCGAGACCCTCCCTCCCTCGACCCGGACCTCGTGAGCCTCCTCGCTCCCTTCCGTCCGGCTCAGGATCCTGGCCCTCGAGACCGACCCGATCGAGGCGAGCGCCTCCCCGCGGAAACCGAGGCTCACGATCGCATCCAGGTCCTCGAGAGAGGAAAGCTTGCTCGTCGCATGGCTGACGAAGGCCAGTTCGAGATCCGGAGGGGGCATCCCCCGCCCATCGTCCCGGACGCGGATCAAGCGCTTCCCCCCCTCCTCGAGTTCGACGACCAGACGCTCCGCTCCCGCATCCAGGGCGTTCTCGACGAGTTCCTTGACGACGGAGAACGGCCGCTCGACGACCTCGCCGGCCGCGATCTGGTTCACGACCTCTGGGCTCAAAACCCGGATCACCGCCAAGCCCCCCTTCCGGCGACCCCGCTCATATTCCGAGAGCCTCGAAGGGTCCGAGGATCCGCCGGCAACCCTTGAGACAGCATTCGGAGATCCACCGCTCCAGGAGGAGTTCAGGATCCTCCCCCATCGTTCGGAGCCGCACCTCGGCCCTCAGAAGGGCCTCCCCAAGACGCGCCAGGGAGGCGCGGTCGTGCCTCCGGAGTTGCCCGGCGAAACGATCCCGGAAGAACCCGCCGTGCCGCGCGGCCGCCTCGGAGATCGAGCTCCCCGAATCGACCTCGTCGCGGGCCGCCCGGAGCTTCGCGAGACAGGTATGCATCCAGGAACTCACGAGGGGGAACACGGCGGAAGGCTCGATCCTTTTCCCTTCCCGGTCGCGAAGTCCCTCCTGGTAGAGGGCGCGGTTCGCGCGCAGGGCGGCGGGCAGATCCCCCTCGAGGACGGCGTCGACCAGATCGAACTGCGAGGCCCCGAAGGATACCTGGAGCGAGACCCGGAGATCCTCGGGTCCGGGGCGCTTCGAAAGACCCGCGCTGGATAGCCGGGAGAGTTCGCCGTCGATTCTTCCCGGATCCCCCCCGACTACGGTCACGAGGAAGAGGGCGGCCTCCGGACCCAGGGAAAGGCCATGGGCCGCTCCCCGGTCCGTGACCCAACGCACGATCTCCGCGGAGGCGGGAGGCTTCCTCGCATCGAAGGGCTTCGTGTAGAGATCGCGGAATTCGAAGACCTCGCCGCGCTCCCGGAACGAGCGGGCGAGCTTGGACCTTCCGTCGAGCTTCGCGACCTCGACGATCAGGCGATTCCCCTTCGCCGTCTTCTCGACGGTCTCGAGAAAGGCCTCTCCGAACCTGCGCAGGATCCGCTCGGCGTGTCGAAGGAGGAGAAAGCGCGCCCCCGAGAAGAGGCTCGCGGTGCGCAGGTCCAGCAGGAACTCGGAGACCCTCCGTCCGTCCTCGCCGACCTCCTCTCCATCGAGTTCCTGGAACTCCCCCGCCTCCTTCCAGAGTTCCCTGAGCCGAGCCAGGGCCCGGTCCCTGAACCACCGGGAGGACCCGCGGATCAAGACAAGCCCTGGAGGGGAGTCCCCGCCGCAGATCTTCTCGAGACGCCGGAACTCGAGTTCGGGGTTCGGAGCAGCCATGGAATCAGGATAGACGAATCCCCCTTCGACCCGCCAAGGCTTTGCCCCGGCAGCCCGGCAGGAAACGGACCGCTCCGGATTCGGAAGGAAGGTCCGCCCCCTGCCCCGCTTCAGAACCAGAAGTCGAGGGAGGCGAGAAGGGCCAGGAGGAGGCTGAAGAGCCCGTTCATCGAGAAGAAGGCGGCGTCGACCCTCGAGAGATCGGAAGGGGAGACGAGGCGATGCTCATGGATCAGGAGTCCCGCCGCGAGCACGATCCCGCCCCACCAGAATCCTCCGAGGTCCGCGGTCCATCCGACGCCGGCGAGGAACAGGAGGGTAGCCCCGTGGAGGGAGGCCGAGAGTTTCAGCGCGCCGGCGCGACCGAAACGGGCAGGGACGCTGTGAAGCCCCAGACCCCGGTCGAATTCCTCGTCCTGGCAGGCGTAGATTAGATCGAATCCCGCGACCCAGGTCAGGACCGCGAGGCCCAGGAGGAGAGGAGTCCCAAGGATCCCGTCGAACCCGTCCTTTGCGGCGATCCATGCTCCCAGCGGAGCGAGGGCCAGGGCGAGGCCGAGGACGAAATGGCACAGCCAGGACCAGCGCTTCGTATAGGAATACCCGAAGAGGACGAGGAGGACGACGGGGGAGAGCAGCAGGCAGGTCGGCCCGAGTAGGGCGGAGATCAGGCAGAAGAGTCCGCCCGCGAGGACCGCGAGGGCCAGGGCCTTCCAGGGAGCGATCCGCCCGCTCGGAATCTCCCGCCCCCTCGTCCTGGGGTTCGCGGCGTCGATCGACCGATCGGCCCAACGGTTGAACGCCATGGCCGCGGTACGTGCGCTCACCGCCGCGGCCGCGACGAGCGCGACGAGCCCGAATCCCGGCCGCCCCGCGGTCGCGAGGAGAAGGGAGATCCACGCGAAGGGAAGGGCGAAGATCGAATGCGAAAAACGGACGAGGGCCAGGTAGTCCCCGAGCCAGGAGGTTCTCATGGCCCCTCCTCCTCGACAAGGCTTTCGGAAGGCCCCGACCAGCGCAATTCCTCCGGGATCTCGAGTCCGAGACGTCCGAGGATCTTCGCGACGACGAAGGCGACGAGATCGGAAATCCGGCGGGGCCGGTGGTAGAAGCCCGGGGAGGCTGGGAGCACGATCGCCCCGGCCCGGGCGAGGCGGATCATGTTCTCGAGGTGAAGGACGGAAAGAGGGGTCTCCCGCGGCACGAGGACGAGGGGGCGGCCCTCCTTCAGAGCCACGTCGGCCGCGCGTTCGATCAAGCCGATCGAATACCCGTGGGCGATCCGCGCGAGGGTCCCCATCGAACATGGACATACAACCATCGCCTCGACTCCGGAGGACCCGCTGGAAGGGATCGACTCGACCGCCTCGACCGAGTGGATCCGGACCCTCGAGGGGTCCGCGAACAGCTTCTCTGCGATCTCATCCGGGGAGCGGGCGGGATCGACCTCGTACCCCTCCTCCAGTCGGGCGACCTTGAACGCGGGTCCGCTCAGAACGACATGGGTCTCGAAGCCCAGCGCGCAAAGGGAATCTACGAGCGCGACTCCATAACGGAATCCGGAGGATCCGGTGATTCCGACCGCGATCCGGCGCGGGGCGCGCTCCGATTCCCGCATCCCTTCAGCCTTCCTCCGGCTTCCTGCCTCGATAGAGGGCGGCGATGCCGAAGCTCAAGAGTTCGAAGGCCCCATCCGTGAATCCGGCCCCTTCCATCAGACGGAGAAAAGCCTCTCGTTCGGGGAAGAGACGGACGCTCTCGGGAAGATAGCGGTATGCCGCCGCCGATTCCCTCGACCTTGCGAGGAAGGACCCGATCCGGGGAAGGATCCGGTGGAAATAGAAGGAATAGAGGGGGCGGAGGACACGCCCCTTGGGGAGCGCGAACTCGAGCACGAGCACGATCCCTCCGGGCCTCAGGATCCGATGCATTTCCCGGAGGCCCTCGAGCGGATTCTGGACGTTCCGGATCCCGAAACCCACGCAGGCGAGGTCGAAGCTTCGATCCACGAAGGGAAGGCGCATCGCGTCCGCGGCAAGGAAGGCGGCCTCGCTCTTCCGTTTCGCCCTTTTCGACAGACCGCGCTCGAGCATGGCCTCGCAGAAATCCCCACCGACGACCCTGCATCCCTCATCCTCGAACGCGAAGGCCAGATCCCCGGTCCCCGTACAGAGGTCGAGGACCCTTCCTCCTTCCCTCAGGGCCGGATCGAGGGAGAGAGCCCGGTGCACCGTCTTCCTCCGCCAACTGCGGTCGACCCCGAGGCTCAGGGCATGGTTCAGGAAGTCATAGCGTTCCGCAATCCCGGCGAACATCGACCGGACCCGCCGGCCGTCGGGCCGGTGGCCGAGTTCCGGAGCGGAGGCATTCCCACGCAGAGCCACGCGCTTCATTTTCGCCCCCGGCGAATTCCGGTCCAGTCTCTCCATACGTAGGCCCGGCCCTCCGGGAGAAGGCCGGGCCCCGGCATTGGTGGGGACGGGGTTCTTATTGCCTCCAGTAATGACTCAGACTGGTGACCCCGGGCGCGGAGATCTCGGCGAGCTTCTGGCCGGTGTCGATCTCGACGACGTCCACCTTGCCGACGTCCTGCAGCGCGATGAACATCAACCTCGGAACGGAAGAGGGGAAGCCTCCACCGCCGCCCTGGGACTTGAGCATGCCCTTCCCGCTGTGGTCGGCATATGTCAGATTGCTGATGAAGGTGCTGCGGTAGTCGGGGAGCGCCCCCCAGTTGAAGACGTCGTCCACCGCGATGTCGGCCGGATCCTTCCCGGAAAGGAGGGTCCGGATCCGGGTCGTGGAGTTCAAGCCGCCGAGCCTCCCGTTGATCGTCCATTCCCGCTGCCGGAAGGTCGGAGGAAGGATGTAGTATCCGGTGTTCGCATCGATCGGAAGCTGCCCGGTGGGACTGGTCGTGAGTTCGAGATGCGAGATCTGCGCCTCACCGCTCTGATCCCGATGGGCGATCCAGATCGCGGAGTTCAGGGCGCGGATATCGGGCTGGATCGTCCTTGCACCCCGGAAATGGGCCTGGTCGGGAACGCCGACGACATTGTCGAAGCCAATCCCGTTGACCCCGTCGGGTCCGGACTCGAAAACCGCGATGCTTCCGTCCGAATTGAGGACGTAGGCGAAGTAGATCCCCGTCTGCCAGCCGAAGTTCCCCTGCCTGGGGGTGATCGCAACCTCGATCGGCCGATTCAGGCTCCGGGAAATCTCCTTCCGCAGTTTCATGTCGGACCCGCGCAGGATCGACATCGAATCGCTCAAGCTGTTGACGATGAAGACGTCCTCTCCCTCGGGCTGCCAGGCGACCCCCGTCGGTCCTTTTCCGACCTTCTCTTCGTGGACGATCGTATGGAAGGAGGGCGAACCGGGATCGATGTCGATGAAGGAGACGGTGCCTGCGGAGAAGTTCGTGACGGCGAGCCTCTTCAAGTTCGGAGAAACGGCCATCGAAAACGGATCGGGCAACCGGATCCGCTCGAGGACCGTGAAGCGATTGCTGTTGACGACGAGGACCTGCCGCTTCCCTCTGTCGAGAACGTAGAGGAAGTGGCCGATCTGCTGCCTCGAGGTGAAAGGGCAGAACGGAGTCGGCGGCTGGGGGTTCCCCGGAGGAGGGGCGGGCCCGACGAAGACCGAGTTGTAGATGCCGCCGAAGACCCCGAGCTTGTTGATGTCCTTCGCGAAGGGATTCCCCTTGACGAGCCGGTTGACGGGACTCGGCGTGCAGGGACCGGCAGGTGGATGCACGGTCGTGTTCACACCGGGGATCTGCCTGGGGAAATCCGTACTCGTCGTCATCGTCGGTTCCTCCCCGAAGATCGCGTAGGTCGGGTTCGGCGGAGGGATCAGGAGCTTCGGCGGGTTCGGATGGGGCGCGATGCTGATCGAATTCCCCCAGGAGGCGGTCCTCGTAAGAGTCGCCGGATTTACCTGGTTCAACCTCGAAACATTCGGATTGATGTTCTCGTTGTTGAAGACCTTGTCGAGGGGCTGCCCGATCTGGATATCGCCGACCCGGGAAACGATCGTTGAATCGAGCAGGAGGTCGGAGAGATTCGTGTTGCGGGTCAGGGTCAAAGGCCCCTTCCCGCCGGCATCCATGTTCGTCTTGCCGACCGTCAGGGGAGGGACGACTCCGGGCTGGCCGATGTTCGGGTTCCTGGGCCAGTTCGTGTCCTTGATGTCTCCCGTTCCCTGCCCGAAGCCGTTGAGATCGATGACGCTGACTCCCGACACGTTGCCGGCCGATCTTCCGACGTAGATCGCCTCGGGCGCGACAGGAGCATTGACCAGCCCGAACCCCTTTCCGGTCTTGAAAAGGGTCGTGATCGTCGTCCCGATCTTGTTCCCCGAGAGTCCATGGATCGTGTTGTTGACCTTCACCGAAACCGTGCTTTCACCGAGGAGTTGGAAGGCCGGAGTGATGATGTAGGTCGTCAGATTCGCCGGGCTCTCCGGGTCCGCGTAGTAGAGGACCGGGACGTTCGAGTTGTTGATGACCATGGAGAGGTTGATCCCGGAGAACTTCGGGGTCTTGTCCTGGACCGAGAAGAAGTCCCCGACCTCCCTGGGCTGGATGGGCTTGCTGAACTCGATGCGGATCGTCGTCGAGGGATCGACATCCTTCTGATTGTTTCCGGGGATGATCCGCACCAGATTCTTGTTGACCTTCGTGAACCCGAGGACCTGAGGGGCGATCGTATCGCTACCGACGACGGTCGAGAACTGCGCCTCGCGCACGAGAGGTTTCCCGCGGAAGTCGAGAACGGAATTCGAAACGACGACGCGGATGACCTTGTTCGTAGGGAAGGTCTCGAAGGTCGCGAGGTTCCCATCGGTATCGGGGACGAATACGAAGGTGTCCGGCCGGACGAGTTCCTCGTCGTTCGGGAAGCCGAGAGGGAATCCGACGACGCGGGAATCCGCGACGGTGACGACACCGTTCTTGTCAGCCACGACGGCCCGCGTCGGGATCAAATCGAACCCCGGGGTCTTCAAGTCGTCCAGGAAGGTATAGCCCCCGACGAAACCCCGACCCTTGACGATCCTCGAATCCTCCGTCAGAGGATCGTACTCGATGACCTGCAAGGAACCGGTCAGCCCCGAGTTGACCTGGTCGGCCGCACGGGAAGAGAGAATGGACCGAATGTCCAGGTCATGGGTGAACCGGAGCATCAGGTAATGGTTCCCCGCAGATCCGTTCGGGAGGGTTTTCGTCGACGGCCAGGTCGCGACTGGAAGGACTCCGTTTTTCGAACTGGTGTTGTCCTTCAGGATCTTTACCGAGGTGATGTTCAGGATCTTGGATGTCGGATTCCCGAACTCGTCGACTTGAGCGATACGGTAGGGAAACAGCTGCCCCAAACCCGTGGTTCCGAGCGACAGCTCGAAGGGGCCTACGTTGTTGGGGCCGCCAGCGGGGCCTCCCCCGCAAGCGGAGGCTAGGAGCACCAGCAACAGCCCGTAGTTCTTTCCTCGCATTGAATCTCCTCGAGGGAATTTCGTTCGTTTCGGAACGGGGGAGACTTACTGCCTCCAGTAACTGGAAAGGACGCGCACCCCGGGGACCGGGATCGTCCGGACGATCTTTCCGGTATCCAGTTCGACGACATCAACCTTGCCCGAATCAGCCAGGCCGACGAACAGGAAACGTGGATCGATGGCGGGAAGAACCTGTCCGTTCACGACCTTACCCTGCCCCTTGCCGGAATGGTCCGCATAGACCAGGTTGCCGACGAAGATGCTGGTGGTATCCGGATAGGCGCCGAAGTTGCTGAGTTCATCGATGGCGATGTCGATGACGTTGTTTCCGGACAGGAAGTTAGAGTTGCTCGCGTTGCTCCCTCCGATCCTTCCTGTGATCGACCAGACCCGCTGCCGGAAGGTCGGAGGCAGGATGAAGCCCAGGGCGCTGGCGTCGATAGGGAGGTTCCCCGTCGGGCTCGACGTCAGTTCGAGGTGCGAGACCTGGCCGACCCCCAGGGAGTCCTGGTGTGCGACCCAGATCCCGGAAACGAAGCTCTTGATGTCGGGCTGGATCGTGTTGGCCGCACGGAAGTGGGCGTCATCGGGAATGCCGATGACCTGGTTGTATCCGATGCCGTTGATCCCGTCCGGACCCGACTCGTAGATCGCGATCGTTCCGTCCGAGTTCAGGATGAACCCGTAATAGGTGCCGGTGTTGAACCCGACACCGTTCTGCCGGAGGGTGACGGCGACCTCGATCGGCCGGTTCATCTGTCCGATGACGGTCTTCCGCAGCTGAAGGTCGGCCCCGTTGATGATCGACAGGGAATCGGAAAGCGAGTTGCAGACGAGCAGATCCTCGCCCTCAGGCTGCCAGGCGAGCCCCGCGGGTCCCTTGCCGACCCTTTCCTCGTGGACAATCTGGTGGAAGGACGGGGAGGAAGGATCGATGTCGATGAAGACGACCGTGCCCGCGGAGAAGTTCGTGACCGCGAGCCGCTTCAGATTGGGGGAAACGGCCATCGAGTAGGGATCGCTGATCCTGATCGTCTCGAGCAGCGTGAAACGGTTGCTGTTGAAGACGAGCACCTGCTTCTTCGCCCGATCGAGCACGTAGAGGAAGTGTCCGATCTGCTGCCTCGAGGAATAGGGGCAGAAGGGGGTCGGAGGCTGGGGACTGCCCGGGGGAGGATTCGGACCGTAGAAGACCCCGGGGAAAGAGGTGTGGTAGAGCCCCCGGTCCACGCCGGTCGAGAAGGGGTTCCCCTTGACGAGTTTGTTCCCGGGACTCGTCTGGCAGCCCTGGCTCCCCGTCGAAGCGACGGTCGGCTCCTCGGCGAAGATCGCGCGGGCAGGATTCGGCGGGGGAAAGACGAGCTTCGGCGGATTCGGGATCGGCGGGGCGCTGATCGAGTTCCCCCAGGCCTTGACCGGGCTCTGGGTATAGGGGTTCACCTGGTTCGCCCGGGTCGCGAAGGGATTGATGTTCTCGTTGTTGAAGACCTTGTCGAGAGGCTGCCCGAGCTGGATGTCTCCGACGTCCGAGATCAGGGTCTTGTCGACGAGGAGGGTCGAGAGGGTCGTGCTCTTCGTAAGAGTCAGGACCCCCTCGCCTCCGGCGTCCAGGTTCGTCCGGCCGGGGGAATAGGTCGGTTGGACCCCGGGCTGCCCGATGTTGGGGTTGTTCGGGAAATTGGATTTCGTCAGATCCCCGGTTCCCTGCCCGAACCCGTTGAGGTCGATGACGCTGAGCCCCGGGGAGTCCCCTCCCCGGCCCACGTAGATCGCTTCCGGGGCGACTGGGGCGTTCACCAGACCGGGCCCCTTGCCCGTCGAAAACTTCGTCGAGACGGTCGAGCCGACGGAGACGCCGGGCAGGCCGTTGATCGTATTGTTCACCTGGACCGTGATCAGCGTGGAACTCGGCAGGGTGTAGGCGGGCGTCAGCGTGTAGTTGCAGAAGTCCGAGGCATTCAACGGATCCGCGTAGTAGAGCACGGGGGAGTTCACGTTCGCGATCGTCATGTTCAGCGTGACCCCCCGGAAGGCCGGCACCTTGTTGGTCGTCGAGAAGAATTCACCGACGTCGAAGGGCTGAACCGGCTTCGTGAAGGAGACCGAGATCGTCGTCGTCGGATCGACGTCCAGCTTCCCCCCGCCCGGAGTGATCTTCAGAGGCCCGGACTTCGAACCGGAGACCTCGGGGGCGATCGTGTCCGGCCCGACCGTCGTGGCGGTGCAGACCTCCTCGGTGATCGGCTTGTCGCGGTAATCGAGGACGGCCGAGGTCACGAGAATCCGGATGACCCGGTTTTTCGGGAAGGTCTCGAAGGTCGTCAGATCCCCGTCCGCATCCGGAATGAAGACCATCGTGTTCGGCTGGACCAGGGCCTCGTCCCCGGAGAAGCCGGTCGGGAAACCCGAGGCCCGGGAATCCAGGATCGTCACCTTCCCCTTGTCGTCGGCCTTGACCGCCCGAACCAGCTTGAGATCGAAGACGGGAGTCGCCGGGTCGTCATAGTACGTATAACCGCCGACGAAGGCCCTCCCCGTGACGATCTTCGCCGATTCCGTGGCCGGATCGAGTTCCACGATTTGGAGGGCCCCGGTGAGCCCGGAGTTGGATTGGTTTGCTGGATCCGTGGAGAGGATCGAAGCGATCTTCAATGTGTGGGAGAACTTGAGAAGCAGAAACTGGTTCCCGGGGTTCCCGTTCGGAAGGGTGGCGGTCGTCGACCATGTCGCGAGAGGAAGGACCCCGTTGACCGAGGACAGGTTCGCCTTCAGCGTCTCGATCTTCTCGATGTTGAGGATCTCCTGCGTCGGGTTCCCGCTCGGGGCCAACTTGTTGATCCTGTAGGGGAAGATCTGGCCCAAACCCGTGGAGGCAAGGGTTAGCCGGAAGAGTCCACGATTGTTCGGGTCGCCAGGCTGCCCCCCGCTGCAGGCGGTAAGGAGGACGAGGGCGGTGAGAGAGGCGAGGGCCGGCAGGCGCTCCCGTCCGCCGCCGTGCGGATACCGAATCTTCGTCATCATCCGAAGGTCCTTCGTATCGGTTTGAGGTCCAGGGAAAACCGAGGGCCGGGGATCCGGAGGACACGGATCCGGCGGGATTCCTCAAAGACAAGTCCCTCGAAGATAGCGGCTTCGAGGGGCGCATGCTTCAACTCCTCGGCCGGCTCCGGTCCTACGGCGGGAAAAGCCTTCCATCCTCGGGACGGATTTCCCCCCCCTTTTTCGGAGCAAGCCTCGTGCCAGGGGCGGAACGGGAAGGGCGAGCCGTTCTAAGTCACTTAATTGCAGACCATTACCGCGATTTCAAAGCAAAGACGGGGCGAAGGATCCTTCGGAACCCTCGGTCCCGCCGAGCGATTCCCGCCGTTCCCGGTGCGCCCGCGCACCCCTCCCGGATTCCGGACTCGGGTTTGGTCCTGGGAAGGAGGGCTGGCATCCTGGGGTCCACCTCCATGCGGATCCGCCTGGGGCATCCCGGGGGCCCAGAGGCGTTCCCCGGTCCTTACGCGACGGGGAATTGGGCAGGAGCCCGGGGGCCTCGGTCGTCGCGGCCCGCATCGTGCAAGGGGAGAAACGGGCATGGGAGAGCGGAAGCAGGAAGACGGGGAGTGGACGCGGGGAGAACCCCGGAGGGAGGAGGCGGATTTCGATCGGACGCTTCGTCCCCGGCGACTTCGGGACTTCGTCGGCCAGGAACGCCTCGTCAGGAACCTGGGAATCGCGATCGAGGCCGCCCGCCAGAGGAAGGAACCCCTGGACCACCTCCTGTTCTGCGGACCTCCCGGCCTCGGGAAGACGACCCTGGCCTGGTTGCTCGCGAAGGAGATGGAGACCGAGATCTACGTGACCTCGGGGCCTGCCCTGTCGGGCCCGAAGGACCTCGTCGGCACCCTGACCCGCCTCGAACGCGGAGACATCCTCTTCCTCGACGAGATCCATCGGCTCCCCCGCGCGGTCGAGGAATTTCTCTATTCCGCGATGGAGGACCAGGCAATCGACATCACGCTCGACCAGGGCCCTTCGGCCCGCTGCATACGCCTGGGCCTCCAACCCTTCACCCTCGTCGGGGCGACGACCCGGGAGGGCCTCCTCGCCGCCCCGTTCCGCAACCGCTTCGGCATCGTCGAGCGCCTGGAGCCCTATGGCCCGGAAGACCTCCGGACGATCCTGAAACGCGCGGCGCCGCGCCTCGGCCTGCGCCTCCTTCCCGGGGCCGCCGCGGAGATCGCCGAGAGGTCCAGGGGCGTTCCTCGGGTCGCCCTGCGTCTCCTCCGACGACTGCGGGATCTCGCGCAGGTCCGTGGAGCCGAGGCCCTGGACCTCGAACTCGCCCGGGAAGGCCTCGCCGACCTGGAGGTCGATGGCCTGGGCCTCGAAAGCCTGGACCGGGCCCTGCTCCGCACCCTCTGCCTTCGCGGAGGGCCGGTCGGCCTCAAGACCCTCGCGGCGAGCCTCGGGGAAGACGAGGACACCCTCGCCTCCGTCTACGAACCCTTCCTCCTTCGTCTGGGCCTGATCAGCCGGACGCCGAGGGGGCGGATCGCCACGCCGAGGGCCTTCGCCCATCTCGGGATCCCCCTTCCCCCCGGCGCCGAAGAGGGAGGCGCCCAGGGAACCCTCGGTTTCTCCTGAGTTCCGGATGCCCGCCCCCCTGGACCCTCTCGTCCTCGAACGGGCCCTCCACGCGGACCCGCGGGAGGACCGCCCTCCTGGACGGCGGAGACTCAAGCTCCCCCCGCGTTCGTTCCTCCTCCTCGCCCTCGCCCTCTTCCTCTTTTCCCATGTCCTGAGCCTCCTCCTCGGACCCCGCCGGAGCCTCGCCGGAACCTCGCGCAGCATCCGCGTCCTTTTCCGAGACCGGCCCGCGATCCTGAGAATCGAGGCCGACGACCTCCGGGCCACCGATGGAACGCGACGCTTCGCCTTCGGGCGAAGCTTGAGCCTCCGCACCCAGGGGCGCGGTTTCCTCTTTCTCGTGGGACCGAAGGACCTGCGGATCTCCGAGCGCCCGGAGATCCGGCTGCGCTGGAAGGGGCCGGCGCGGTTCTCGTGGACCGAAGGGAACAAGGAGACGAACCGGAAGGCCTTCGGCTCGATGGCGGTCCGCTCCGAGAACGGCAGACTCCGGATCGTCTTCCACGTTCCCCTCGAACTCTACCTGACCGGGGTCCTGGCCTCCGAGATGGGAACCCGCTTCCCCCTCGAGGCCCTGAAGGCGCAGGCCGTCGCCGCGCGGTCCTACGCGATCAGTTGCCGGACCCGGGCCGGATCGAAGGACTTCGACCTCTTCGACGACGCGAAGAGTCAGGTGTTCGAGGAGACCTCGACCGCCCCCGAGATCCTCGAGGTGGTCCGGAGGACCCGGGGAGAGGTCCTCTGGTTCGAAGGAGAGGTCCTCCGCGCCTATTACCACTCGACCTGCGGGGGGAGGACGAGGGACGGGCGGAGCTTCTTCCGCGACGTCCCCTCCCCTCCCTTCCGTCCGGTCCGATGCCCCTGGGACCGGGCTTCTCCGCTCCACGCCTGGAAGCGGCTCTGGACTCCCTCCCGCATGGAGGCAATCGGACTGCCGACGAGCGGAGGAAGACCGCGGATCGAGGTTCTCGAACGTTCGGAGCGGGGGGATTGGATCCGTCTGCGGATCCGTTTCGGGAGCGGCCCCTGGCGTGTCCTCGCCGGTTCCTCCCTCCGGAGGAACGCGAAGCTTCCCTCGCTCTGGATCCGATCCTGGAGGACCGCGGGAAAGGGAGGGATCGTATTCGAGGGAAGGGGGTTCGGACACGGCGTCGGGCTTTGCCAATACGGCGCGGCCGGATGGGCCCGGAAGGGCGCCGACTACCGCCGCATCCTGGCCCACTACTACCCGGGAACGACGATCGCGGTTCTGCCATGACCCTTCCCTTCCGATTCGAACTCCTGCGCGGCGAGGCGCCCTCGGGTCCCCGGAGAGGCCGGGCCGAAACGCCCCACGGCGTCTTCGAGACCCCCTGCTTCGCGCCGGTCGGCACCCGGGCCAGCGTCAAGGGGATCCTCCCGGGTCAGCTCCGCGAGGCGGGCGTCTCCCTCCTCCTCTGCAACACCTACCACCTGGCTCTCCGCCCAGGCGAGGACCTCGTCCGGGAAGCCGGAGGACTCCACCGCTTCATGGCCTGGGACGGGCCGATCCTGACCGATTCCGGGGGCTACCAGGTCTTCTCCCTCGAAGGCCGCCGGACCGTCACGGACGAGGGGGTCGAGTTCGCGGGCGCCGAGGCGGGGGCGGCCCTGCGCCTCGATCCGAGGCGCGCCCTCGAGATCCAGAGGGACCTGGGCTCGGACATCGCGATGGTGCTCGACGAGTGCCCACCCCACGACTGCCCGCCCGCGAGGCTTCGCGGGGCCCACCGGCGCACGCTGCTCTGGGCCGAACGCGCCCGCCGGGTCCATCTCGAGATGGGCGGCGTCGAGCGCGGACAGGCGGTCTTCGGAATCCTCCAGGGGGGGGCCGACGAAAACCTCCGGCGGGAGGCCGCCGAGGTCCTCGTCGGGCTCGACTTCGACGGCTATGCGATCGGTGGAGTCTCGGTCGGAGAACCCAAGGAGACGATGCGGCGCACGGTCGAGATCACGACCCCCCACCTCCCGGTGGAGCGCCTCCGCTACCTGATGGGAGTCGGGGATCCGGACGACCTGTTCGAATGCGCGCTCCGCGGCATCGACCTCTTCGACTGCGTCGCCCCGACGCGGCACGGCCGCAACAACCTCGTCTTCGTACCCGAGGGGGAACTCAAGATCCGGAACGCGAAGTTCAAGCGGGACTTCCGGCCCCTGCAGGAAGGCTGTCCCTGTCCGGCCTGCCGGAACCACAGTCGGGCCTACATCCGGCATCTCGCCCTCGCCAAGGAGATGCTCGCCGGCATCCTGCAGAGCCTCCACAACCTCCGCTTCCTCCAGGACCTGATGCGCGGCTTGCGGGAGCGCCTCGAAGAGGGGGCCCCAGAGGCGGATCTCCGGGAATGGTTCCGCGCGAAGTACCCCGGCTGGGCCTCCCCTTAAGGATCGGACCGCGCCTTCTCCGCCGCGCCCGCGAGGGCGATCCCCAGCGCGAGGAGGAAGGGAAGGATGTATTCGCAGGCCTCCCCGAAGGTCCGGAGGAACGGCGCCTCCGGCCAGAGGGCCTTCCGGGCGATCCGGAAGGAGACGCTCCCGAGGAAGCCCACGAGAATCGCCGCGAAGGCGGAACCTCCCCGGACCGGGCCCTTGAAGCAGCGCACGAGGAGGAGCGGACCGAAGGCACTGCCGAGTCCCGACCAGGCGAAGAGGACGACGGAATAGATCTCCCGGGAACCGAAGAGGGCGAATACGACGCCGAGCAGACCGATCGAGAACACGACGGTCCGAGACCTCGGTCTCCCCCCCCTCGAGGAGCCGCGGAGGTCGTGGCTGACGGCCGCCCCCGCGACGAGCAGCTGGCTGTCCGCCGTCGACATGATGGCCGACAGGACCGAGGCCAGCATGATCCCGGAAACGACCGGGGGGAAGAGCTCGTGCAACGAGGTCAGGAAGACCTTCTCCTTGTCCTCGAGCCCGGGGAAGAGGACGCGGCCCGAGATCCCCAGCGAGATCATCCCCGCGTAGACCAGCACGGCCCAGGCCATCGAGACGAACCGGGCCCGCCGCATCTCGGCCCCCCCTCCGCGCATCGCCATGAAGCGATTGACGACATGGGGCTGCCCGGGATACCCGAAACCGATCCCGAGGAAACCGAGCACGAAGCCCAGGGCCGAAACCGCCGGAAGGCCGTGGAAGGGATCCAGCCAGGCCGGGTTCCCGGCCGAGGACAATCCCTCCCGGATCCCCTCGATCCCCCCCACCCGGATCCACGCGGCCGCGGGAAGGAGCACGGCCGTCGCCGCCATCAGCGTTCCCTGCACCGCGTCGGTCAGGCTCACCGCCCAGAACCCCCCGCAGAGGGTGTAGGCGAGGACGATGCCCGCGCCCGCGCAGATGCTGAGTTCCCGGGAGACCCCGAAGGTCTCGTGGAAGGCCTTGCCCGCGCCTTGGAACTGCGCGGAGACGTAGGTCGTGAAGCTCAGGAGGATGACCGCCGAGGCCAGGACCCGGATCCGCCGCCCCCAGGGCCCGGGAACCTCCGCGAGGAAGGAGGTGACGGTCAGGGCCCCCGAGGCCCGGGTCCGGTCCCGGAGTCTGGGGGCGAGCAGGAACCAGTTGACCGCGAAACCGCCGACGCAGGCGGGAAAGATCCAGAGAGCCCCGAGCCCGAAGGCGTAGGCGGCGCCGCTCACCGAGAGCAGCGTCCACGCGGAGGAGGAACTCGCCGAGGCCGAAAGGGCCGCGACGACCGGACCGAGCCGCCGCCCCCCGAGGAAGAACCCGACCTCGTCGAGCGATCGTCCCCGCGCGTAGACCCCGATGCCGAGCATGACCAGGAGATAGGCCCCGAGGGTGACCGCGACCGCCGTTTCCTTGTCCATGGCTCGCTCCCGAAGATGGGGGGACCGCGGGCCTCCGCGCGTCCCGGGGGGGATTCTCCCGAAAGCGCGGTTCCTCCCACAAGGACGGAATCGTCCCCGATCTCAACCGATTCGATCCTCGAGGAACCCCAGCAAGAGCCTCCAGGCGAAGACGAACATGAAGACGAGCCCGACGACGGCCCTCCCCTCTCCCCCCTCGGGAAGGCGGAAGCCGTCCCCGAAACGCTGCCAGAGGAGGATCAAGGTCGCATAGGCGAGGACCTCGAGCCATGGAGCGGAGTTCTCCGCTCCCAGCCGCCGGAGCGCCAGGAGTCCCCAGGAGAGGAGATCCCCGAGCAGCATCCCGAGGAAGACCCAGGAACCGATCCCGCCCTTTCCCGCCCAGAAGAGCAGAGCGAGATAGGCCAACGACCGTAGAACGAGGAAACCCTGCTCGAGGATCGCGATCCACCGGAGCGCCCTACGTTCGAGGGCGCGGAAATCCTCGGATCCGCGCATGTCCATCCATCGTCCGGAACCGGAGGCCGGCTGAACGGACGGTTCCCGTTCCGCCGCGACCCTTCGCGCCGGAACCCCGGCCCCTTTCACGATTCCTTGACTCCCCTCCTTCCGCGACCCATTCTTCCCGCTCGCCTTTCCCTCGCAGGAGGATCCCTTGTCGCAGACGCCCGACGACCACGACCCGACCCAGACCCGGGAATGGATCGAATCCCTGGAGGAGGTCGTCCGCTTCTCGGGCCGGCACCGGGCCTGCTTCCTGATCGAAAGGGTTCTCGAAAGGGCCCGCTTCCACGGCTGCGTGCCTCCCGGCCCCCTGCTGACCGACTACGTCAACACGATCCCCGTAGAGGAGGAACCTCCGTATCCTGGGGACGAGGTTCTCGAAAAGCGGATCCGCCGGATCATCCGCTGGAACGCCGCAGTCATGGTCCACCGCGCCAACACGAGGTTCCCCGGGCTCGGCGGCCACCTCTCCTCCTACGCCTCGGCGGCCTCCCTCTACGAGGTCGGCTTCCATCACTTCTTCCGCGGGCGTGACGGCGAGGGGCGCGGCGATCAGATCTTCGTCCAGGGGCACGCCGCTCCGGGGATCTATGCGCGGTCCTTCCTGGAGGGCCGTCTCGACGAGTCCCGATTGGACCGATTCCGGCGGGAGACCGATCTCGGCAAGGGTCTTTCCTCGTATCCCCATCCCCGGCTGATGCCCGACTACTGGGAGTTCCCGACGGTCTCGATGGGACTCGGGCCGATCGCGGCCATCTACCAGGCCCGATTCAACCGCTACCTCGAACACCGGGGGATCCTCGACACCTCGGGCTCGAGGGTCTGGGCCTTCCTTGGGGACGGGGAGACCGACGAACCCGAGGCGCTCGGATCGATCTCGGTCGCCGGCCGCGAGGGTCTCGACAACCTGATCTTCGTCATCAACTGCAATCTCCAGCGCCTGGACGGGCCGGTCCGCGGGAACGGGAAGATCATCCAGGAACTCGAGGCCATCTTCCGGGGAGTCGGCTGGAACGTCCTCAAGGTCATCTGGGGACGGGAATGGGATCCCCTCCTCGCCCGGGACGAGGAGGGAATCCTCCGCCGGACGATGAACGAACTGAAGGACGGGCACTGGCAGAAGTTCTCGACCCTCGACGGAGCGGCGATCCGCAAGGAGTTCTTCCAGCAGCATCCGGCCCTCGCGGCCCTCGTCGAGGACCTGACCGACGAGGACCTCCGGCGTCTCCGGAGGGGAGGCCACGACCTCCGGAAGATCCACGCCGCCTACGAACGGGCGACGACGCCGAACGGCCGTCCGACGGTCATCCTCGCCCACACGGTCAAGGGCTGGGCGCTCGGCGAGGGCTTCGAGTCCAAGAACGTCACCCACCAGATGAAGAAGATGAATCGGGAGGAACTCGCGGTGTTCCGCGACCGCCTCGAACTCCCGATCCCCGACGAACAGCTCGACGACCCGCCGTTCTTCCACCCGGGCGAGGACAGTCCCGAGGTCCGGTACTTGAAGGAGCGTCGCGCGGCGCTCGGGGGCAGTCTCCCGAAACGCAAGGTCATGGTGGAGGTCAAACCGGCGCTCCCCGGCGCGGAACTCTACGAGGAATTCCTCAAGGGAACGAAGGGCTCCGACGGCGTATCCACGACGATCGCCTTCGTCCGGCTCCTGACGAAACTGATCCGGGACAAGGGTTTCGGCCGTTTCGTCGTCCCCATCATTCCGGACGAGGCCCGGACCTTCGGGATGGATCCCCTCTTCCGCATGGTCGGCATCTACGCGAAGACGGGCCAGCTCTACGAACCCGTCGATGCGGGGCTCCTCCTCTACTACCGGGAGTCCCGGGACGGTCAGGTGCTGGAGGAGGGCATCACCGAGGCCGGCGCGATGGCCTCCTTCACCGCCGCGGGCACGAGCTACGCGACCCATGGCGTGCAGATGGTCCCCTTCTACACCTTCTATTCGATGTTCGGCTTCCAGCGGACCGGGGACCAGGCCTGGGCCTTCGGGGACATGCGGGGGCGGGGCTTTCTCCTCGGAGCGACGGCCGGACGGACGACCTTGGCCGGGGAGGGCCTCCAGCACGACGACGGACACAGCCAGATCCTGGCCTCCGTCCTCCCGAACCTGCAGAGCTACGACCCGGCCTACGCCTACGAGACGGCTCTGATCATCCGCGAGGGCCTGCGGCGCATGGTCGAGAGGGACGAGGATGTCTTCTATTACCTGACCCTGCAGAACGAGAACTACCCGATGCCGGCCATGCCCGAGGGGGTCGAGGAAGGCGTGCTCCGAGGCATCTACCGCCTGAAGGAGGCCGAGGAGCGGAAGGACCTCCACGTCCAGCTCTTCGGGTCGGGCTCGATCCTGAACGAGGTCTTGAAGGCCCGCGATTTGTTGGAGGCGGATTTCGGGGTCACCGCCGATGTGTGGTCCGTCACAAGCTACAACCTCCTGCGGAGGGACGCCCTGTCCTGCGAGCGCTGGAACCGGCTCCATCCCGAGGAGGAACCCAGGGTCCCATATCTCACGAGGGTCCTGGAAGGGGTTCGCGGCCCGTTCCTGGCCGCGACCGACTGGGTCAAGACGCTGCCCGACCTCGTGGCCCGCTGGATCCCGGGCGACTTCGTGCCGCTCGGGACCGACGGGTTCGGTCTCAGCGACACCCGCGAAGCCCTTAGGAGGCACTTCGAGGTGGACGCCGCCTCGATCTGCCTGGCCGCGCTGGACGCCCTCCGGCGCGGGGGCGGGCTTCCGGCCTCCGAGGTCGAAAAAGTCCGGGCGAGGCTCGGCCTCGATTCGGAGAAGGTCGATCCCGCGACGATCTGATTCGCAGGCTTCAGGTATCGAGGAGAGCCCCCCGGAGGGCCTCCCCGAAGATCGATGCCGCGGTCTCGGCCTCCTCGGCCGTGAGCACGAGGGCCGGGGAGAAGCGGACCGCCCGCGGCCCGCAGCCGAGCACGAGAAGCCCCCTCCGGAAGCATTCCTGGACGATCCGATCGCGCAGCGACCCGTTCTCGACCTCGACCGCGCGCATCAAGCCCCGGCCCCGGACCTCGACGACGGCTCCCACCCCCTCGCAGACCCCTTGGAGGGCGGACTGCAGGACCTCGCCGACCGAGGCCGCGTTCTCGACCAGACCTTCTTCGCAGAGATCCAGGGTCGCGAGGGCGGCCCGGCAGGCGACGGGGTTCCCGCCGAAGGTCGAGGCGTGGGAACCCGGACCCCAGTCCATGACTCCCTCCTGCGCGATGCAAACGCCGAGCGGAAGTCCGGACGCGATGCCCTTGGCCATGCAGATCAGGTCCGGGACGACGCCCTCGTGTTCGATCGCGAAGAACTTCCCGGTCCTTCCGGCCCCCGCCTGGACCTCGTCGCAGACGAGGAGGGCTCCGGTCCGATCGCAGATCTCCCGGAGACCCGCGATGAAGCCCGAAGGGGGGAGGCGGTAGCCCCCCTCCCCCTGGATCGGTTCGACGAAGATCGCGGCCAGGGAGGAAGCAGGCACCGCGTGCCGAAGCAGGGCCTCGATCCCGTCGAGGTCCCCCCAGGGCGCGTGATGGATTCCGGGAACGAGCGGAAAGAACCCTTCCTTGTGCACGGGCTTGCTCGCGCAGAGGGACAGGGCCCCCATCGTCCTGCCGTGGAAAGCCCCCTCGAAGGAGATGACGAGCTGGCGTTTCGTGTGCCAGCGCGCGAGTTTCAGCGCGCACTCGACCGCCTCGGCTCCCGAATTCGCGAAGAAGACCTTCTTCTTCCCCGAACCCGGGGCGAGCCGGATCAGCCGCTCGGCCAGCGCGATCTGGGGCTCGTAGTAGAAGTCCGTTCCGGACATGTGGATCAGGGTCCCCGCCTGGTCCCGGATCGCCTCCACGACCCTCGGGTGGCAGTGGCCCGTCGCGCAGACGGCGATGCCCGCGGCCATGTCCAGGAAGAGGTTGCCGTCGACGTCCGTAATCCAGCAACCTTCCCCCCTCGCCGCGACGAGGGGATAGTCACGCGTGTAGGAGGGGGAAACCGCCGCTTCGTCCCTCGCGAGGAGTTCCATGGCCTTGGGTCCTGGAAGGGGGGTGCGGATGTCGGGGCTCTTCGGCATCGAGGTCTGCCTTTTCATTCGTTTCGGGAAAACTCGGGGGGCCCTGGAGGCGTTAGAATACTCCCCGATCATGAACCGCCCCAAGGGTTTCCGCTTCCTTCCGGCGCATCACCTGCGCAAGGATCACGAGTTCCGCAGGGTCTACCGTCTCGCGGGTCGGGCCGCCGGTACGCACCTCCAGGTCCTCGCTCTTCCGAACCGTCTCGGGCACGCGCGCCTCGGCCTCTCGGTCAGCAAGAAGAACGGAAAGGCCGTCCGCCGCAACAAGATCAAACGGATCTGCCGCGAATCCTTCCGCCTGTGCCGCTGGGAGATCGAAGCGCGGGCAGGGGCCGTCGACCTCGTCCTGATCCCCCGGGAACACGAGGGCCGATACCCCCTCAACGAGATCTGCCGCGAACTCCCCCTTCTCGCGGAGAGGGCCGTCTCCCGGGCGAAGAAACCGAAACCCCGGAGGGGAGGCCGGGGCCGGGCGGGCGGGGGGAAGGGAAGGAACGCCCCCTCCGGAAAGGGAACGCGATGAGCCCCCTCGCCCTCCTCCTCTCTCTTCCCGTCCGCCTCTACCGGCTCGTCCTCTCTCCCCTGAAACCCCGGACCTGCCGTTTCGAACCAAGCTGCAGCGCCTACATGCTGCAGGCCCTCGCGAAACACGGCGCCTTCAAGGGGCTCTGGCTCGGGTGCCTGCGCATCCTCCGCTGCCATCCCTGGGGCGGCGGCGGACCCGACCCCGTGCCCTGAGGGTCGCGCCCCGGCGCGGTCCCGCAGGCTCCCGATCCACTTCCTCGTCTTCCGGCCCGGTCGCCTCTCTTGATACCTCACGCGGAACGGAGCGCCGATGAAGCTCTCGCGGAAACCCGGACTTCTCTTCTTCCTCCTTTTCCTCCAGCCGGCCTGCGCAGGCGCCGCCGGAGCGGGCCCCGGCTCTCCGGCCTCCCCCTCCCCCCGACCGGGGATCCAGGCCCCCCCGGCGTCCGCCTACCCTCCTCGGGGGATCGGCCGGAAGAAGGTCAAGGTCCTCGTCCTGATCTACGACCCCGTCCTCGAGAACCACGGGGGGAAGAAGCTGCACGAGTTCTTCGGCTGGAACGACCCCGACCGCCTGACGGCCCTTCTGATCCGGGACCTCCGGGAGGCCTCGGGGGGCTACGCCGACTACGAGATCGCCGCGAGGATCGAGCGGGACGCCTGTCCGCCCTTCCTCTCGGGATTCCGCTACGACGACGAGGGCATCCTCGAGGCCGTGCGGAAGAAGGAGTGGATACGGGGGGATCGTTCGAGCTACGCCCGCATCTTCGCGGAGAACGACCTCGCTTCGAGGATCAAGGCCACGGGGGCGACCGAGGTCTGGCTCTGGGGGAGCCCCGGATTCCACTGGGACGAATACGCGATGCGGATCCCGGACCGGGAGCGGCGCCTGCCTCCGACGAAGAACCCCTGGTTCTACCGCCCGTACGACATCCCCGACCTCGGAAAGACGATCTGGGTCATGGGGTTCTCCTACGAGCGCGGGGAGAGCGAGATGCTCGAGAGCTACGCCCATAGATGCGAGGGCATCCTCGCCCTCGCCGTCGGCAGAGGCGTGTGGGACGGAAAGAGGGACGATCCCTGGAACCGCTTCACCCGCGTGGACAGGGACCACCCCGGCGCCTCCCAGGTCGGAGGAGTGCACTTCGCCCCGAACTCGGAACGGGACTACGACTGGGGGAACGAGCGCTACGTCTGGACCCAGGCGCTCGACTGGCGCAACTATCCGAAGCTCACCGGGGCCGGAGCCTGGATGAACTTCCGGGACGGATGGGGACCGGACGGGGCAACCCATCACAAGTGGTGGCTCGGCCTGCTCCCGAAGGCTCCGGGCCGCACGAAATGGGGTTGGAACAACTGGTGGCGCTACATCCTCGACTTCGACGCCGCGGTGCCGCCCCCCGGGGACGGGAAGTCCCCCTGATCCTCAGCGCCGGAGGAACAGGGAGGGGTCCACGACCGGTTCCTTGCAGACTCCCTCGGTGCAGACATAGGCCGCGGGCTTTCCCTCGATCGGGGTCTTCCCCTCGGCCGGAGGCAGGATCCTCGAAATCTCCGCCGCGCGGTCCGGGTCGATCCAAGCGAGGACGCGGTACGGGGGCCAGAGGCGCCGCGCCTTCTCGAGGAAGATCCGAGTCGACTCGTCCTCCGGCGGGCCCGCGACATAGATCTCCTTCGGATCCGCCGCGAGGAAATCGGCAAGGATCAGGCACTGTCCGAAACCGTTCGGAGCTGCGGCGAGGAGCGTGCCGATCCTCTCCAACTCCGAACGCGCCCGGGAGATCCATTCGGGCTTCCCGAGGAGGAGTCCCAGGCGCGCCGCGCTCGTCGCGGCGAGCCCAATGTCGGAGGGGAGGGAACTCTCCTGCGCGGATCCGGGACGGACGATCAGCCGTTCGTGTTCGTCGCTGACGGAGACGTAGCGTCCCTCGTGGACGAAGTGCTCCTCGATCCGCTCCTGGAGCCCGACCGCGGCCTTCAACCACCGAGGATCCCCGTCCGCCTCGTAGAGGTCGAGCAGTCCGTTCGCAACGGCCGCATGATCCTCGAGAAATCCGAGGAGCCGGGAACGCCCGTTCCGGCGCGTCCGGAAGAGACGCCCCTTCTCGTCCCGCATCTTCGAAAGCAGGAAGTCGGCGTTCCTCCGGGCGGTCGCGAGCCAATCCTCCCTCCCGAGGACGGATCCGGCGCGGGCGAAGGCCGAGAGCATGAGGCCGTTCCATGAGGCGAGGACCTTGTCGTCGAGGCGCGGATGCACGCGTTTCTCCCGCGCGTTCCTGAGCTTCGCCCGGATCTTCCGGAGCCGGGCCCGGAGCCCGCCCTCCTTCACGAAGTCCTTCATTTCGGCGGGGTCCCGCCTCGCGGTCAGGATGTTCCTCCCCTCGAAGTTCCCCTCCTCCGTCACTCCGAACCACGCGGCCGCCAGCGCGCCGTCCTCCTCTCCGAGGACATCGAAGAGTTCGGCCCGCGTCCAGAGGAAGAAACGCCCCTCCTCACCCTCGCTGTCGGCGTCGGTCGTCGAATAGAACCCTCCCTCCGGGGAGGTCATCTCACGGGCGACGTATTCGAGGATGTCCTCGACCGTCCTTCGGAAGAGAACCTTCCCGGTCGCCTGCCAGGCCTCGGTGTAGAGGGCGGCGAGCTGGGCGTTGTCGTAGAGCATCTTCTCGAAGTGAGGAACGAGCCACTCCCGGTCGACCGCATAGCGATGGAATCCCCCCCCGACCTGATCGTGGATCCCCCCCCGGGCCATCGCCTCGAGCGTTTTCTCGACCATCTGGACCGCGTCCTCCCGCCCGCTGCGCACGCCGTAGCGCAAGAGGAAGGTCATTTCCGTGCAGTGCGGGAACTTGGGCGCGAAACGGGGTGGTTGCCCGAATCCCCCGTGCTCGACGTCGAACCGTTGTCCGGCGATCCGGACCGCGCGGTCGAAGACCTCCTTCCCGGGAAGGTCCCCTTTCCCCTCGACCCTGAGTTCGCGTTCGATCAAGCCCAGGATCTCGTCCCCCGCCTTCTCGACCTCCTTGCGGCGCGTCGTCCAGAGCTTGTGGACGTGTTCGAGCACCCGGTCGAACCCCGGCATCCCTCCCCGGTCCCTCGGGGGGAAATAGGTGCCCGCGAAGAAGGGCTTGCGGTCGGGAGTCAGAAAGACCGACATCGGCCATCCTCCGCTCCCGGTCATCCTCACGGTGGCCGCCATGTAGACCTCGTCGAGGTCCGGGCGCTCCTCGCGATCGACCTTGATCGACACGAAGTGTTCATTCAGGAAGGCCGCGATCTTCGGGTCCTCGAAGCTCTCCCGCTCCATGACGTGGCACCAGTGGCAGGCTGAGTAACCGATCGAGAGGAAGATCGGTTTGTCCTCCTTCCGGGCCTTCGCGAGGGCCTCCTTTCCCCAGGGATACCAATCCACCGGGTTGTGCGCGTGCTGGAGGAGGTAGGGCGAGCTCTCGCCCGCGAGACGGTTCGCCCTCTTCGGGGCGCCTTCTTGTTTCGTGCTCACCTGGGCCTTTCCCGGCCTGGAGGTCGTTGGGAGGAGGAGAAGGAGGATCCCTGCGAGGGGTGCTCTCATCGAAGTAGTTCCCGTCCTGTTCCCCGGGGAACGGAGTCACCGGGAGGATTCCAGATAGGAGGCGAGTTCGGCGGTGAATCCGCCCCTCGCCAAGGCTTTCCGAAACCTGCGGTAGACCTCGAGTATGCGTTTCCGGCGTTCCTCCTCCGTCCCCTTCCGCCAGACGTCCAGGCGGCCGGCCAGGGAGTCGGCGCAGAAGATCAACCGGAACACGATCTCCGGGTCGTCCGGGTTGCCCCGGAAAGCCCGCTCCAGATAGGACAAGGCGTCCCGGAAATTCCCGAAGAGAAGGGCGAAGTTCCCGTCCGCCCAGGCCATGTTGACGGAGGCCTCCTTAGAGGCCTGGGGATCGAGGGCCCGGGCGAGCCTCGCCCTCGCGCCGTCCAGGAACCTCCGCTCCCAGCCCTCCGGAAGGTCCGGCAGGAACCCCGCCTCCGCGAACCGGGCGGCGAGCCAGCGGGCGATCGCGGCGTGCCCTTCCAGGTCGAGATGCCCGTAGTCCAGAAACCTCCGGGGATCGGGCAGTCCATCCTCCCTTCCCCGTGAGAGGGCCTCGTTGAGATCGAGGACCGGAATCCCGAGTTCCCGGCCCGCTTCGCGGATCGCGCGTTCGATCTCGCCGGTCCGGTGCATCGGGATCGGATCCAGGTCCCGCGCGCGGAGGAGGGAGGCCCGGGCTTCCTCGAAGCGCCCCTCCCGGTGGAGGAGGCGCCCCTCGACGAAGCAGAGTTCCGCGGCCTCAGGCTCGACCGCGAGCAGGGACTCCAGTTCGGCTCGGTCGACCTCCCCGAGGTCCCTCCGGAACCGCAGGACGAGGCGATCGATGCGCCGGCGGTTTCTCGCCTCTCCTCCGAGTCCCCAGGGCCAGCTTCCAAGGAGATCGTAGGGACCGATCGCGAAGACGAGGCGCACGCCGTGCTCGCGTGCGGAACGGACCATCCTCGCCATCGAGCGCCGCATCCTTCCGACGAGGAGCCGCCTCTCCTCGGGCCTGACGGGCAGGGCCCCGATCGCCGGCTTGCCCGGCCCCGCTTGAAAAGCTCGTTTCACGAGCTTCGAAAGTTCCTGCTCGGAACGCTGGCGTCCCATGCCACCGTGCAGGAAGTCCGCGGCGAGATGCCAGAACCTGCGCGCCCGGGTCCCCCGGTCGAGCAAGGTCTCGATCGGCCCCCGCGGAATGAGGGACCGGCCGGAAAACACCCGGTTCGTCATCTCGTTCGTTCCGAGAACGACGAGGAGGAGGTCCGGACGCCTGGCCGCGAGGCGATCGCACATCGCGGCCAGCTTCGGGCTGTCGAGCGCCGGCTTGGCCGAGGGGCGGACGTGGATCGTCCTGCCGGAAAAGACCGCGCGCAGGCCGGCCTCGAGCTGGGTCGCGAAGGAAGCGGCTCCGAGAGGGCGATACGGATACCCCGCGGTCATGCTGGCACCGACGACGAAGGCCCTCCACTCCCCGGGAACCCGTTCCTCCGGGAGCCCCCTCAGAGCCGGGAGGGGATCGGCGGGAGCGGCCACGGCCGGCAGTTCGACGGTCGGGTCCTGGAACGCGAGGTTCCAGACGACTGCGCCCATGAGGAATCCGAGCCCACCTCCAAGGAGGGTCCGACCCACCGAGAGCCCCGAGCGCCGGGGACTCCGCTCCGGGGACCCGCCCGGGGTCACCGCGGCCCCCCGAGTTCCAGGCCGGCCTCGCGAAGGCGCCGCCGGCAGAATGCGAGGTCCTCTCCGATCTCCGGCTCCTTCAAGACCGAAAAGGCTTCCTCGAGGAAGGGCAGGGCGTCCCGGAAGTTCCCGAAGAGCATCAACCATCCCCCGTTGTTCTTCGCAAGCCGCGCCCGGGCGAGTCTTCGGGACTTCGGGTCGATGCGGGCCTCGAGCCAGTCGCGTACCGCGCGGTCGAATCCCTCCCGCCAGCCCGGGGGAAGAACAGGCCAGGCCCTTCCCGCGAGGGCCTCGGCGAGATACCGCGCGATCCTCGCCTGCCCCTCAAGATCGACGTGCGCGTAGTCGAGGAACCGTTCCGACTCCGGAAGCCCGTCCGCCCCGGCCAGGGCCTCGTCGAGACGCAGAAGAGGGACGCTAAGGGCCCCGGCTTCCTCCTCGAGGGCCCGCACGAGGTCTCCGGTCCGATGCAGGGGTACGAGGTCCAGGTCCAGGGCCCGGCCCCAGGAGGCCCGGGCCTCTTCCGCGGCGCCGGCCTTCCGCTGCAGGAGCGCGAGCACGAAGCGAAGGTCCGCGCGTTCGGGATGGGCGGACGCGAGAGCCAGCGCCCGGGGCAGGGCGGCGACCGAGGAGGTCTTCAACTGGGAGGCCACGAAGCGGTCCAGGGCGGCGGGCCCGGCCTCGAGATCGCTCAGCCACGGCGGACATCCCTCGAAGCCCTGCACCGACAGGGCGAGCACGAGGTCCGTGCCGGCCGCCTCGCAGGCGGCGGCGAGCCCCCTCAGGGCCCGCCGGCACCGTTCGACCAGGAGCCTCCGGTCCCTCGGTCCGACCGGCAGGCCCGGCAGGCCCGGCCGCCCGGGCCCCGCGCTTCGGATCCTCGCTCGGAATCCGCCGCGGAGTCCTCCCTCCCCGCCCCCGCGGTCGATCCGCCGGGCCATGACCTCGAAGGTTCCACGGTTCCCCGCGAGAAAGCGGGCGGCGCGTTCCAGCGGGGCTTCCGGCTCGAGCGCGCGGCCCGAGACCGCGCGCCGCAGGAACTCGTTCGCGCCGAGGATGAGAATCAGGGTCGTCGGCCGCCATTCGAGGAGCAGGGGGACCTGGGAGGCCAGTTCGGTCGCATCCACGGCCGGATGCGCCATCGCGCGGACCCGGATCCGGGCGCCCTCGAAGACGGCGCGGAGTCCCCGCTCGCAGAGCGTCGCGAAGGAGGCGATCCCGACCGGCTCGTAAGGGAGCCCGAAGGTCAGGGAGGCTCCGAGGACGAAGACCCTCCGCTCTCCGGGGGGGCGGGCCTTCGGAAGGCCGGAAAGCCCGAGAACGACCTTCGAAGCGTCCCCGACCCTCGGGAGCCTGTCCTCGATCCCGGGCTGTGCGAGGCTCCCGAGCGCGAGCCCCGCCCCGAAGCCCAGGACCAACAAGAAGAGAAAGAGCGCGACTCCGCGCCCCGCGGCGTCCCGGCCCCCTCCCTTCTCCATCCGGTCCTGTCCTCGGAAGTCCGCTTCCATCGAGGCCTCTCAGAACTGGAAGTAGATGAAGGGGACGCCCTCGACCATCGAGTAGGCGAGGAGTCCGAGATAGAAGGACCAGAACAGGCCGAGGACGAAGGCGGGCATCCGGCCGTGGAGCCGTTCGGCCCCCGCCTTGATCCTCTCGGGGAGAAGGTGCGTCCCGTATCCCAGCCCGAGCGCGACCCAGACCGAGAGGGGAAGAGAGGGGAGGGCGGCCCCCTCTCCGAAGATCCGCCCGAGGACCGCGAAGGCGGATTGGAGATCCGACGCCCGGAAGAAAACCCATGCCAGGCACACGAGGTGGAAGGTCAAGACGGTCGCCAGGACCCTCCCGAGAGGTCCCGGCAGGGCCCCGAAGCCCCGGCGCTGCCACCATCGGTTCACGGCCAACCACGCTCCGTGCAGCCCGCCCCAGAAGACGAAGCGCCAGGCGGCCCCGTGCCAGAGGCCCCCGAGCAGCATCGTCGCCATCAGGTTGACGTAGGTCCGGACCGGACCGCGCCGGTTCCCGCCGAGAGGGATGTAGAGATAGTCCCTGAGCCAGGTCGACAGGGAGATGTGCCAGCGTCTCCAGAAATCCTGGATGCTTCGGGCGAGGTACGGGGCCTTGAAGTTCTCCGGGATCTTGAACCCGAAGAGGAGGGCCGAACCGATCGCGATGTCGCTGTAGCCCGCGAAGTCGCAGTAGATCTGCATCGCGTAGCCGTAGACTCCGAGAAGGCTGTGCAAGGGCCCCGCCTGCGAGCCCGGCGCGAAGACCGGGTCGACGAGGTGGACGGCCAGGACATCGGCGATCAGCACCTTCTTTCCGAGGCCTTCCGCGATCCGGTAGAGCCCGCGCTTCAGGTTCTCGACGTCGAGGAAGGGCCTTCGCTCGAGCTGGGGAAGAAAGTCCTTCGCCCTCACGATCGGTCCGGCGACGAGCTGCGGGAAGAAGGCGACGAAGAGGGCGAACTCCCGGAGGTTCCGCGCCGGCTTCAACTCGCCGCGGTAGATGTCGATCGTGTAGCTCAGCGTCTGGAAGGTGTAGAAGCTGATTCCGACCGGGAGAGCGAGTTCGCTCGCCGGGAGGTGGATCCCGAACCCCGCGAAGAGGTCCTCGAAGTTGGCCCGGAAGAAGTTGTAGTACTTGAAGACCGCGAGGGCGCCGAGGTTGCCGGCCAGACTCGCGAGAAGGACCCAGCGGCGCGTTCTCCGGCAAGCCGGGTCCTCCGCCGGCAGGCGGGCGAGAACCCCTCCCGCCCACCAGTCGAGCAGGGTCGACCCGAGGATGAGGGCGAGGTACGGGGCCTTCCAGGATGCGTAGAAGAACCAGGAGGCCAGGAGCAGGACCGCGTTCCTCGGCCTTCGCCTCCCGGCCACCAGCCAGAAGAGGCTGAAGACCGTCACGAGGAAGAATCCGTAGTCCTTGCTGTGGAATTCCATGCCTTCGGGGCCTGCCGGGGGGAGTCGCCTGCGGGATCTCCTATCGGTTCGAGACCCCGGTCCCCTGGACGGCCGGAACCGGCTCCACGGGCACAAACTCTTCCCGCGCAAAGAGAAAGGGCGGGATCCTAACCCTCAGGCCCCTCGGGGTCACTCCGCCCCCCGGGCCGGGAGCAAGGAAGCCTCCAGCCGGATCCCGGGAAGCCCCGGGCGGGATTCTTGGGCCGGAAAAAAGTGGGGCCTCCCCCCTCTCCTGCGAACCTGGGAAGGACGCCCGCAGCCGTGAGCCCCCGGCTTCAGGCCTCCGAGGACCCGGACCGCCGCGCCATTCCGAATCGTCACAGCCGACGACCGGGATCTTCCTTCACCCTTGCCAAGGAAGAAAGATCTCGGAACCGCGGGCATCCCAGGAAAATGGGGAAGCGCCCCGTCCCTTAGAATCGCAAAACCGAGCAAACCGTGACTCGAAATCCTTGAAAACTTCGAGAAAACATCAACTTCAGGGATTTTTTCCAGAACCAGACCCCGCTCCTTGGACCGCTGGGGGACCAGCGGAACGGGAAGGTAGGCCCCTCCACCCACCGATGGAGGGCATCGCCCGGAGGAGAGGGCGCGGCGGAAATGGGAACGGCCGATCGTATGGGATCGGCCGTTCATGGGGTGGCTGAGGGGATTCGAACCCCCGACCTCCCGATCCACAGTCGGACGCTCTCACCAGCTGAGCTACAGCCACCACAAAGGGTCGGGGATTCTAGGGGAGCCCGGGGGCGGATCAAGGACGACCGCGTCCTTGAATCCCTCTTCCCCCTCTCTAGGATCCTCCCTTCCTTTTTCGCCGGTACGGGCGATCGCCCCTGTAGCTCAGTTGGTAGAGCAGCGGATTCTTAATCCGCGGGTCCAAGGTTCGAGTCCTTGCGGGGGCACCACCTCCCTCCCATTCCGTGGATTCGCCCCCTCCCCCTCCGGCCCCCCCGAGGTCCGTGGGGCTTGCGCCCTGTGTCAGGGTTGTTGCAGCCTTGGACACTCGGAACGAAGACAAGGCCTCGGGGATCTCGGCTCCCCGCCCGAAGGGCAGGATCCCCCCCGCGGGAGAAGGACGGGCCACATGTCGAAGCCGACACCGCGTATCGCGAACCAACCTGTCACGACCCCGAAGGATGTCCTGACCGAAGCGCTACGCACCGGAACCCCGGGTATGCGGACCGCAACACCGGAGCCCGCAGGCGCCGCTTACCTCAGCCGTCCACAGCTTTGACAATACTTCCTCCCTAAAGCGATCCTGTCATTGGGTCCAAAGCCCTGAGATGGTTTACCTTCAGACCACAGCTCGATCGGGCGAATCATCCGTTCCCTCGTGGGGATCCCATAGGCCAATCGTTGCGAGAACCACTATAGCCAGCCCAATCAGGGCATGGTAGACCATTCCAACATTAAGGGCGCCGAAACAACCGCAGTTCTTCCCCCCAATCCCATGACATTTATTATAGCAAGAAATATCAAGCCACCAGTTCCCAACCCAAGCCCAAACCATAATGGCACACGAGAACCATCGAAAAGGATCCAGATGCCGATTACACACTCGAGTATTCCGATCCCAATCAGGATAGGAAATGGCATGATTGTGGATTCCGAGGCATGCACGATCAAACTGGCCTTTGACCCTCCCACCACAATCATGAGTCCAGATAATACATGACAAACAACTCTTTTTATCCTAGGGGATTGGATCATGCTTCATGTCCTCACCCAAACGAAATACGTTTGACTTTACCAGGAGTGATGAAGATGGGGCCGAGCTGTAACGGTTTTGAATCCTGCCCGAGAGGTCTCAAACGAATCATATACTTTCCCTTGAGCAGACCCTCGACCAAATATGGAGGTTCTTTGAAATTAAGAATCCATCTTCCTTTGCCCTCATAACTGAGCTCAAGTTGCTTGATTTTGAACACATTCAGGCTTTTCGGATTTAAAATCAAGGCGCCGGTTTCTCTCATCGAAATATTCAACTCCTGTGGGCTCGGTCCGACCTGGATCAGGAATCCTTTTTCTGGGAATACCCCACCAGTCCGGAGGACCAGACGCGCCCTATAGCTTCCAAAAGGAATCCCCTTCAGGGTCCTTGCCCCACTCTCCAGGGATTGGATCGGAATTCGCAGGTTTCCGCGCCCGGTCGTCGACACGAGTTGGAGGCTCCCGACCCCAAACAGGATGGTCCTTGGAAGCGAAACGGCGGGCGCTCCTTTGAGCACCAGCCGAAGGGAACCGAATCCGGCAGCCTTGACTCGAATTGGAACGCGGTAAACGGGCAGGTCCCCTTGAAACCCAGGGAGGGTGAAAAGGCTTTCAGTCACGGCGAATCCCGGGACCGAATATCGGAGGGAGTAGCCTCCGAGGGAGGGAAGGGTCGCCCGTACCGCAACAGCGACGAGCCTGTATCTCCAATCATAGACGCCCCTCCGGCGGACCCCGCGGACATCCGGAATGCCTGCCATATTCAGTTGCACCGAGCCAGGGTGTAGGAGGACCTCCTCTTCACTTCGAGGGCTTAAGACGACCGTGGAAGCTCCGGGAACGGGGGGAACTTCAGACCAGCCCTCGATCGTGGGAACGACGATAGCGGCGAATAACCGCCAAAGTTCGAGCATGATCTCGCGCCCCCCCGGTCTTATCTTTCGATGGATGTTGGGTGTAACCCAGCCCGGTTGCCCGGCACATAGGGAATACGCCGCTCCGGCCGTCAAACCGTGGATTTCGAATCGCCCTTCGCGATCCACGGGTACAGAATGAAAAGCGGGGAATCCAGCCGCCTTCAATCGGAACTCCCTCTCCGAAGGATCCATACCCGACCAGGCATAGACCCTTGCGCCCTCGGAAATCGGCTTCCGGTCGAAGCGTAGGACGCGGCCAATGAGTGTCGCCCCCTTTGACACGGTGACCAGAATCCGACTTGGCCAATTCAGTGGAAGTTCCCCCAGGAGGGTCGCGTATCCTGAAGCTTCGACAGCGAAACGGGTGTACTTGCTGGGCTTACGCGGGGGGACCGCGAACCACGTACCTCGATCGTCGGTGACGCCGGCCCGGATGACCTTGCCGTCAAGCGTCGAGATCCAGACCTTCGCTTCCACAATCCCTCTCCCCTCCCTGTCCACCACCTGAAAGGCACATTCCTTCCTTCTCGGATCCGTCGCATGCTTCGAATCCCTGGGAACCGTAGCTGGAGTCCGAGCCGTGTCCGCCGACCAAGGTTTCGGTCGAACCCGATTATTCGAATCGGGAATAGCTTGGACATGCTCGACGACTTCCGGGCTCCCGGTTCTCCAGATGAAGAACCAGGAAACCACGGCAATCAGCATAACAGTAACCAATAAACCACGTCCGGCGTTTCTCATAGGATCGATCAATTTCTACAAACCGGTTGATTGTTGATCAGTTGACAGACAAGACCCGGTAAGGAAGCGCACTGGGGATCGTGTTCCGTGCAAAGTCCTCTGACATCTAGGATCTTTCCATCGCTGGTGGAACGCGCCACTAAATGGCAGCAACTTGGTTCTACGCATTGTTCACCAGGAGCTTTGCAACAACAATACTCGTAAGGTCCTAAATCATCCTGGGCTTCCGTGTACTTACAAGAACTCGACGGAGGACAAGTCCCGGCACAAGATATGTGGTCATGTCCGTCAAGCCCGATACCAGCACACTCGGATGGACCTGCCCAAAGCCTACTGAGGGGAACCACGTTGAAAGCAATCATACAAATAGAAAGAAGGGCTACCCGCCCCATCCAATGACTGGCAAACATTGAAGTCGAAGGACTCATCTTGGTCACCTCCCTGTTACCTGTTCAACACATTTGGCCTCCCCCTTCCAAAGCGGGGAAGCGTCTTCACCTATAGAGAGAGGGGGGGGGGAAGCTTCGGATACGGAATTTTTCCCATCCTGGGATAAAAAAATGCAAGCAGACTGCGAAGGTCGCTGGGAGTGGGGTCACGCGAAGAGAGGAGAGAACGCATCCGAGGCACAAGCAAGGAAGAGAACAGTCAGAGGAGGGATTCAAAGAATGGGAGATGCAAGCTATGGGGAGCAGACCGAGGGCAACGAAATGAACTTCGGGCCGAAGGAGACGCACGGAAGCAACGACCAAGAAAGCATCCTTCGTGGGGTGACAGGTTCGTGCGCGGTAAGCAGCGTAGGTTTCGCGGTTTGGGGGGTCCTCTCCCCCCCTCGTCCGGTCCTCGGCCTCGTCACGAAGGGACCTTCCCCGGATTCCCCTGCCCCCGGGACCCCGGATTCTCCGTCCCCCGTTGAACTTCGCCGGGTGGAACGGCCGAAGAAGGGGACACCATGACGACCACCCGCGCATCCGATCCGGAACGGGGATCCGCTCTCATCCTGATCCTCCTCGTCGGCGCCGTCCTCGGCTCCGCGACCCTTGCGGCCCTCGTATTCCTCCAACCGAGTCGCGGCTACGAGGAGCACCGCGACCTCGTCCGACTGCGGCTCGACGCCGTCGAGAGGGCCCTCCGCGCCTATCACCTCGAGAACTCCACGTTTCCGACCACTCTCGAGACCCTGGACCAACAGGGCCTCGTACATCCCCTGGCCCTCGAGGACCCCTTCAAGAAAGGAACGAAGCTCGGATACGCGGTCGAAGGATCCGCCCCCGAGATCGCGAAGATCTGGAGCGTGGGCTGGAACGGGAAGGACGAATCCGGGTCCGGAGACGACGTCGCCCGGAGCATCCCGGGCGCCCTGGCGGGAAGCCCCGACAACCTCGACCGCTTCAAGCTCCTGAAGCGGGCCGTCGCCGCGCGCAACACCACGGGAACTCCATACGGTGAGAGCGACCTGATCTCCAAGAACCGGGGCCTGCTCGAGGACATCGACGAGAAGATCGACGAAGCGGTCGGGAAAATGAACGAGAAGCCGAACGACTTCGACGAATGGGCCGAAAAGAGCCTGGAGGTCTTCGAGGTAATCGCTGAAAAGATCAAAAAGTCTTACGAAAAGCGCTGCTTCTCCAATAGAGCCTATTTGGCACCCGTGGACGCAGTTGAGGACGTCGAGCACGAGGTCAAGAAGATGGCGGAGAAATCCGAACGCTGGACGACCTCCTACTTTGACGACGAGGTCGCTCCAGAGGTCGCCCAGGCGCGAAGCACGATCTCCGGGGCCTCGATCACCGAATCCGCGCGAAGCGCCTTCACGGATCTCGTGGACAGTCTCGAATCCTACGCCCAGACGATGAGCGGAGGGTCGGGCTTCAACACCTCGAGCTTCCGCGCCTGGGTCCAGTCCGAGTTCACGGATGATCGGAGCCAGGCGATCCAGGCGATGCTCGAGGCCCAGGGGCTCCCGGTCAGCGGCCCGCAGTGGTTCCTCGACGGCTACGACTCGATGGTCGATGCCGTGGCGGCCCTGGGCCTCCCCGCGGCGTTCGCCTACGACGCCTGGGGCACGCTTCTCTCCCTCGACAAGAGCGGCTCGAGTCCGGTCGTCAAGTCCGCCGGACCCGACCGCCAGTTCGGAACGGCGGACGACCTGACCCTCTCCTGGTGACCCGCCTCCTAGTCCCCAGGCATCACCACTCGAGAATCGCCGTTCCTCTGCGGAGGACCTTGCCGTGTTCCAGGGGGAGGGAGGTGACGACATAGGGGGCCGCGCGGGCGTCGGGATCGGGAGCGGGAAGCGGAAGCCCCGTTCTCCGGCCCCCGACCAGTTGGAGCCCCTCGAGAAGCCAGGCCGTCGGCAGGAGGACATGCACCCCTCCCCGCCGCGCTCCCAGGAGACGAGGAGCCTCCAGAGGCATTCCTTCCCCGAGCGCGTAGAGGATCTGCGCCCCCGTCCCTTCATGATCCCCCCCGATACCGGGTAGATCGAACGCGACCCAGGGGTGGAAGCGCGCCCGCGAGTTCCCCATCCAACGTCCCGAGGCGTGCCCCGCGTGGGGGTCCGGATCCCGGAGTCTCAACTGGCGCGGCGAATCGACGAGGAAGCGACCGCCTTCCTCGACGAATGCATCGAGGACGTGCCCTTCCTCGAAGGCCTTCAAGGAGGCCCCGTCGACGACGCCGTCCAGGTTGCGCACCGGGAGGCGCGATTCGTAGGCGAGCAGGCCGGAGTGGAAGCTTCCTAGGAGGACCGGAGACTCGTGGGACCAAGGGTCGGCGCTCCATGGCCGGGGAACCCCTTCCCGGAGGATCCTCCCGGTCTCCGTTCCCGCCAGGGCCATCTCCGCCTGCCAGGGGAAGCGCCCGCCGGGGGGGCTCAAGTCGGCGAGACAGATCCCGGCCAGGGCCGCGAGGAGAAGCCGATCCTTCCACCAGGGGGGGAGCAGGAGCCAGGGAAGCGGCCGTCCGGGCCTGACGGCGTGGAAGCCCTCGCCTAAGAGCCCGAGCCCGAAGAGCCCCGGCAGGGCCAAGGGGACGAAGTAGTAGTCCTTCGGAAGCCAGCGGACCGGAAGGTGCAGGAGACAGAGTCCCAGGAAGGCCAGGAGCCCAAGGAGAAAGACCTCCCCCGCCCTCTTCCGCAGGTCCTCGAGTCCGGGACTCGGGCCCAGGGCGAGGAGGAGGGAGGCTGAGATCGGGAGGCCGAGGTCCGAGGCTCCGAAGAGGGCGGCCGCGAGAGTCAGGAGGAGCGGGAGGAAGCGGCGTCGTCTCGCGAGGGGGGCCAGGAGGAGCCAGGACGCGGCCAGACCGAAGCCCGTCGAGGCCAGCGCCCAGGGCCCGCCCAGCAGAACCGGCCGGAAGAACCACCAGTACTGTTCGAGGATCCGGTCGAGGCCCGGATCCCCCGCCTCGAAGTTCCGGTGGAAGAGCCGAGGAATCGCGAAGCCCGAGGGGGGCAACCAGGCGCCGAAGAGGAACAGGTTCCCGGCGAGGAGCCCCCCGAGGGAAAGCGCGAACAGGACCCATCCGCGGGCGGGCCTCGCGGCCGGAAGCCGGAACCTCGAGGCCAGGTGCGGCCAGAGGGCGTGGGCCAGCGGGAAGAGGAGCAGATCGGTCCTCGCCCAGGGAAGGAGGAGAGTCGCGACTCCCACCCGAAGGGGGGCGCCCGAGGGGTCCCCGGTCTCCCGGTCGCCCCGGAAGAGGGAATCCGCCCAGAAGAACAGGAAGAAGAGCCCGAGGGCCGTCTCCTGTCCGTTCCCGACCTCCAGCAGGAGACCGGGTCGACTCAGGTACAGGAGCGTGAGGACCGTCGCGGTCGCCGGCCGGAAGAAACGGCCGAGGATCCGCCAGGCGAGGGCCCCGGTCAGGAAGTGGAGGAGAAGGCCGAGGAGGTAACCCCAGGTAGGCAGGGATTCCTCCGCACCGCACAGGGCCGGCACGGCGAGGACGAGCGTCCAGAGAGCCTGCACCCCCGAGGCCGGATGTTCGCCGTCGAAGCTAAAGCCGCGACCCGCGGCCAGGTTCCTCGCGACGACGATCTGGTAGTAGGCATCGTCTCGGAACCGGTCGACCTCGAGACCCCGCCCCGAGAACCAGGGCCACAGGATGTAGAGAAGGGGAAGGCCCAGGCCGAAACAGAGGATCAGGCTCCGGCGCAGCCAGGTTGTCGGGCGGTCGTCCATGCGGGTCCGGGAATCTAGCGCGAGCCTAAAGGGAACCCGAAGGAGAAGCCCGCCCTGGGCGGGGCGCGATGGGCTCTCCCCCCTCCTACATACGAGAGGGGCCGCGGGTCCTCACCCGCGGCCCCTCGCCCTGATCGGGAAATCGGGAAAGTCCCGGTCCCCGGGATCCGGAGCGGACTCAGAAGCTGCTGGCGGTGGCGTTCGTCATTGCGATCTTGAAGGTCCTCGTGTTGATCAGCGCGGCCTGCCAGTAGACGACGCCCTTCAAGGTCTTGGGGAGGGCCGGAACGGCGACGAACTCGGCCATACCCTGGATGACGATCCTCGGAGCGAAGAAGAAGGAACCCGCCAGGTTCAGGAAGAGCCGGGTGCCCGGGAAGAGCGGGGCGCCGACCGGGAGGAGCTTCGTGGAACCCATGACGAGGGCGATCTCGCCGACCTTGTTTCCCGCGGTGACGCGGAAGGCGAGACCCTGGGCGGGAGAAGCGGCCAGGTCCGGGAAGATCCCGCCGCTCCCGTAGTTGTTCTTGCCGCCGAAGACATTGCCGACTTTAAGCACGTCGTTCTTGACCTGGACGCCCATGCGCCAGATGCGCTTGCCGGAAGGATGGGAGAGCGTGTTCCCGGCCGTTGTGATGATGTACTGCCAGGCCATGTCGAGGGCGGTCGACGCGGCTCTGTTGTCATCTCCCCCCCCGAGATTCGCCCCGATCCAGCAGGAGAGGCCATCGGCGGTCCAGTTGGCCTTGCCGATCTGCACACCGACCGTGAAGTCCTTGTCGACAGGAATGCTGATCGGGGTCGCCAGGGCCGAGGTCACGCGGTAGGAAACCAGGCCCGTTGTCGCCGAAGGCGGAGTCTTGAGGGCGCCGGACTTCCCGATGACACCCGCCGTCGTCATGTCGGGCTGCTTGGGAGTCTTCGTCGTGTCGAATTTCCGGATGACCCAGGTGAAGGTCTCCTGCGTCTTCTTGTTCTGGTCCTGGAAATTGCGGGCGATGAAGGCCGCGACCTTTCCAGTCGTGCCGTTGTCGCCGATGCCGCGCCAGTACTCGCTGTAGAAGCCCTGCATCAGCTCGCCTGAATTCTTCCCGACATTGCCCCGGGACGTGTAGCGAATCGTGGCAGGTTCGAAGAAGAGGTTGTTCCTTGTGAAAACCTGGGCGGAAAGGACTGAACCGAGCGTCAGGAGCACCGCGGCCGCGGAAAGGGAGAGGGTACGCATGTGCAATTCTTTCGGAGGTAGTCAGGAGTTTCGCGTGGGCTCACGCAGGCGGGATTTCAGAATTCAGAATTGGAACAAAGGTCTCCGGAAGAACCCGAAGGCCGACAGATGATCCTCACTTAGACCCACAAGGGCCAAACGAGAGAGACTGATAAGTGTAATCTTGGGGGTCGGAAACCGGATCATCAACTCCCCCCAACGAAATGGTTTTTCCATGCGTTATCTCTGGACCCTCACCCTCCTCCTTGCCGCCGGCGGCGTGTTCTATCTGACCAAGGATCGATCGCAGACTCCTGGAACTCGGGTGGACGAGCGGCCCTCGAACCCTACGGAAAGGGAGATCCCCCGGGCCGAGACGATGAAGGCCGCACCCGTGAAACCTCCGCGCCAAGGGAAGATTCGCTACCGCGGGCGCCCCCGCAAGGTCCCTCCCGGCCCGGGCTCCCTCCTCCTCCCCGACGGGTCCTGCGTCCCGGTGCTGAACGGGGCGGTCGGGGCCCCTCCCCTGAATTGGCCGAAAGACCGACCCTGGAGCCCTATCAAGCGCCTCGTCGTCGATCCCGGGGGGCAGGAATGGTATGAGCACGAGGATGGATCCTTCTCGACGACCGTCAACACCTGGCGCCAGGATCTCGGCCGCATGGACCCGCTGACGAATCTCTTCAACCCCGAGAAGGAGTTGCCGCAAGACATGACGGCCCCGGACCGCCCCTCCAGGGGAGGAGAGGCGCGCGGTCCAACACCTTCGGCCGGCAAGGGGAAGAAAGGCCCCTGACGCCCCCTCCTGAATCGAGGCCTGGCGCCCCCCTCCCCGATCGGAGCCCGACCCGAGCCAGGTTCAAGGAAGGAGCGAGTCGGGGATGACGAGGGTCCATTTGTTCCAGAGCCTCCCCCGGCTCGCATCGACCTTCCCGAGGAGCTTCCTCCCGTAGAGAAGAGCCTTGTCCCGGAGGCTCTTCGTCGCGCCTTCCTTCGCAAGGAGAAAGAGCCCGGAAACCAGGAATTCATGCGCCCCACCGAGAGGACTGTCCCCCCATCTCGGGCCGATGCCCGGCCAGGAATCGAAATAATCGGCCGCAACCGGCTTGCCGGCGTAGAGCACGGGCACGTAGTAGCGCAGGCCGTCGGGGATCGTCCCGAATCTCGGATCGTTCTTGTAGTTCCGGACCCAGGAATATTCGACCGTCGTGACGACATCCTCGGCGATCCTCTTGGCCTCGGTCGATCCGAAGTATTTCCAGGCGGCCAGGTATCCATAGACGACCGCCGAATGCTGCCAGGGCATGAAGAATGCATGAGGATTCGGATACTTGGTCAAGGGATGGTTCCACTGGAACACGAGCGCCTTCGAAGGATGCGCCTTTTGCCGCTGCACCTCGACCACCCGCCGGATCCTCTTCAGCGCGTACTCCTTGAGATCGTCGTCCCCCGTCGCGAGCCAGCACTGGACGAAGGAAGCCATCGTCCAACCTTCGGCACGGGCCGATTGGATGTTCTTCGTGAAGAACTTCCGCAGCCGCATCAACCCCTTCAGGCATTGACCGAGCATCCGGAGTTCATCCCTGGCCCAGAAGCTCCCGCTCACGGTGTAGTAGTCGAAAAGGAGATCCGTCGTGAAGTGCTCCTCGTCGTAATGGTTCCATCCGTGCCCCAGATCCCTCCAGTTCACTCCCCGCCGCCAGTTCGTGTAGGGATCGTTCTGGTAGAGCGCCCAGCGCCCCCGGGTCTCGTCCGAGAGCCTCCGCCCTCCCCTTCGATACGGGATCCCGTCCCAGAGGTAGTGGCCGTCCAGTTCTCCGACCTTCAGGCCCCACATGTGGTACGGACGGAGCGCCTGCTGCCTGGCCTTGCCCTCGAGAACCTCCAGGAGATGCGGATTCTCGGCCTGTACGGCATGGGCGAGATCCGGAGAAAGAGGAGCGTTCCGCGGTGTTCCGGTCGTCGAGGTGGCCTTCACGTCCCCGAAGCTCCCGAACGGACCGAAATGGTTTCTCGATTTCCAGCCGTTCCACTCCCGTTCGGCACGGGCGTAAGCGTCGACCGGCCCGTCGACCGGCCCGCCGTGCAGCCCCAGGGCCCCGCTGGTCTTCCATGTGCGGAGCGTCGCCAGTGGTCGAAGGGGGAAGGCCTCCCGCGCCGCGAAGCGGGAGCGCCAGCGTTGCTTCGCACTCTCCGACCCTTTCGGATCCTCGTGGTAGACCTCGAATCGCCAGAGTTTCGTCGCGCCGTCGTCCAGCCAGGTCCGCCCGAGCAGGGTGTAGACATCGAATCCCGTACGCGGATCGAGCTTCGGCCCGGCGACCCCGTGGCGGACCCGGTCGAGGACATGGTGCCGGGCGCCGTAGAGATGGAGGCGCACGGCCTTGAAGGAGACCGGACCCAGGGGATAAAGATCGGGATCCTTCGACCCTTTCGGGTCGTCGGCGCCCAGGTAGTCGTTGCCGAGCACGAGATCCAAGGTCTCGAAGGGCTGGTCCCGGGTCTCGGTCCGGTAGATCCTTCCGGTCAGGAAGTCGCGGCCGATCCCCTGTTTTGGATCGAGGGCGCGGAGGTGGAACCTCCAGAAGGTCGTCCGTACGAAGGGGTCCTCTTGCAGGACCGTCCCCGGCCCCTCCGGTCGTCCGAAGTAAGAGACGCCGTCCTCGTCCTCGACCTCGAGCCAGAACAGGAAGGCGTCCCGGCGCAGGGAGGTCCAGGGATTCGGAACGAAGGATCCTGTTGCGGCCTTCACCCCGTCCACGACCTGGAAGGCCGTGCGCGCCCGGCCCGGAAGGTTCGCGGTGAAATGGGCCTGGGCGAGCCGGATGCTCCCGTCCGGCCAACGCATCAGGACCCGCCACGAGGTCAGAAGACCCCGGACCCCTAGGGTCGAGAGGTCCCTGACCTTCCCGGGCGCGAAGGGGACCGAGGCGAAGACGGTCTCGTTCCGCGCAAGGTCGGAGTCGTTCCGGACGAAGAACTCGGCCAGGACCCGGTCGCCGTACCCGCCCTTGCGGATCCCTCCCCCGCCGTCGGGACTGCCGCTCCCCCCGCCGTTGCCGCCTCCGTTCCCCCCGCCGTTGCCGCCGCCGTTGCCGCCCGATCCCGTCGTCGGGTTCCCGGCCCCCGAACAGGCCGCGAGGAATAGGAAAAAGCAGGCGAGAAGAAGCGTGAGGGGCCCCCCGGCGGGAGCCCCCCGGATAGGAAGAGGCAGGCCTCCCGCTCCGAAGCCCTTCCCTCCGCTCCGGGCGGTCCACACCGCCCCACTTCCCGAATCCGCCGGATCCCGTTGCTCCATCGATCCCCCTCCGGTCCGTCCGGCGCCCGCAGGTCGCCGGTCCCGTCGCGATCCCCGACACTACATCGACCCGCCCTGTCGTCTTCTTGAACGGCGGGACCGGATCCGTCATTGACAAGGGAGCATGCCCCATCTACGCAGGAGCTTCTGAAAACGGCCGGTGTGAATCCGGGCGGAAGTGGCGGAATCGGCAGACGCGCGAGACTTAGGATCTCGTTGGGAAACCAGTGGGGGTTCGAATCCCCCCTTCCGCACCACCCGGTCGAACCCGGCGCCTTCTTAAATCGGGAGGAAATGATGACCCACGTGATCTGCGAACCTTGCATCGGGGTGAAGGACAAGGCCTGCGTCGATGTCTGCCCGGTCGACTGCATCCATGGCGAGGCGACCGACCCCCAGCTGTACATCGATCCGAGCATCTGCATCGACTGCACCCTCTGCGTCGAGGCCTGCCCCGTGGACGCCTGCTTCGCGGAGGAGGACGTTCCTCCCGAGTGGCAGGACTACATCCGCATCAACCGCGAATACTTCCTACCTTGACCGCGGAGGAGGAACGCTACGGCCGCCAGGAACGCGTTCCCTGCTTCGGGCCCGGAGGACAGGAGCGCCTGGCGAGCGCCGCCCTCGGAATCGTCGGCCTGGGTGCCCTCGGAAGCCGCCTGGCCGAGGATCTCGCCCGCGCCGGCGTTCTCCGCCTGCGCCTGATCGACCGGGATTGGGTCGAGATCCACAACCTCCACCGACAACACCTCTACGGTGAGGATGCGGCCCGAGAGGCCGTTCCCAAGGTCCTGGCCGCAGCCGAGCGCCTGGCAGACATCCGGAAGGACCTCACGCTCGAACCGGAACTCGCGGACCTGGACCCGTCGAACGCGGACCGCCTTCTCGGAGATCTCGACTTGATCCTGGATGGGACCGACAACTTCCAGAGCCGCTACTTGATCAATGACTGGTGCGCCAAGAACGGGGTTCCCTGGATCTACGGCGCCTGCGTCGGGACCGAGGCCATGGCCGCTGCCTTCCGGCCCGAGGGGCCGTGCCTGCGTTGCCTCTTTCCTGAAGCCCCGCCCGCGGAGCGGAACCCGACCTGCGAGACCGCGGGCATCCTCCCCTCCGCCGCCGCCACGGCCGCTTCCCTCCAGCTCTCGCTCTGCCTCCGCCTTCTCGGAAGACCCGAGGATCCACCCCCCTCCTACCTGCTCGTCGCCGAGACCTGGACACCGGAGATCCGCCGCCTCCGCTTCCCCGAGGGACCGGTGGACACCTGCCCGACCTGCACGGAGGGGAGCTTTCCCGCCCTTTCCGCGCGCCTCGGAAGCCGGGCCATGACCCTCTGCGGCCGCGACGCGGTCCAGATCACCCCGCCCGAGGGACCGCCTCCCGACCTCGAGGTCCTGGCCTCCCGCCTTCCCCCGGAGACCGAGGCCGTCCTCCAGGCAGGCATGCTGCGGCTCAGGATCCCCGAGGGCCGGATCACGCTCTTCCGGGACGGCCGCGCGATCGTCCAGGGAACAAAGGACCCCGGGAAGGCCCGCGCCCTGTACGATCGCTGGCTCGGAACTTGACCGGTCCCACCTTTCCGTTCGGGCGACCTCGATGATCTACCTGGACAACGCCGCGACGAGCTGGCCCAAGCCGCCCTGTGTCCTCGAGGCCGTCCGGAATTGGTTCGAGCGGCTCGGGGTCGACGCCTCGAGGGGCACTTCTGTCCGCCATCAAGAGGTCGGGCGCATCCTCGCCGACCTCCGGCGGCTCCTCGCCGAAGAGCACGGCACGGAGGCCTCACGGGTCATCCTCTGTTCGGGGGCGACGGAAGCCGCGAATCTCTTCTTGAAGGGGATCTGCCGCCCCGGCATGCGCGTCTGGACAACGGCCCTCGAACACAACGCCGTCCTCCGGCCTCTCGTCGGCCTGCGGGAGAGGCGGGACCTGCGACTCCGCGTCCTGGAACCCGGGCCCTCGGGCGTCGTCGAGGCCTCCGACCTCACCCGGGCTCTCGAGGCGGGCCCTCCGCCCGACCTCCTCGTCTGCAACCACGCCTCCAACGTGAGCGGGGCCGTCCAGGATCTCGCCGCCCTCGGAAGGCTCGCGAAGGAGGCCGGCGCCCTCGTTCTCGCCGACGTCGCGCAGACCTCGGGACGGCTGGATCTCCAGGGCCTCCCCGTCGACGCGATGATCGTCCCCGGACACAAGGCCTGGTGGGGGCCTCCGGGAACCGGCGCCCTCTGCCTCTCCCCCGAAGCGCCAGTCCCCCTCCCCCTCCACGAAGGCGGCACGGGATCGACCAGGGCCCTGGACCGGATGCCGGAAACCCTTCCCGAGGCCCTGGAGGCCGGGACTCCGAACACCCCGGGCTTCTGCGGCTGGCTGGCATCGATCCTTCATGTCCGCCGCGAGGGCCGCGGGACCCTGCTCGCTCGGGAACTCGAAGCCCGGAACCGGCTCTGGGAACTCCTCGCCCCCGGAGAGGAGGAGGGTCTTTGGAGGAGGACGCCCCCCGCCCCGGGTCGGCCGCTCGTTCCCGTCCTGAGCCTCGTGCTTGTAGACCTCGATCCGGTCGAGGTCGGCATGGGACTCGAACAGGAGGGGATCCAGGTCCGGACCGGGTTCCACTGCGCGCCCTACATCCACCGGCACCTCGGGAGCCTCGAGGCCGGAACGCTGCGTCTCAGCCCCGGAACGGACTGCGGCTCCGAGGCGATGGAAGAAGTCGCGCGGACCCTCGAGACCCTCTGCCGGACCCTGCGGGATTGACCGTTCTCCCACCCCCCGGGCTCCGCTCGTTCAACGGAACAGTGGCCACCTGCGCAGCCACTCGTCGAGGATCTGGAAGTATTCATCCCGAACCTCCCGGATCCCCTCGGGAAGGTAGGCCTCCCCCCCAGTGAAGACCTCTATCCCGAGCTTGCGGTAGTACCGGCTCCCCCCGCAGAAGAACACCCTGCAGAGTTCATTGAGCCTTCCGACCAGGAAGGCCCGCGGTCCTCCCGGCCCCTCGACCGGTCCCGGGTCCCCGAAGACCCGATGCAGAACCCTCCAGAGCCGGAGGCCGGCCGTTCGCGCCTCCGACCCAGCGAGGCCCGAGGACCAGGATTCGAGTGCGAAAGCGGCCGGCCCCCCTCTGGGAAGCGACCCCAGGATCTCCTCGACGAGCCCGCGTACCCGGCCGGGATTCGCCTCTCCGAACTCGACGAGAGCCCGCCGGAGCAGGACCATCCGACCATCCCGACCCAGCGCACCCTCGGGAAACCTGCGGCGGAGTTCGGGCCAGACCGTCCGCGGAGCGTGCCGCGCCGCCGCCGCCCACCAGAGCCTCCTCCAGGCCTCGGGACGGGTCCTCCCCGGCCCCTCGAGCAGGCGCGGCAGGATCCCCGGTGCGAGGTCCCGGGCCCCGCTCAGGATCTGCGGCCACCACGGGCGGAACCTCTGGAGCTCCCGGGGGCTGGGCTTGTCCAGGATCCTCCCGAGCGCGAAGGCGGCGGAGGCTTTCAGACCGGAGGGCGCATTCCCGGAGAGCAGCCGCTCGAGGAAGGCTTGGCCCCCAGGCGGGGACGTTTCCCCAAAGGACAGGATCCGGGTCTCGCACTCCAGGAGGGAGAGACCGCTCCAGGGGCCGGAGGGGGGAAGTTCCGCGGCCGCCCCTCCGCTCCCCGGCAGGTCGAGAACCGCGGCGAGGGAGGCCAGGAAGGCCCGGCTCGGCAATCCCTCCAGTGCCTCCGGTCCGGGGAGCTTCGCGCCCCGGGCGGCGAGAGCGATCCAGGCCGCCGCCCGTTCGACCTCCGTCCCCCTCCGATCGCGGGCCATTCCCGCGAGGAGGGACGGGGAGACCCCCGCGGCCCCTCGCCCCGCCGCGAGGAGGGCGAAGACCCGGAGTTCTGGATCGTGTTTCCGGCTTCCGAGGACCGTCTCCAGGACCTTCCGGCCTCCCTCTCCTCCCGCGATCCCGAGCCCGGCCAGGCACGCCAGGCGGGCGGAGGGGGATTTCGGCCTCTGGAAGCGCCGAACCAGGCCCGGAACCGCAAGGGTCCGCCGCTTCGAGGCCCAATCCCAGAGGGCCGCCCATGCCACCGGACCCTCCAACCTCCCGACGGGGATCGCCGCCGCCGGCAGGCCGCGGAAGGCCTTCCCCTCGAAGAGGCGCCCTCCCCCCGGCCGGGAGACTTCGCCCCCCGTCTCCTTCCCACTCCCCTGCGCGGCTGAAGCTCGAAGCGCGACCGTTCCGATAGGGAATTGAAGGGCTGTGCATAGAACCGGGAGCCAACACGAACTCCCGCGAGCCGATTGCAACCATGCGGAGACCGGATGTCGTTCGACCATGACCACACCCTCAAGGACGAAGAACTCCACTTCCTGATGAAGGACGGCCGGGGCTCCCAGATCGAAGAGGAGGAGAGTTCCGACCAGGGCGAGCCGGTCATCGCCACCTTCTGTGGAGATCTGTCCAGCGTCTCTCTCCCCGACATCCTACAGACGGTCACGATGTCCGGGATGGAGGGAACCCTCAAGATCCGGGCGGGCAAGGAAAACACCTTCCTCCATCTCGCCGGGGGGAAAACCCGGATCCTTCCCCCTTTAGAGGCCTGGATCCGCCGGATGCATCGACACCTCGTGAAGTGCAGCCAGATCGACAGCAAAAAGGTCAAGCAGGCCTTGTTCCAGCTGGCCTCTGAGGGCGGTTTCCTCGGAGATCATCTCTGCGCGGACGGCACGATCGATCGCGATTTCTTCAACTCCCTACAGGCAGCCCTCGAAGAGGATTTCCTCTTCGAGACCTTCATGCAGAAACAAGGGGACTTCGCCTTCTTCAAGGACAGAATCCCCTCGAAAGAACTGGAGGAGCGGATCCCACACGCCATCCCCTTCGACACCGCCTCCTGCCTTCTCGATATCGCCCGCAGGACGGATGAATGGGAAATGATCATGGAGACCCTGGGCAGCCTCGACGAGGTCCTCGTCCCGATCGGCGACGCCCCCCCCGCCGAAGAGGGTCTCCACCGTGACCTGTATCTCGAGATCGACGGAGCCCACGGCCTCCGTGAGATCGCGGGAGGGTTCCTGGATTCCCTCTTCGAGGTCGCGAAGGCCGCTTCCCAACTCCTGTCGCAGGGAATGGTCCGCAAGGCCGAACCCTCCGAACTCCTCGACCTCGCAAGGGAAGCGGCGGCTCGAGAGGACTACGAGGCGGCCTTCGGACATCTGGACGTCCTCCGCCGGCTCCGCCCCTTGGAAAGCGACGAGGAACTGGAAGCGGTCGCCACGCTCCTGAAGGAGATCGGGGACCCGAAGGATGCAGCCCGGATCCAGAAGACCCGGGCCGACATGCAGGAGGACCCGGAGATCCGCCGGAGTCTCCTCGAGGACGCCCACCGTTCCGACCCGAGAAACCCCGAGTACGTCGAAGCCCTCGTGCGCTGCCTCGCCCCAACGGACCCGAAATGCGGCGACTTGATCACGACCCTGGCCGACCTCCTGCTCCAGAAAAACGAAGCCAGGAAGGCCCTCGACCTTCTCGACGGGCTCCTGCCCGGCAGGGAAGCAGACCTCGTCCTGGCCACCCAGCGCGCCCGGGTCCTGAGTTCCCTCGACCGGAAATCGGAGGCCGTCAGCGTCCTCGAGGAACTCGCGGACAGATATCGGGCCGGAAAAGACCGGGAGCGGCTCGCGAAGGTCCTCGAACAGATCCTCAAGATCGACGGATCCCTGAAGAAACCGAGAAGCGAACTCCGCGCGCTCCGAAGGGGGGGAAAGAGGATCCCGATCCCCGTCCTCCTGAGCGCCGGGATCCTCCTTCTTCTCGGAGGTGTGATCTATGGGAGCCGGGACTCCGCCTCGGGCGCGGAGGCGAAGTCCCTGCTCGAGCGGGCGAAGGCCTTCCTCGAGGAAGGCCGCCTGGACTCCGCCCTCCGGATCGTCTCGGAGGCCGTAGCCCGGAGCGAGGAGGAAGAGTTCCGCGTCGAGGCCAGGGACCTCGAGAAGAGGATCTCCGCGAGGATCGAATCCGAAAAGCATCGCGCCGCGGAAGCCGTGCGGGACCGTTTCAACGAGGAGATTCGAAGGTCCGCCTCCCACCTCGAAGCGGGGGACTACGTAAAGGGCCTCCTCGCCTTCGCGAAGATCGAGAAGGAATACAGCAAGGACCCGTCCTTCCGCGATCAGGTGAAGGATTCCCTGCGCTATCGGGTCGCCCCTCTGCTCGAGGCCTGGAACCGGGAGATCTCCGAGGGTTCGACGATCGACCTCGAGCGCATTCTGAAGATCCTCGATCCCGAAGAACGGAAACGCAGCCTGCTCCGGCTCGAGGCCATCTTCAAGGAGCGCGAATTCGAATCCGTCGGGAAGCTGGCCGATCTCGTGGCGGGTGACGAGAGGATCGGGAAGATGCAGGGTCTGCCCCCGAAGTTCACCGAGGTCCTGGAGACCTACCTGAAGACCGGGAAGCGGATCCTCGTGGTCCGTTCCGCCCTCCGCAAGAGGGTCGAGGAGGACCGCGAGAAGGAGCGCCTGGGGAAACCCTTCCTCGAAGCCCAGCGGGCAGAACAGGACCATGATTTCGCAAAGGCCTACACCCTCTACTCCAAGCTCGTCAGGGAATATCGCGGCGACGAGGGGCTCCGGAAAATCTTCGACGCAAAACGGAAGCGTTACGGTTCGATCCTCGCCGAAATGAAGGCGCTCGAACGCCATACCGCGGAGGGGAACTACCTGAAAGCCCAGGCGCGGTTTTTGAGACTCAAGAAGCTCCACCCCGACATCCCCTTCGCCGAACTGGTCGAACTCCCCTTCCGGGTGACGACGAATCCTCCGGGGGCCGAGGTCCGTGTCGAGGGGAAGATCCTCGGGAAGAGTCCGCTCCTCGGGAGATTCCATCCGAAGGAACGCCCGGAGATCGAGATCCGCCTCCCGGGCTTCAAGACGGTTCTCCCGTCCGGGGACCTCTGGCGACGAGGGAGTTTCGATCTCGTCCTGGAGATGCTTCCCGATTGGAGCCGGGAGCTGGAGGGCGCCCTGACGAATCCTCCGGCCCTCGACGGATCGAGGGTCCTCGTCGGGGACCGATCGGGAAAGCTCCACGTCCTGGATCTGCGCAGCGGGAAGCAGCTCCTCGCGAAGGATCTCGGCGTCCTTTCCGGAAAGATCGGGACCCCGGCCCTCGTGCGGGGGCTCGTGATCTTCGCGGCGCCGGAGGGACTCGTGCGGGCTCTCGATCCGAAGACCGGAGCGAAGGCCTGGGAACGGCGGCTCCAGGGCCCTCTCCTGCCCGGCGTCGTTCCCCTGGAGGAAGGGGTCCTCGTCCTCTCGAGGGAGGGACGGATGGTCCTCCTCTCCCCCAAGACGGGTGACGCTCTCGTGGAGAAGGAGCTTCGAGCCTCCTTCCAGGTCCGCCCCCTTCCCCTTCCGGGAGGAGAGGGGTTCCTGACTCTCGACCGGAAGGGGAGGCTCACCCTCCGCGACGCGCGGGGGGAGGCCGCCTGGGAACGGAGGATCCCCGAGGCGGGATGGCTCCGGCCCCGGCTCGCCGGTTCCCGGATCCTCCTCTCCTCGGACGACGGCTTCCTCCACGCCCTCGACCGGAACGACGGTTCGCTCCTCTGGTCCGCGGAGGTCGGCGACGCGCTCCGCATCCGCCCGGTCGGATTCGGCGACCGCATCTTCGTCGCCACCGGACGGAGGGAACTCCTCCGCCTCGACGCGAAGAACGGAAGGCTGCTCGGGAAACGCTCTCTCGAAGCCCTGCCGAGCGCGGACCTCTCCCTCGCGGAGGGGTACCTCCTGCTTCCGCTCCGGAAGCGGGGCGTGCTCGCGGTATCGCCCGAAGACCTCCGCCCCTTCTGCAGGTTCGCGGAAGGAAGGACGACCGAAACCCCGATGGTCTCGGCCGGTGATGCGTATCTCCTTTTCCTGGATGCGAAGGGAAGCCTTCTCGCCTTCCCGAAACGCCGCTTGACGTTGCATTGAAGCGACACGCGTCGCATCCCCGCAACGTCCCCTCCGGAGGGTCGGGACTTTCGCACTCCGGAGGAATCCGGGCCGACTTCCGGTTGCCTTTCCTCTCGATGCGACTATTCCTCGCCGGAGGGTCGACCCACCCCCCATGGGAACGGCCTCTCCCTTTTCTTCCTTCCTTCACCGCCCGATTCGTTCGCTCCGCGGGTCCCACCTTTCCGGAAACGGAAACCCGCATGGCATCCGCCTTGCTTCCGGTTTCACGCCCGTTTCCGTCCGTCATGGACGATCCTCGGAAATGAAACAGACTCGACCACGGAACATCCCATGAACCCGATCCGAAACGCCGCGCTCCTGTTCGCCCTGGCTCTCCTGCCGCTCGCATCCTGCAACCGGAACGGCGCCGTCAAACCCCTGGATCGTCCCTCCGTGGATCTCCCGAAGGATGACGGAAGGGTGTTCCAGCCGACCCCCAAGGGCGCGCCCGTCCCCGCCCCCCGGCGCGACGCCCTGCCGAGCGGAGGGTCCCGCAACCGGAGCGGAGGACCGGTCGGGGATCCGGGCGGCGGCGACCATGCGGGCGGCGGCAAGGGATCGGGCGGCAATCCCCCTCCCCCCTCGGTGCCCGAGCCGGGGACCCTCCTCCTCGTCGGCGCGGGTCTCGCCGCCTCGGCCATGCTCCGCAGGAAGCGGGGCGAACCCACCGACCTCGAGCGCGAGGAGGACTGACCCGCTCGCCGTGACCGCCGGGATCGGGTAGCTTCGTCCCGGTCCATGAGAACCCGCCTCCCCCGAGCCGTCCTCCCCCTTCTCCTGCTCCCGGCCGGCGCCTGCCGGGGGACCCTTTCGAGGATCCCCGACGGACTGCGGAGTTCCGACCCGAAGAAGGTCTTCCTCGCGATCGATGAGATCGCCGGGGCCTCCGAACCCGCCGGCGCCCCCGCCCTCCTCTTCCTGATGCGGAAGCGGGACCTCGACCTGGCCCTTCGCACGCGGGCCGCCTCGGCCCTGGCCGAGATGGGCTTCCCGATCGGGGAGGACTTCTGCCTGGCGGTCCTCGGGGCCCTCCTTCCGGGATCCGAGGAGACCGACCGCCTCTTCGGGATCCCGAAGACCGACCGCCTCGCCTTTCCCCGCGAAATCGCTCTCCTGTTCCTCGAGAAGCGGATCCGGGAGGCCGGAAAGACCCCGCCCTTCTACGACGTGAACCAGGGCGCCCCGGACCTCCGGAAGGGGCAGGCCGCGTTCCGGGAACGGATCCGCGCCCTACCCGCGCTCCGCCCCCGCTTCCCCGAGGACGCGGTGCCCCTCTCCCCTCCTCCCGGGTTCACGGACCTCCCCTGGGCCGAACTCCGGAGCGGACTGTTCCGCGCTTCGAACCGGCGGCGGTCATGATCCTCGGCCTCCTGATTCCGATCCTCCCGCTCACGGCCGCCCTCCCCCCTCCACGGCCGGCCGGCTTCCGCGCGCAAACCTCCCCCCTCCCGCGTCCCTCCCCCACGGTCGAGCAGACTCCGGGACCCGGGAAGCGAGGACCCGCCCCCTCGCCGCCCCCGGTCGAGGATCTCCGCCGGAAGCTCGAGGACCCGGACCTCCCCCCGAACCGCCGGCGCTCCCTTCTCGCGGCCTACCTCGCCGCGGCCCCGGGGATCCCGGAGACCGAGGGCCGCGTGCTCCGCGTCCGCCTCGCGGTCCTGGATCTCGCTTGCCGGCGCTTCCGCGAGGCGCTGCGGATCTTCCGGGAACTCGCGAACCGGACCCCTCCTACCGAGGTCGACGTGCGGGCCCGCTGCCTTCTCGGAGAAGGGCAGGCCCGCGAGGGTCTCGGACAGGACCGCGAGGCGGCGCGGATCTACGCGGAGGTCTGGAAGCGCTTTCCCGGAACGCGCTACGCGAAGGCCGCGCGACGGCGCTTCCAGGGTCTCAGGATCCGTCCCGCGGCCCCGGGAAGGCGGCTTCGCCTCCCCACCAAGGGCTGGGTCTCCCCGGAAGGAAGCCGGAACCCTCCCTCTCCGAAGGACAGCCATCTCCTCCTCGTCGCTCCCCGCGGTTTCGAGGAATGCCTCACCCTGCTCGGCCGCCTGGGTTTCGACCCCCGGCGACCCGCCGCCTGGCCCTGCCGGGTCCTGCTCCTGGCCCCCGGAGCGGAGGAGACCTTCCTCGAGGGTTTCCGGGAACGGGGCAAGGCCCTCGGATCGCGCCTCCTCCTCCTCCGGCTTCCGGACATGACCGCCCCCGCCCTCCTCGAGAACGGGCTGCGCTTCCGCCCTCAATGGGCGCTCCTCGGGCCGGGATTCCGGATCCGGGTCCTGATGCCCTCCGCCTCTCGGATCCGCGAAGGTCTCCGGGGCCCCCCCTCCGGCCGGAAGGAATGACCCCCGCTCCTCATGCCCCCGGGAACGGGGCCCCCGGGATTCAGGGATAGATCCGGTACAGCATCCTCGGGAAGGGAATGCATTCCCGGAGATGCTCGACGCCGCAGATCCACGCGACCGTGCGCTCGAGCCCGAGCCCGAATCCCCCGTGGGGGACGCTTCCGTACCGCCTAAGATCGAGAAACCACGAGAAGACCTCCCGGTCCAGGCCTTCCTCCTCGATCCTCGCGAGGAGGAGGTCCAGGTCGTCCTCGCGCTGGGACCCCCCGATGATCTCCCCGTAACCCTCAGGCGCGATCATGTCGACTCCCAGCACGAGGTCGGGCCTCTCCGGATCCCGCTTCATGTAGAAGGACTTGATCTCCTTCGGCCAGCGGTGCACGAGGACCGGCCGGTCGAAGCGCTCGCCGAGCAGGGTCTCGTGAGGGGCGCCGAAGTCCTCCCCCTTCACGAAGCTTCCGTCCCCCTCCTCGCAGAGGATCCTCGCGGCCTCCTCGTACGTGATCCGCGGATAGGGCGTCTTCGTCGAAGCCTCGAGGCGGGCCGTGTCCCGCTCGAGAACCTCGAGTTCCTCGGCCCGGTTCTCGAGGACGCGGGAGACGATCGTGCTGACGAAGTCCTCCGCCAGGGCCATGACGTCGTCCAGGTCGAAGAAGGCCGCCTCCGGCTCGACCATCCAGAACTCGGTCAAGTGCCGGCGGGTCTTCGATTTCTCGGCGCGGAAGGTCGGGCCGAAACAGTAGACCCTCCCCAAGGCCATGGCGGTCGCCTCGGCGTAGAGCTGCCCCGACTGCGTCAGGAAGGCCGGTTCGCCGAAATAGTCGACCCGGAAGAGGGTCGTCGTCCCCTCGCAGGCGTTCGGCGTGAACATCGGGGAATCCACGCAGGCGAAGTCCCGCTCGTAGAAGAAGTCGCGGATGGCCTTGATGATCTCGTCGCGGATCCGGAGCACGGCGGTCTGCTTCTTCGAGCGCAACCAGAGATGCCGGTGCTCCATCAGGAAGGCCGTGCCGTGCTCCTTCTTCGTGATCGGGTATTCCTCGCTGCGATGCACCTCCTCGATCCAGCTCGGCTGGATCTCGACCCCTCCGGGAGCCCGCTCGTCCGCGACGACCTTTCCGGTCAGACGGAGGGAGGACTCCTGCGTCATCGCCTTCGCGGCCTCGAAGCACTCCTCGGGAAGGGCTCCCTTGGCGGCCACGGCCTGCACGATCCCCGTCCCGTCCCGGACGAGAAGGAACTGCAGCTTTCCCTTCCCCCGCTTGTTGTAGAGCCAGCCCTGGACGAGGACCTCCTCGCCCACGTGCTCTTTCAAGCGGCGGATCGTCGTGGCCTCGAGGCCCCGGAAGAACTGTTCGGTCATGGCGCACCCGATCGGAGGGGGAAGGGGGAACCCGCGGAAACCGGGGCCGGGCTCAGGGGAAGCTCGTATACCCCCGCTGGAGGTCCATCTCCGTGACCGCCGACCCGTGGAGCACGAGATGTCCCTTGCAGGCCACCCCGTCCTTGCGGGCCTCGACGACGACCCGGACCGGCTCCAGGGGATTGACCCCCGAGAGGTCGGACAGGACCCGGACCTCCTCGTAGCCCATCGCATAGAGCTTCCGCTCGCAGATGTCGAGAAGGTTCGGAGAGCTCCGCGAGGGAGACCCCTCGCTCTCCCTGCCCGGCCACTGGGCGATCCCGTTGCGGATCTCCTGGAGCACTTCCTGGATCTCCTGGAGCTGGAGTTCGACCCTCTTCGTCCCGAGGCTCTGGAGTCCGTCGACGAGGGCCTTCAGGCGTTGGTTCAGGGTCTTGATCCCTTCGAGATCCCGCAGGTACGCCTCGTAATGCCGCAACCGGAGATAGAGGATCACGGCCAGCACGACGAGGGTCGTGAAGGTCAGGGAGAACTGCAGCAGGGGGGTCACGGGGAATGAGCATAACCCCTGCGTTCCCGGGTTCCATCCGAGCGCGCATTGACTTCGGGCGCGGATCCGGAATCCTGGCCGCATGTCCGGCAAGCTCAGTTGGTGGACCGCCGCGGGCCTTCTCGCCCTGCTCGTCTTCCTCTGGTCCATCCGCCCGGACCCCGACCGCGTCCTCGGGACCGAGGGCCCCGAACGCCTGACCCGCCTGCTCGATTCCTTGAGGAAAGGGGACCTCCTCCGGCCCTCGGAAACCAGGGTTTCCGCGAGATTGGACTTCGGGGACGGGATCCCGGCCGCTCTCAGGGCCGACCTCCGGAAGGCCTTCCGCGACTACGCGTCCTCGGCGGACGGATCCTGGATCGCCCCCGGCGAAGGCCCGGCGTGGAAGCTCGAGCGGCCGGCCCCCGGCGCGCTCGTCCTCGCGGTCCCCCCCTCCGTCCTCCGTCCCGGAGCGGCGCCGCCCCGGACCGCGGTCGCGGATTTCCGAAGCCTCCTTCCCCCGTTCCTGGCGATCCTCTTCGCGGTCCTCTGGAGGCGGACGATCCCGGCCCTCTTCGCCGGGGTGCTCTTCGGCGCGGTCCTCGCCCGCGGCTTCCTCGGAGGAGTCTCCCTGATGGCCTCGGAGTGGATCGTCGGGCGCGCCCTCGGCGAGGAGTTCAAGCTCCAGATCCTGGGTTTCATTCTCCTGCTCTGCGCCTCGATCGGACTGATGACGCGCATGGGCGGCATCGAGGGCCTGGTCGGACTCGTCAAGCATCTCGCGAGGACCGCCAGGAGCAGCCAGTTCGCGACCTGGTTGATGGGCCTCCTCGTCTTCTTCGACGATTACGCGAACACGATCGTCGTCGGCTCGACGATGCGCCCCCTCCTGGACCGGCTCCGGGTCTCCCGGGAGAAGCTCTCCTACATCGTCGACTCGACGGCCGCTCCGGTCGCCGGACTCTCGATGCTCTCGACCTGGGTCGCCTACGAGGTCTCCCAGTTCGCGGGACGCCTTCCCGGAGTCACCGGGCCCGACGGACTCCCCTACGAGGAGAGCCAAGGCTTCGAGGTCTTCCTCCAGACCCTCCCCTATCGCTTCTATTGCCTCTTCACGCTGGTCTTCGTGCTCCTGACGATCCTCCTGAAGCGGGAATGGGGTCCGATGCTGGCCGCGGAACGCCGGGCGCGGAGGACCGGGAAGGTCCTCGCCGAGGACGCCCGCCCGACCGTCTCCTCCGCACTGACGGACGCCTCGGCCAAACCCGGGGTCCCGCCCCGCTTCTGGAACGCCCTGCTCCCCCTCGCCGCCCTGATCGGGATCACGATCCAGCAGATCCACGCGACCGGAGTCGCCGCCCTCCGGGCGGAGGGGCTTCAATCCTTCGGTTTCCGGGACATCCTCGCGAAGGCCGACTCGACCTGGGCGATCTTCGCGGGCTCGGCCGCGGCCGCCCTCCTCGCCGCCCTCCTCGCCCTCCTCCAGCGCCTTCTCGGCCCCCTCGAGATCCTGAAGACCGCCCTGGGGTCGATGCGCGCCCTCGTGTTCGCCGTCGGCATCCTGATCCTCGCCTGGTGCATCGGTTTCGCCTGCGAGGAACTCGGCACCGCGCACTACCTCGTCGCCCTCGTCCGGGAGGGGTTCCCCGCGGTCCTCCTGCCCTCGATCCTTTTCCTGCTCTCCTGCCTCATCGCCTTCGCGACCGGATCCTCCTGGTCGACGATGGCCATCCTCCTCCCGAACGTCGTCCTCCTCTCCCACCGCCTCGGCGAGGATTCGGGTTTCGGCGGCCCCGCCCTGATGATCCTGACGATCGGCGCCGTCCTCGAGGGAAGCATCTTCGGGGACCACTGCTCGCCGATCTCGGACACGACGATCCTCTCCTCCGTGGCCTCGGCCTCCGACCACATGGACCACGTCAAGACCCAGGCCCCCTACGCCCTCCTGACGATGGGGACCGCCCTCGTCCTCGGCTACCTGCCGGTGACCCTCCTCGGTCCCTCCCTCTGGCCCCTCTCCCTGGCCGGGGGAATCCTGTTCCTGGTCCTCTTCCTCCTCGTGCTGGGAAAGGACCCCGAACGGGGCGCGCCGGTTCCCCTCGAGGGGGATCCCGCGCGCCTCACCCCCGGCGGTCCTCCCGCCGAGTCCCGAGGCTGAAGGCCCGCCCGAGCACCCGCCAGGCCAGGGCCGTCCTCCGGGTTTCGACGAGCCAGGGCACGAGGCGCCGGATCCAGGTCCGGGCCGTCCGCGGCTCCTTCCTCCCCAGCGCGTCGAGCCCCTCGAGGAGGAGGGAAGGGTCCAGGCTCGAGGCCGACTCGAGGCGGAACCTCCACCCGGAAGCTCCCCGGGCCCGGCGGAGCCAGCGGCGCCCGCGCAGTTCGAGGAGGGCGCCGCCGGCGGCGAGGGGGAGCGGAGGAAGGCGGCGTCCTTCGGAAAGGGGCAGCCGCCGCGCCAGTTCGAGCAGCAGGGCGCTCCCGCAGTTCGGTGCGCGTCTCCCGAAATCCTCGAGGCGCCGGGCGAAGGCCCGCCCCCCGTCCCGGAGATCCGCACCGCGAAGGAGGGCCTCCCGCTCCGCGGCGAGCCCGCCCTCGCAAAGCGGACGGAACTCCTCCGCCAGGACCCGGTCCGCCTCCCGCTTGGAGACCCGGAGGTCGCGCAGGCGCCCCCGCAAGTCCTCCCAGCGGCGCGCTTCGAGCATCCAGCGGAGTCCGGCCCGCCTCCCTTCGAGGAGATCCGCGAGAGCCTTCCCGACCCCCGCCTCCCGAGCGGGCGCTTCACCCGGAGAGTTTCTCTCACCGCCGCCGAGACTTTCCTCCTTGTCCCCGGCGAGCCCTTCCTCCCCGCCGCCGCCGAGAAGGGGGATCGAGCCCCGCCACAGCAGGAGCCCCAGCAGGGCGAGCAGGGCCCAGCGGATTCGGGGACCCGACCGCCTCCTTCCTCCGGGTCTTCTCAAGGTTTTCCTCCCCGGACGCCCCATCCGCCTCCGGCACGCATCCTCCCCGCTCCCCCCGGTCCGTTCCCCGCCATCCTACCCCCGCTCCTCCCCCCTCGTGTCACCTGGAAGAAACGATCGGGCGCCGGCCCCCCTCCATGGCCCGCGGGCCCCGCCCCTCGGCCCTCGGACGCGGAAACCCTTTTCCCCCAGGGAGATAGAAGAGGGT
>JALUUL010000002.1 GCA_027021385.1 Planctomycetota bacterium | reverse complement strand
CGTCGCTCGTGATCATCCGCATCCCACACAAACCTCGTGCCCGGAGTTCTTCCAGGAAGGTCCGCCAGTGGACTTCGGCTTCGGAGAGTGCCGCGCTGACACCGAGGATGCTTCGCTTGCCGTCCACGCCGACACCGACCGCCATCAGCACCGCGCAGTCTCGGATGCTGCCACCGTGCCGCACCTTCTCGTAGCGTGCATCAAGGATCAGGTATCTGCACTCGCCCAGCTCCCGGTTTCGCCACTCGGAGATCTCCTCGTCCAACTGCGCTCGCCGCGCTCCAGGGCCTTGGGGTAGAAGGGATCGGCGCCCTCGGGAAGATTGCGGACGCGAGGGATCTTGAGGTCGAGTTCCCCGAGGCGGGTCTTCCTACGCTTGGCCCTGAAGCCGCCCCCGTATCCCCGCCTGTCCTCGGTCCGTTCGTGGGGGCCAGCCTCGAGGAAGGCCGACCGCTCGAGCTGCATGGCTTCGTTGATCAGGATCTGGACAACGGAGCCGACCTCTTCGAGTCCATTCTCCGTCAGGAGTTCCAGGGCAATGGCGATCATCGTAGAATCGGGTTCGTGGTGGGTCATCTCGTGCCTCGTGGGGTTCGTAGGTGATCAACACGAAACACCGAGATGGCCGGCCACGCCAACCGATCGCTCCGGAAGGGCTCCTCTCGGGGGCGGGAGCCCTTCCTCCGCTCGGTCAGGCGGCCAGCGAATTTACACCGCTACTGATACACCCCCAGGAAGGAAGGGTAACGTCCTAAAAGTGGGTGGAAACTGGGGTCCGGCGATGTCCGGGCCGGGTGAGAGCGCGGAAGTGTAATCCATCGTTCATGCGGCCTCCAGGTAGGCCTTGGCCGAGGGAACCGAGATCGGATCCCTCTCGGACCACGAGAACCTCAAGGACTTGTTCGATTCGCCGAAGGCCGCAAAGGTCTTTCAAAGCACGAGATCCTCCGAGGATGTCTGGTTGCTCTGCAACACGAGGGACCAGATGAAGAAGCACGGCCTCTCCGTGCTCTCCTGGATCCTCTACAACAAGTTCCGCCCCGGCGGCTTCCGGCCGCCCCCTCTCCGGCACGGGAAGGGAATGGAGCGAGCGCGGGAACTGGACTCCCGTAGAGGAGGCGAAGTTCAGAGAAGGCGGTAACCCGGGCCGCCGCCGCCCTCGGGCGTGACCCAATCGATGATCTGGTAAGGGTCGGCGATGTCGCAGGTCTTGCAGTGGACGCAGTTGCTCGGGTTCAGCTTGAGGCCGGGCGCGGCTCCGTCCTCCCCGCGCTCCCACTCGTAGACCTGAGCCGGGCAGAAGAAGCGGCAGGGGTTCCCGTATTCCCTCGTACAGCGGTCGACGCAGACATCCGGCTCCCGGATCACGAGGTGGCAGGGTTGATCCTCCTCGTGCATCGTCCCCGAGTGATAGACGTCGGTGAGCTTGTCGAAGGTCAGGCTTCCCAGTTCGGGCAGCTTCGGAGGATCCTCCAGGACGCGCCCGTCGAGCTTGCGCATGTATTCGTGGCTCTCGCGGTTCTTCAGTCCGTCACGCCACAAGGTTCCCTTGCCCCCGAAGAGGGTCATGAAGGCCGCGTTGATCAGTCCCGCGGTGCGCCCCCTCTCGAAACCCTGGTGGAAGTTGCGTGATCTGCGCATCTCCTCGTAGCCCCAGGAACGTTCGAAGGACGACCGGTAGGAGGCCAACATCCGGCTCGGAAGGACTCCCCCCTCGAGGACCTCCTCGCCCCGCGCCTCCCTCAAAAAGCCCTCGAAGACGGCCTCGGCCGCGAGCTTCCCCGAAAGGAAGGCGAGATGGATTCCCTTGAGGCGCATCGGGTTCAGGAAGCCGCCGGCGTCCCCGCAGAGCAGGAAGCCGTCCCCGAAAGCCTTTGGCATCGCGAAAAGCCCTCCCTCCGGGAGCGATTTCGCGCCGTAATCGAGCATCTTCCCGCCTTCGAGAATCCGGCGGATCTTGGGATGCGTCTTGTAGAGCTGGAAGTAGCGGTGCGGGTCGTTCGCGGGGTCTCCCACGTCCAGCCCCGTCACGTGCCCGACGGAGACGAGCCGCCCTCCCTCCGGTCCCTTCCCCATTCCATAGACCCATCCTCCCCCGAAGACTTCCTTCGGAAGGGGCCAGCCCATCGTGTGGAGGACGGATCCCGCGGGGAAACGGTCCTCCGGAACCTCCCAGACCTCCTTGACTCCGGTCGCATAGACCTGGGGGTTCCTTCCGCGCAGGCCGAGCTTCCCGATCAAACCCTTCGCCAACGAACCTCGGCTGCCCTCGGCCAGCACCGTGACCTTTCCGAGGACGCGCGCGCCCGGCTCGTAGTTCCCCTTGGGCTCGCCCTTCTTGTCGAGACCGGCGTCCGCAAGCTGCACCCCGAGAACCCGATCCCCCTCCATGACGAGTTCCCTCCCAGGGAAACCCGGGAAGATGCTGACGCCCTTCTCCTCGACCTTTTCCGCGAACCACCGGACGAGACGGTTCAACGAGACGACGAGGTTTCCATGGTTCCTCAAGGACGGGGGAGTGAAAGGCACCTTGGAGGCCTTCCCCCCCTCCTTTAGGAGCCACATCTCATCCGCGCCGACCTCGGCCTCGATCGGAGGTTCGAGATCCTTCCAGCGGGGCAGGATCTCTTCGAGGCCCCTCGGATCCATGACGGCTCCCGAGAAGATATGGGCGCCGACCTCCCGGCCCTTTTCGAGGACGACGATCTCCTTTTCGATCCTCTCTCCCTCGCCCTTGTCGTTGTGGGCCTCGCACAGGTTCTGCAGATGCCATGCGCAGGCGAGACCTGCCGGTCCGGCTCCGACGATGACGACGTCGAATTCCATCTCGTCGCGTTCGACCATCGAGAACGGCTCCTTGCTCCTCTTCGAACGGGCGCCGCCACGGAACCCGGCGGAACGCCCCGGGGACCTCGGACGGGGACCGGGCGGATCCTAGCCCTCCGGGGGAGGGATCTCGACCATGCCGGGAGCGGCAGGAAAGCGCAGCCCCCCTCCGGGGGCCTTCCCCGGCCGGGGGATGGAAACCCGGGCTTGGCCCCGCCCCTCCTCGGCCCTAAAAAACCTCCGGGGCCGGTCCTTTCCCGGACCCTTCGCCGGATCGCCCGAGGATCGCGAGGACGCGGCCCTCGGGGGACCCCAATCGGAGAGACGAGACGATGGCTCAGGACATGTCGCTGTTCCAGGGATCCGCCGCCGGACACGTCAAGGACGGAAAAGCCTCCTTCCTGACGACCCGGCTCGACGCGTTGATCAACTGGGCGAGGAAGAACAGCCTCTGGCCGATGCCGATGGGACTCTCCTGCTGCGCGATCGAAATGATGGCGATGGTCGGCCCCCGTTACGACATGGCCCGCTTCGGGGCGGAGGCCATGCGCTTTTCGCCCAGGCAGGCGGACCTGATGATCGTCGCCGGTACCGTGACCTGGAAGATGGCTCCTTCGGTTCGGATGGTCTACGAGCAGATGCCCGATCCCAAATGGGTGATCGCGATGGGGGCCTGCTCGTCCTCGGGGGGGATGTACGACAACTACAGCGTCGTCCAGGGTGTCGACACGATTCTCCCGGTCGATATCTACGTTCCCGGCTGCCCCCCACGCCCCGACGCCGTTCTCGACGCCCTGCTCAAGATCCAGAAGAAGATCGAAACCGAGTCTTGGACCCGGGACCGCTGATCCCCCAAAGAGGGAACGAGAACGAATCTCCCCCACCCGTCAAGCCGGAAAGCTCGGAAATCCCCCATTTCCCGCGGAGTGCTTTCCCCCTCTCCTCGTAACCCGGAACGGGCTTCGGACTAGATCCCGATGCGAAGGGGAGGTTCCCCCCCGGAAGCCCGAAGGTCGGACTTCCGTAACAAACTCACCGGCGAACGGAACCTCGTAAGCTCGAGGCCCTCTCGATGCGGAACGGCCCCGGCGTGGGGTTCTCGATCCAAAGGAGGCCGACATGGAACGGCGGCGGAATCTCGAAGAGGCCCAGGCCCTGATGCCCCTCCTCCGATCGGTGGCCTTGGAGATCCGCGACCGTCGGATCCGTATCGCCCTGCTCAGGGCGGAACGCAGGGAGATCGTCCAGGTCGCCGCCCGCCAGAGCCCCGAAGGCTTCACCCGGGTCCTCCAGGACCTGGACCTCGAGATCGAGACTCAGGATCGGGCCATCGAATCCTGCATCCGCGAACTGCGCGGGATCGGCCTCAGGGTGCCCTCCATCCAGCCCCTGATCATCCACATCCCGGGAACCTCGGAGGGCCGGCGGGTCACCTTCTGCTGGGAAGAGGGCGTCCACGCCCTCGAGGACGAGGAGACTCCCTCCTCCCCCCAGCGCGCGGCCTCTTGAGGCAGGTCCCGGTCGGGGCCCCCGCCAGGGCCCCGCGACCAATGGCCGCTCGATCGAGATCCTCCAAGGTTGCATCCCGTCCTCCCCGGGGTGGAATAGACAACGTCCCGCACGGGCCCTCCGTGCGGGCGCCTCGAATCAGCGCCTTCAGGAGGTAGCACCATGACCGCCGCGAAACGCGTCGCCGTCACCGGGGCCGCAGGCCAGATCGGATACGCGATCCTGCCGAGGATCGCCGCGGGAGAGATCTTCGGACCGGACACGCCAGTCGTTCTCCAACTCCTCGAGATCACTCCCGTCCTCGAGGCCCTCGAGGGCGTGCGCATGGAACTCGAGGACTGCGCCTTCCCGCTTCTCGAAGGCATCGTCTGCACCAACGACCCCGAAATCGCGTTCAAGGACGCGGACCTCGCCCTCCTGGTCGGCAGCAAACCCCGCGGTCCGGGCATGGAGCGCAACGACCTGATCCGCGAGAACGGCCCGATCTTCGTGACCCAGGGACGCGCCCTCGCGAAGGCCGCCTCTCCCGATGTCCGGGTGGTCGTCGTCGGGAACCCCTGCAACACGAACTGCCTGATCGCGATGCGCAACGCCGGAAACATCCCGAAGGAACGCTTCACGGCGATGACGCGCCTCGACCACAACCGGGCGCTCGCGCAACTCGCGGTCCGCACGGGACACCCATTCAAGGACGTGAAAAACGTCGTGATCTGGGGCAACCACTCCAACACCCAGTATCCGGACTGGCATCACGCGGAGATCGGAGGCAGACCCGCGGCGGAAGTCGTCGCGGACGAGACCTGGCTCGTGGAGGCTTTCATCCCGACCGTCCAGGAACGAGGCAAGGCCATCATCCAGGCCCGGGGCAAGTCGTCGGCGATGTCGGCCGCCAGTTCCGCCGTGGACCACTCGAAGGCCCTCTTCCGGGGAACCCCTGAAGGAGAATGGACCAGCATGGCCGTCGTCTCCGACGGCTCCTACGGGGTCCCGGAAGGCCTGATCTGTTCCTTCCCGGTGACCTGCAAGGGCGACGGGAACTACGAGATCGTCCAGGGTCTCGAACTGAACGAGTTCGGACGAGGCAAGTTCGACGCATCGATCGCCGAACTCGAACGCGAGCGGGAGGCCATCGCCGACCTCCTGGGCTGAGCCCGGCGGGTTTATATTAAGAATCGAGGACCCAAGGGTTCTCGAAAACGGACCCGGTCGGAGATCCGGGGAGGAGGCCGGCTCCCTCCCCCCCTCAATTCTTGAGATTCAACGTGATCGAAGCGGTCCCCGTGTTTCCGCGGATGTCATAGGCCTTGACGGTCAAGCGGTAGGTCCCGTTCGGATAGAGCAGCTTGCCGTCGAGGCCTCTGGCCCCGGAATCGAAGTATCCCGCAGTGTCGTTCACGGAACTTCCGACGCGGTTCGTAAGAACGTAGTAGAACACCCGGCTCGAGTAGTTTCCCCGCGTGTAGAGGGAGGTGAAACCGTCGACGAGGCGGTAGCGGAAGATGTCCCAGACATGGGCGTTGCGGTTTCCGCCTCCGGGGAGGAAATCGAACTTCCAGAGATCGGTCTCCGGAACGTTGTGCGTTCCGTTTCCCGTGAGTTCCCTGAGCTGCCAGGTCATCCGGTAGATCGTCAGCTGGTAGGGCTGGGTCCCGACCAGGTCCTGAGCCTGGGCCACGAAGTCGAGCTTGCCCCCGACGGTCGCGCCGGAGGCCCCTCGCGGATTCAGCACGGTGGAGGAGGCGTTCCTCGTGATGTAGATCCTGGAGATCGTCGGCGCCTTCGTGTCGGTGATCGGAAGGAGGAGGTTCAGGGGATTCACGTACCGGCCGTCGGGCCCGAGAACGTTCAGGTGGATGTGGTGGAAGAGGGCCCCGTAGGCGCGGGCCGGCCAGTAGACGTTGGCGCCTATCAGGGTGCCGCGGGCGATCGAGCCCTTCTTGGCGGCGATCTGCGCGATCGAGGCGGGGACAGTGTTCCGATCGACATGGTGATACTGCCATCGATAGCCGTCGGCGTCGGTGATCTCGATCTCGAAGTAGTAGGGCCGCCTGCCGTACCAATAGAAGTTCGTGATCCGTCCCCCCTCCGAAACGTAGACCTTCGAGCCCACGGGTTCGCGGATGTCGACGCCGTGGTGGAAGTAGGCGCTCGACAACCCTCCCGAATACCACTGGAACTGGTGGTGGGTGTGCGCGACGGGATGGGGCCGGTTCGTCGGGGCGAAGAACCAGGGCTTCCGCTTGCTGCCGTCGAAGACCAGGAAGGTCGCGCTCTGCACGGTCAGGTTGCCGGCCTGGTCGGCGACCTGGGCCACGAGCGTGTGCTTCCCGTTCGAGAGCGGCGCCTTCGACCACAACGCGTAGTCCCTATAGATCGTGAAGTTCGCGGTCCTGTCGACCCCGTCCAGCAGGAACCTGTACGCCCCCAGGCGGAGCCCCGCTCCTCCCCGGCTCCAGACGATCTTCAGGTCGGCGGCGGCCGAATGGATGAAGGCCTTGTCCTCGGGCACGAGGTCCACCGGAGGAGCCGAGGGCCGCAGGGGCGGCAACTGGGCCTGGAAGGGACGGAGAGGGGGCGTCCTTCCGCGGCGGGGGGGGAGCCCCAGGTCCTTCCGGATGCGGTCCCGGTCGAAGACCGTGAAGGCCTGACGGAAGACCGGCCCCCCTCCGAGAACCGTCGTGTAACGGACCTCGACCTCGTGACGACCCGGGGGAAGAGGAATCCGGAGCGAGAACTCGACGGTCCGTCCTCCGGCCGAGACCTTCACGCCGCCTCGGGCGGCCGCGAGGAATAGAAAGGCATCCGTCAGGTCCGTTCCGTCCAGCCGGATCCGGAGACTGCCGGGGGCGAGGTGCGCGAGGTTTTTGGCCTCGACCCCCGTGAACCGGATCCTCAAGGGAACCGGCGCCTCGACCCAGAGATCGCGGCCGGGTTCGATCTCCGCCCGGAGCATCGCGTCCTCGTCCGCGTGGAGGACCGGTCCCGTGATCACGAGGCCGAAGAAGAGGGAGAGGATCGCAAGGAGAGAACGGGACATCTGCGGACCTCGCAAGACGAGGAAGAGGGGAGGGAAGATCCGATCGTCTGCAATCCCGGAAAGAACGTCAAGCGCCGCGGTTTCGAGGCGGGAGGCGGGAATCCCGGGGGTTCCTCAGGACTCCGGCAGTTTTCCCGGATCACCGCGGCCCGAGGGGGGATTCCCGGTCCCCTTTTCCCTACGTCCCGCCTTCAGCGCGGCGATCTCCTCCATACGGCGTCGCACGCGGACTTCGAAACCCCGGGAGCCCGGTTCGAAGAACCTCCTCCCCGAAAGCTCCTCCGGAAGGCAGTCCATCGCCGCGATCCCCTCGGGGAGATCGTGGGCGTAGAGGTAGCCCCTTCCGTGCCCGAGGGAGCGCAGGAGTTCGGTCGGCGCGTTGCGCAGGACCTTTGGGACCCTCGCTCCGGGATGCTCCCGAACGGCCTCCGCGGCCTTCCGCAGCGCCCGATAGACGGCGTTGCTCCTCGGAGCCAGGGCGAGGTACACCGCCGCGCAACCCATCGCGAGCCTCCCCTCGGGAAGGCCGAGGAACCGAACGGCCTCGACCGTCCTCATCGCGACCTGCAGGGCCTGCGGATCCGCGATACCGACATCCTCCGCCGCGAAGGCGACCATCCTCCTGCAGAGGACGAGAGGATCCTCCCCCGCCTCGAGCATCCGGACCATCCAGAAGAGGGCGGCGTCCGGATCGGAGTTCCTGAGACTCTTGTGGAAGGCCGACAGGAGATCGAAATGCGTGTCCCCGCTCTTGTCGTGCAGCAGGACCGGGCGTTGCGCGAACCGCTCGACGTCCTCGCGCGTCAGGCGATCCCTATTCCCGGGAAGGCCGAGGACCGCTCCCTCGAGAAAGGTCAGCCCGCGCCGGAGGTCCCCCCCGGAGAGCCTGACGAGAACCTCCAGGGCCTCGTCCTCGACCCTCGAGACCCTCCGCCCCAGGCCGCGCTCCCGATCCTCGACCGCCTTCTCGAGGACTTCCCGGATCCGTTCCGCGCTCAAGGGACGCAGAGTGAAGACGACGACCCGCGAAAGGAGGGCGGCGTTCAACGCGAAGGAGGGGTTCTCCGTCGTCGCGCCGATCAGCACGACGTCCCCGCGTTCGACGAAGGGGAGGAAGGCGTCCTGCTGGCCCTTGTGGAAGCGATGCACCTCGTCCACGAAGAGGACGGTCCGCTCCCCCCGCGCGCGCCGTTCCCTCGCCTCCCCGCAGACCTGGCGAAGCTCCCGGACCCCGGAGAGGACCGCGGAGAATCGGACGAGTTCCGCCTCGATCCCCTCCGCGAGAAGGACGGCGAGACTCGTCTTCCCGCAGCCGGGCGGACCCCAGAGGATCATCGAGGGCAGCGCCCCTCCCTCGACGGCCCTCCGCAACGGGCCGTCGGGGCCGCAGAGGTGATCCTGTCCGACGACCTCGGAGAGGCTTCTCGGACGCATCCGTTCGGCGAGAGGCGGGAGATCGTTCATTCCCGCTCCCTCCAGCGGCGGTATTCGTACATCAACAGGGCGGCGGCCACGGCGGCGTTCAGACTCTCGACCTTCCCCGACATCGGGATCCGGACCCCCCTGCACCCGGCCCGCAGGGCCTCGGGAATCCCCGCGGCCTCGCTTCCGACGACGAAGGCGGGGGGCCCCCCCTCGAACAGGGAGGGATCCCGGTAATCCACCCCCTTCCGGGCGTCCAGGGCGAAGAGACGAAGGCCGCACCGTCCGGTGAAATCGATGAGGTCTCCGAGCGGAAACCTCCTCAGGATCGGAAGGCGGAACACGCTCCCCGCCGCCCCACGCAGGACCTTCGGATGGAAGGGATCGGCGCTCCCCTCGCAGGCGATCGCGAGATCCACCCCCGCGGCCTCCGCCGTCCGGAGCACGGCTCCGAGGTTCCCCGGGTCCCGAAGGCCCGCCAGGACCAGGACACCGCCCTTTCGCTCCCGGAGGATTTCCGGATCCCGTTCCGCTTCCCTGGGGATACAGAGGGCGAGCCATCCGGGAGGAGTTTTCAAGGCGCTGGCGGTCTTCAAGACCTCTCGATCGACGAACCGGATCCTCTCCCCCGGAACCGTTCTTTCGATCCGTTCGATCAAAGCGCCGTCACCGGGACCGATTCCTCCGGGATCCACGAGAAGCGCCTCGATGCGGAGCCCTGCCTCGAGGGCCTCCTCGACGAGCCGCTTCCCCTCGACGAAGAGCAGATTCCGTTCCCGGCCCTCCCGGACTCTCGAGCATCGTTTCAACCAGGGATGGCTCCGGGACGAGATCCGCCGGACCCCCGAAAGGAAGGGCCCCTCCCCTTTCCGGGCTTCCGGCCGGAAAGGATCGCGACCCTTTCGGGAACGGGGCGGTCTGGAGGATTCGTTCATGCGCATCGTCCCCGAGGGTCCTTCGGGGGAACCGTCTCCACCATGCTAAACGGCGGCGCGGTGTCCGGACGGAGGGGTTTCTCGGAAACCCGCTCGGATCTCAACCCTTCCCGAAGGGGTCGCCCTCGAGGACGTAGGACTCCCTCGGGATCGCCTCCGGACGGAAATCCGCGAGGAGTCGGTCCGGGGTCGTCGGTTCCCTCGTCGGACGCAAGCCGAGCGTCCAGGCGAGGAATCCGCAGACCTCCGCCGCCGGAACGCCCCTTCGCCGGAACCAGGAGAGCCTCGTGTCCCCGTGGCGCTTCGCGAGGCGTCTCCCGTCCGGTCCGACGACGAGCGGAAGATGGAGGAAGTCCGGAGGCCTCGCTCCGAGAGCCTCGTAGAGGAGGAGTTGGCGGCCCGTCGAAGAGAGGAGATCGTCGCCCCGGCAGACCTCGTCGATCCCGAAATCCGCGTCGTCGACGACGACGGCGAGCTGGTAGGCCGGTTGGCCGTCCCTCTTCGCGACGACGAAGTCCCCGACCTCCGCGTCGACCGGGACCTCGATCTCTCCATGGAAGCGATCCCGGAAGGGGACGACGGTCCCCTCGGGGACCCGGAAGCGCCAGGCCGGGTCCTTTCCGGTTTCGGCCCGCGCCTGGGCCGCGTCGGCGAAACGCCCGCGGCAGGTCCCGGGGTAACGCATCCCATGGTCCTTCGGACCCTGGGGCGCGGATTGCGCCGCCGCGATTTCGCTCCGGGTGCAGACGCAGGGGTAGATCCATCCCTTGGCCTCGAGATGCATCCTCGCGGTCTCATAGCGCGGGATCCGAGGAGACTGGAGCATCGGTTCCCCGTCCCAGTCGAGCCCCAGCCAGGACAGATCCTCCAGGGTCTCCGCGACGGCCTCCCTCTTCACTCTCGGTCCGTCGAGATCCTCGATCCTCAAGAGGCAGGCTCCTCCCCGGGAACGGACCGACAGCCAGGCCGCGAGGAAGGTCCGGGCGTTTCCGAGGTGCAGGGCTCCGGTCGGGCTCGGAGCGAGCCGACCCACCGGCCCTTTGACCTCCTCTCCACTCAATCCGCCTTCCTCGGGCACAGGATTCCTCTCCAACGGGGCTCCTCCTATCCTGGGGCCGGATCCCGAATCGGGTCCGTCTTCCCCGCCCGGGGACAGGGGCGCGTTCGGCCTCCCGAACCCGGAGGGAGACGGAGTTCCGGACCCCGTCCGGCGGGCCAGCATGACCCGAACGGAGGATCACCCCAAGAGGCGATGACCGGAAACGAAGATCCCTTCCAGGGCCGCGGGGAGTCGGAACCGGAAGGTCCGATCGGGCTCGTCGTCCGCATCGACGCCAAGGCCTGCCGAGTCGAGATCGACGGCGAAGTCCTGAGCGTCCCTCTCGCCGGCAAGCTCTTCACGAAAGGGAACCGGGAGAAACGGCCCGTGGCCGTCGGCGACAGGGTCCTCCTCTCCTTCGACGAGCACGGCGAGGGAAGGATCGAAGGGCGCCTGCCGCGCTGGAACAGACTGGCCAGGGCCTCCGCCGGGGAAGGACGGAAGGAACAGGTCCTCGTCGCCAACGTCGACCAGGTCCTGATCGTCTCCTCCTTGCGCAAGCCCGACTTTCGGCCCCGGATCGTCGACCGCATCCTCGCGGGTTGCGAGCGCGAGGGGGTCCCCGCGCGGCTGATCCTGAACAAGAGCGACCTGTTCCGGAAGGATCGGAGCCGGACGGACAGGGAGCCGTTCCGCGACCTGGACGAGATCACGACCTTCTACGACGGGCTCGGCGTCCCTTGTCTCGTGACCTCGGCGGAAACCGGGGAGGGCCTCGACGCGCTCCGGGAGATCCTGGCCGACCGTCTCTCGGTCTTCTGCGGGCTCTCCGGTGTCGGCAAGACCTCCCTCCTGAACCGCCTGGAACCGGGTCTCGGCCTTCGCGTCCGGCAGGTCTCCAAACGCCACCTGGAGGGGAGGCACACGACGACGAGCGCGGCCCTCTTCAAGCTCTCCTTCGGCGGCCACGTCATCGACACGCCGGGGATCCGGAACTTCGGACTCTTCTCCCTCGAGCCCCGCGAGGCGGCGGGCCTCTTCGTCGAGTTCCGGGCCCTTCTGGGGGGATGCGCCTTCGACGACTGCCTGCACGAACACGAACCCGGCTGCGCGGTGAAGGAGGCCTTGAAGAGGGGAGCCATCCACGAACTCCGTTACCAGAGCTATCTCGCCCTGCTCGAGGAGGCCCGCGGCGGGAGACTCCGTTGAGCCGCCGGGATGCTCAATCCTCCCGGGCCGGGGCGCGGAAGCCGGAGCGGGCGAGGGATTCCCGGACCTTCCGTAGATCCAGATCCCCCGTGGCCAGGAGGAAGATGCTGCCGCGGACGACGTCGACCTGGACCGAGGAGACCCCTCGGATCCGAAGGAGGATCTTCCGGACACGGACCGCATCCCCGGGACCCTCCAAACCGTAGAACCGAACCCCGCCGTGAGTATGAAGAGGACCGCCCGCAGTTCGAGCGGCCGGCCCACCCCCTTCGGTTTCCGGTCCACGGAGTCTTTCATCAATCCCGGGGGAGCAGCCGCTCGGGCAGCGGATCCGCGAATCGGACCGCGATGCCGGTCTCTCCCTCCCGGACCACCCCCAGACGAACGAGTTCCCCCCCCACAACCGTACCGTCCTCGAAGACGACCTCGACCTTCAACGGTCGATCCGTGAGGAAATAGAGCCCTTGCCGGGAAATGTCCCGGGACGGACCGGGGAGACAGGTTTCAGGGATCCTTACGAGGACCCGCCCGTCCACCGGGCGCCGCTCCTCGTCCCGCCTCTCCGCCGTCATCGGCTCTCCGGCCTTCGCCGGGGGTCGGTGTTCTTCCCTGTCGGCCATGGCGCCTCCTTCGGCTCGATCCGGCCTTACCGATCTTCGACGGGCCGGGAAGCCCTTCTTGAGGGACTTTCGGGGGTGGGAAGGGATCGGGCGTGATCGGGCAAAAGGTTCGCCCCTGGGAATCCGATGCTAGAGGAACCCTTCGATTCCCGGAATCGTCGGGGAGGCTCCTCGGAAGAGCCCGGCTGCACCGGCGCGGGAGTCCGAGGAAAGCGCGGCTCTCGGGGGCGGAGATGAGAAGCACGTACGGTTCCATGCCGGCCTACGGCAACAAGAAGCCCGAGAAGAAGAGTCTTCTCGGACGGCTCGTCATCCTCGGGGTCGTGGTCTGCCTGGGTTACGTCCTGGGCACCGCGGGCATCGTCTGGTACCTGATCGGCGGGAGCAGCACCGGCCTGATGACCCACCCGAAGACGCAGGGCGTCGACGTCGGCGAGGTCGAGTTCGTCAACGCGGAGGGCATGACCCTCCGCGGCTGGTATTCCCCGGTCAAGGAGAGACCCGTCATCCTGATGGCGCACGGCCGGGGAGGCCACCGGACCCAGTTCTCCCCCCTCTACACGTTCCTCTTCCGTTCCTGCAGGTTGGGTTTCCTGACCTTCGACTTCCGGGGAGCGGGCCTCAGCGATGGTTTCTGGTCGACCGGCGGAATCCGGGAAGCGGAAGACCTGAAGGCCGCGATCGATTGGCTGGTCCAGAAAAAGAACTATTCCCTGAAGGATATCGGGATCGTCGCCTTCGACATGGGGGCCCTCGCGGCCCTAAGACTCGAGGAGCGGCTTCCGAAGCTCGGAGCCATCGTCCTCGTCGCCCCATCCGAATCTCCGGTCCGATCCCTGAAACGGACGCTCCGGCGGTTCTATCTCCCGGTCCATCCCACGGCGACGATCGCCCTCGCCGCCGCCCGGAAACTGGCCGGAACGGACCTGGACCCGAAACGTCCCTACCCGACTCTCGAATCCCTGCGCAACATCCCTCTCCTGATGGTGGGAGGTGAGGAGGATCAGGTCTCCCCTCCTCCGTTCCTGCGGGGCCTCTACCAGAGGATTCCGGGCGAGGCCAAGACGATCCGGATCCACAAGGGGATCGACCACGCCGGACTCCTGAGCGCCGACCACCCCTCCGTCACGAAGGACATCGCGGAATTCCTCTCGATCGCCTTCCGCTGAACCCGGAACCTTGTCCCACCGGCCGGGGGCGTCCTACCCTGCCCCCATGGAAATCCACCTGGCCAGTCCCCGGGGTTTCTGCGCCGGCGTCGAGCGGGCGATCGAGATCGTCGAGCGGGCCCTCTCCCGATTCGGCCCCCCGATCTACGTCCGTCACGAGATCGTCCACAACGCCCACGTCGTCTGGGACCTCGAACGCAAGGGCGCGGTCTTCGTGGACGATCTCGCGAGGGTCCCGGTCGGAAGCTGGACGGTTTTCTCCGCCCACGGCGTCCCTCCTTCCGTCGTGGAGGAAGCGGAGAGCCGGGACCTGAAAGTCATCGACGCGACCTGCCCCCTCGTCACGAAAGTCCACATCGAGGCCAGGAGCCTAGCGAACCGCGGTTACACGATTCTCCTCGTCGGGCACCGCGATCACGTCGAGGTAGAGGGAGTCGTCGGGGAGGCCGAGGACCACGTGCTCGTCATCGAGAACCGGGAGGAAGCGGCACGGGTCGAGGTTACGGACCCCTCCAGGGTCGCGGTCCTGACCCAGACGACCCTCTCCGTCGATGAGGCCCGGAGGGTTACCGAGGTCCTGCTCCGGCGCTTCCCGGACCTCGTCCTTCCGCGAACGGACGACATCTGCTACGCGACCCAGAACCGTCAGGACGCGGTGAAGGCCAAGAGTTCCGCCGTCGATCTCTGGTTGGTCATCGGGGACAAGACCAGTTCGAACAGCAATCGCCTGCGGGAACTCGGCGAGAGTCAGGGAGTGCCGGCCTACCTCTGCCTCGGAGCGGACGAAATCGACCCGTCCTGGTTCGACGGCGTCCGAAGCGTCGGAGTCACCTCCGGAGCCTCGACTCCCGAACATTCGGTCCAGGCCGTCCTCGCGAGGCTCGCCGAACTCGGGGCCGTCCTGGTCGAGGATGGATCGGAACCGGTGGAAGACATGGCTTTTTCCCTTCCCGAGATCCTCCGCGGAACCCCGCGTTAGGCATCTATCGACCCGTCCCGGGCAGGTCCCATTCCAGGGAAGCCCGGATTGCGGCCGCGAAGGACCGCGGGGAATCCGAGTCCGGGTCGAGACGAAGCGAGGGGTGTTCCCGCCTCCCGGTTACTCGCTCGACGAGCCTGGGCAGGGCCTCGAAATCCTCCGACGACGGTCTCCCCCAGGCTCCTCGGACCTCGATCCGACGGCAGTCCTCGAAGGAGAGGAGGGAGGCGTCGGGAAGGTCCCGCCCGACGAGAACGAGACGCGCGAAAGGCCCCTTCATCAGCCCGAGACCCAGCCGAGCACGGAAACAGCCGTCCTCGACCCCGATCAGGCTCGTCGAGCCGGCCGCGAGCCCGAACTCCCGCTCGAGAAAACGCTGGACCTCGGGCAGATAGCCTTCCCCCCCGGGGAGGTGCAGAACGGCCAGGAGCCTTCCGGACCCGGGAAGGAGGTCCTCCTCGGGAATCCCAAGCCCTTCCAGGAGGAAGTTCTCGTCCCAGCCCGACGGAGGAAACACGATTGCGCCCGAACGCGCCTTCCCTTCCGCCGCGATCCCCTTCCAGATCACCCGCAACGGAACCACGGCCCCACCCGCGAGCGGGATCCCGTAGACCCTGTCCCCGTTCTCGGGCCGCTTCTCCCTCTCCCCCTTTCCGAGGAGACGGGCGAGTTCGAGGCCCTCCTCCAGGGCCCGGACCGGCCAGGATCTGAGGGCATAGGGATCTCCGAGGAGGGCCCTCGTCACCTCGCGGCAGCAGATCTCGAGGCGGGCAAGGGGATCGAGCCCCGGGCGGCCGGGACCCTCCCGCCCCAACAGGGTCTCCCGGGCCTTGAGCAGCCGCCAGGCGTCCCGGTGGAAACCCGGCCGGATCCAGAAGATCCTCTCGGGGCTCGGATCGTCGGGACGCATCGGGGCGGTCCTCGATCCCAGGAGGACCTTCCCCCGGTAGAGGCCGGGGGGAAGACCTTTCAGATCGAAAGGGAGATGCAGGTCGTGCCGGAGCCAACCCTCCTCGTCTTCCGCATCCCCCCTTTCGGCGCGTTCGAGCACCCTCCCCTTCCGGTCGAGGATCCGCATCTCCAACTTCAAATCCTTCGGTTTCTTCCACGAGAACGCGGCCCGGGCCGTCAGGTGCACGACCGAGGCTCCGGGCATGACGGAGTCCGGATCCTCGAGCTTGACGCTGGGATCGAGAAGGGGATAGATCCGGCTCGCCATCTCCAGGACCCTCCGGAGATCCCGGCCCCTCTTCTCCGGGTCCAGGACCTCGGGAAGAGCGAGAAGAAAGAAGTTCCCCCTCTCGAGGAAGGCGCGGTCGCCGGATTTCCTTCCGCTCAGGATCGCGAGGATCCGCAGCAGGATCCGTGCCCGCTCCCCGGCGAGGGACCCGGAGACGGCAGCCCGGCGTTGGTCGCGGAAGAGGGCGACGGCCGCCTTCCGGGTCTCCAGGGAGGCCCCGTCCAGGGAACGGTCCGCCTCCATCTCGAGCCCGTAGAAGTATCGTCCCTCGAACTCCCGGTCGAGATAGGTCTGGGCTCTGAGCCCTCCCCCGGCGAGGAGAGCCGGCAGGACGAGGACCATCGAGAACCGAGCGGACCGGTCACGCGGTGCGCTCGGTTTCATCGGCTCGGATAGGTCGCGAGGACCCATTCCTTCCATTTCTCCTCGAAGGCCAAGGGGCCGATCCCGTACGCCTTCCTCAGGGCCTCCCGCGTCGGAACCTTCTTCTTCAGCGACTCGACGAGGACCATGAACTTCTTCCCCCGGTCCTTCGGAACGAGATCGCCCTCGAGCAGGAAATGGACCCAGGAAAACGAGAGGGCATGCTCCTTCGGCGTCAGCTCGTCGGTGTTCTTCATCGAAACGGCGGCGAAACTCGGCCGTTTCCTCGAAAACAACATCTTCCGCACGGGCACGAGCCATTTTCCTCCCTTGAAGTTCGGGTTCGTCGCGGTTTCCTGGTAGCAGTAGTTCGTGCATTTCCCGTCCAGTTTGAACTCGAAATAGTGGCCGACCCCGGCGTCCACCCATCCCCCCTTGAGCTTTCCGATCCAATTCTCCATGGGGGTGCCCGCGAGCAAGAGATGCGCGACATTGTGGACGACATTGCGGTGGAGATCCTCGTCGTTGCGGATCAGGTTCTTGATTCTCCGCATCGTGTAGACGGATTCCGACCCCATCAACTTGACGCCGGCCCCCTTCGAACCCATCCCGCAGAATTTCAAGGCCGCGAGAGCCTGATCCCGCCCGTCCCTCCACAGGAAGACCTCCGCGCGGTTCGGCCTCCTCCCTTTCGGCGACTGCATCGTCGTCACGAACTCCCGATAGAGGTCTTCCAACCGCTCCAGGTAGAGGTGGAGAAGCATGTGCGTCGAATAGCGCACTTTTCCGACCATCATCGGCTTGAGATCGCAGACGAGTTCGAAATGCTTCGAGGCTCCGTGCAGGACCTCGTGACGGATCAGCTTCTCGACCCTCTTCTTCCGCCCCTCGAGCCAGGCAGCGACCACGGCCCGTCTCTTCTCGAGGGCCTTCTCGACCCCCGGGGCCGTGCAGTGCTTGCAGTCCACATAGAGCGCCCCTCCGCAGACATTGCAGGAGGCGGCCTCCGAACAGAAGCGCGTAACGCCCTCCTCGAACCACCGAAAGACCCTCTTCGCATGCTTCCGGCAGGGTTTGGCCCCCAGACCCTGGCAGTGGGGGCAACCGGTCCTAGGCTCGGTCTTCCCCTTCAACCAGGGGACCTGCCCCTGAAGCCCGGCCGACAGGACGAGGAGAATGACCGCGGAGCGGAGTGAAACATACATCGGAGACATCCCCTGTTCCGGGATCCGGGGGGTGTTCCTGGATGCGGGGAACACCCTGTTATCGATGGACTTCGTCTTCCTGAGCGAACTCGCCGGGGAGCACGGCCTGCCCTTCTCCTCCGGCGTGCTCGAACGCGCGGAGGCGGCGGCCCGGCCGGCGGTGGACCGTTGGCTGGCCGAGATCCCGGCCCGCTCCACGGAATCGAAGGGGACCCTCCTAGTCTACGTCCGCTCCCTCCTGGAGGAAGCCGCGCGCCGGAGCGGAGGCGCCCTTCCCCCCGCCCGGATCGAGCGGAAGGCCGCGGAACTCGCGGAGACCCTTTCCGATCCCCGGACCTCGGACAGGATCTGGACGAGAGTCCCCGAAGGGCTTCCGGAGAGCCTGAGTGGCTTGAAGGAGGCCGGGATCAAGCTCGCGGTCGTCAGCAACGCCGACGGAACCGTCGAGGCGAAACTCGAACGGGCGGGACTCAGGGGATACTTCGACGCGATCCTGGACTCGGGTCGTCTCGGCGTCGAAAAACCCTCTCCCGGAATCTTCCTTGAGGCCGCGGCCCGGCTCGGTTTGCCGCCCTCCTCCTGCCTCCACGCCGGAGACCTGGTCGAGGTCGATGTCCGGGGAGCCCTCGGGGCCGGAGTCCACGCGGTCCTGATCGACCCCTTTGGAGACCGAGGCGAGGTCCTCTGTCCGACCTTCGCCTCCGCGACCCGGCTGGCCGCCCGTCTCCTCGAGGCAGCAAGCAGGCGGAAGGGGTAGGACCGGGACGGGCCGGTCACTCCCCTCCAACGGGAAGACCCCGCTCGGCCATCCTCCTCTCCAGGACGCGCCGCTCGGGCTTCGAATCGCGGAGGCGGAGATCCCCAGCCCAGGACGGGTCGAAGAAGGCCCGGGGTGGCAATCCGACGAGTTCCGACTCGAGGAACCTCCCCCCCCGGGCCTCCGCGGCGGCGAGGACCGCATCGAAGACCTCGAGGAGTCCCGTCCGCGCCGGATCGACGAGGTTCATCGAGACCTGGACCCTTCCCGCTCCGAGGGGGAGTCCGAGAGCCTTGACCCCCGGGAGTCCGCCATCCCTCTCGCGGACGAGGGAAGCGACGCGGCGCGCCTCCCGCGGGGAGAGGGCCTCGAAGACCATGTTGAAGGCCAGCAGCGGGCCGCGGGCGCCGACCGCGGTCGCTCCCGCCGTCGGATGGGGCGCAGGTCCTCCGAGATCGGGGCGAAGGGAGGGGTCCGTGTCCGTTCGTTCCGCCAGGACCTCGAAACCGAGGTTGCGGAACGAGGAGAGGTCGCGTCGCTCCGGGATCCTCGCGGCCTCGCCGTAGAAGTAGACCGGAACTCCGAGTTCCCTCCAGAGCCGTTCCCCCGTCCGGTGCGCGCAGGCGATCGCGCTCTCCATCGAGTTCCCCTCAAAAGGCACGAAGGGACAGACGTCCAGGGCCCCGATCCTCGGGTGCAGGCCCTCATGCGCACCGAGATCGACCCAGTGCAGGATCGTCCCCGCTCCGGCCCGGACCGCCTCGCAGAGGGCCTCCGCCGTTCCGGCGAGGGTCGTGACGGTCCGGTGATGGACGGGGTCGGATTCCGCGGAGAGGACGACCGCACCCCGGCAGCGCTCCATCGCCCGGACCAGGGTCTCGACCACCTCCGGCCTCCGGCCCTCCGACCAGTTCGGGACGCAGACGAGGAGGTCGTTCCCGCCGCTCCCTATAGGCCTCTCCCGCGGCGCCGTCATCTCCCGGGCCAGGGGAGTTCCCTGCCCGGACGGGCCGTCCGGACTCCGCGGACCGCGACGAGCCGGCCTTCCTTGATCGTCATGCGGACCGGCGACTCCCCGAAGGCGTAGCCGAAGGCTTCCGGACTCCCGAGATCGAGGACCAGGAAGTCGGCGGCCTTGCCGGCGTGAAGACTGCCCCGCTCCCGAGACAGGCCGAGGGAGACCGCCGCATTCAGAGTCATGGCCTGGAGGCAGGCGATCCCATCGAAACCGAACTTAAGCCGAGCGACAGTCGCGATCATCGAGAGATTCCGCGTCATGCAGGAACCCGGGTTGAAATCGCTCGCCAGGACGATCAACGCCCCCCGTCGAGCCAGCTCCGCGCCCGGGGCGTAGCGGTCCTTCCCGAGGAAGAACGACGTGCCGGGGAGGAGAACGGCCGCCGTCTCCGATCCGGAAAGCCCTTCAATCCCGCGCTCTGAGACCTCCAGGAGGTGGTCCGCGGAGGCCGCGCCGAGTTCGACGGCCAGCTCGGTGCCGCCGAGGGGGGAGAGTTCGTCGACGTGGACCCGGAGCCGATACCCGAGATCGCGCGCCGCGGCGAGGATCCTGCGACCCTGTTCGAGATCGAAGACGTGAGCCTCGAGGAAGACGTCTGCGGAATCCGCCAGCCCTCTGGCGGCCGGAAGCATCTCGAAGACGAGACTCTCGACGTAGGCATCCGGGTCCTCCCGGAACTCGGGAGGAACCTCGTGGGCGCCGAGGAAGGTCGGCGAGACCGTGACCGGAACCTCACCCGCGGCCCTCCGGAGGGCGCGAAGACTCTTCAGTTCGTCCTCCCTCGACAGGCCGTATCCGCTCTTTGCCTCGAGGGTCGTCGTCCCGAGGGCAAGGAACGCGCGGAGCCTTCCCGCCACAAGGTGCGTGAGATCGTCCTCGGAGGTCGCGCGGAGCGAACGCACGGAGGAGAGGATGCCGCCCCCCTCCCTCGCGATCGTCACGTAGTCGACCCCCCGGCATCGCTTCCCGAACTCCTCCTCCCTCGTCGCCCCGAAGATCGGGTGCGTGTGGGCGTCCACGAAGCCGGGAACGATCATCCCCCCGCCGACCTCGAGGACCTCGGCCGCTTCGAAACGCGCCCGGAGTTCGGCCTCGGGGCCCACCCCCGCGACCCGTCCGTCCTTCACGGCGACCCC
>JALUUL010000001.1 GCA_027021385.1 Planctomycetota bacterium | reverse complement strand
CCCCTTCACCCCCGCATCCTCCTCCCTCCCGCATTCCCCCCCTGAGAGGATTGGATCCGGATTGCCCCTAGCATATATTTCGTCATTTGGCGAAATATGAAATTGGAGACGACATGGAAGCCCTGATCGAGGTCGCGAAGGCCCTGTCCGACGAGAACCGTGTCCGGATCCTTCTCTCCTTGAGGAGCGGAGAACTCTGCGTCTGCCAGGTGACCGAACTCCTCGCCCTCGCCCCCTCGACCGTCTCCAAGCACATCTCGATCCTCCGCCGGGCGGGCTTCGTCAAGCTCCGCAAGGAGGGGCGCTGGGTCTACTACCGGCTCGCGGGCCGCGAGACCCCGGCGGTCGCCCGAAGCGCGCTGGCCTGGGTCTTTCGTCACGCCGGGACCCTTCCGCGCGCCCGGAGCGACCTCCGGCGCCTGCGCCAGATTCTCCGACTCGACCGGAGCGAGCTGTGCAGGACCGGGGCCGGCCCCTGATTCCTGGACCTTGCCCTGCGGAAGTTCGGCTTCGGCCTCCGGAAGGAGGCGTACCTCGGCTTCGAGAAGTAAGGACAGGCCCGAGCCCGGAAAGAAAACGATGACGAAGGAATCGAGAAACAGCGAGAAGGCCCTCGGCGGCTTCGAACGCTACCTGACGGTCTGGGTGATCCTCTGCATCGCCGGGGGGATCCTCCTCGGGAGGGCGGCCCCGGGGCTCGCGGGATGGCTCGAGGATTCCGCGATCCGCATCGATGGGGCGCCGGTGGTCTCGCTGCCGATCGCGATCTGCCTCTTCTTCATGATGTATCCGATCATGGTGAAGATCGACTTCAGCGAGGTCCTGAAGGCCGGAAGGAACACGAAACCCGTCGCCCTCACCCTGTTTCTCAACTGGGCCGTCAAGCCCTTCACGATGCTCGCGATCTCCAATCTCTTCCTCGGGATCCTGTTCCGGGGAGGATTCGGCCAGGAGGCCGTCGATCTCGTGAAGATGCCGCTGGGTCTCGACCTTCCTCCCGGGACCGCGCACGGGGCCGGACGAGTCGTCCTGGTCGAGGGGACGAGGATGCTCGAGATCCCCCTGTGGCGCTCCTACCTCGCAGGATGCATCCTCCTAGGCATCGCCCCCTGTACGGCCATGGTCCTCGTCTGGGGGCATCTCGCGGAGGGCAACGACGGCCACACCCTCGTCATGGTCGCCATCAACTCCCTGACGATGCTCTTCCTCTACGGTCCGTTGGGCGGCCTGCTCCTCGGGGTCGGAAGGCTCCCGGTCCCCTGGGAGTCCCTCCTGCTCTCCATCGGCGTCTATGTCGCCCTCCCGCTGGCGGCGGGGATCCTGACGCGGAAACTCCTCCTGCGCGGCCGGGGGAAGGAGTGGTTCCGGCGGAAGTTCCTGCGTCTCCTGGCCCCGGTTCCGGTCACGGCCCTCCTCGCGACCCTGGTCCTCCTGTTCTCCTTCAAGGGGGAAGTGATCGTCGAGCGTCCGCTCACGATCCTCTGGATCGCGATCCCCCTGTTCCTCCAGACCATCCTGATATTCGGCCTGGCCTATGCCGCTGCGCGGTTCCTGCGCCTCGATTACGAGGATGCGGCGCCTTCGGCGATGATCGCGGCCTCGAACCACTTCGAAGTCGCGATCGCGACCGCGACGATGCTCTTCGGGCTCGCCTCGGGGGCGGCCCTGGCCACGGTCGTCGGAGTCCTGATCGAGGTCCCCGTCATGTTGATGCTCGTCAGGATCTGCCTCGCGACCCGGAGGCGCTTCCATCCCCGCCCGCAGCCCCCCGCCTGAATCCAAGGAATCCTCCGGCCCTTCCGGCCTTCGCGGCGACCGCGCGCACCGTCCCTCCTCCCCCTGAGCCTTCGGGGCTCCAACGTTCTTCGTCGTTTCGAATCCTCGAAAGCACTTGTTTCCAGGGACTTGGGACGAAGGAGAAAGATTTTTTCGAAAAAACCCTGAACTCCGTAGTCGAGTACGGGCCGTATCTATAAGAGGACGATCCGGAGCCGGGTGGCCGGCTCCACGCGGGACCTTCCGGTCCCGCTTCCTTCGAGGACCAGAGGAGGTCCTGATGTCGGAAACGACCGGTTTGAGGATCGGAAGGGTCGCGGACCTCGCCGGGGTCGGCGTCGAGACGATCCGCTTCTACGAGCGGGAGGGACTCGTTCCCCAACCTCCCCGCCGGCCCTCGGGCTACCGGCAATATCCGCCGGATACCGTCGACCGGATCCGCTTCATCAAGCGGGCGAAGGAACTCGGGTTCACTCTCCGGGAGATCCGGGAGCTGCTCCACCTGCGCACCTCCTCCGGGGGGCGCTGCGAGGACGTGCGGAGGCGGGCGGAATCGAAGGTCGTCGAGATCGAGGGGAAGATCCGGGATCTCGAGGCGATGCAACGGGCGCTCGAGAGCTTGATCGCGGCCTGCCAGCGCGACGCCCCGGTCGCCGACTGCCCGATCCTCGAAGCCCTGAGCGGACCGGAGGCCCGGTGATGCCCCCCCGCAGTGCGTCCTCTCCGGCCCTCTGTCCGGAATGCGGAGCGCGGGGGGCTCCGGCGCCCTCCGTGACGATCGCCTCCCTGGTCAGACCCGAGGCGCTCGCCGCGCTTGCGACGACCGAGGGCTTCCGCTTCTGCGCCTCCGTCGAATGCGGGACCGTCTACTTCCACCCGGAGACCGGGGAGACCGTCGCGCGGAGCGGGATGAGGATACGGGTCGGACAGAAGGAGAGAGGACCGGATCGGACCCTCTGCTACTGCTTCGGGTACAAGGCCGGGGAGGTCCAAGGCCGGGCCGCCGCTGGCGAGGGGTCCACGATCCTCCGGGACATCGGGGAGAAGTGCGCCCGCGGACTCGACCGTTGCCCCGAGACGAATCCAAGGGGCGCGTGCTGCCTCGGCGAGGTGAAGGCCGCAATCGAGGAGGCGCGACGGCGACTCGCGGGGTCGCCTTCCTCCAATCTTCCGGGCCACCAGGATGAATGCCCATCCCCCTCGCGCGGATCGTTCCCCGCAACCCCGAATTGGAAACGTCGGAAGGAGGAACGATCATGATCACGCATCCTCTCGGCCGCCCCGACCCCGTCCCCGACAGGAGAGGCCTCTGGGCCGTCGCGGGCGCGGTCCTCTCCGCGGCCCTCTCCTCGGTCTGCTGCTGGTTGCCGCTCCTCCTGCTCGCCTTCGGGACCTCCTCGGCCGGGGTCTCGACCCTGTTCGAGGGCTATCGTTGGCCGCTTCTCGGGTTGGCGGGCGTCCTCCTCGGGTCCGGTTTCTACTTCACCTACTTCCGGCGTCCCCGGTGCGCGCCGGGAGCGGCCTGCGCAGCCGGAAGCACAGGCCTCCGGCGCTTCCAGCGGGGCATGCTCTGGTTCTCCACCCTCCTCGTCCTTTGCTTCGCCGTCTTCCCGAACGCCGTCGTCGTTCTGCTCGGGGACGGGACGCCCCCTTCGGCCTTGGAGGAGAACAGCGGCCCCACTTCCAGACCCCTGGAACACTCCCCGGCCCTGTTGGAACTCGGGATCGAAGGCATGACCTGCCCGGCTTGCGCCACGACCCTGGCCGCCGATTTGAAAAAGATTCCCGAGGTGCATCGAGTCTCGGTGAGTTACGACTCGAAACGCGCCTCACTCGAACTCGCGGACCGCGGGAAGCTGTCCGTTGTCCTGGACGCGATCGCCGCTCATGGTTATCGCGCCGTGTTGCAAGAAAGGAAGAACGATGGGAAGCACGAGAAGCATTGAAGTCTTCAGCGCCGGTTGTCCGGCCTGCACCGAGGTCCTCGAGCGGGTCGAGGCTATGGCCTGCCCCTCCTGCGTGGTCGAGCTGCGCGACATGAACGACCCGAAGGTCGCGGAGCGGGCGAAGGCCCTGGGGATCCGTTCGGTCCCCGCCGTCGTCATCGACGGCCGCCTCGCCGACTGCTGCGCCGGCCGCGGCCCCGACGAAGCCGCCCTCCGCGCCGCCGGCCTCGGCCGCCCCCTCTCCTGACCCCCGACAACCGACTCACAGGAATCCAACCACCCCACGACCTCGGCCCTCCTCCATTCCCCCCCTTCCCCGGAGGAGGGCTCCCACTCCACACCCTCCGGACCCAAGGTCCGTGCACCGATCTCCGGTCGAACCGCAAATCTTCCTGCTTCTCTGTTCTCCTTCTCCGGAGGAATCCCGACAGTGGGTGGAAACTCGGTGACTGTCGCCTCCATGCAGGCGAGATGGCGGCCTGATTGCGGCGGTCAAGAAGACCTGGATGGTCGTGCCGCGTCAGCGGTGCACCGCGCACAAGATTCGGAACGTCCTCAACCGCGTGCCCCGCAAGGACCAGCCGCGGGTCAAGCGAGGCCTCGTCAAGGTATTCCACGCCGCAGGACTCGAGGAGGCGAAGCGGGCGGCGGCGGGGTTCCTCCGCAAGTTCGGAGACGAGTTCCCCACCGCGTGTGAAGTCTTCGCGCGCGAACTCGACGATTGTTTGTCCTTCTACCGGTTTCAGGAAGCCCACTGGAAACGGATCCGCACGAGTAACGTCATCGAGCGGGCCTTCAAGGAGGTCCGCCGCCGGACTCGGGTTGTCGGGCGCTTTCCGAACGAGCGAGCCGCCCTCACGCTCATCTGGGCGAGCATTGAGCACGATCGCCTGAAATGGCGCGGCGTTCGGATCGATGAAACCCTCCTCGAGGCCGCCGTTCAGGCATCCGAGGACCTCGCCCAGAAGCCGATCTCGGTTCCCGCGGCCAAGGCCTACCTGGAGGCCGCGGGAACGATGGATTACACTTCCGCACTCTCACCCGGCACGGACATCGCCGGGCCCCAGTTTCCACCCACTTCTGGGACGTTACCCTGAGCCTCACCGAATCCGCAGAAGAGATATGGTCGAAAGCTGTGGACGGTGAGCTGACGAACGAAACGCGGCGTATCCTTGGTGCTGGACAAGAAACCGACACCCTCAGCCCCCGACGTGGGGGAAGGACACGCCACATGTCAAAGCCT